>PEAM01000007.1 GCA_002753565.1 Magnetococcales bacterium | reverse complement strand
GGGGATCGGGGTTTTCGGCAAAAATAAAGGGCTTGCAGTATTCTTGCAAGCCCTTTATTTTATTGTCTTTTTTAATGGTGCCCAGGGGCGGAATCGAACCACCGACACGGGGATTTTCAGTCCCCTGCTCTACCGACTGAGCTACCTGGGCATCGCCTCCTGTGACTAAATGTCCTCATGATACTTTAGGACTGTCATTACTGAGGTGGGTTTGCTTATACTGCTCACCTGTGTTGCCTGTCAATGATCTAGAAAAAAAAATACCATGATTTATGAAATTCATATCGTCGCACCTTCTGATCTTGAGGATAGTATCAGCGACTTTCTTATGGAAAATGGCTCGATGGGAAGTGTCGTCGATATTTCCATGGGACGGGATAAACCCCTTGTAAAAGGGTATTTTGCTGATCCTGATCGGGAGAGTTTATCCCTCCAGTTGCAGCTTATTACGGTTGCATCGGGTCGATCTTGTGCTGATATTTCGATTCAATGGCAGGATTTGGAAGAGAAGGATTGGGAAAATGCCTGGAAAAAACATGCCAGGCCGATTGCGACAGGTAGGCGTCTTTTGATTTTACCTAGTTGGTTGGAGGTGGATAAGGATAACAGGCGGCAGTTGATCAGGCTGGACCCGCAGATGGCCTTTGGGAGCGGCTCTCATGAAACAACAAGAGGTTGTCTGGAGGCTCTGGAGAAAATCGCCGACAAGGGGGCTTTGGGAGAGGTTCTTGATATGGGAACCGGCTCGGGTATTCTGTCTATTGGCGCGGTGTTGTTGGGTGCCCATCAGGTTTTTGCCGTGGATAATGATCCCATTGCTGTTGAAACAGCGGAAAAAAATTGTCAAATCAACGGGGTTGGAAGTAAAGTGGCGCTTATTCTCTCCGACTGTCCGCCTCCTGGACCCTTTCAGACGATTGTGGCCAATATTCTGGCTCATGTTCTGATCGAAATCCGTCCCTCTCTGGTTTCATCGTTGGCTCCGGGGGGGTATCTGGTTTTGTCGGGGATTTTGGCCGGGCAGGCCGATGAGGTGATCTCAGCTTACCAAGCAGACAACAGGGTTCAATGGGCGTCCTTCCCAATGGGAGAGTGGGTGACGTTGGTGTTTGCCGATCATCCAAACCGATAGACTACCTTTCACGCACCAGTAACTGCCGTTTCTTAAGGATGTTAGGGGATGATTTATGAGTGTTTTTGATGTTGCTGTTTGGAAAAATGGCCAGGTATGCATGTTGGATCAGCGTCTTTTACCGCATCAAGAGGTCTATTTGACCTTTGATTCTGCGGTTGAGGTGGCTGATGCTATTCGTTCCATGGTGGTTCGGGGGGCGCCTGCCATTGGTTGTGCGACGGCTTTTGGTGTGGCGGTTGAGGCCAAACGGTTGGTGGCTCAGGGTGTTCCCCGCTCTTGGACAGAGGCGATGGAGCCTGGTTTGAAAGCTCTGAGGGAGAGTCGCCCCACGGCTGTTAATTTGGCCTGGGCTTTGGAGCGGATGAAGCCCCTGTTGCTGTCTGTCCCTGCTCAGAGTGTCCCTGAGCGGCTTTTGGCGGAGGCGGAGGCCATTCGTTTGGAGGATATTGAATCGTGTCGAACCATGGGGCGTCTTGGGGCGGAAATTTTACCTCATCCTGAAGGTCGACCTCTCTCCATCATGACCCACTGCAATGCGGGCGCTTTGGCTACGGCGGGCTATGGAACGGCACTTGGTGTCATTCGGGCAGCTAAGGATCTGCTTAAAAATATTAAAGTCTACGCTAATGAGACCCGACCATATCTTCAGGGGGCACGGTTGACCGCATGGGAGCTGCTTAAAGACAACATTGATACGACTCTGCTCACCGACGGCATGGCGGGCCATATCATGAGTCAGGGTCTGATTGATGTGGTGGTGGTGGGGACGGACCGCATTGCGGCCAATGGGGATGTTGCCAATAAGATTGGAACCTATACACTGGCTGTTTTGGCCAAACGACACGGAATTCCCTTTATTGTCGCCGGGCCACTCTCTACAATCGATCTCAACACACCGGATGGTTCAGGTATTCCCATTGAAGAGAGGTCTCCTGATGAGGTGACACACTGTATGGGCCAGCGGTCGGCCCCAGAAGGGGTTGGGGTTCGAAATCCGGCCTTTGATGTGACGCCTGCCGAGTTGGTAACGGCCATCGTAACCGAAAAAGGGGTGGTGATGGGGCCAACAACAGAAAAAATTCAAAAACTTTTTGAGTAGAACAGCGGAGCAAATACAAATTTGGCCCGTTTTTCGCTTGTCACTGGTAGGTTACAGTAATGTGTCAGGTATCCAGATTGGATCTTGGCGACAATTTCCGACAATGACGTTGGACAACAGATAGGGAACAGAGGTATGGATTTAGCTACCGTTATCGGGATGGTCCTCGGATTCGCCTTGATTATCATGGCGATCATGCTTGGTGGCGATATCGTCATGTTTATCAATGTGCCGAGTCTTCTGATCGTTATCGGCGGAACCATCGCCGCCATGTTGATCAAACACAAGATGGAAGAGGTGTTTGGTTCCATGGGGATCATGGCAAAAGCCTTTTTCGTGACACCAAGTGATCCTGAAGCCACCATCAACACATTGGTTGATATGGCTAATATTGCTCGTAAAGATGGGATTTTGGCGTTGGAGAAGGTCAAGTCGGACAACCCCTTCTTGCAGGGTGCCATCAACCACTGTGTGGATGGGGCAGACCCAGAGTTTTTGGAGAGTGTTCTAACCAAGGATCTGGAATATCTGGCTGAGCGTCACCAGAAGGGTATTGCCCTTTGGGATGGGGCCGGTGAGACGGCTCCGGCTTTTGGTATGATTGGAACCTTGATTGGTCTGGTGCAGATGTTGGCTAGTATGGAAGACCCTTCATCCATTGGTCCTGCGATGGCTGTGGCTCTGTTAACCACTCTTTACGGTTCGATTGTTGCCAACGTGATTGCCATTCCGATTGCGGTCAAGTTGGGGGCATACAGTAAAGAGGAGCAGATGGTTCGTCAGATTATTATTGACGGTATGATTGGTATTCAAAAAGGTGTTAACCCTCGGATGCTCCAAGAGGCCTTGAAAGCGGCGTTGCCTCCTTCTCAGAGAGATATGGAATAGTCCCTTGTTTTATAGTCTCTTTTGCACCGATTACCTGGTACCTTTTTCCCATAGAAGAGGGTTGATAGAGAAAAATGGCTAAAAAATGTCCTCCTTGTAAAAAGGGCGCGCCGGGCTGGATGGTTACCTTTGGTGACATGATGGCTCTTCTGCTCACCTTCTTTGTGTTGTTGTTGTCGTTTGCCCAGTTGGATATCGTCAAATTTGAAGAGGCTTCTGGCTCTTTGAAGGATGCCTTTGGTATTCAAACCCTGCAACAGGTTAATCCGATGCCGACTGGTGAGACCATGATGGCAACGGATTTTCAACAACAGATTGTGCTGGTTCACCTTAAAGAGCAGTTGGATGTGATTTTGGTCAACCAGACCGATAATGGTGAGGCGGAGGTGATTGAACTGGAAAAAGGCTTTATGGTCCGCTTGACCAATGATCTTATTTTTGATCGTTCTTTGGCGGTTCGTGAGGCCATTAAGCCAAAACTCCAACAGATTGCCACTTTATTGGCTGATGTTCCCAATATGGTTTTTATCTCTGGCCACACTGACAACCAGCCTCCTGATCCCAACGGACCCTATCCCAACAACTGGTCTCTCTCTGCGGCGATGGCATCGTCCATTGTCACCTTCATGGCGACTGAGGGTGGTGTGGACCCTGCAAGGTTGCAGGCCAGGGGGATGGCGGAGTACTCTCCGGTTGAGTCTAACGAGACCGAGGAGGGCAGGGCAAAAAATAGACGGATTGAGATTCTTATCTCTCGTGAGACGCCGCCCATTGAAAAAAATCAGATTCTAGAGAGTACCGATTTCATCCAAGCTCCCAAGGAAGAGGCTCAATAGTCACCTGGAACAGCTCTCTGTTTTATGGGGTGTTGAAGGGTACAGGGGGAGAGGTGTGACCGGGAAAGAGCCTGATCATGAGAGAAGACATTCATTATGGCACAAGAAAAATCCACTCTTACCAATCAGCAACGGGAATTTGCTCGGGTAGATGATACGCTCCCCTTGGCTTGGCGGCGAGTTGACCCTCGGGAGATGGCTGATATCATGGCCCACTATGAGAAGTTTCGGGCCTTTCCTTCTCGGGAAAATGATGTTGAACAGATTTTGTCTTCTTTGGATGTTGCCGAAAAGCTTAAAAAACTAGAGGGATCTGATCCCACCCTTGCCCGGATTTTAGGGCGGATGGATATCAAACTCAACTTACTTCTCAGGCTGTTTCACCCTGGGGAGCAGGATCGGCCTCTGGCCCCTACCTGGGTTAATTTGAGTGGGGGTGGCATTGCCTTCAAAGAGGAGAATTGTGATCTGGAAGCGGGGGAGGTGCTGGAGTTGCGTCTTGCCTTCTCTTTGGAAACAATGGCAACCATTCTCTGCTATGTTCGTATTATGAAAGTTTTTCCACCGCAAGAGGATGGCTTCTCCAAGGTGGCCTGCCAATTCGATCCTATTCTTGATGTTGATCGAGAAGCACTGATTCAGCATATCTTCAGACGGCAAACGGATGAAATTCGCTCCCGAAGACGGCGTTAGAAATCAACATTCGACTGACCTGGCTCTATGGCAAACAAACAATTATCCTCTGGTGAGAAAAGCCAGTCTGTCTCCTTGTGGTGGCGGGTTGTCACACCGATCCAAATTTCTCGCATTGCCAAATGTCACCGCCTGGGGGCCTTCCTGCCGACCATGCGGCTGGGGTTGGAGCGGGAGATGGATGCGCTGTTGGGCCTGGAAGGGCGGATGGGGCGGTCTGGATTGGTGGCGAGAGGGCGGTCTCAGGATAGAATGGCGGTTTTGGAGGTCCAGAACCAAAAACTGAACAAAATTCTTGATGCCATCATGCCGACGGAGTCTCTCAACTCTGCGGTCAGTTTCAGTACCGATGGTACTGGGCTGACCATCTGGATGGAGAAGCCGGCTATTGAGCAGGATGATCTGTTGGAGTTGCAGTTTTCATCCTCCTCCATGGCCCAATTTCCTGTTCACTGTTACGGCAGGGTGTTGGAGGTGGTGGAAGAGAACCCAGCTACCCATTTAACGCGGGTCATCTGCCAATTTGAGACAGCGAGCAGTCCGGCTCTCATCAAGAAAAGAAAGAGTCCGGCTGAGCAAGCCAGAAGGAGCAGGCCGGTGCGACCCGTTAAGCAAGTCGCCTCTCCATCCCAGGTCAAGGCGACCATGACCACTCTCAAGCCGGCCCCTTCTGTTCCTGTCAAGAGCTCTGCCTCAACCCCATCAGAAAAAAAGATAAAGGGGCAGCTGCTGCCCAAAATAACCAGACCTGTTTCAACACGCGTGGTTAAGGATATCCCCAAGGCAATGCCCACATCAAAATCTGACAACCGGCCAAGACCAGCCAACCGCCAACCTGTTGCCCCGAAACAGCCGCTGGGTAGCTCCTCCAAGATAGATGAGATTATACAAAAGGGGTTGGAGATTGTTTCTGCTGAGGTGAAGGCGAGCGAGCCAGCCCCGAGGGTGAGTGATGATCGAAAAGATTATCGGGTAAACGATCGAATTCCCTTTGTTTGGAGTGTGGTGAATGATGAGACCTTTGAAAAGGAGTGTCTGCCCTTTTTTAAGACCAACAAGGAGTTTGGTTTACGCAAGCGGATTCAGGACCAACAATATCTTCTAAAGCAGTTTCAACCCCATTTTGTTCTGTTGAGTAAAAAACGGTCTAAATCGAGAAAATATGCCATCTGGATTCAAGAAGAGCTTTCTCATCTGTTTCTTCGGGCGGCGACGGAAAATGAAGAGGAGTATTATCAGGGCATGACCGCCCTTTTTCTGGGTATTGTCGAGTCACTGACTACCCGTCAAGGGCTGGGTCAGGCGGAGCGTCGGGTGGCTCAGTTGATGTTGCAACTGAAGGCTCAAATGGAAAACCAGCGAATTCGTGATCTATCCAACCCCATTACCGAGGCCAAAAAGCTGGAGAAGGCCAAGGAGAATCTGGTCAATCTTCATCCTCAATCGGCTAAAATAATAGAGGAGTTGGAGAGGATCAATCCCAATCTATCGAAAAAATTTCGTCTCTTCAAAGATCTGGTCGATGAGGTGGATTTAACCCAATTGGATATTCCAGCAGCCACCTCGCCAGATGGTAAAGATCTTTTTACCGTCAATTTGAGTGCCACGGGTTTGGCCTTTCGGACACGTCGATTAGGTGTTAAAAAGGGTGACCTGTTGGAGATGAGAATTTTTCTCAGCACGGGAGGAGAGAGGTTTCAGCCGGTCAACTGTTTTGGACGGGTTGTCTTTGTTCAGGGGCCATTGGACAATAAGTTGAAGATTGCGACCCATATTGATCCCATGCCCAAGCAGTTCAAGTTGCTCATTACTACCCATATAGCGAGAAGACAGCGGGAAATATTGGCAGAAAAAGCGGCTTTGAAAGAGAATCTTAAAGAGTAACTGTTCTATTATTAATGGGGAGAGCATGGATGTCGGAACAACAAAAATATCGTCTGATTACCCGCAGTGATTTTGACGGTTTGGTTTGTGCAATGCTTCTGAAAGAGTTGGATATGATTGAAGATATCCTTTTTGTTCAGCCAAAGGATATGCAGGATGGAAAAATTGCGGTTACCCAGAATGATATTTCAACCAATCTGCCCTACACCCCAGGGCTCTATCTCTCCTTCGACCATCATGGTAGTGAGTCCGTCCGGTTGAAGGGAGAGGAGATCCCCGAACATATCAACGATCCCACTGCCCCCTCGGTGGCCAGGGTCGTCTATCGACATTTTGGTGGGGAGAGCCGTTTTCCCCATGAGAGGTGGCAAGAGGTGATGCAAGCGGTGGATAAAGCCGACTCTGCCCAGTTTGACGATGAGGATGTTCTGTACCCCAAGGGGTGGATGTTGATGAATTTTCTCATGGATCCTCGGACCGGTCTGGGCCGATTTCGGGAGTTTACCATCTCCAACTATCAACTCATGATGAATTTGATCGACTACTGTCGGCAACACACCATTGAAGAGGTGCTTGCTCTGCCGGATGTGAAAGAGCGGGTTGACTATTTTTTTGAGCAGGAGGAGATGTTCAAAAATCAGATTCAGCTCTGTACCAAAATTCATGGTAACTTGGCGGTTGTGGATCTTCGAGGGGAGGAGCAGATTTTTCCCGGAAACCGTTTCATGGTCTATGCTCTCTACCCGCAGTGTAATATCTCCATGCATATTTTGTGGGGGATTGACCGTAAAAAAACCGTGTTTGCCTTGGGGAAATCCATCTTTAATCGAGATTCCAAAACCCATGTCGGCAAATTGTGCCTGAAATATGGTGGCGGGGGACACCAGGGAGCGGGAACCTGTCAGGTGGAGACCGAAACAGCCTTTAAGGTGCGTAACGAGCTGATTGCTCAAATTAACCGGGATGGCTGATTGTTTTTCTGTTTTGTCTAATCAATAGCTGCTTTTAAAAAAGGTCCTTGGGACCTTTTTTTTATGGGAGAGCGCCTGCTCATGTGCCAAAGGCTGGCACATTTCTATGGCATGATAACTGCATTAATCGTTCTTGGGGAGATCTTTCTGAAAATCGGATGCAACTCCTTAAAAAAACGTCGTGTGCCCCTTGGGCTATTTTTAATGCAAATAAAGGTGCTTGGACATGTCCCTTAAACAGAGAAACAGCCAACCAAAATCCTGCCATCTTACTGAGAAAAAAAGTAAAAATAGCTCCGTTATTCCCTCTCGATCCAAACCCTCTTCGTTGATGGCATCGGCGGTTGTGGCGGCGCTGGCTTTGGGGGGGTGTGCGGTTAACCCTTCGACGCTCTCCCAAGGTGATCAGACCCTTCAGACGACACAATTTTCTGACAAGCAACCCCAAGAGATCGCTGTTTTGACAACGCCTCTCTCACTGGAAGAGGCGATGGCCAGAGCGATTAAGTTTAATCTGTCCCGCCGTACCGAGCAGATGAAGCAACAGATGGCACAGATGGAGGTAAAGTCCGAATATCGAACCATCGCTTCTCAGTTGAACCCCTTTGCAGAGGGTCATAAGGATAAGTCTCTCCCCTCATTGGAGTCCGGTGACGAGGTAGAGAGCGGTCTGCAAACAGAGCGCTATCGATTGACGGCGGTTCGGATGGCTTCCACCTGGGAGATGATGGACTATGGGTTGAACTATTTTCAGGCCTACCATCGTGCCAACACCGAGGGAAGAGAGGCATATCTGCAGAGAAAAAATATTGAGGCCTTGATCAAAGAGACCCGCACCCGATACTGGAAGGCGGTGACGGCCCAGGAGGGTGTTCAAGAGGCTGAGTTGATTTTGGATATCGCCACCGAGTCTATCCATACCGCCCGTTTGGCGGAAGAGAAGGCGAATGGTTTTCCTATCGAACGGTTGAACTATCAACTGGGTATGTTGGAGATTGTTCAGCAGTTGGAGCAGTTACGAGCAGAGTTACAGCTGGCCCAGAACGAGTTGGCTCATCTGATTCATCACGACCCTTCCCAACCCTTGAAGCTGTTGGATACCGCAGATGATGAACGGTTAAACCCAGAGCTGCCGCTCTCTTTGGAGCAGATGGAACAGTTGGCTACCCTTCTCAGGCCGGAGTTGCAGGGTGAAACGGTGGGAAAAAGCAGTCTGAAACATCCAATGGTCAGAGAAAGCTTTGAGAAGAGCTTGGCTGGAATACATCTGGATTTTTCTGATAGCATAGAAGATAAAACCCTGTTGAATAATAAAAAATGGGAGTTGGCCGCCGCTCACCTGATTGGGGATCTGTTTCGTGAAAGCACCCTGAGTGAGGAGGAGAAGAGCCAGATGCTGGCGCAAACCATTTTGGGACAAACCAACATAGCCTATCGGGAGTATGCTGCGGCCAAGCAGGCTTTTGAAAACGGCCACCGGTTTCCGGAACAAGAAGAGCAGATAAGCTTAACCGATGGCCCCAAACTGCTGGACCACCTGACAACGATTCGACGCTCTGCCGATGAACTTCTTAATCGGGTGCGTCGCTATGACGATGCGGCCCGGCTGCAAAATGCCATTGGCAGGTTGAAGGCCTCCATCGGATTTACTGCTTTTCCCGAGCATCACATTCAGACTTTACCTGTCATGGAATTGACAAGAATGATCCAAGACAGCCGTTCTCATTGGCTCAACGAGGTGCGCACCCTTGCCATTCTTGCGGATGTCAAGTCATCGGATGGGCCGCAATCTCTCGCTGCCGAAGAGAAGAAGATGCCCCATGCTGAAACCGTTGGGAAGGTGGTTATCTCCCCGTTTGTTGTCCAGACACCGGGCAAATTGCCTGAGCCGGTGGGGGCGCCATGGCCTGAAGAGAGAACCGTCAGCCAGTCGATGCCATCCGATCCACCCAAGAAGGTTGAAAAGCGCATTCAAGATGATCTGGCCAAAAAACAGGCACAGTTTGATGCCGGTGTTCAAGATCTGCTTGCCAAACAGAAGGAAAAACGGCTGCAGAGAATCAAAGAGGTGGCGTCTAAAGATGCCGAGAACCTCAAGCTAAAGAGACTGGCAGTCCAGAAACTGGCAGAGCAGAAACAGCCGATCAAGTCTGCCGACAAGGCTCAAAAGTTGGTGTTCAAGGTGATTGAACAGCAGCCGGTCATTCCAACAGATCAAACACCCCAGATAGAAAAGAAGGCCCCTCCGGCCGATGTATTGCCAGATCCCCTCTCTTCCTCTGCCCCTCTTGTTGAAACGGCTCCTGACGAGCCAGAGCAGGATAGGGCCTCTACAACTGATGTGATTGCCAGCCAACAGCCTGCGGAGGTTGTCGAGGTGGCGTTCAAGAGCCAGGTGGAGTCCATGGCCCCTCTGGATGAAGCGTCGTTAAAACAGATTCGGGCAGCGGAAAGGCGACAGATTGAAGATCTGCTGCTACAAAAAGATCTGACTGCACTGGAGCCTTGGCGTTTTGCGGTCCAAGTTGCGGCTATCTATGAGGAAGAGGCGGCGAATGACTTGGTTGCAAAGCTCTCCAAGAAGGGGTACTCCCCGGTGGTTTGGGAGGCGGAAGACAGCAAAGGGCGCCAGTTCAAACGTATCTGGATTGGACTCTATCAGGATAGTAAACGGGCCAAAAATGCTCAAAAATACTATCGAGACCATGAAAATAAAGCAGCTTTCATCACCAATGTCTCCTGGAGCAGCCCCAAGCAGACATCCGATGATATCAAAAGCTGGATGGGGCCGGTAGCCAGCAATCAATAGCCAGGAGGTTGCCGCTCTCTCTCATCAGCTGGGTCGACGGCTCTGTTTAGGCTGTCGCAACAGACTGACTGCAAAAAGCAGCATGGCGGCCACAACGATGGAGGGGCCGGAGGGGGTGTCAAAAGCCAACGAACCGCTCAGCCCTAGACCAACGGCACCAGAGCCGATCAAGGCAGCAAACAGAGCCATCTGTTCCGGTGTCGTGACATAGCGGCGGGCTGTGGCCGCCGGTATGATCAGAAGTGAGGTGATGAGTAAAATACCGACAATCTTCATGGCAATGGCAATCATGAAGGCCAGCAAGAGCATGAAAACCAGTCGAACCAAGGGGGAGTTAACCCCTTCAGCCCGTGCCAACTCTTCATGGACGGTGACCGCCAACAGCGGTCTCCAGATCAGTGCCAGCAGAGCCAGGCAGAGTAGGGCGCCGCTATAGATCCAGATCAGATCCTCCTGTGTTACCGCCAGAATATCTCCAAACAGATAGGCCAACAGGTCGATACGCAGCCAGGCCATCAGGCTGATGGTGACCAGTCCGACAGAGAGGGCGGAGTGGGAGAGTATTCCCAGCAGGGTGTCGTTGGAGATAAAGCGATTTTGCTGCATGGCAGCCAATAACAGCGCGATGAGGGTGGTGATGAGGATGACGCCGACGGTCAACTCCCACTCAAACAGAAAGGCCAGCGCCACCCCCAACAGGGCAGAATGGGCCATGGTCTCGCCAAAGTAGGACATCCGCCGCCAGACCATGAAACAGCCCATGGGGCCGGTGGCCAGCGAGACGCCGATGCCCGCCAGAAGTGCCCGCCAGAAAAAATCATCCATGATCATCACCACACTCGGCCTGCCCCTTTAGGGTTGGTTGATGCATGGAGGGCTCCTCTTGGGATAGAATGTTGCCGGACAGAGTGTGCCCGTGGGTGTGGTGGTGAGAGTAGACGGCATAGGCTTGACTGGTGGTTCCCCCAAAAAGTTGGGCAAATTCGGGATGCCGACTGACGGTCTCCGGCGAACCGGCACAGCAGACATGCCTGTTGAGGCAGATAACCCGGTCGGTAGCAGCCATAACCACATGGAGATCGTGAGAGATCAGGAGTACGCCACAGCCATGGGTTGTGCGAAGCCGTCCGATCAACTCATAAAGCGCCGCTTCACCGGTAAAATCCACCCCTTGGACCGGCTCATCCAGCACCAAAAGTTGCGGCTCTCTCAGTAAAGCCCGCGCCAAAAGAACCCGCTGAAACTCCCCCCCAGAAAGGTTGCAGACCGGCGCATCGATGAGATGGGCCACCCCGGTTTCTTGTAGGGCAGAGAGTACGCTGGCTCTGGGTTTGCGCACGGTCAGGGTCATCAGACGATGAACCGGCAGGGGCAAGGTGGGGTCGATGGGCATTTTTTGGGGAACATAACCGATTCGCAAATCTTCCCGCCGAACAACTTTGCCGGAACTGAGGGGTTCCAGACCCATCAACAGGCGGATGAGAGAGGTTTTTCCCGCCCCATTGGGGCCGATGATGCAGACAATCTCTCCCGGATGGACCGCCATGGAAACATGAGAGAGCCGTGTGACGCCTCCACTTTGCAAACCAGCGTCCTGGGCTTCGATAAGGGGGCTGTTAGTGTCCATGATCACGCCCATCTTGTTGGCACGTACTGCAGATCCCACCAATTTCGACCAAGGGGGTGGTAATGGTAAAGTCGGCAGAGTCGACCTCTTGGTGGATGGCTTGATGCAGGGTGGGGGTGGAAAGTTCGGCGACAGATTGGCAGCTGTTGCAGACCAGAAACTGGACATCCGGCCCGTCATGTTGTCTGGAGCAGGCCACAAAGGCGTTGAGACTGCTGAGTCGGTGGGCTAATTGATTCTCCATTAAAAAGTCCAAAGCCCGGTAGATGGTGACCGGCGCTGTTCGCCCCTCTCTGTTGGGTTGAAACCGTTCCAGAATATCATAGGCACCCAATGCACGGTGGCTTTGGGCTAAAATTTCCAGTACCTGCCTTCTTTGCGGGGTAAAACGGACACCGTTATCCCGGCACCGTTTTTCAGCGATAGCGAGAATAGTCAGCTTGCACCTTTCGTGGTTGTGTCCCGCCTCGGGAAAGTAGGTTTGTGGCATGGGGGGGCTCCTGTTGACATTGACACCATCTATCTGAACCGGCATAAAGTATGTAACACAATAACATTTCACTCTTGGTCTGCCAACAGGCTCTCTTCACTCTTTATTCAAGGAAGCAATCTGACTATGATCGTCCAGTCACTTGTTCGTTTTTCTCTTCTCAGTTTTCTGGCGTTCTTCATCTTGATGGGGCTGCTCACTTCGGCTCTGAGCGCCCGTTCTCTCAAGGTGGTGGCCTCCATTGCCCCCATCCACTCTTTGGTTGCCGGACTGATGGTAGAGGGGAGTGCTGCTCCTCATCTTCTGGTTCGGGGGGGGGGCTCTCCCCACACCACCTCTTTGCGGCCTTCCGATGCTCAGGCTCTTCAAGAGGCCGACCTTGTCTTCTGGATCGGGCCGGGGTTGGAAGCCTTTTTGGTTAAACCTCTTTCAAGTGGCCACCTTTCGGCTCGTGTGGTGACGCTGCACACGCTGCCAGCCCTTAACCTGCTGGATAATCGAGAAGCTGGGGAGTGGTCTGAGGCAGCTGATGAGAGCGAGGAGGGGGGAGACCACGCTGCAGAGCATGGCCATGGGGAGAAAGATATGCACCTCTGGCTAGATCCCCATAACGCCAAGGTTTTGGTAAAGGGTATCGCTCATGCCCTGATGGAGGCTGACCCGATCAATCGGGCGGGGTATCAATACCGTATGGAGAGTCTGTTGGACCGCTTGGAGCGACTGGATAAGCAGATTGCCCATCGTCTGCAGTCGGTGAAGGGAGAGCCATATATTGTTTTTCATGATGGCTTTCACTATTTTGACCACCGTTATCAACTCAGCCCCCTGGCTGCCATCACCCCATCACCAGAACACCAACCAGGGGCCAGGCGGATGCGGGAGGTTCGTACCCTTGTCATGAGTGGGGCCGTTCGCTGTCTGTTCCAAGAGCCACAGTTTTATGCCAGAATGGTCCAATCTGTTATTGAGGGTAGTTCGGCTAAACGGGGGGTGATCGACCCTTTGGGTAGTGCTGTTGAGCCTGGCCCGGATCACTATTTTAAAACCATGTGGGCTTTGGCAGTCGATCTCACCAACTGCCTTTCTCCTGCCAACCCTTAAGGGTTTTGTCAAACCAAAAGCCTGTAAAACGCTCTGTATTCTTTGAAGATTGAGATAGATTGAGATTAAAACGTATCTGTCCGCCGTAAAAAGCGGATACAATGAATAACGTTTTTGTTACACTGGGGTGGGGTGAAGAACAGGCTCCCTTTTGGGAGGACTGTTTGAGGGGTTGTCCTGATGCTGTTTTCTTTCTATCCGATTAGGATGGTATTCATTTGCCAAGAGTCGTTCGGTACCCGAGGAATTGAGTAAATGATGGATAAGACGGATTCCGTATTCCCGCTGCTGCAAAAAACCATCGATTTACATCAGGAGGGGTTTTATCTCCAGGCAGACTTTTTTACCCGTCAGATCCTCAAGCAGCTACCCGAACAGGGGGATTTCAACCATCTGCTCTCCTTCATCTCTCAACAGCTTAGCCTGTTTACCCAGATTCAAATTGAGACGACCAATAAAAACCAGTCCCACTATTACCGCTCCATGGCAACCCTGTGCCAGAATTTGGGTGGTTTGGATGAGGCTATTTCGCTATTTCGCCTGGCCATTGCTCTCAACCCCAACGACCCGGAGATTATCAACCATTTTGGTGAGACACTCCACGAGGCAGGAGAGTTGGAAGAGGCCCTTTTTTGCTATAAAAGAGCGGTAGAACAAAAACCGGATTTTGCGCAAGCCTACAACAATCTGGGCAATGTGGTTCAAGGTTTCAAAGCCTATGGTCAGTCGGTTCTCTATTATAAAAAAGCCATCAGTTTAAAAAAGGATTACAGCGAAGCCTACTCTAATCTGGGCTATGTCCTGCGGCGCCAGGGCTACTCAGATAGAGCCATCCCCTATTACAAGGAGTCGGTTCGTTTGGACCCCTTCTCCGGCGAGGGTTGGTTGGGGCTTGGCCGGGCCTACTTTGACCTGGGAGAGATGGCCAAGGCCGAAAGGAGCTTTCGCAAGGCCATTGAGGCCAAGCCCGGTTTTTTTCAGGCCTACAATGCCCTGGGCCATATGCTGCGGGAGTTTGGTGATTTGGGGCAAGCCACCTTCTCCCTGATGAAGGCTGTGGATATCAACCCAGACTATTCGGCCGCCCTGATCAACCTGGGGGGAGCCTATCGTCTGCTCAATCGATTTGACAATGCGGGGAGAGCCTATCAGCAGGCGCTGCAAATCAGCCCGGAAGACCCGGCCGCCTTGGCATCCTTATCCTTTTTGTTGCAGGAGCTGTGCGAATGGCAGGAGCTGGCTGAGATCAAACCCCGCCTGGACAGGCAAATTCAAAAATTGGTCGATCGAGGCGAGTGCTCTCCAGAGCCACTCTTTAATAACATAACCCGCCATTGTGACCCTCCCTTCAATTTGGCGGTGGCCCGCTCCAGAAGTCATTTTATCGCCAATAAGATTCACCGCCCTGATCCCTTTCACTACGAGATTGACAGCGGCAGGTCCGACCCTCACACAAGAGAGGGGAAAATCAGGATCGGTTATCTGAGTAACGGTTTTGAGAGCAAAAACCCCCTTGCCTATCAGGCCTACGGCCTCTTTAAACACCACGATAGGAGCCGGTTTGAACTTTTTGGTTATGGCTACTGCAAAGAGGATGCCAGCCCCATACGGAAAAAAATGATCGCTGAGTTGGACCATTTTGTCGATATTCAAGAGATGAGTTTTACTCAGGCAGCAGAACAGATTCATGACGATAAAATAGATATTCTCATCGACTTGACGGGGTACTGTCCCGGAAACCGGCTGGAGATCTGTGCCTTGCGTCCAGCGCCGGTACAGCTCTCCTACCTGGGTTTTCCGGGTAGTTCTGGCAGCCAGTTTATCGATGGGATTATTGCCGATGCCATCACCATTCCCGATGAGCATCTGCCCTTCTACAGCGAAAAAGTGCTGCGGCTGCCTCATAGCTATATGGTTGGGCGCTACCCCGACGAGGCTGCTCAACAGCGCCTGACCAGGCGAGGGTGTGGGTTGCCGAATGAAGGGACGATTTTCAGCTCTTTTAACCGCCCTTATCAAATTGATGCGGCTCTTTTTGCAGACTGGATGACGATTCTGTCGGCGGTACCCGGCTCTGTTTTATGGCTAAGCCCCATGCCAATTCCGGCCCAAGAAAATCTGAGGCGTAGCGCCAAGCGGGCAAAGATCGACCCAGGCCGGTTGGTTTTTTCTCAGGCTCCAGCCTATTTTACACCCCAAGCACGGTATCAATTGGTTGATCTGGCCCTGGATACGAGACGGTATAACGGACAGAGCAGCAGTTGCGATGCGCTCTGGGCCGGTGTGCCTCTCATCACCCAAGAGGGCGAACATTTTGCTTCTCGGGTTGGTTCCAGCATTCTGCACGCCATGGAACTGCCGGAGTTGGTTGCCCACTCCCAAGAGGCCTACCAAACCCTTGCTATTGAACTGGCCCTCAACCCCGAAA
Organism: Magnetococcales bacterium; assembly: GCA_002753565.1. Lineage (GTDB taxonomy): Bacteria > Pseudomonadota > Magnetococcia > Magnetococcales > JADFYX01. The sequence continues at coordinate 122,252 of PEAM01000007.1, read as the reverse complement.
AACTGGCTCGTCTTAAAAAGAGGGTAGCTGACCGCCGCCTGACTACCCCTCTTTTTGATTGGAATCAACATTTAAAGGCGTTGGAAGAGTGTCTGGAGGGCTGTTGGCGGGACTATCTGAAAAAGAGAGCGGTAGCACCGAAGGAATATTAGGGTTCCTTAATATTCTCCCTTTATTGTCTGGAAATTATATGGTTTCATAGCACCTTTTAATCTAACTAAAGGGGATGCTATGTCGACCACAACCAAAAACCAAAACAAGCGTGAAGAGATCAGCAGGCGCCAGGTATTAACCGGAACAGGAACAGTGGGAGCAGGTGTATTGGCTTCGGCACTTCTTTCCGGCTCAGCCCATGCCAATAGCCACAATCATGGCAACCACACCATGCACCAAGGGGGAGGCATGAACCAGATGCCCGCCAACATGCCCCAAAACATGCCGTCCAACATGCCTGCCAACATGCCCCCCAACGTTCAACTCATGCAGTCAGCCCAAAACTGTCTGACTGCGGCCAATATCTGCGTTAATCACTGTATTACCCTCATCAGCCAGGGGGATACCTCTCTAAGAGAGTGTCTGCGTACAGCCTCTGAGATGATTCCATCCTGCAACACCTTGGGCCAGTTGGCCAGCATGAACACCAAGCATCTGAAAAAGTATGTCGAATACTGTCTTGTTGTGTGTGAAGAGTGTGAACAAGAGTGCCGCAAACATGCGGGTCATCATTGGCAGTGCAAAAACTGCGCTGAGGCTTGTGCTGAGTGTATCCGACAGTGCAAGGCGTTCCTAGCCGCCTGATGGGCGATCTCCCCTTCATCACCATCAGGCAGCAGGTGATGAAGGGGAGATGAGCGTGTTAAGGATTTTTGGGCAGCCGTGAAAGGGCTTCCCGGATGGCCTCTTCAGGATATTCATAATCCTCTAGCTCACCGGAAAAATATTTATCGTAAGAGGACATGTCGAAGTGACCATGGCCGGAGAGGGTGAAGAAGATCGTCTTGCCCTCGCCACTCTCTTTACAGACCAGTGCCTCATCGATGGCGGTACGGATGGCGTGGCAAGATTCTGGTGCAGGAATAATCCCTTCTGCCCGGGAAAAGGTGACGCCAGCTTCAAAGGTTGCCAGCTGTTGTACGGAGCGGGCCTCTAGAATACCGGCATGAACAAGCTGAGAAACCAGGGCAGACTGACCATGATAACGGAGTCCTCCGGCATGAATGCTGGGGGGCATGAAATGGCTTCCCAGGGTGTACATCAAGGTTTGGGGGGTGAGCTTGGCGGTATCGCCGAAGTCATAGGCGTAGTGGCCTCGTGTCAAGGTGGGGCAAGAGGCCGGTTCGACACCAATCAAACGGATATCTTTGCCTGCGGCCTTGTCAGCCAGGAAGGGAAAGGCTGTGCCACCAAAGTTTGAACCACCACCACAGCAGCCAATAATAATATCGGGATAATCCCCCGCCTTTTCAAACTGTTTTTTAGCCTCCAGACCCACCACCGTCTGGTGCAGAAGGACATGGTTTAAAACCGAACCTAAGGCGTAGTTGGTGTCGGCGTTGGTGGCGGCCTCTTCCACAGCTTCCGATATGGCCAACCCCAGAGAGCCGGGATTGTCGGGATCTTCTGCCAGGGCCGCTCGACCAGAGTTGGTCATGTTGGTGGGACTGGCAAACACCTCCGCTCCCCAGGTCTCCATCATGGAGCGGCGGAACGGCTTCTGCCCATAACTGACCTTCACCATATAGACCCGCACATCGATACCGAACATCTGCCCGGCCAGGGCAATGGAGGAGCCCCATTGACCGGCACCGGTTTCGCTGGTGATCCGTTTGATGCCAGCCAACTTGTTGTAGTATGCCTGGGGTACCGCTGTGTTGGGTTTATGAGAACCGGCTGGGCTGACCCCTTCATATTTATAATAAATTTTGGCCGGCGTGCCCAACATCTGCTCCAGTCGAATCGCCCGTTTCATGGGGGAGGGGCGCCATAATCGATAGATCTCCCGGACCGGTTCAGGAATTTCAATCCAGCGCTCGCCAGACATCTCCTGTTCGATGATGGCATCGGGGAAAATGGCTGAGAGGGCATCCGGGCCGATGGGTTTGCCATCACCACCCAGAGGGGGAGCCGGAGGGGTTGGCAGGTCGGGAATAACGTTATACCAATGGGTTGGAATATCGGACTCTTCCAGTAAAAATGTTGTTTTATTCATTTTTATCGGCTCACTTGTTGGGGTGTTTGTCGGTTTTAATTCCGGGCAAAATCTAGCTGATTTAGCCACAAATAGCAATTGATGAAAAAGGGTCAGACGGTAGTGATCTCCAACTTCATCAGGCCAAAAATACGAGATATGGCCCGTTTGAAGGGGAAGGCGGCTGGACCGGTCTTACAGACGGATTCCAGTGGGACATGGCTGAAAAGGCGCAGGGGTACTTGATATTCGTAGAGTAGATCGATAAGAATAATCAGCCGTATGGCTGCATCGGTTCCATCTTCACCCAAGGCGGGCAGGTCGGAGATGAGAACAGCTCGAGCTTTTTGGCTTAGATCCATATATTCGGCCGGACCCAGCTGTTGATCACACAACGAGAGAAAATCAAACCAATAGATACCCTGATCAACCCCCAGAGCGGGGATGATCATCCGATCCAGAACGGTAGTTGTCGGGTGAGGTGTAGAGTGGGTTAGCTGGCAGAACATCTGCTGTGGGGTCTGTTTGTGCAGGATGGTTTCTGGCCCCTCATCCCGTCGCCAGTCGGTGCCGTCGCTGAGGTTGATTTCATCTATGTTGGCCTGGAGATTGTCCAGCAGCGGAAGAAAACGTTTGCGGTTGAAGCCCCCTTTAAACAGCCCCTCCGGCCCACAGTTACTGGTGGCACACAGGGTGACACCGCACTGGAACAGATAGTCCAGCAGACGGCCAAGTAGCATGGCATCTTGAATGTTGTCGATAAAAAATTCATCGAAACAGAGCAGTCGTGCCTCACCGGAGAGCTCACTGGCTACCTGAAACATCATATCACACCCCGGTTTTGGGGTGGTATCGTGCATCCGCTGGTGCAGCTCTTCCATAAAGGGGTGAAAGTGAACCCGGCGTTTTTCTGGGAAGGCAACCGCATCAAACACCAGCTGCATCAGTAAAGATTTTCCCCGTCCCACCGGGCCAAACAAATAGAGCCCTTTGGTGAAGGGTGTTCCGTTGGCTCCCCGCCATATGTCAACGCCCCGCCAGGAGGTTCTTTTAACCGTTAAGTGGAGATCTTCGACAAAACGGTCCAATAGTGGCAGCACCGCCTCCTGATCCCGATCAGCTTTCAGCAGGCCCTGATCCCGCTTCTCCCTGAACTGCTGGGAGGGGAGCGGGAGATGGCTGTGATCCATGGTTTCGGGGGTGGGATTCGAAGGGGGCTTTTTTCCCTGCTCTTGAGTCTGTTTGGCAGGGTGGTGGTCCGTCTCCCTCGGCTGCCCCCCTCTGGGGCTTTTGCCCTGGGACAAGCCGGTGAGGGATCGGGCTTTGTTGAATAGGGTGTTGATCATGGCGAGAACGTATCGACCCGGGGGCGCCTAGGATTGGGAAAACCGGGGTTCAACTTTTCTTAGATCAACAGGCATCTCCAGTTTTTCAGCCTCTTTTTCATCGGCTGGTTTTTCGGCTTCTGTTTGCTCCGGTTTTTCCTGTTCTTCGGGTTTGTCGGAATCAGCAGGGGTTGGCTCTTCTGAGGTGACAGCATCCTCTGGTTTTTTTTCGTCAGCTGTATCCTGCTCGGCAGTCTCTTGCAGGGTTTCAGCTGCGGCAACCGCCAAAGCGGCCGCGGTTCCCGGCAGGACAACATGGCGGGAGAGGGTAACGGTGAAGCCGCCGATCACATCCAGCAGAGACATGATGGTCAGGAGAAGAAAGACCACGGTGCCCGCTTGAGGAACCGTGAAAAATTCGATGATGAAGATCAGGAAAACCGCCATGGAGAGCAGATGCTCCCGCAGGTAGGGCTTGGTGGTCCGGGTGGCTTTTAGAAGTTCTTGAAAGAGCAGGGCAACCCCGGCCACCAAGAGAACATCTCCCACATTAAGACGGAACACAGCACCAGAGACCAGGGTAAACTGGGCTACCAGGGTTTCCAGGGTAAACTGAGGTTGATAAGTGTCACCAAAAGCGGCCGCATTATACAGGAGCAGAAGCAAAGAGAAGAGAGGAATGTTTTTGATGATGTTCATAAGCGTGGGTTCCTTTTTGTTCTAAAATCAAGATAGAGCTTCTATTCATAAGCTATTTTCTTCTGCAGAACACCTTTTTATTGGCTGATTGAGGGTTTTTTTGTGAAGGGTAGGAAAAGCGCGAGGGAATCACGTTGCCACAGCGCTTCAAAGCTGGAAACGGCTGGTATCCGGTTTTTTTTAAAAAAAAGTTGCAGATTGGTTTTTAATGACCATATCTAGCCGAGGAAGATTTTTTTGTTTCGTAAAATATTAATCTATGAGGTTAGCGAATACCATGAGTCAGGAAGAACAAAAAGAGACACGGGTGTTTCAAACAGAGGTTCGGCAGTTGTTGGACCTGATGATTCACTCCCTATACAGCAACAAGGAAATTTTTCTCCGTGAATTAATCTCCAATGCCTCTGATGCGGCGGATAAATTGCGTTTTGAGGCACTCTCCAACAATGATCTGTACGAAGGTGATGCCGATCTCTCCATACGGATTACCGCTGACCCCGAAGCGGGCACCCTGACCATATCCGACAACGGAATTGGCATGAGCCGAGAGGAGGTGGTTGGCAACATTGGTACCATCGCCAAGTCTGGCACCAAGGAGTTTTTAAAATCTCTTACCGGTGACCAGGCCAAAGACTCCAACCTGATTGGCCAGTTTGGTGTCGGGTTTTACTCCTCCTTCATTGTCTCCGACAAGGTAACCCTGATCACCCGCCGGGCTGGCGCAGAAAAAAACCAGGCTGTCTGTTGGGAGTCCGCCGGAGATGGGGAGTACACCCTGGAAGAGGTGGAAAAGGAGCAGCGAGGCACAGAGATCACTCTGCACATCAAAGAAGACCAGAAAGAGTTTTTAGAAGATTACCGTCTGCGCTCCGTGGTCCGTAAATTTTCAGACCATGTCTCCTGGCCCATCATGATGCTCAAGCAAGAGATGCCTCAGATGCCCAAAACCGAAGAGGAGGAGGGGAGTGAAGAGGTGCCTGAGGAAGAGAAAGAGGCCAAAGTACCGGAGTGGGAGAAGGTCAACCGGGCCTCTGCACTGTGGAGTCGCTCCAAGAGTGAAATCACCGATGAGGAGTATAACGAGTTCTACAAACATGTCGGACACGACTTTGCCGACCCCCTGGCCCATATCCATGCCCGTTTGGAGGGGACCCAGGAGTATACGATTCTGCTCTATATTCCAGAAAATGCCCCCTTCGATCTGTGGGATCGGGATGCAAAAAATGGTGTAAAACTCTACACCCGTCGGGTCTTCATCATGGAGGGTGCCAAGGAGCTGATGCCACGCTTCCTGCGCTTTGTTCGCGGTGTGATCGACTCCTCCGACCTGCCACTGAACGTCTCCCGAGAAATTTTGCAGAACAACCCCATGGTAGAGGGAATCAAAAAGGGGGCTGTCGGCAAGGTGTTTGCCCTGCTTGAAGATCTGGCTAAAAATGAGGCCGAAAAATATCAAAAATTCTGGAACGCCTTTGGCTTGGTTCTTAAAGAGGGGATTATCGAGGATTTCTCCAACAAGGATCGCATTGCCAATCTGTTGCGTTTTGCCACCACCCAGAGCGAGTCGGATAGCCAGACTGTCTCTTTGGAGAGCTATGTCTCCCGCATGAAACCCGAGCAGGAGAAGATCTATTATGTCTCGGGGGAGAGCTATGCAGCCGCCAAAAACAGCCCCCATCTGGAGGTTTTCAAGAAGAAGGGGATCGAAGTTCTGCTTCTCTCCGACCGGGTTGACGAATGGCTCACCTCCCACCTGACCGAATTTGACGGCAAACCCCTGCAATCTGTTGCTAAAGGGGGGTTGGATCTGGGCAAGTTGGAGGATGAAGAGGAGAAGAAAGATCGGGAGAAGGTTGAGAATGACTTTAAAGGCTTGGTAGAGCGGGTAAAAAAAGCCTTAGACGAACGGGTGAAGGAGGTTCGCATCACCAACCGTCTGACTGACTCTCCGGCCTGTTTGGTGGGGGGCGAGCATGATATGAGCGCCACCATGGAACGCATCATGAAGGAGGCGGGACAACAGGTTGGAGCCACCCAGCGGATTCTGGAACTCAACCCCACCCACCCCTTGGTGCTGCGTCTCAATGATGAGACCGACGAAAAACGGTTTGCCGATCTCAGCCAGATTCTTCACGATCAGGCTCTATTGAGTGAAGGGGGGCAGTTGGAAGACCCCAGTAACTTTGTCAAACGTCTCAACAATCTGTTACTGGAGATCTCTTCCTAAACGGTATCCGGTTGTGCAATGACCAAAAAAGGCTGGGAACGACTCTGTTTCCAGCCTTTTTTTATTACAATGACAGACCGGCCGCTTTAGCCAGATCGTTGGCAGTCAGGCCTTGGGAGTGGTTGAACAGGGCAGGCTCCCTTTGGCTGATCTCTGCGGGCATGTGAGAGAGCAGTTGATGCCAGGTGGTCTCATCCAGTTGATCGATGAGTTGGGCAAACCCTTCGGCTTCCGGTTGCGGGGGGAGATAGCGCCGGTAAAAGCCGACAATACTGCGTAACATGGGAAGATAGGGCTGTAGATCGGTGGTGGTTGATGCCGCTTCGCTATCAAACCAGGCGATGGGAATTTTTTCGATGGAGCCGGGGCGGTTGAGTTCGGTTTTTAGGAGCAGTTCGATATCGAAGGCAAATTGTTTCTCTTGGAGGTCGTCCAGTATCAAGCGGGCCGTTGAGGCTTTGAACGCCTTGAAACCACACTGGGTATCGATTATTTCCGACAGATTGGGAAGCAGTCGTTTCCAGAGATAGATAAACAGTTTGCCCCGATGGTTGCGTTGGCCTCCCTTGATGACAATAGAGCAGGGTTCCCGCCGGGAACCGATGGCAGCATCGCCTTTTCCCTCCACAATTCCTTCAACCAGCAGACCGCACTGCCCCAGGTCGGTGGAGAGGTCGGCATCGGTAAACAGGATGATCGAGTTGGGATGGGGGCGTTGAGCCGCTTGCCACATACCCAGGGTTACCGCGCCCCCTTTACGGCTCTGCTCTGTTGAGGTGAGAGGCTGAATGGCTGGGTGGCGCTGCTGAATGGCCTGCTGTAAAAACAGCACCTCTACCCCCTTGCGACGGGGATGGTTGGCAAGAGTCTGCTCTGCCAACACACCGCTCCCCTCCGGGCAGCCGTCGTCAACGACAATCATATCCCAGGTGATGAGGGGAAGATCCCGGCAGAGCCACTGCATCTGTCGAATTTTCTCCCGCAGAAAATCCTCCCCGTGGGGGTGTTCATCGCGGCTGAGAATGCGGGTATGCTCTTTATAGATGGCGAAGACCACCGATAGATGGAGGGGCTGCTCCATGTGCGCAAGAAACTGTCTGGAGCGAGCCAGTTTAAGGGCCAGTTGGGCGGCGAAGGGGTAGTGATCCCGGTTTTTGCTCTGCTGCTGCTCTTGGTCGATGAGTTGTGGATAGCTCAGCCCCGCAGCAAGCCAACGGTCTGCCCCTAGACGGATCTGCTGCTGGTGGAGTGGATTGGTCAACATCAGGGGATCGGGTAGCAAGTTGTGTTCGGACATGACCTTTATCAAATAAAAGAGGGGTAGAAGAGAGCCTGCCTAAAGGCGCTCTTCAGCGTACCTGCTCTCATGGCTGCTTTCAATCTATTATTGGATGAATAGCCTGTTCTCGGTGCTGGCATCCCTCCCTCACCAACGGGTAGCAAAAAGGCCGGGAGGGTGGTATCCTGCAGGCAGTAAACAGGACTCTAGGAAAAAGTGAGGGGTATTGTGTCTCTATTGTTGACCATCCATTTTCTTGCTGCACTGGTCTGGGTAGGCGGAATGTTTTTTGCCCATTTTGTTCTCCGCCCCTCTGCCGAGGCGCTTCCCCTGCCTGAGCGGATCAAACTCTGGACCCAGGTTTTGAATCGTTTTATGCGGATGGTTTGGGTGGCTGTCATTGCTCTTCCCGTGAGTGGATATTGGCTGGTCTTTGCCTACTACGGCGGTATGGAGGGGCTGGGGCTGCATATCCATCTGATGCAGGGTATCGGTTGGCTGATGATCCTGCTCTTTTTTATGGTCTATTTTGGCCCGTTCAAGCAGATGAAAATTCGGGAGAAAGAGGCGCTGTTTCCCGAGGCGGGTATGTTCATGCTGAAAATCCGCACCCTTGTCACCATCAATCTGTTTTTGGGGTTGATTACGACAGTTGTCGCTGTTGCAGGACGATTTTGGTACTAGGTTGGGTTGAAATGTCTGTTTCTGTCTCTAAATTTTATGTAGGTCAAGTGGTCTGCCACAATCTGTTCGACTATCGGGGGGTCATCGTCGATGTCGACCCCTCCTACCAGAAGGATATGGCCTGGTATGACCGTATGGCTCGCACCCGGCCACCCAAAGATCAGCCGTGGTATCAGATTTTGGTCCATGACAGTAAGAGCGAAAGCTATGTAGCCGAGCGCAACCTTCGCATCGACGAATCCCAAGAGCCGGTAAAAAACCCCCATCTATATAAATATTTCCAATCCTTCGCAGAGGGACTGTACCACCGACGGATAGCCCTACACTGAAGCCGTTGCAGGCGCTATTGAGCCAACCGGCTTAGTTCAGCCTCGGCTGCTTTAAATTCATTCAGATGGGTCATCTTAGTGTTGATGGCTCTATTCAGCCAAGAGATTGCCTCCAGTTGGTTGCCCGCGATGAGGGCGGCCTCACCCAGAAAAAAGTAGAGGTCGCAGCGGTTCTCCTGGGACTGCTCGATATCGACCACTTCACTTGCCCCCAGAAGATCTTCCTCCCCTTTGTGGGTTAATAAATAGTCTGCCAGTACCCCCGGCCACGCCATTTGGGAGAGGCGTTCACGCTCTTGGCTCAACAGTTTTTTACCCTCTTCTCCGCCCCGTTCCAAGGCAATGTAGAGCCATAAATAGGGGTAGGGGGAGGGGAGTTTTCCGGCGGCCAGGAATTTTTCCAGATCTCGGGCCGCTCCCAGATAGTCTCCTTGGATAAAACGGACAATACCTCGGTTATGTCTGGCTCGGGCTGCTCCCTCTTCAGAGAGGCTGAGGGCCTGAGTAAAATCAGCTTCTGCCAAGGCGTAGGCCTTGGCATTTTTATGGGCAACGCCACGATTGTTGAGAATTTTAGCCCGCTGAGATGGAGAGAGGTTGGGACTTTTTGCGGCGTTGGAAAAATGTTCTACCGCTTTGGTTGGCTCTCCCAGTGTGGCATGACGCAACCCTTTTCGCGCCTCCTCGAAGGCGGTGGCGTTAAGCCCTTTTTCCTTGAGTTTGGACGTAGAGGAACAGCCAGACAACAGGAAAAAAGCCAGGAATAAGGTGGAAAGCAGAGATCTGTTCATGGGTCTTCTCCTCTCTCCCCTCCAACATCTGCCATGGTTTGGCGGCCCAAAACGGAGGGTGGGCAGGGCTTTGCAACGTGTTAGGTTTTATTCGCCCATAGTGGATAAAATAGTTTGCTCGGGTCTGTCAATACCAAAGCGTATATCATGCGTGTTCAGAGGTTTTTTCTCTATGAAAAAAAAGGAAACAAAGATACCTCTAATCGACTCTTGTCTTTTCGGAATAATGAATTATACTTAAACCTTTTGAGAGTAGGATGGCATGGGGGTGCCAGAAACTGAAAGGGCCAAGAGTCGGTCCTGCTGTTTTCAGTTCTGAAAGGAGAGCTTGTCGGTTTAATTTTGCTTCCATTTTTTAAAGTCGGGAAGCTTAACCCTTGGTTTGTTGTCGATGATTTGCCAAGCCCTTTACCCTTTCAAAATTGACTGGCGACATGGAACAAAAACAAAACATATTGATTGTCGAAGATGATCCTGTCACACGGAGCCTGTTAACCGCCTACTTCGAAAAATCTGGGTATCTGGTTTCCGAGGCAATCAATGGTCAGCAGATGTGGGATGTGCTTGCTGAGTCCAGCATCGATCTGGTTCTTCTGGATGTCAACCTTCCAGGAGAAGATGGTTTTTCACTGACCAAAAATCTGCGTTATCAATCGGATATCGGTATTATTCTGGTTACGGCCCGAAGAGAGGATATCGACCGTATCATCGGCCTGGAGCTGGGGGCGGATGATTATGTTACCAAGCCATTCAATGAGCGGGAACTCTTGGTCCGGGTTAAAAACCTGCTGCGCCGAACCAGCCAAATTGGTACCAAACCACAGGACGAGACACTCAATTACCGCTTTCACGGTTGGGATCTCAATACCGAACAGCGCCGCCTGACCGACCCCAATGGTGAGGTGGTTCACCTAACCAACGGTGAATTTTTGCTCCTCTCTGCCTTTACCCAACATCCGGGTAAGGTTTTCTCACGAAATCAACTCCTGGAAGCGGTCAGCAGTCGGGAGTGGATGCCCAATGATCGCACCATCGACGTGATGGTCAACCGTCTGCGCAGAAAATTGGAATCCACCCCCAAAGAGCCGAAAATACTGGTGACTGTGCATGGTGTTGGCTACCAGTTTATCTGTGAACAGTAGCTAAACCAATATCTTGTGCCATTCATGCGCGCCCACCTGCCGTTTCCAGGCTAAAAGGTCAAACCCAGTCCGTTTCCTTCTAAACGGTTTACATGGGCAACCCCCCCCTCTTTGAGGGTTCCAGACAAGATGGCTTCGGCCAACGGATCTTGGACACGGCGCTGTATGACCCGTTTTAACGGTCGGGCACCAAACTCCGGGTCAAACCCTTCATCAGCCAATAGAGAGAGGGCCTCTTGGCTGATATCCAACGTGACCTGACGGGCGGCAAGGAGCTTTCTGAGATAGCCAAGCTGAATCTCGACAATGGAGTCCATGTCGTGACGGGTCAGTGCGTTGAAAACAATAAACTCATCCAGCCGGTTGAGAAATTCCGGGCGGAAATAGCCACGCAAGGCCTTCATCATACGGGCGTGTATGGCTGCTTGATCGGTCTCTTTATCGGTGCTTGATGCGTCGGAGCCGATGTTGGAGGTCATGATGACCACCGTGTTTCTGAAGTCAACCGTACGGCCCTGGCTGTCAGTGAGGCGTCCTTCATCCATCACCTGCAAAAGCAGGTTGAACACCTCCAGATGGGCTTTTTCAATCTCATCCAACAAAACCACACTATAGGGACGGCGACGAACCGCCTCTGTCAACTGTCCTCCCTCTTCGTAGCCCACATACCCCGGAGGGGCCCCCACCAGGCGAGCAACGGAGTGTTTCTCCATATATTCCGACATATCCAGGCGTACCATGGCCTGTTCATCATCAAAGAGAAACGCCGCTAAAGCTTTGGTGAGTTCGGTTTTGCCAACCCCTGTCGGCCCCAAAAACAGAAAGCTGCCAATGGGCCGGTTGGGGTCGCCAAGGCCAGCGCGGGCCCGTCTGACCGCTTTGGAAACCGCTTGCAAGGCCATCTCTTGGCCTACGACCCGTTTGGCCAGCCTCTCTTCCATTGCCAGCAGTTTGGCCTTCTCTCCTTCCAACATCCGTGCCACCGGAACCCCTGTCCAGCGAGCGACAATGGCAGCAATATCCTCCTCGCCCACCTCTTCCCTGAGCAGTCCATCTTCCCGTCCCTCTCCATCCTGGCGCAGAGCCTCTTCCAGTTCGGGAATCAGCCCATATTTCAGCTTTCCTGCCTCGGAAAAGTCACCCTTTTGTTCGGCATTGGCCAAGGCCATCCGAGCCTGTTCCAGCGCCTCTTTACGTTTGCTTCTTCCCTCGATAGCCTCTTTTTCCATCAACCATCTGGCTGTTAAGGCCGAAGACTTCTCTTTCAGGTCTGCCAACTCCTTTTCTACACTCTTCAACCGTTTCTGAGAACCGTCATCGCTCTCTTTGGACAGAGCGGCGGCTTCAATCTCCAGTTGTAGGATTTTACGGTCGATATCGTCAATCTCCTGGGGCTTGGAGGTCACCTCCATGCGAGTTCTGGCGGCGGCTTCATCCATGAGGTCGATGGCTTTGTCCGGCAAAAACCGGTCGGCAATATAGCGGTGAGAAAGGGTCACCGCCGCAAGGATAGCCTGGTCTTTGATTCGGACCCCGTGGTGCATCTCATACTTATCTTTAATACCTCGCAGAATGGAGATGGCATCTTCCACACCCGGTTCCCGTATGATGATCGGTTGGAAACGCCGCTCCAGAGCTGGATCTTTCTCCACATGTTTGCGGTATTCGTCCAGGGTGGTGGCGCCTACGCAGTGAAGATCGCCTCGGGCCAAGGCCGGTTTGAGCAGGTTGGAGGCATCCATCGCCCCATCGGTTCTTCCCGCTCCGACCAGGGTGTGCATCTCATCAATAAACAGAATGATGCGGCCCGATGCCTCCTCTACCTCCCGCAGAAGGGCTTTGAGACGCTCCTCAAACTCACCACGATATTTTGCGCCCGCAATCAAGGCGCCCATATCCAGGGCGGCAAAGCGGATGTTTTTCAGGGAGTCCGGCACATCTCCCCGTACCACCCTCAGAGCCAGACCTTCGACGATGGCGGTCTTGCCTACCCCCGGTTCTCCGATTAAGACAGGGTTGTTCTTGGTGCGGCGAGAGAGAACCTGCATGGTCCGGCGAATCTCCTCATCCCGACCAATGACCGGGTCCAACTTGCCCTCTCTCGCCAGAGCGGTCAGGTCGCGGGAATATTTCTCCAGGGCCTGAAACCCCCCTTCCGGGTCGGGTGTGGTAATGCGCTGGCTGCCGCGTATGGCTTGGGCCGCTTCAGAAATCTTGCTGTCGCTGGCCCCGGAAGCGGTGAGGATTCGAGCGACATCCCCCCCTTTTTCCCGACTCATGGCCAGCAGAATATGTTCGGTAGAGACATACTCATCTCGCCACTCTTTTTTAATCTGCTCAGCTACGGCCAGTATGCCATGAAGACGTCGAGAGACCATTACCTGATTGGCTCCGGCCCCTTCAACCTTGGGAAACCGGCTTAAAACGTGACTCAGTTCCGAGGCTATACGCTCTATGGATAGCCCCATTTTTTCTAAAATCAGACGAACCAGCCCATCCCGTTGATCCAAAAAAGCCGACAGAAGATGTTCTGGTTCCAGTTGTTGATGGGTATGACGTGCAGCTATCCCCAGAGCCTGTTGGAAGGCTTCACGGGTTTTGGTGGTCAGGGTATCCTCTTGCATGGTTTTTCTCCAAAAACATCCAAATCAATAACGATGGTACGCTTGATTAGTCAGATAGGTATGCCGGTGGAGAATTGCAAAGGGAGTGTGCCGTCTCTCTTTCAGTTTGAAGAGGGAGAGGGGTTCTTAGAGCTTGATAGTGGCGTGTTAAAAAAAAGTTTTTGTCGGGGCTCTTTTTTGGCCGATGGCGCTGTTAAGGGGGCCGGATTGCAAGCCTTGGGGTTCCCCATGATACCCAGACCAACCCTCTCACTCTACCTCAGAGTTGGAAGGGTTGGAACAGAGCGACTTGCATTTTTTTTTAGACCTCCTTATAGTCTCCTGAATATCATAAAGCTCTACCAAAACTCTATTAACTCTATTTAAGGGCGATTGGATCGTTTTTTAAAGAACATGAAGCCTCCATTGACAAAACCGGGAGATGAGCCGGTTCTTACCGTAAGCCAGACGGCCAATATGCTCGGGGTGGCCGTTCAGACGATTCACCAATGGGTGGAAAAGGGGCTGTTAGATGCATGGAGAACACCGGGTGGTCATCGCCGCATTCTGAAAAAATCGGTGCTCTCTCTCCTGGACCAGCGGGTTGGCAAACCTGAGAAGAGAGATCATTCAGCCCCTTTCCATCTTCTGGTGGTTGAAGATGACCCCAGAATGGCGATGACCTACAAGATGCATCTGCGCAAGTGGGAGTTTGCCATGCAGGTCGACACGGCAGCCAGCGGTGTCGAAGCCCTCATTCAGGTCGCTAAAAGGCGGCCAGATATGATCATTACCGATTTGGTCATGCCCGATCTGGACGGGTTTCGTATGATCAAGGAGTTGAGAAAAGATGTGGAGATGCAGTCCATTCATCTTATCGTTATCACCATTTTAGAGGCAAGAGATATTCAGGCAAAAGGGGGGATTCCTGAGGATGTGATGGTGTTGCAGAAGCCGGTCCAGTTTTCGTGGCTCAAGGAGATCATCCGTCAGAAAATTACTTTGTTAGATCAGGTTCAAGAAAAAAAATGACGACGAAAAGCAGCAATGAAATCGACGAGGAAGTAGCACGTCTTCGGGTTCAGATGAAGGCGTACAAAAGAGATAAACTCAAGCTCCAAGATGTGGAGAGACAGTTGGATAGAACCCTTTATGATCTTGGGGTTCATCAAGAGGAGTTGCGGTCGCAAAATGAGGAGTTGAATCGAGCCTATGAAAGGCTTGAAGAGCTGCTTGGTAAATATTCGGTCCTGTTTGAAGACTCTCCTGTGGCCTACTTTGCCATCGACACCCGACAGCGGGTTGTCAATGCCAACCGAGCGGCCGCTACGTTGCTGCAATCGGCCAAGGAGGATCTGATTGGTAAAACTCTTTTGACCCACCTGCCAAGAAAGTCCATTGCGGTAGTCAGCGACCATTTCAGACGTGTGATGCTCTCAGGTTCCGCCACCGACGAAATCGTCCTTAGCCCCAAATCCCACTCGTTGACCTCCTATATTTTCCAAAGCCAGCGCATTGCCGACCCCGACACCCGCCGACCGGTCAGCTTGACGGTTTTATTCGACATATCCCAACGAAAAAAAGCCGAGCAGCAGATCGCCTACCTGGCAGAGCAGAATCGGAGAGTTCTCGACTCAGTAGGGGAGGGGGTGTTGGGGATCGGTTTGGAGGGCTTTATTGTTTTTGCCAATCCGGCTGCCGAGAGCATTCTGGGTTGGGGCAGCGATAGCTTATTGGGACGAGAGCCGTTTGAACTGCTGAAGCCCAAAGGGGAAGAGGGTGATGAGGTTGCCTCGGCTGACTCCCTGTTTGGGAAAACCTTTAGCGATGGTGAGACCAGGAAAATTTCTGGGGTATCCTTTCAAGGTCGGGACGGGAGATGGATTGCAGTCGAGTATGTGATCGCTCCCACGTTTGATGAGGGGGCTATTTCGGGTTTGGTGGTCACCTTCCGCGACGTATCGCAACAAAAAAAAATTGAAAAGGCTTTGATGCAAGCCAAAAATGCTGCAGAGGCCGGTAGTCGTGCCAAGTCGGAGTTTCTCTCCATCGCCAGCCACGAGTTGAGAACCCCCCTGAATGCCATCATGGGTATGACCGACTTCCTGCTAGCTTCTAAACTTACAGATGAACAGAGGGATTTTGCTGCGACCATCCAGCAATCGGGGCGGGGGTTGTTGTCGTTGATCAGTGATATTTTGGAGCTATCCAGTATCGATGCCGGAAAGCAGGAGCTCACCCATTCGTCGGTCAATCTGGTTGAGTTGGTGGATGGGGTGTTTAAAATAGTCCTGCCGTCTGCAAGGGAAAAAAAGATAGAGTTGGTCTCATCCTTCTCTGCAGAGGTGCCAGAAACCATGTTCGGTGATGAGAGAAAAATAAGGCAGGTTCTTCTCCATCTTCTGAGTAATGCCATTAAATTTTCTGCCAACGCCCAGGTCAATCTGACGGTAAAAGGCAAGAGAAAGGGCCGGGGAAAAGAGCTTCACGCTCTGCTTTTTTCTATTACCGATAAAGGGGTTGGTATAGCCAAAAAAAATATACACCATGTATTTCAGCCCTTTACTCAGGTGGACTCCTCCAATACCCGAAAATATGGCGGCACCGGTTTGGGGCTTACCTTGTGCAAACGGTTTGTGGAAGGGATGGGGGGGCGCATAGATCTTACAAGTAAACTGGGTGTTGGCAGCACGTTCTCCTTTACCCTGCCTCTAGCCTCCCCCGGAACCTTTCTTTTACCTAAAGAGCCTCTTGTAACCGGTTTTGTTCCCGAGCAAACCGAGCTGTTTCCCAAGGATGCCCGTCTTTTGGTGGTTGAAGATGATGTGGTGAACAGGGCGTTGACCATGGGCATGTTAAGAAGGATGCAGTTGCATGCGGAGGTGGCCGAAAATGGAAAAGTGGCACTTGATCTGCTCAAGGAAAAGCGGTTCAGCTTGGTTTTGATGGATATACAGATGCCGGAGATGGATGGCCTGACGGCGACCAGGCAGTTTAGAAAATTTGAAAAAAAAGAGAAACGCTCTCACCGCACCCCCATCATTGCCACCACAGCCTATTCACTGAACGAGCATCAGGAGGCCTGCATGAAAGCCGGTATGGACGCCTTTATTACCAAGCCTCTTATCCATGACAAGCTTAAATTGCTGTTGATCCGTTGGCTGAAAAAACCGTCAGCCAAACCCACCACCTCTTCGGACCAGACCTCTCTGGTCAATCAGGTTGTGTTGGAAGGGTTGCGCCAGGATATGGGAGATGATTTCGAGATGATCATCGAACTGTTTCTGGAGATACTTCCCCAAAGGGTCCAGGCCATTCAGAAAGCGGCAGATTCATTGGATGGTGAGGCCATCCATCTGCAGACGCACCCTTTAAAAAGTAGCAGCCGACAGGTTGGGCTGGATAAGTTGTCAGCAATCGTTGAAATAATGGATGGTTTTGCCCGTTCTGGAAAAGGAAAGAAAGCGGTTAAGCTGATGCCTCAGTTTGAGGAGGCCTGCGAGCAGGCTCAAAAAGCCCTTCTTCTGGAAATTTCCAAACCGTGACTGGCCAGTGGCTGTTTCCAGGTTAAATTCCAAAGACTATTTTATCCTGTTGAGAGTATGGAAATGACGACAAAAAGCGATAATAAATTAGAGGATGAAATTTCAGACCTTCGTTTGAAGCTGGGTAGATATAAAGAGGATGAACATCGTTTAGAGCAGTTGGAGAGAGAGCTGGAAGGGACACTGCATGACCTTTCTGTGCATCAAGAAGAGCTGAATGTTCAAAATGAAGAGCTGGTTTTATCTCGGGAAAAGTTGGAGTCTCTTTACCATAAATACTCTGTTCTGTTCGATGAGTCTCCGGTAGGTTATTTTGTTTTTGACCAACGGCAACGGGTTTTAGAGACCAACCATGCGGCGGCCCGTCTGCTGAACATTGCCAAACCTGCGCTGTTGAACAAACCCATTGTCAAACATGTCACTCGTTCCGACACCAGAAAACTGAGCCAGCATCTTACCAGGGTGTTTGCCGGTGACCGGGCCTCGGATGAGATCCAGTTACTCCCTCTGGACGGTGTAGCGATTCCGTGTGTTTTTCAAAGCCATCAGATCATCGATACCGACCGGGAGCAGCCGGTCAGCCTGACCGTGGTTTTTGATATATCTGAGCGTAAAAAGAGTGAACAGCAGATTGCCATGTTGGCAGAACGGAATCGACGCATTCTGGATGCAGCCAGGGAGGGAATTGTTGGAATCAGCCGTGAAGGGAAGATTATTTTTGCCAACTCAGCGGCGGAAACCATGTTGCAGTGGCCTGATACCAAGCTGTTGGGTGGCTCGCCACAGGAGATTCTAAAACCTCAGGATGAAAAGGGCCAGCCTGTTCTGGCTCAAAATTTTGCTCTGTACCTTACCCTGAAAGATGGGGAAGATCGGTCACTCTCCGAGCACAGCTTTCAACGCCGGGATAAAAGCCGCTTTCAGGTAGAGTATAATGTGGCGCCTACCTTTGAAGAGAACACCATTTCTGGATTGGTGATGACTTTTAGAGACATTACCCAGCGTAAATTGGCCGAAGAGGCGGTACGGAAGGCAACGGATAAGTTGGAGGAGCGGGTAGAAGCACGAACCCGAGCGTTGAAAAAGGTCAATGATCGGATTCGATTGACAGCCCAAGTGTTCGACAGCACCTCCGAAGCCATTGTCATTACCGATGGCAGTAACAAAATGGTGGAGGTAAACCCCGCCTTTTCAAACATTACCGGTTATAGCTCGGCAGAGGTTATCGGCCGGGACCCTGGCTTCATGAAATCGGGTCGTCATGATCGGGCCTTCTACTCCGAGATGTGGCGTTCTATCTGGAAGAATGGCTTCTGGCAGGGTGAGATCTGGGATCGTCGTAAAAGTGGTGAGATCTATCCTAAGTGGCTGTCGATCAACACGGTGAAAAACAGCGCCAACCAACTGGTGAACTGTATTGGTGTGTTTTCTGATATCAGTATCGTCAAAAGTGCCGAAGCCAAGCTGGAGCGGCTGGCCTTTTTTGATGGGTTGACCAACCTGCCCAACCGAGCCCTTTTTAAAACACGCTTGGAGCATGAGTTCTCTTCCGCTCAGCGCCACAAGAGAAAAATTGCCCTGTTTTTTCTTGATCTGGACAATTTTAAACATGTCAACGACTCGTTGGGGCATGCGGCGGGTGATCAACTGCTGGTAGAGATGGCTGACCGCATTAAAGCCTGTGTGCGTGTCTCGGATACGGTCTCTCGGCTGGGTGGAGATGAGTTTACCGTTATCTTGACCGATGTGGAGGATGAGGCCTCCATCTCTCATGTTGCCTATAATATACTCCGCGCTCTCAAACGACCGGTAGAGTTGGGAGAGCATCAGGTGACGGTTGGCTGCAGTATCGGTATTACCCTCTATCCTGATGACGGGATAGAGTCGGAAGTGTTGATCAAAAATGCCGATGCGGCGATGTACCATGCCAAAGCGATGGGGCGCAACTCCTGCGCCTTTTTTACGGAAGAGCTGAACACCCGTTCGCTCAACAGAATGGATATAGAGAACGGTTTGCGACTGGCGTTACAGGAAAACCACCTCACACTCCACTACCAGCCCAAAATAGATTCAGCCACCAATCAGGTTGTCGGCATGGAGGCTCTGGTCAGGTGGAATCGCCCTGAGGTTGGTCTGGTCTCCCCTGGGGAGTTCATTCCGATTGCAGAGGAGTCGGGGATGATTCTGGAGATAGGGGAGTGGGTGTTGAGAGAGGCCTGCCAGACCATGGTGGCCTTGGTAAAAGAGGGGGTGGCTCCGCCTACTGTTTCGGTCAACCTGTCTATTCGCCAACTCAAACAGTTGGATCTGGTGGAAAAGCTGCAGATGGTTCTAGAGGAGACCCAGCTTCACCCCCATCTGCTGGAGCTGGAGATTACCGAGAGCATGATGGCGGATAATGTGGAGGAGGCCATCACCAAGCTGACCAAAATTCGCCAAATGGGTATCTCTATTGCGGTGGATGATTTTGGCACCGGCTACTCCTCCCTGAGCTATCTGAAGCGTTTTCCCATCCACACCTTAAAGATTGACCGATCTTTTGTTAAGGATGTGCCGGGACATGAAGATGATGTGGCCATCGTTCATGCCATCATCTCCTTGGCCCATAGTTTGGGGCTCTCTACAGTGGCAGAGGGGGTTGAAACAGTGGAACAGAGCCACTTTTTAAACGATATCGATTGTCAGAACATGCAGGGGTATCTCTTTAGCCCACCCATGCCTTTGTCTAAGCTAAGGGGCTATCTCAAACAGTCAAACGTGGCTCCACAACCTATGAAAAAGTGAGTGTAATGCCCTTAATACCCTCTGAATGGAGGCGAATCCTGCCGTTGGTCCTGATTATGGCTGTTGTGGCCATGACGGTTGGGGGCATGTCACTGATTGTTCTCTATCAGACCGCTTTTGATGAAGCCAAATCCCGCCTGACCGATACCGCCCAGAGTCGCGCCCGTATGATAGAGGCCATTGCCCGTTTTGACCAGATCCATAGCCATAGCTATCCAGGGGGCCCCTATCATGCCACCTTAACCCAGGTTGAGGAGGCTCACGATAATTATAAAGGTTTTGGTGAAACCGGTGAGTTTGCTCTGGCCAAACGGCAAGGGAACGAAATTATTTTTGTTCTCCGCCATCGCCACACCGTCCTGGACGGATCCAAATCGGTCCCTTTCCAGCATGATGAAGATCATGACCATATTGCCGAACCCATGCGCCATGCGCTGTTGGGCCATTCCGGTACCATGGTGGGGTTGGACTATCGAGGTGTGACGGTTCTTGCCGCCTATGAGCCGGTTGATGTGCTTAATTTTGGTGTGGTTGCCAAAATTGATCTGGCAGAGATCCGTCGCCCTTTTATTCGGGCCGCTATCATCCTCTTTACCCTCTCTGTTGTCATCATTGGTTTGGGCATTGTGGTGTTTTCTTATGTTTCGGAACCCATGGTGGCGACCTTGATGGAGTCGGAAGCGCTGCGACACAGTCGGCTCAAGCTCATGCAGGCTCAGAGTATCATCCGAGAGAAGGCCATCTATCTGGATAATATTCTCAGTTCGGCGATGGACACCTCCATCGTGGCAACGGATGAAAACTTTTTGATCCGTTATTATAATCCTACGGCAGAAAAACTGTTTGGCTATACCAAAGAGCAGATTCTTGGTCGCTCCGTTCTGGAGGTTCATGAGTGGGAGGAGGTTGATCCCAGCGACTTTCAAAAGGGTCTGGAGCGGATCGCTGTTGTGGGCAGCCATCTCTATCAAGTTCAGAGAGAGGTAGGGGGGAGTATCCGAACCTTAGAGTCCAGGGCATCGAGTATTTTGGATGAAGAGGGAAAATTGGTGGGATATGTGTTGATGTCCAAGGATATCACCGAACGAAAAGAGGCTGAAGATTCCCTGGTAAAATCGGAGAGAAAATATCGGTTGCTCATGGAGTATGCCAACGATGCCATTTTTGTCGCAGACACACGGACCGGCATCATCTTGGATGCCAACAAGGCTGCTGCCAATCTGTTGGGTCGGTCGGTGGATGAGATTATCGGCATGCACCAATCCCGCCTTCACCCTGCGGGGAGAGAGCAGGAGTATAAAGCCTTTTTTCAAAACCAGATTCAATATGGTTCTGGTGTTCTGACCGATGTTGTCGTGGTTCATCAGGATGGTCGGTTGATTCCGGTTGAAATTCGGGCCGGTGTGACGGACCTGGGTGATAAGCAGGTTATTCAGGGTATCTTTCGTGATGTCACCCAGCGGAAAAGGGCCGAAGATGCCTTGCGAGAGAGCCAGAGTCGCTTGTTTAAGGCCCAGAGAATTGCCCGGTTGGGCAACTGGGATTGGGATATTGTCAACAATACCCTCTATTGGTCAGATGAGATTTATCGAATCTTTGGTCTGGATCCGTCACAATGCCAAGCCAGTTATGCCGGTTTTATTGAGGCGATCCATTGTGATGACAGAGAGCGGGTCTCCCAAGCCGTTAAAGAGGCCATCGTTGACCCCAAGGTGAGTTATGATATTCAACACCGGGTGGTTCGTCCGGGGGGAGCGTTGCGAACGGTCAGGGAGCAGGGCGAGGTGATACGCAATGAGAAGGGGCAAGCCATCAGGATGATGGGTACGGTGCATGATATGACCGAACTTAAAGAGGTTGAAGAGAAGCTGAAAGATCTGAACGCCAATTTGGAGAGCCGGGTGATTGAACGCACCCATCAGTTGGAGGCGGCCAACAGGGAGTTGGAGGCCTTCTCCTACTCGGTGGCCCATGATTTGCGCGCGCCTCTGAATAATATTTTGGGCTTTTCCAAAATCTTGCTCGATGAACACCATGACAAGCTGGGAAAGGAGGGGGGGGAGTATCTGCATTGGCTGGATGCAAGTGGTAAGCAGATGACAAGGCGTATTGCCGACTATCTGAAACTGGCTCGCTCCACCCGGGTTGCTTTGCGGCATGAAAAGGTCAACCTATCTGAGCTGTTTGCTCATGCGGCCCACCTGATCCAACAGCTTCATCCGGAAACCCTCACCGTTTCCATGGAGATTACACCCAATCTCATGGTACATGGAGATAAGGATCTTCTCACTGTGGTTGCGGAAAACCTTCTGTCCAATGCTCTTAAATTTACCTGTAAAGAGGAAAAAGGGGTGATCCACTTTGGCGTCAACAAACAGGGCGGTGACCGTGCCTATTATGTGCGTGATAACGGCATTGGCTTTGATGACAACTATGCCAACCGGCTGTTTGAACCTTTCGAAAGTCTGCACGATCCGGGAATATCTGATGGGTCAGGTATTGGTTTGACAACGGTTCAGCGTATTATTCATCGCCATGAGGGAAAGATTTGGGCTGAGTCTACTCTGGGAGAGGGGGCGACCTTCTATTTTACCATCGGAAAATAAACAGGTGTAAGCCGAGGAGGGTGTGGAAGATGATACCAAGTTATGATAGCCTCACGGCTGAATGCTCAGGTTGATACTTTGTAAGGAGAGACAGACCCCATGATGCATAACGACAACGATATGATGTTGATGGTGGAAGATGATCCGGCCGCAATTCAAATTGCTCTACACGCCTTTACCAAAAGTGGTGTGGATGAACAGCGAATCGTTGTGGCAAAAAATGGGCAGAAGGCGTTGGATTTTTTGTTTGGAGGGGCGGAGAGCGACAACCCCATTCCCCGATTAATTCTTCTCGATCTGAAACTACCCAAAGTCAATGGTCTGGATGTGCTCAAGACGATCCGGGAAGCGCCGACTACCAAAGATGTTCCGGTGATCATTCTCACCAATTCAGATGAAGAGATTGATGTGGTTCGTGGATACAATCTGGGGGCTAACAGCTACCTGAAAAAGCCGGTCGATTTTATTCAACTGGTTGAAATATTGGAGCAGTTGGGATTGATGCCAAAGTAGGGGACTGGTTCCTCGCCAGCACTCGACTGGTGGCAGAGTCAAAGGCATTCAGAATGCCGCTTAATTGATGAGGAGAGGAATGCGCGAATTTCCATCAGGGCCAGAGAGCAAAAACACTCTCAACCAAAGGCCGGATATAGGGATGTAACTTTTCCTCTTTTACTCAATGGAAAGTGTTCCTTGCTCGGTGGGGCGGACCATATAGGACTATACTTGCCAAGGCTTAATCTTCCTTTATGGGTTTAATATTAACAACCGTGGTTTGAATGGCAAGCTGACCCTCCCAGGTCACAATACGGGAGGAGGAGAGCAGTTGCAGTGTCTTGCCCTCTTTGGATAAACCCTGGGCTTCATGAATTTCGGGCGCATGGCCGGAGCCAAACAGTTTGGATTGATTCGCCCCCTCTTGTCGCTCGGCATCGGTCAGCAGATGTTCCACACTCTCTTTACGGATAATCTGCTCCGGGTTGGAATAGCCGAAATAGCGGGCGAAAGCGTGATTGCAGTAGAGAGGCTTGCCCTTTTGGTGGATCAACACCCCCTGGATGCCAGACTCCGCCAGGGTACGGTAGCGTTCCCGTGAGTCCTTGAGATCCTTTCGTGTTGTCGAGAGTTCGGTAATATCTTCGAAAATGAGAATAAATCCACCGGTCAACGCTCTTTTTTCATCCAGTTGAGGGAACATGAGCAGTTGAAAAACTCTCGTCTCCTTCTCCGACAGATTGTGCTCCAGCTCCAAGCAGGATGACTCCCCCTGATCCGGTTTGCTGATCAGAGGTTTCAGGCGGTCATAAATCTTTCTTCCGAAGGCGGTGAAGAGCCGTTTGCCAAGCAGTTTTCTCTCCTGCCCAAACCACTCATTGAGCTTATGGTTGACATTGACAAGCCGCCTGTCTGAACTAACCAGGGCCACACCCATGGGCATGGAGTCTGACATCAGGCGTTGGATCCGTTCGGCATGGGCCAACTCTTGACGGATACTGTAGATTTCCGATTGGTCAATAATGACCATAACCGCCCCTTCAATCTTGTTCTCCATGGAGATATAGGGGACAATTCGAAACCACAGGGAGAGATCTTTGGTGAGAAGCTCCTCTTGATGCTCTTTGCCACTGCTGATCACCAGACTGATCTTTTTCTTCAGGTTTTTAATCTCCAGATGAGAAGGAACCGTGGTGATAACCTCGCCGATATCCTCTGGTGCCAGCCCGAAAAACTTCACGGCTGCCGGAGAGAACCGTTTAACCCGCAGTTTCGGGTCGATGATAATCAGGGAGTAACCGACATTTTTCTGCATGTTTTCCAGGTCGGCATTGGCCACCATGAGTTCAGATGTGCGAGTCTGCAGCTCTTCGTTGACAGTGGTCAGCTCTTCATTGGTGGATTGCAGCTCTTCGTTGGCGGTCTCCAGCTCTTCATTGGTGGACTGCATCTCTTCGTTGGAGGCTTGCAGCTCTTCATTGAGGGCTTGTAGCTCCTCATTGGATGTTTCCAACTCCTCAATCACCGTTTGCAGATGCTCTTTGGTTGCCACCAGTTCTTGTTCCAGTTCAGGGACTCGGGTGCTATCCCCTACCACAACTTCTCCGGTCTCTTCTCGAACATTTTTTTCAGAAATTTCAAACTCTTCAAAGCTGATCAGGTAGAGGCTGTTGACTTGGGAGACCCGTGTGGCCGGGTGAATGCCCAGGCGAACACCCTTGCGGTTGCCGTTGAAGACCACCGGCTTGGCCGATCCGATGGCGGAGTCTCCGGTTTTTTTAACCTTGGCAAACAGCGCCCAAAACTCGCCTCGTAGCTCCGGGATCAGCATTCTGGTAACGTTGAGATCCCCCTTGCCCGAGCCCAAAACCATATACCCGGTGACATCTCCGTTGATCTGATAGACCGCGCCATCATCGCCGACCATCAAGCTTTTGGGGGCATAGATGCGCATGATGGTCGAGCGCATGGCCTCCTCCACACTGATTTTTTTCTGCTCAACGACTTTATGGGTAGAGCCAGGCCAGGTGGACCGGACCCGTTCACCAATGGGGATACGACCAAATCGATCTGCCACACCAACTTTCTTTTGATAGATTCTATGTTTGGCGCTGGTGGTCGAAAACATCTCCGCACTTTGACCCAGCGCTTCGGACTTACCCAAAAACATAAAGCCGGTCGAGGCCAGGGCAAAATGAAAGGAGGAGAAGACCCGGTCTTGAAGATCTTGATTGAAATAGATTAGTACATTTCGGCAGGTGATCAGATCTACCCGAACAAAGGGGGGATCTTTAGCCAGATCTTGACGGGCAAACACAACCATCTCTCGCAGATCTTTGGAGACATGGAACTTATCGCCCTTTTTGGTGAAATAGCGGTCGAGATACTGGGGTGGGGTCTCTTTGAGGGCCGCCTCCAGGTAGATCCCCTTACGGGCCGCTTCCAGGGCTTCCATGTCGATGTCGGTGGCAAAAATCTGGATTTTGTAGCCACCCACTTTTACCCCCAGCTTTTCGGAGAGTAAAATAGCCAACGTGTAAGGCTCTTCACCTGTGGCACAACCGGGAACCCAAAAGCGGATCTCATCTCCAGGCTCTTTGTTACGCAAAATTTCATGTATCGCCTCCTCCAGGGAGCGGAAGGCGTCGTTGTCCCGGAAAAACTTGGTGACCGAGATGAGGATATCCTTGGCAAGAGACTCGGCCTCGTTGGGGTTATCCTTCATATAGAGGATGTAACTGGGTAGATCTCTCGTGCCGGTTGAGTTGATTCGGCGTTCAATCCTTCGGCAAAGGGTGGTCTGTTTATATTTGGAAAAGTCGATCTCGGTCCGTTTGCGCACCATGGCAAAGATCTCATCCAGACCAGAAAGACCCGATTTTTCATCCTCCATCAGCTCTAACATTTTATTGGGTGTCTGCACGATCTCAGGCAGATTCTGGCCAATTCGGTCAGGGGTCAAGATCAGGTCGATGAGGTTGGTTTCGATGGCTGCCAGGGGCATGCCGTTATATTTGGCCGACTCCGGGTCTTGGACCAAAGTAAAGCCACCATGGGCTTTGATGGCCCGCATACCCAAAGCGCCGTCAGATCCGGTACCCGAAAGAATGACGCCAATGGCCCGCTCACCCTGATCTTCGGCCAGAGCGGAGAAAAAGTTGTCGATGGAAGGCTTGGGGCCGACAGGATTGGTGGGGGGTTTGAGGAAGATGACCCCATCTTTGATGTCGGCATCGTGGTTGGGGGGGGTAATATGCACCACGCCAGGAAGGATCGGTGTGCGGTCTTTAATTTCGATGACGGGGATTTTGGTCTCTCTGGCCAGCAGTTCAACCATCATGCTTCTGTATTGGGGGGCCATGTGCTGTACGACCACATACCCCATGTTGGCGCTGGCCGATAGTTTGGCAACCAAGGGTCGCAAGGCCTCCAGTCCCCCGGCAGAGGCACCGATTCCGACCACGAACATCTGCTCTTTGAGGGTTGCTTCTCTTTTTTGGGCTCCTGTTCCATTTGTCTCCTCTTCGGTATTGAGCTCTTCCTCTCCTGAAGCCGATCTCTTTTTTGGGGATACGCGTCTGGGCAGGCTCTTTTTCCGGGTGGTCATGCTCTTCTCCGTAGAGGATTTCTTTAAAAAATCTCTATTAAATCTCTAAAATTAAATAAAGCTCTATTATATCTCTATGTAAAACAATTGATTCAATAACTTAATATAGCATCCTTTCATCAATCCGTGTAGACTTTCTCTGCCAAAAATAGGGGTCTGTTTTTTTGTGTTTTATCTGTTGCAATCATTCGGGAACGCCATGACCAGAACAACCAAAACCCGTATCGAAATTGAACGGGAAATCAATCGCCTCAAAAAGCAGGTTGAGGGGTATAAACAGAGAGAGTCCCACTTTTCCGACCTGGAAAACCAGTTGGAAACGACTCTGGATGACCTTAATGTGCATCAGGAGGAGTTGCGCAGTCAAAATGAGGAGTTGATCCTGACACGAGAGCGAACAGAGGAGCTCTTGGGGAAATATTCCATCTTATTCATGGACTCGCCCGTGGCCTATTTTGTGGTTGATCATTGGCATAAAATTATCGAGACCAACCATGCGGCCGGTCAACTGTTCGGCATCGAAAAAAACCAGCTGCTGGGTAAGCCGTTTCTCCCTTTTGTTGCCAAAGAGGACCGAAAACATCTGAGCAACCACTTTGCACGGGTGTTCAGGTCAGAGACAGCCAGTGACGAACTGCAAATTCTCTATAAACGCCATGACCCCGTTCACTGCCTCCTAGAGAGCCGCCTGACCAAAAATCCCGATAAGGACCAACCCCTCTGCCTGACTGTGGTGTTTGATATCAGCAAACGGAAGATGGCGGAAGATCAGATTTCTGAGCTGGCGGAGCGCAATACCCGTATTCTAGATACTGTTGCGGAGGGGATTCTCGGTGTTGATGCCAGCCGACACATTATTTTTGCCAACCCCTCGGCCTCTGGCATGCTTGGCTGGCTTATTGAAGATCTGCTGGGTAAGGATATTCGTAAAATACTCCGCCCTCAGCACACCAATGGCGATCGGGTTCTTCAAGAGGATGATCCGGTTGTAGAGACCCTGCAAGATGGAAAAAGTCGCTCGATACTAGGTGGTTATCTGCATCGACGAAAAGGGGCCAGGTTTCCGGCAAGCTACACTGTTTCGCCAACTTTCAACGAACAAGGGATCTCCGGATTGGTCTTTACCTTTCGGGATGATAGCCAGCGCCGGGAGATCGAGCACTCTCTTAAAAGAGCCAAAGAGGAGGCCGAAACCGCCAACCGGGCGAAAAGTGCTTTTCTGGCTACCATGAGCCATGAAATTCGTACCCCCATGAATGCCATTATCGGTATGTCGGACTTTGTGGAAGAGTCGACCTCCCAAGAGGAGAGGTCGGAGGCCATGTCGGTCATCAAAGAGTCTGGCCAGGCACTGTTGACGCTGATTAACGATATCCTGGATCTCGCCAAAATAGAGTCTGGCGAAGTGGGGCTGGCCAATGAGGTCTTCTCTTTGCGAGATCTGATTGAAAGTGTGCGCAGTATCATGTTCTATCCGGCCACTGTACAAAAAAAACTCCAGCTGGATACCTATGTTCCGGCGGAGGTGCCCATGGCAGTATCCGGCGATTTTCGGCGGATTCGCCAGATCCTCATCAACCTGGTTGGCAATGCGATTAAATTTACCGACAGTGGACAGATTCTCGTCGCCGTAGATGCTGATGCTTCGGGGGATGATAGGTTGAGCTTCTGTTTTTCGGTAAAGGATACCGGTATTGGCATCCCCGAGGAGCGGCTGGAGGCTATTTTTAGAAATTTTGTCCAGGCAGATCGAACCATCAATCAGCAGTATGGTGGAACCGGATTGGGTCTGGCTATCTCCAGACGTTTGGTTGAGGCCATGGAGGGTAAGATCTGGGTTGAAAGTGCCACGGGAAAAGGGAGTAAGTTTCTGTTTAAAATCCCGATGGAGGTGGTTGATGTGGAAACGATGCAAGGGGATCAGCAGTCAGAAGTGTTGCTGAAAAAATCCGACCTTGGCACTCCATTTTCTGAACCTCCCCTGGTGAAAAATGCTGATACACAGGCCATTGTTCCCCCAGACACCTCCATATTATTGGCGGAAGATGATCCTATCAACCAGTTGGTGATGTTGAAAATTTTCAAAAGAATGGGCTTGGTGCCGGATCTGGCTCAAAACGGCCTGGAAGTGCTGGATAGGGTTGCTCAGAAGCGTTATGAACTTATTTTTATGGATGTGCAGATGCCCCAGATGGATGGCATCACAGCCGTCAGGGCATTGAGAGAGCAGGAAAAGTTGGCTGGACATAATGAACACACCAGCATTGTGGCTCTCACCGCCTTTGCCTTGGAGGGGGATGAGCGCATGTGTCTGGCGGCTGGCATGGACGATTATCTTTGTAAGCCTGTCGATAGCAGAGATCTGCGCCGGGTGCTTTTACGTTGGGTTGGCGAGGAAAAAAAGGCTGCCTCACTTGGCAAGACCGGCAGAGCCTCAGCCGATAATCTTATCGATGAAAACAGGCTCAGGGTGCTTCTTGATGAGGTGGGTGAGGAGTCGTTTGAGCCTATTATTCAAGTTGCCCTGATTCGAATAAAGGAGCGTGCCTTGGTGTTGCAAGAGGCCTTGGGGCAGGGAGATTCCGGTGAGATTGAGCCGTTGGCCCATAAGCTCAAGGGTACCAGCTTGCAGTTGGGGGCGGTCTCCCTGGGGAATCTCACCAACACCCTTGAGCGACTGGCTCGGGAAGAGGCGCTGGAAAAGGCCAGGGAAGTCGCTGTTGAACTGGAAGAGATTGTACGAAACAGTTGTCATGAGATCGAACGGATTGTGAAAAAAATTACCTGAAAGCCCTCTTTTACCCTTGGGAATGTCCGACAGGCTGGTCAGGCTGTCAGGTGACGTTGAGATAGTTCAGGGCCTCATCAATAACCGCCAGGTTGTCACTTTTCCCGGCTAACACCGCATAGGCCATCCGTTTGAATGGTATGGCATCCTCTACCAAAAACAGCTTTCCTGAGGCCAGATCCTTCTCTACCATGGTACGTGCCAGGTAGGTGGCTCCCCCAAATTTTTTAAGAAAATTATAGGCCATTCTGCCTCGATCCAGGTGCAGAAACGGGGAGGGGAGCTCCGGGAACCAGCGGGAATGTTCGACGGAAAAGGCGACGCCCCAGTCCATCATGATGTAGTTGATATAGTCTTCGGTTACAGCCTCTTGGGCTTTGACCCCCTGTTTGGTTGAGACCATGACCAGCTCGACGGATTTCACCTCTTTAACCAGCAGTTCCCGGATTTTTGGCGGCTCAAACATAAAGCCGATATCCAGGGTTCGGGCCCTGAGACCCTGAATCAGCGCCTCGCTGCCGTGGGTTTCGCAACGAATAGCCAGTTGAGAAAAGTCTCGGCGCATGGTCTCCACCCAGACCGGCAGATAGGAGTCCCACAAACTGGGTTGGGCGCCAATGGTTAAAATGGGGTTGCTGCACTCATCGAGAATAACGCTTCTTTTGGTCTCTTCCCAGAGGCTGAGGAGGGATTCGGCCCCTTTCAGAAACCGCTGACCTGCCGGGGTCAACTGAATGTCGTTACGTTTTCGGCTAAACAGGCGGACCCCCAAGATCTCTTCTAACTGCTTGATTCGTGTGCTGATAGCGGACTGGGTAATGAAAAGATTGTGGGAGGCCCGACCAAAATGGCGCGTGCGGTGTACTTCTAAAAAGGTTCTTAACAGATCGATATCCACGGAAAAACTACCCATCCTCCCCAGTTAGTCAAACAGCCTCCATCCCTCTCCGACAACCCCACATTTATACAGGCTTTTAGCCGCCGAATCTACGATCAATCCTCCCTTAGAGTCTGAGACGATCATTTTTTTAGATTGTCATGTTTACAATATTTCATCAAGTATTGTTAATCGTAACCATTAAAGTATTTCGATGTAATACGTTAATGCTGACAATGTAATATTATCGATGGAGAATAGTGATAGTATTGTTCATTATATTTCGTTTTACATTCTACTGTATTAGGGCCTATTTTGTTTTCGAACAGTCTCTCTAAGTCGCTTTAATCGGATTTTTTTATGGAGAACGGTCCGTGAACAATCAAATTGAAAAAAATAAGAGATATCCTCTGTGGGAACTGAAAAACAGCAACAGCCCCCTGATTGCTGTGGCGCTTCATAACGGTCATTTCATCTCACCGCAACTGCTTAATCTGAGCGCTCTGGATGACCTGGAGCGGCTTCGTGAAGAGGATCCCTACACAGGAAGCTGGACAAGCATGGCTCCTACCAGCATTGTGGTTAACAGATCCCGTTTTGAGGTTGATCTGAACCGGCCCCGTCTGCGGGCGGTCTATCAATCCCCTGAGGATGCATGGGGATTAAACCTGTGGAAACAACCCTTGCCTCTGCCCATGGTTCAGAGCGCCCTGACCTTTTACGATGATTTTTATGCGCAAATGGAGCTGATTTTCAATCAGGCTCAGGCTCAATGGGGTCAGTTTGTGGTGTTGGATCTGCACTCTTATAATGGTCGTCGTGGCGGGGCCAACGCTCCACTGGACTCCCAGGCATTGAACCCAGAGATCAACATTGGTACCGGTACCATGGATCGACAACGGTGGGCGGGATTGATTGATCCGTTTATTCATGACCTGGCCCAGTTCAATTTTTTTGGCAGAAACCTGGATGTCAGGGAAAATGTCAAATTTTTTGGGGGAGAGTTGGCTCGCTGGGCTCACCAGAAATATCCCGATTCCGCTTGTGTTCTCTCGGTTGAGGTGAAAAAATTTTTTATGAATGAGTGGACCGGACAGGTGGACCAACTCTATCTGGATATGGTCGGCTCGGCGCTGGCCTCTACCATTCCAGCGCTTATGCACAACTTAGAAGTGGTCCGCCGACCCCTGCCGATCGCCATTTAGAGATAGAACCCCCATCGATGACTGGATAAAAGGGGGTAGGGTCCATTCAACCCACGGTTGCAACGGGTGTTCCCTGTCCCATATGAGGAGAGCTGTTCATGTTACAGACGGACCAAAACGGGCAAAACGTCCTGCCATCACCGGTAGTCGATCCTTCCTTATCCGCACGCTCTGCTCTACAAGAGAAAGGGCGGGAGAAAAAATCGACCAGAGGGGGGCCCTCCTGGAAAAAAGAGGAGAGGGAATTTTTGGATAAAGTGGGTCGTGAACTCTCTAAAAAAGGGCGGATTAGAACCGCGCTTCCAGGATGGGGACGGCTGCATATTGATCGAGCCTTGCCTTTTATCTGTCTCTATCGCCAACCTGTTGGTCAAGGTGATTTGGGGATGGGTGACCTTCTTGCTGGCGAGGCCTCCTATCTGGCTGTTTCGGGAGATAAACGGTCCAACCGGTTGGCGTCGGCCATTCTCATGAAAATCGTCGAGACCATTGGCCCCCAATTTGGTGCCTTCTTGATTGTCGAGATCTGGTCTGAACCCGATAGGGTGGTGGAAGAGCAGAGCGAGGTGCCAACTGTTGAGTCGCCAGATTTTCAACTCTATTATCAAAAAAACAGCGATCTGAGTGCCACCATTCGCACCCTGGAACAGAGCTTGATGACGCTGAAGTTTCAGGATAGGAGATCCCGTGTAACCCTGCACCAGGCCAGACGCATGCCTGGGGTTCATGGTTTGCCCCCATTGGCTCTTCCCAGCAAGGTAGAGGGGGTTGATTGTGCGGCGATTGGATTGCAGATTCGCCCTATCTTCCGCTCTGTTGGCGGGGTAGAGAAGGGGGAGATTTTCCCGATTCTGTTTCGCCGTTTTCGTCGAGGCTTGAGCCGATCTATCCGTAAAAGCCTTTTTAGGTTTATTGAAAGTCAGACCAGCCATCAGCCCCCACATTTTCAGGCATTGGGTCCCAGGGCACTCAAAAAACTGGTCTGGGAGGTGGATCATCGTCTGGCCCAGGTATGTGATAACTTCGACTATCTCTTCCAGGTTACACCGGTTAACAGCCACGGAGCCTGGCTGGCTTTTCAGAAAAAGGGGTTTCAGAAAGATCCAGAGTTTATTTATCGGCCTCTGCCGTGTGATACTTCCGAACTAAAGCGTCAACTCTTTCAGATTCCTGTCGAGGAGGTGGATGATCCCGCGCTCTCCTTTCTGTTTCGGGAAAAGCAGGAAGAGTTGGATCGGGTGATCTCCCTGATGGGTGATCGCAACACCCCCCGGTTTCTTCCCGAGAGTATTCAAGTGTTCGGCCAGGTGGATGAGAGGCTGGAAAATTTGGCACTGACCATCCTGGAGCGGGTCTCTCCACGAAGTAAAACACCGCGATCCAAACCGGTCACAGCCCAAAGATTGGCCCAGCATGCTGAGGAGGAGATCCGCCATTACAGAGGTCTCAACCCGAATTTTAAGGTTTCGGCACAGATTAGAGAGGATATGCCTAACGGTTTTTTGGTCTCAAGAGGCGAGCTCTATATCGGCAACAAGACCAAGCTCCCTTCCCATCGTGTCGAAGCGCTCTTGCAGCACGAAGTTGGCGTTCATCTGCTCACATGGTTTAATGGTCAAACACAGCCCTTCAAGCTTTTGAGTCATGGTCTGGCCGGATACGAAGAGTTGCAGGAGGGGTTGGCGGTATTGGCTGAGTATCTGGTGGGGGGGCTGGTCAACTCCCGAATCAGAATTCTTGCCGCTCGGGTATTGGCGGTACGAGCTCTTATCTCAGGGGCGACCTTTATCGATCTTTTTCAACTGCTCCATGCTACCCATGGTTTTTCTCGATCGGTTGCTTTTCATGTGGCCATGCGAGTATACCGAGGCGGTGGATTGACAAAGGATCTTGTTTATTTGCGGGGATTGGACTGGTTGCTCGACTATCTGGGTAAAGGGGGCGATCTGGAACCTCTTTGGATTGGTAAGATAGGGTATCGGCACATTCCATTTATTCAGGAGCTTCGTTGGCGTAAAGTCCTGGATCCGGCCCCCCTGACACCTCGATTCATGCACGAATTGAAGGTTCGGGAAAGAATGGAAAAAATTCGCTCTGGTATGGGCGTCATCGATTTAATTAATTCTTGAAGGAGAACAGAGTGAAACTTGGATTTGTCATCAATAGTGTTAAGACCGAAGAGGTGGGTTATACGACAACCCGTTTGGCCATGACCGCGACCAACATGGGCCACGAGGTCTGGTATATCTCTCCGGGAGATTTTTCTTACGCCAGTGATGATAAGCTCTATGCCGATGCTGTGGGTCCTTCAAGATCCAACTTTAAAATCCTTAAAAATTTTCTGGCTGATGTGCAGGGAGCCAAAGCACGCAAGGAGCGTATTTGTGCCTCTGAGCTTGATATTTTGATGTTACGCAACGATCCCGCTGGGGAAGAGGGAGAGGGGCGCTCTTGGGCGCGGAGTTCTGCCATTCAGTTTGGGCGGGTTGCCGTCAGACATGGGGTGGTCGTTCTCAATGATCCCAGTAGTCTGGGGCGTGCCATGAATAAAATGTACCTGCAGCTTTTTCCCGAAGAGGTTCGACCTAAAACCCTGATCTCTCGTAATAAAGCGGAGATCCGCTCCTTTGCCAAGGAGATGGGGGGGACGGTTGTCCTCAAACCGTTGCAAGGCTCGGGAGGCCAGGGGGTTTTTCTGCTCCGAAAAGATGACATCTCCAACCTCAACCAGATGGTGGAAGCCATCAGTCGGGATGGCTATGTGATTGCCCAGGAGTATCTCCCGGCGGCGGCCGATGGAGATACCCGGCTTTTTATGATGAACGGCTATCCTCTGCGCTATAAAAACAGGCTGGCTGCGTTTCGTCGGGTAAACCTGGGGGGCGATATTCGCTCCAACCTCCATGCTGGCGGAAAAAAAATGCAGGCAGAGATAACCGACGCCATGCTTCATGTTGCCGAGGTGGTTCGACCCAAGCTGGTGCAGGATGGAATGTTTCTTGTAGGGCTGGATATTGTTGGTGATAAATTGATGGAGATCAATGTATTCAGTCCTGGTGGGCTGGGGAGTGCGCAAACCTTTGAAAACGTCAATTTCAGTGTTCCCGTTATCGAAGCTCTGGAGCGTAAGGTTGAATACATGAAGTTCTATCGCCGTAACTTCGACAATCTGGAGATGGCTACCTTGTAACGCTGTTGTCCCTTGAGTCCTGTCAAGGGGCTCCCCCATCTTGACAGGAAGCCCGCTATTTGCTCTTATAATCCAGGGTTATGTACAGCTTGCCGTTTAGAATTACTCTTTTTTGAAAGTGTCCGTTATGATTGGAAGGCTGTTTTTTTTGACGTTTGCCTTGACTTGGATTTTCTCTCCCATGGCCTATGCCCGTGATTCCTCTTCTTCTACGTTACCGATTGTGGGGTATGTAGAGAAGGTAAAAATCTATCTGCCTTCAAGCCATATTGTGATCAAAGCAAAAATTGATACGGGGGCTAAAACCTCCTCCTTGGATGTCAACCATCTTGTCTTTTTTTCCCAACAGGGTGAAGATTGGGTGCGATTCAGTGTGACGGATGATGATGGGGAGCCTATTTTGCTATCCCTTCCTGTTGAGCGCAGTACACGTATCCGCCGGGCTGGAGCCAAGCGGGATGAGCGACCGGTTGTCAAGCTTGGCTTGTGCGTGGGAGGTTATTTCAAAGAGGGAGAGGTCAACCTGACGGAGCGGGAAGGGATGAACTATCCCATGCTCATTGGTCGACGCTTTTTATCCCAATCCTTTTTAGTGGATTCTGCCCACAAATTTGTCCAAAAAAAGCCTCGCTGTAAAAAGCGAGAGGAGAAGTGATGAGTAATCGTCACCTGTATGTTCTGTCTGCTTTTCTTACACTGGTTGGTGTGGGGCTGTTTGTCGCCAAACTCATGATTTTTGGTCTGCCGCTTACACCACAAAACAAGTCCAACTTGTGGGAGGTGGAAGCCCATTTATCCTTCCGAGGCAGTGGCGGTCCGGTTAAAATTTCACAGATTCTCGCCCAGAGCCAGAGCCGTTTCTCCATTATCGATCAAGCTTTTGTCTCTCCCGGATATGGCCTGACCACCACACAGGAGAAGGGCCAGAAGCGGATTACTTTTTCTAAGAGAAAGGTCTCCGGCGAGCAGAATCTCTATTATCGGTTTACCGTGCTGGACAAAGGGCTGAATAAAGCGAGGAAAAAAAAGGACGCGCCCCATATTAATCCCGTCACCTGGCAGGGGTCTCGCTTGGTGGCAGCCCAGGCCATACTGGATGCTGCGACGGTAAAATCCGCCGACACACCTACGCTTATCGTTGCCATTATCGAGCAGCTGGAGGCCAAAGCGTCTGCTTCCCATGCCAGGGTACTCTTCGGCAAACAGCGCTCACTGGAGACCAAGGCAGAAATCGTCTCGGGCATTCTCTCCCTTGCCAAGCTTCCTGCCCGTTCTGTTCATGGTCTCAGCCTTCACCGTGCCCACTATCAGCCCCACTTTTCCCATTGGTTGGAGCTGTTTGATAACGGGGTTTGGCAACCGTATTCTCTCATAACCGGTCAGCCAACCGATTTGGAAAACCATTTTCCTTGGTGGCGGGGAGCTCTCCCCTTTGTGCAAATGGAGGGGGGAAAAAGGCCGGTTACCAATCTTTCCGTATCCTGGGGTGAGGAGTCCGCTCTGCTCTCTGTCAAACAGGCCACCAACGATGTGGAAAAGGCGTTGCTGAACGTCTCCTTCTTTTCTCTGCCGTTGGATGTCCAGCAGGTCTATCGGATCATGGTGGTGGCACCGCTGGGGGCTCTGCTGCTGGTTTTTTTAAGAAACGTGATTGGTATTGGTACTTTTGGTACCTTTATGCCGGTATTGATGGCCATGTCGTTTCGGGAGACCGAGCTGTTTTGGGGTATCCTGCTCTTTACCATCATCATCGGTATTAGCCTGATTGTTCGCATCTACTTCGAAAGTTTAAAGTTACTGGTGGTTCCACGACTGGCTGCCCTCCTGATTGTGGTCATTTTAGTGATGGCAGGGTTGAGCATTTTGGGTCATAAAATGGGCTTGGGTGGCGGTCTTTCCGTTGCGCTGTTCCCGATGGTTATTCTTACCATGACCGTAGAGAGAATCTCCATTTTGTGGGATGAACGGGGACCGGCCCAGGCTATCAAACACGGCATTAGCAGCTTGGCGGTTGCCTCCTTGTGCTATGTTGTCATGACCCACGATATGGTTGAGCATCTTCTCTTTGTCTTCCCTGAGTTGCTGCTTGTTCTGCTGGCCATTACCCTGTTGTTGGGTCGTTATACCGGCTACCGATTAATGGAGTTGGTGCGTTTCCGGGTTTTGGCGAAAGAGGCGTAATGTTATCCCTTATCCGACGACTTCGACAAAAAGGTGTCTTGGGGCTGAATGCACGTAATGGTGCCTATATTCTTCCTCATAACCCGCGTCGGCTCTATCCCTTGGTCGATGATAAGCTGCTGACCAAAAAACTGGCTGCCAAGGCAGGGGTGGCGGTTCCAGAACTCTACGGTGTTGTGGAGACCCCCCATCAAACCCTCGATATGTTGGATAAGCTGAAAGGTTTTTCCGATTTTGTTGTCAAACCAGCCCACGGCAGCGGTGGCGACGGTATTTTGGTTGTGGTGGGCAAGACAAAAAGAGGCTATCGGTTGGCCAATGGCACCCTTGTCACCTTGGGAGAGATTGCTTTTCACATTAACAACACCCTGAGCGGGATTTACAGCCTGGGTGGGCAGCCGGATGTCGCTTTGATTGAGTATCGGGTTAAGTTTGATCCGGTATTCGAAGACATTACCTACAACGGTGTGCCGGACATTCGCATTATCGTTTTTCATGGTGTTCCTGTCATGGCGATGGTTCGCCTGCCTACCCGTGCCTCGTCTGGCAAGGCCAACCTCCATCAGGGGGCCATTGGTGTAGGAGTAGACATGTCAACCGGGACCACCCTCAAAGCGGTCTATAAGAATGATATCATTGAAGAGCATCCCGATACGGGGAATCCGGTCATGGGGGTGGCTATTCCCCATTGGAAGAGGCTGCTGACTATTGCCGCCAGCTCCTTGGAGCTAACCGGCTTGCCCTATCAGGGTATCGACATTGTTTTGGATAAAGAGCTGGGGCCGCTGGTGTTGGAGCTTAATGCTCGCCCGGGTCTGGGAATCCAGATTGCCAACAGGACCGGCCTGGGCAACCGTCTGGAAAAGGTGACCCAAAAGAGGCAGAGTTTAAAAAGTTTGGATGAACGGGTCGCTTTTGCACAGGAAAACTTCTCAGCTGAATGAAAGT
This sequence comes from Magnetococcales bacterium, assembly GCA_002753565.1. GTDB lineage: Bacteria > Pseudomonadota > Magnetococcia > Magnetococcales > JADFYX01. Next base: position 84,759 of record PEAM01000007.1, on the reverse strand, counting down.
GGCGTTATAACACCCTTTATAAGTATCTTTTTTGCTTGGCTGGAGAGTGCCTGATTTGAATCAAAGCACTGTTACTGTCAAGAAATCCGTACCAGTTTTTCCTTGCCCCTGGCTCGAACTTCGGCATCTTGACGTCTCTCTACCGCATCAATTCTTGCTCTCACCGAAGCCTTTCGCCGTTGGTCTGCTGCGACCATCTCTGCCGATTTAAGGGCGCTGTGATGTTTCTTGATGGCCTCTTCTTCGGCCTGTTCAGAGGCCTGCATGCGCTCTAGACACTCACTTTGCTCCTCGTCCTCAATCAGTTGACGACGGCGGTAGTTGGTAAAAATTTGACAAAGTACTTCGGTCAGTTTCGACAGTTCGTCTTCTGTTGCAGGCATGATTTTTTCATCGGAGTCATCTTGCCAACAGATGGAGCGGGCTTTTTCGTACATCTCTTCAACAAAGGTATCTTCATACTCCTCTTTCATGGACTGAGAGGGGTTTTCTTTACTGTTTTTTGGAGGGTTTGCCTGGGTGTCCAGCAGCCAGTCAAGGCTCACCCCGGTTTTTTTCTGAACCAGAATCAGAAAGTCCAGACTTGGGGTGGACCCTTCTTGCCAGATAGAGGTGAAAACCTGTTTGGAAAGGCCCATTTTTTTTGCCCAGACAAAGGGGTCTTCGTGACCTGTTAATACCCCGAGCCTTTGGTGAAACCCTTGGCGATCGAAAAGTTTGGCTATGAGCGTTGCCTCCTGCAAAGAGTGTCTTTGGATAAAACCATATCAGAGTCTATCATCTTTGAGACGATTATTGCAGATTATTCTGCTTGGGTGAAGCAACCTTGAATGAGATGAGCCTTTCCAATTTGAGTTTTGATACGAGAGTGGGTTTAGGATTGTCTGGCCCTATTTTGTCATGGGCTCGACTACAACAGGGGCCTCTATGGCATGTATTCCTTGTTTTTTCTTGCTGTTTTTCAAATCATCCATGGCCATGAATACCGCAAAACCGACAATGACAACCATAACGATACCACCAACAATTTTTTGAAGATTGGTTAATTCCATCTTTTTATCCTTTGCCTGTGAGGCTGTCGATTTGACAGCCTGCTGTGTGAAGAGTGCGACCAGCAGAAGCTAGAGTACAACAATCCGGATGCTAAACCTGAAAACCGCCATTTCCGGAATTCTCGACGGGTAAAAGGCGACGAAAAGTCCCGTGTCTCCAAAACGAGATGGAGCCGTCTGAAAAATGGAGAATGGATTGTTTGCTTATGGAGATGATAAACAGTGAGCCTGAAGGCACTGTTTATGGCAGGGCAACATTGAAGGTGAGCTTGTAGGCACAACATCCACGATCTCACGCAATGACTGAAAAGTCAATAGACTAAAAATCTCTACAGCGCACTTATTCAGCATATCCTTGAGCATGCCGTAACGCAGCCCGAGCAAGAGCTTGGCGCAAAGGGGCCATTTGAAGTGCGTCCATCTTGATGCGGAGAGCCACTACCATGATCTCCCCCTGGCTTTCCATCCAGCCGACGTACCAGCCCCATTTGGGCTTGGTAGAAGAGGACCACCCCGTTTTTCCATAAAGACGGGCCTCGCCAATTTTTTCTTGAGGAAGGGTTCGACGCAGCCTTGTGAGGCTGTCTGCTGAAAAAGGTAACTTTCCCGTGAGCAACTGAGAAAGAAACCGAATCTGTTCCAGAGGGGAGATGACCAAGGGACCGTCCAACCAGAAACGGTCAACTCTCTCACCCACCTCTGCATTGCCATAACCGACTTGCTCAAGCCAGTCAGCCATCCGTTGCTTGCCGATACGTCGGGCAATCTGCTGAAAAACCGGTACGGCTGAGTGTGCCATGGCTTCTTGGATGGTCATCTCTTTTTCCCAGGCTTTAAGAAACTGGGGTTTGCCATCCCAGGGAAAAAGCTCGGTGTCATCGACCACACCGGTTTCGAACGCGATGAGGGTATTCAATACTTTGAAAGTAGAGGCTGGTGGTGTACGGCCTTGACATTGGGTTGGGTTGGAGACCCGAACCCACGCCTGTTCAATTGACATCAAGGCAATACACCCCTCCGCCTGGGCCTTGCGCAGCAGGTCGGCCAACCCTGCATCCTGTTGGGGGTGGGCATGGGCTGCGGAGAGGGAGAGAATAAGCCCCAGTATAAAACCAAACCACCGTTTTTTCATGAGAGAACCCCTTTTTCAGATTGTGTGACCAGATAAAAAAAACAGGTTTTAACAGAACGCTTGGTCCAAGTACATTATCTTAGACACTTTATACCCAACCCAACCCCTTGGTGGTATAATGGCTGGGATGTCTGATCTTAACACGTTATATAAAAGGTTTTTTCTCCCATGGACCGAAGAGCCAAAATTATTGCAACCCTTGGCCCTGCTACCAATACAGAGGATCAGATCGCCAGTCTGATTCGTAACGGTATGGATGTGGCTCGTTTGAATATGAGCCACGGCACCCACCATGAACACGCCAAAACCATTGCCAATGTCCGCAACGCTTCTCGTCGTGAGGGGCGTGAAGTAGCCCTTTTGTTGGATCTTCAGGGGCCTAAAATCCGTGTGGGCCATCTGGATGAACCCCTGAAGCTTAAAGCAGGGGAGCAGTGGGCTATTGTGCCGGATGGGAGTGAGGGGGGGTGGTTGCAGGCTTTTGCTGGTCACATTATCCCGACTACCTACCGGGGGTTGGCTAAAGATGTCCAAAAAGGCCAGCGGGTTCTGTTTGATGATGGCACCCTGTTGGCCCATGCGGTAGAGAGCAATAAAAGAGCCCTCATCATTAAAATAGCCCATGGCGGGGTGCTGAAATCTCATAAAGGGATCAACTTGCCGGACTCACAGATTTCAGCCCCCTCTCTGACCAAAAAAGATCAGCAGGATCTGTTTTTTGGGCTGCGCCACGGGATCGACTATGTGGCCCTCTCTTTTGTTCGTTCCGCCCGTTGTCTGCGCAATGTCAAATATATGCTCCATGAAAGAGGGCTTTCCCTTCCCGTGGTAGCCAAGATCGAACGCCCGGAAGCCATCGAAAATATCGAAGAGATTATTGCTGTTTCCGATGTGGTGATGGTAGCCCGTGGAGATATGGCGGTAGAGGTTGGCAACCATAAAGTACCCGCCCTGCAGCGACACATTATCCGCTTGTGCCGCAGAGAGGGGACCATGGTGATTACGGCGACCCAGATGTTGGAGTCCATGATCCACAACCCGGTTCCCACTCGTGCTGAGGCGACAGATGTGGCCAATGCCATCTGGGATGGTACCGATGCTGTCATGTTGTCAGCAGAGACCTCGGTGGGCAGTTATCCCTCCGAAACCGTGGCAACCATGAGCCAACTGGTGCGAGAGGCAGAACATTTTCCCCGAGACCTGCCCATCAAAACATCGGCCTACAGCATTAGCGCCGCCGCCATGAAAGCATCGGCCCGGTTGGCCGAAGAGGTCAATGCCAAATGGATCATCTCCCTCACCTCATCGGGTAACTCCTGCTGGGAGATTGCCCGTTATCGTCCGGCTATCCCGGTTTTGGGGGTGGGTAGAACCATCGAAGCAGTTCGACGTATGGCACTTTACTGGGGGATTACGCCGGCCCTCTTCGACCTGGATGAACAGTCCCATCCGGATTTGGATGAGGAGGCGCTCTTGTTCTTGCAGGAGAGTGGTCAAATTGTCCAGGGAGATAAGGTGGTCCTGACCGACAGTGGAAGCCATGTTGCGACCCGTGGCTCTTCGAGTACCATTCGGGTTGAAATTGTCAAGGGGAGTGGCGACGATCAGGATGGGGAGGGAGAGATTCTGGAGGAGCCTATCTCTGGCAAGGGGATGGTTCGCATCGATTTATCCCGCTGTGTGGCCTGTCAAAACTGTGTGGCTGCCTGCCCTCATGAAATCTGGTTTCGGGAGGAGGGGGGCAACTCCCTGCCCAAAATCCACGATAAACATGTCGATGCCTGCTCTTTGGATGAGGCGTGTGTTCGTCTCTGCCCTACCCAAGCCATCCAGATTGAAAAATCGGAAGATCTGGAAAAATATAGGGAAGAGGAGGGGTGTTGAGATATGAACGATGTTCAGGTTGTCGTTTTTCAAAAAGCAGGTAGTCGCAGTGTCAGGGGATACTCTCTTGGGACAGTTTGCCTTTTATGGGGGCGACTGGTAGATTCTGCCATTTAACTGGATAGAAAATCAATTCATGACTGGCGTTTCTCCAACAACCTCTCCACCAACGGTCGGCACTCCTCTGCGGGTGTGGATAGCCACGGCTGCCCCACGGGTAAGCCGAGGGTTGAAGGTTCTCTCTCCCGCCCCGTACGTTTTAAAGTCCTATGTAAACTGGCGACTGCCAAAGGAGAAGAGGGGGTTGGTGACCTTTGGTATCAGTCTGTTTGGTCCCGACGACACCCCAGAGGCCATGGCGGCAGATCTGCTTGCCCAATCGCCGGATGTTATCGCCTTTTCGGTCTATGTCTGGAATCAGCGTGAGACCTTTCTCTGCGCCCGTCTTATCAAACAAAGCCATCCGGCCATCACCCTCATCATGGGGGGGCCGCAGGTCTCTCCTATTGCGGAATCATTGCTTGATCAGCAGGATTTTATCGATATCATCCCTTATGTTACCGCACCGGGGGAGACGATTTTTTTCCATCTTATCATGGCGCTTATCCACCAGACACCCCTGAATGATGTGGCGGGGCTGGCCTATCGGAACGGGCAGGGGGCGGTTGAAAAAAGCTCAGGAATGGTGGAGGCGTTGGCGTTGACCGACATACCTTCCCCCTTTTTGGATGGCACCATCACCTTTGATGACCAGACCGACCATACGGTTATTCTAGAGACCGCCCGAGGCTGTCCCTTCGATTGTGGCTACTGCTTTTGGGGCTCTGGCGGGCGAGAGATGGACTATTTTCCTCGTCAGCGGGTGGAGCAGGAAATTGACCTTCTCTACAGTGAACCGCGTGTCAAGCATGTCTATTTTAGCGACTCGGACTTTCTTATCCGTCGTCAGCGGGCGGAGTGGATGATCGACCGGTTGATCGCCAAGGGGGCCGATACCGCCTCGAGTTTTGAGCTGGATGCCCGTAACATTACCCAGGCCAAACGATCGATCATAGAAAAATTGGCACAACTGCCCGACTTTCAGTTTGTCTTTGCCATTCAAACCACCAATCCAGAGGCGCTCTCTGCCATTGGGGTGACCCGTCCCAAGCCGGAGGTCTATACCCAACGGCTTAAACTGTTGCGGGGCTGGATGGAGGATGTCCAGGTGGTGGTGGATGTGATGCTGCCTCTGCCCAAGGATACGCCAGAGGGGTTTCGTGCCACCCTCAATGATGTTCTGACCCTGCGACCCACTCGGCTGGTTTTGAACTACCCGGTCTTTCTGCTTCCGGGCACCCGTTTTTATGAAGAGCAGCGTGCCTTGGGTCTGATCTGCCTACCGGAACCACCCCATCCGGTGGTTGAGACGAAAAGCTTTCCCAAGCAGGCGGTTAATACGGCGTTTCAATGGGGGATCTGGGCTGAAATACTCACCTATTACCACCCGGCTGTGGGTGATTTTTTTCATGCTCTTACCCTGAAAAACCCTGATCAGCCACCTATAGAGCGTCTGGAGCGGTGGGTGGGAGCGATTCGGGAAAAGTGGGATTTGATGGCGGGCTGTGGGGGGCTGGTGGATTTTGCCGTTACTTCTGTGGAAAACCTGAATGCCATCAAAGGGGCGCTGTTGAGCCAAGCCTGCGAGCCGAAAAACAGTCTGTTGATCTATCAAACCTTGCTGATGTTGGAGCAGGCCAATTGTGATAAGGATACACTTCAGCCAATCCAGAGAGGGGTTGAGCTGTTTCAGGCAACTCTGGATGCCGAGCTGGATTGGCTGGACGCTGAGACTCTAAAGAGTCTGCCTTTGAGGTATGGTCCAGAAGAGGCGGGGGTGTTGGCGCGTATTCCGCCCCGTTTTCGCCGCCACGCCGATGCCATTGCCGCCCAAAAACGGGCTTGGGAGACGCTTCATGGTGGCTCTGTCAGGCTGTAATAAGTGAGAATCTGGGCTGCTTTTTGTTGAAGCTCTTGCCCTATCCGCTTTTTTGGGTATAGTAGCTGCTTGACTGTAAGTGCTGTTAATGTAAGTAAGATACCCTTGTTGGGTTAAGAGTTAAACCGATGCCCTCTGTTATCTTTTCCCCACAACCTTTTCCGCTGTTGGACCGGAAAACCCTCGACCTTCTGAAAAAAGAGGCTCTGACAGCCGAATTGGGGCGGTCACGGGCCTGTATCCACCGGGACCATGAGGACCCGGTCCAGGAGATGGTGATTGTCCACTCTCGGCGCTCTCTGGATCGCCCCCACCGACACGAGGGCAAAAGCCTCTCCATTCTGGTGTTGGAGGGGGTGCTTAGAGTTCCCCATTTTGATGCAGAGGGGCGGGTGATACGCTGTTTTGAGATGGGAACCCCGGCCTCTGGTCTGCCGTTTTTAACTCGGTTTTCCCTTGGCGAATGGTACGCCTGTGTGCCCATGACCGATCCGGTTGTTATTTTTGAAGCCATGTCCGGCCCGTTTGACAAGGGTGGGGGGTTCTATCCCGACTGGGCGCCGGAGGGGGGAGATGATCTGGCAGCCTTCTTGCGGCGTGCTGCCGCTCGTGTGTGTTAGGATTTTAGATAACAGAAGATAAAACATAAGGTTTTAGCCGATGATTCCCTATCGAGATTTAAGCGTACAAGACCCTCAGATGAAGGCGGCCCTGTTGGCTGCCGTCGATCGGGTTCTCTCCCATGGTCGGCTGATTCTTGGCCCAGAGGTGCAGCAGTTTGAAGAGGCGATGGCGTCAGCTTGTCAGAGCCGCTATGCCGTTGGGGTTAATTCGGGCACCGATGCCCTGTTTTTAGCCCTGCGTGCCCTGGATATCGGGCCGGGTGATGGAGTGATTACCACACCCCTCTCCTGGATTGCCACCGGAAACGCCATCACCATGACCGGCGCCAAACCGGTTTTTGTTGATGTTGGTCGGGATTTGAATATCAATCCCGACCTGATTGAGGCGGCGATTACCCCGGCGGTGAAAGCCATCATGCCGGTTCACTTTACCGGACAGTTGTGCCGAATCACCGAGATTGTCGAGATTGCCCAACGTCATGGTCTGGCGGTGATAGAGGATGGCGCTCAGGCCTTTGGTGCCCGTTATGGAGAAAAACCGGCGGGCTCTTTTGGTACCCTGGGCTGTTTTAGCATGAACCCCATGAAAATGTTGGCCGGTTATGGCGAGGCGGGGGTTGTGGTGATGAACGATCCGCTGTTGCGGGATAAGATCGACTCGCTACGCTATGCTGGCACCATCAACAAAGAGGATTGCCATCGACCCAGCCTGAATGGGCGACTCGATACCCTGCAGGCTGCCATGATTATGGTTGCCCTGGCGTATCTGCCAGAAAAGATAGCGCGGCGGCGGGAGATCTCCCGGTTTTATGCCGAGAGACTGTCGGGTATTGTCGGCTGTCCGGGTGAAAATCCTGGCTATTTCCATACCTATTACTCCTACACCATCCTCTGTGAACGGCGGGATGAGCTACAGGCCTTTCTGGCTGTCAGAGGGGTGGAGACCAAAATTCAACATCCGATTCTTCTTCCCTACCACACCGCCTATAAGGGCTCTCACCCCTGCAGTATTCCCGTAGCCGAACAGTTGGTCACGCAGATTCTTTGCCTGCCCAACCAGGAAAATCTTTCCTGGGAGGCCCTGCAAACCATAACCGATCTGGTGGTTGAGTTTTATTCCTCCTAACCTTTAAACATCTAAAAAACAAGTGTTAATAATGGCATAAGGGCTCTCGACGAGGCGGTTTATGGCCTCTTTGGCTGTTGGTCTGTTAATTGCTTACCCATTAAAGAAAATCACGAGGGATAGAGAATGGTAAGGATACGGTAAGGTTATGGATAGACTAAAATCAGCGGATGATCCCTACGAAAAACCTCTGGTAGGCAAGCAGGCGGAATCTTTTGTGGAGTCCTATTTAGGGTTTCCCATGGAGCCGCTATTGCGTTTCCCTAAATATTTTACCCTGGAGCCGATCAACCGCTGTAATGCTGAATGCATCATGTGTGGGATCGACTTTTCTGCCAAACAAAAAGCGGTCATGAGCCCCGATCTGTTCAGTAAAATGGTGGCAGAGATGGCCGAGCATCGGGACCATATCGAAAAGATCATCATCGCCTTGGATGGGGAGCCTCTACTGGATCGTACGCTCCACAAGAGGGTCCGACACCTTAAAGAGGCCGGTCTCAAGTTGGTCAACGTGACCACCAACGCCAGCCTGCTGACCGAAAAAAGGGGCCGGGAGCTGATTGAGGCCGGCCTGGACGAGATCTATATTACCATCGACTCTCTTAAAAAGCCGGTCTATGAGGCGATCCGGGTGGGGCTGGATTTTGATACGGTCTATGACAACACCCGTGGTTTTATTCGGTTGCGCAATCAACTCAACCCGGCGTTGACCATTCGGGTTTTGATGGTGCAACAAGAGCTGAATTTTCAGGAGCCAGACGCCTTTGCCGCCCACTGGGAGGCTCTCCTGGGAGAGCATGATCAGATAGCCGTACAGCGGGCCCATAACTGGGCAAACCATGCCGAGGTGGTTCAGTTTGGTGATGAGAAGACCATCAACCATATTCCCTGTATCTCCCTGTGGGGTACGTTGGGTATTCATGCGGATGGTCGGGTTGGAATCTGCTGCATGGATACCCAGTGTGTCTATCCGTTGGGGGATTTAAACCACCACACCATTGCCCAGATCTGGCAATCTGATGCCATGCAGCAAGCCAGAGCGTGGCACCTGTCAGGCCGACGTACCAAGATTCCGCTCTGTGATGGCTGCACGGTCTGGCGTCCCTCCAAGCGGCAGCTCTCAGAAAATGTCGGGGCAAGCCAACCATGAACCCATTACCCTCCCACTCCCCAGCGGGACTGTTTGATAACCAGGCGTTGTCTGACTATTGCGCCAAACTGCGCCGTCATGGTCCCCTGGCACCTAAACTGCTGCTGGTACAGGTTCCCCAGGTTGATCTCACCACCTTCGACCCCCAGATTGCCCGAAACAGGGGATATTACAACTATCCTCCCACCGGTTTGCAATATCTTTATGAGTCGGTCAAGCCCCTGGGGGTTGAGGTGAGAATTCTCAATCTCAACCTGGAAATCTTGCGCAAGAGCCATGAAGAGCCAGATTTTAACTCCGGGCAGTGGCTGGATATTTTTACGCGGGAGCTTGAACAGTTTCAGCCGTCGGTGGTGGGTGTCTCCTGTATGTTCGATATGGGGATTGATGCCATGTTGGTGCTCTTGCAGCGACTCAGAGAGGCGCCTGAGCGGGTTGTCATTGCGGGGGGGTTGATTCCAACTCATGAGTGGAAAAACCTGCTGGAGCGAGAGCTCTGTGACTTTGTCGTAGCCGGGGAGGGGGAGAACAAGCTACCCTTTTTACTCACTCAACTTTTTGGTTGGGAGACAACCGCAGAGGCCGGAGGGATCTATTTTCCAGTTGGTGAGAGGCTCCAAGAGAGCCAAGGTCCGACCAAAGCCACCCGTTTTGACCTGGACCTGATTGACAGCTATCAACAGGTGCGGGTGGAGGACCACTATAAATATGGCTCCCTCAATCCCTTTGGGCGGATGGCGGGGGTGGATGATACCCCCTATGCCGCCATCCAGTTCCATCGAGGTTGCCGGGCCGCCTGTACCTTCTGCTCGGTACCGGGGCTGATGGGTAAAGGGGTGCGCAGGCGGCAGGTGGAGACGGTCTTGGCGGAGATGGCTTTTTTGATTGAAGAGCGGGGTGTGTGCCATTTTGAGTGGCTTGATGACGACCTGCTTTTTTATAAAAAGGAGTTTCAGGCCATTTTGAGGGGGATTATCAGGCGGCAGTGGAAGATCACCTGGTCTGCCAATAACGGCCTGATTGTCGCGGCTATTGACGATCAAACCATGTCCCTGATTCGGGAGTCGGGCTGTATCGGCATCAAGCTGGGCTTTGAGAGCGGCAACCAGGAGATGCTGCGAACAGTACATAAGCCGGGGGGCACCCTCCAAAAATACCGGGATGCCTGCCAGATTTTAAACCGCTACCCCGAGGTGTTTGCCGGGGCCAACCTGATCATCGGTTTTCCTGAGGAGCGGTTCAGACAGATGATGGATACCTTCCGCTTTTATCTGCAAAGCGGCATGGATTGGGGCGCTTTCAACACCTGTCAGACAGTCAGGGGAGCCTCGGCCTTTTCCGATTTTGGCAGCTACTTTGAGGCGCAGATGGAGGGGGGGGGAGCCAATGTGAAAAATTTTAACCCTGCCCGCCGTGGGGCAGGTGGTCAGGTTGAACAGGTTCGGGATGTGTTGAGCGGTTATAAGGTGTTTCAAATTGACCCAGAGAGCCAACCCAATGAAGAGCAGGTGCAGGAGATCTGGTTTACCTTTAATCTGGTTGGTAATTTTATTTTCAATAAAAATTTACTGGCAGAGGGTCGGGTTCAACATTTTATCGGTTGGGTGGAGATGGCACAGATCCCCTATCCGACCAACCCTTATATGGCTCTTTTTCTTGGCTTGGCGCACCAGATAGCCAATCGCCCCCAGGTGGCTTTGGACTATCTGGATAAGACCCGAACCGTGTTGGAGAAAAGCCCCTATTGGCGAGAGCGTTTTGGTGCCTTTGAGTTGGGATGGGTGTTGGATTCGTTCCCCCAGGATCGACCTTCAGCCTTTGAGACCGTTCTCAAGCTTCGCCATCAGAGCCAAGCCCACTTTTCCATCACTTAATCTTTTTAAAGTGAGTGTGTTGTCATGCCGTTTCAGATTTTTAGCGGAATCTATCAAACCTTCCAAGACATACCTGAACAAGATGAACCCTTTGAGAGTGACCGATGGCTCACCAGTGCAAAGGGGCGTCTTGAAAAGGCCTGTCAGGAGGGGTCTGTCTGCGAGGAGTACGGGCTCCCTCTCTTGGCTGCCACGAGTGTAGAGAAGGGAGCTGTGTGCATTTTGGACTTTGGCGGTGGTGTTGGCACCCTTTTTCCCCTGGTGAGGGATGTGCTGCCCCAAGAGACTGAACTGGACTATCACGTCATCGATAACCCCCCCTCCTGTCAGGCTGGCCGGGAGGCCCATGGGGAAGAGAGTGGTATCCATTTTCATGAAACGCTACCCAAACAGATGGATACTGTCCATATTGTTCATCTTGGTAGTGTTCTGCAGTATGTTGATGATTGGAAAGGGCTGCTAAAACAACTGGTGGCCTACCAACCCCGCCATCTTCTCTTTTCTGACTCGATGGTGGGAGCGATGCCCACCTTCATAACGGTACAGGATTACTATGGTAAAAAAATTCCGTTCCGTTTTATCAACCAAGATGAGCTTAGCCAGTTCATGCAGGTCGAGTTGGGGTATTCTCTCTGCTATCGATCCAAATATCTACAGACAGTCCAAGGGGTGAAAAGCTTCTATGATATGGATAATCTCCCGGCAGCGTTTCGTGTGGATTGTTCCTATCACCTGCTCTACTCCAAAAGTACCTCCTAGCTGTTATGGGACTTTTTATCTTCAGATAACGCCCCATCCACCCAGTTTAAAATCCGCTGGGCAAAGGCATCGTACGAGTTGGTCTTGCCGATGATAGCGGGATCCTTTTTAGGACGACGGGTAAAGCAGCGGTTGAACTGCTCCTGGTTGTGGAACCATAAACACTCCTCGTCCCAATGAGGCTTTTGAGCAAAAGGTCGAGCATCAAACATGACCGGAATGGCGCCACAAGCAGCAATCTCTGTCAGACGCTGACTATCTACCACATAAGGGCTGGCAGAAACGGCATACTGAGCCGAGTTATAGACCGTGGCTACATCCTCTCCATGGGACAGCTCTCCTTTAAAAAAGGGGGCTGTAATGGGGTTGTGCTGCCAACCTCTTCCATACACCTCGACATCAAGATCCAAATCATCCGCCAGCATGCAGAGCCACTCCACGGCTGTTTCCCGCACGACATGGGTAAAAATTGGCCCCAGGTCATAGACCTGCTCCAATGGTAGCTCTGTCTCTTTGGCCACCTGTTTTAAAAAATCCATGGTGATGGGCTCCCCCTGCAACATTTTCGACTTGAGAGCCTGAATGGCTTTGGCTTCTCCTGCAACATGGGTCAACCTGTGGATGTAGGAGACCCCGATAAAAACCGCCTTTTTACGTGCCTGCCAAGGTGTCCTGTTCTTGAATAAAGTCGGATCAATGCAGAACTCTTGGCGGTAGACAGTGGGAGAGCCAACTCGCTGCAGATGAGGGTTGAGAACAGGGTCTGCTGTTAAAGCGTAATCTCGTTTGCGCCACGCAAGAGGCTTTTTAGCCCCCAACTCCGGCATGAAATCCTGCCACCAAGTAAAATTAAACACATCCGGATGCAGCCATTGATTGCTCAGATGATTGATGTTGATGATCACATGGGGGTTGAAATCATAATAGACCTTCATCTGCTGAAGCAGGCTCAGCTCCTCTCGGTCATCCTCTTCAATCAAGAAACAGACCTCCTGTCCCAGACGTTTGAATGACTCTGCCAGGTAGCGAGAGCAGTACTGCATAACCACGGTCTGACGAGAAGCGCTGAGAAAAATACGCAGTGGTTTGCCCGGCTCAAAAATAGGTTGGCGGACTCTGTTTTGGTTATAATAGTGGTTTGCCAGCTGTTTGTTGGCAACAGCCAGCTGTTCCAGCAGGTTGGCAATCTGGAAGGCGGACTCTCTCTCGCTCGGCTGAGAGGGGTCAAAATGGACAGCTTTTGGAAGGCGAAGTCGGGTATTATGGACAAACTGGGCCATGTTTTTCAGAGGGAGTGAAATCAGTGTTTTTGGTGTTCCTTCTACCGGATCTCCAACGTAATAACAGAGCTGAGCTGCCGTGACGTAGGTCGTTTGGGAAAACCTGTTTTTCTTTTTTGCGGTAGCCAGAGCTGTTTGGAAATCCAAAAAAAACAGATCGTGAATCTCTTCCTGTTGCTCTTCAAGCTCTCCGGGATAGAAATGTTTGAACAGGGTGACGTAATAGTTTTCTAGAACAAGCTCATCACAGGCTTTGTGGGCGTTGGCGATCTTCCCATAGGCCCTGAAAAAATCCGGTTGCAGGGTAATCGCCTGAAGGAGAGATTCAATGGCCTCCCGATTCTGCTTTAGTTCCAGTTGAACACAACCCAGATTATACCATGTTTCAACCAAGCTTGGGTTTAACTCCAGTGCCTTACGATAGCGCTTTTGGGCGGCAGATTGGTTCCCTTGTTCCCAAAGAGCGGTTGCCAGGCTGTCATGGAGAGTGGCATCGTTGGGGTTGTGCCGCACGGTTTGGCTTAACAGATCCACAGCCAGTTGGTGCTCTTTTAATTGGCTGGCAAGAATGCCACGTAGATAAATAAGTTGAGGGTTGTTGGGGGCCAATTGCAGAGCTGACTCATAACAACGGCGAGCTTGGGCCAGCTCTCCCTCTTGATGGTGTGTTATTCCTTGAGAAATAAGTGCGGCTGTTTGATTACCGTGGTCGTCGGGTGTGTTTATCTCCTTGTTGGATTGGTTCCCAGACTCTTTACCAAACTCTTTACCCATAACAACTCCTGGCTCTTCTTGCGTTAAATGGACTCTGGTAGCGGGGTGTTCTACTCAAAAAAGATAAAATCCCAATCACCGGAATAGCCGCAGTGCCGGGACCACCACTGCCACTCTTCCGGGGTGCAAAAGGCCTCACAGGTTAGCTGCCAATAGAGTAGGTTGGCCTTCTCTTTTTCGTTTCGGTAGGCTTCAGGAACAATCAGTTTATGTCCCCGGCCCACCCGTTCTATCTCACGGATGGCTTTTTCCAGATCGTAACAGCGTAGATTGTGCAGGGTGGTGATGGAGTAGACAAAATCGAAGCTGTTATCCTCAAAGGGAAGCTCGGTAGCGTTACCCTCTATCAAAAAAGGCCGAACCTCTTCTTTGGCGTTTTGGATGGCATAGGAGGAGATGTCCAGCCCCGCCACCTCACAGCCGGGTACCGCCTGGGTAAACTCATAGAGCAAAAAAGCTTTACCACACCCGACATCTAAAATTTTATCTCCCGCTTTCAGCCCATAATGACGGGCCATCTTTTGGGCCACACTCAGCCAGCGCCCATCGTAGCGATAGCCGCCATAGCCATACTGGCGTTCCCCATCCCAATAGTCAAAACCCCACTGTTTGGCTTTGGTGGCACACTCGGCTTTATCGTGCTCCACCACCCGTTGGACATAGTCCCGTTGGGTGCGGGTGTGAAGCTCGGAGATAAAATCGACTCGTTTCATGTTTTTCTCACTCTCAGGCTAGACAAATTGCCCATGGTCGGGGTCCATGCGGATAAATTCTTCAATGGCCAGGTTTTTGTTGTGGGAGACACAGTGGTGGTGACACGCTTGGGAGGGATCTAGAGAGAACAGCCGCTTTCTGTTCTCTTCGGAAAACCAAAACGCTTTAAAAGAGCGATCCCGACACGAGCCGAGCAGACCGCTCTGAGTATAGGCTTTGTCCTGACAGGAGTAGACCGAACAGTCGGCGCCGATAACGGTTAAAAACTGTAGAAAGGGGCAGGTGGTGTAGGCTTTGTCGAAGCGCTCTTCCAGTTCGTGGTAGTGGTTGATGAGAGAAAAATGATCGTCGTTCAGTTGAGACGCTTTGGCTATCTCTGCTGCGACCTGTTGTTGGATGCGAGCATGATAGCGGTTGTTCTCATGCCCTTCGTTGGCCACCACCACCCCCGAGAGTTTGACATGATTGGCGCCAGCCTCCTTGAAGGTGGTGCAGGCTTCAACCAGATGGGAGACATTCTCTGGCGTGACAATAAAGCTGACGCCAAGCACACACTGGGATGCCATCTGAGAGAAGTCTTTCATGTTGCGGATCAACTGAGAGAAGGCGTCCCCCTTGATGCCCCTTGCCCGGTTATAGCTGGCATCATCCCAGCCATCCACCGAAATGCGAACCCAGGTGCCGTATTGGGCGAAGGCTTCAGCCATTTTTCCTTTCAGATTGCTGCCGTTGGTCAGGGTGGCCACCCGCACCCCACCCTGGGCAAGACGGCTGACAGTTTGGGGCAGGGTTTTATAGAGCAGCGGCTCCCCGCCACCGGAAAAGGTGACCGCCTTAACCCCCATGGCGATACAATCCTCGACAATCTCCGCCATCTTCTCTTCCGAAATGGCATCTGCCTCCACCATATCCTCTCCCAGTTGCAGGTTGCTCACCTTATAGGCACAGTACCAGCAGTCATGGTTACAGTGGTTGGTGGGCTTGATGCGGATATGGACAGGGGCCAACACCTGTCGATTCTGGTAAGCCTTCAGATGGTCTTGAAAGCGAAGAAACTTGAAGTTGCTATAGAGAGTTGACATAAAATCTAGGCTCCGAACAAACTTTTAATCACGGCCTTGGCAATGGATCTGGGTTGCAATCCCGCGACTTCCAGTTGCTCATCTTGAGAGCCATAATGGTTGGCAAAGGTATCGGGTAGAGCCAGACGTAACAGGCGAGGGCCGGGGTAGGGGCCTCTGTCGGCAAGCAGTTCTGCCACCGCACTCCCAAACCCGCCGATGCGGGAGTGCTCCTCTATGGTGACCAGGAGTGGAAAACTCGAAGCAGCCTCCAGCAGGGCGGCCTCATCCAGGGGTTTGACCGTATGCAGGTGGAGAACGGCACAATCCAACCCTTTTTTTCCCATGGTTTCAGCCGCTTCCAATGCCCGATGAGCCATGGCGCCCGTGGTGATGATCATGGCGTGGCGTCCCTCCCGTAGAGAGAAGGCTTTACCGATCTCCACCTTGGTTTTTTTGGGGAAAACCACCGGGTCTCCCCCTTTCGCCAGGCGGATGTAGATGGGGTGGGGCCACTCCAGGGTCTGTTTCATGATGGCACGCATTTGTACCGCATCGGAGGGGGCCAGAATGGTCATGTTGGGCAAGGCCCGCATCAGGGCAAAATCGTCCGGGGCCAGGTGGGTCGGGCCGAGGGGGGCGTAGACCAGACCACCTCCGTTGCCGATCAGGCGGACGGGAAGGTCGTGAAGACAAAGATCGACGGTGATCTGCTCCAGACAGCGCCGGGTCAGAAAACTGGCAATGGTGTTAACGTAAGGGATGTACCCCTCCATCGCCAATCCGGCTGCCATGCCGATGAGGTTCTGTTCGGCAATGCCCTCCATAAAAAAACGTTCGGGAAAGGCCTTGAGGAAATCATCCCCGGTTTTAGACCCCAGGTCCGAGCCGAGAAAGAGAACACGGTCATCTTTTTTGGCCAGTTCAAAGATAGAGTTCAAACAGGTTTTTCGCATTATTTTACTTCCAGGGCTTGATACAGTTCAGAAAACTGCTCAGGAGCCATTCGGGATTGATGGTGCCAGGCCGGGTTGTTCTCTGCCGGGGGCAGCCCTTTACCTTTGATGGTGTGGCAGATGATGGCGGTGGGTTTGCCAGGAACAGGTGGGGTTTTCAGGGTGGTTCGCAAGGCCTCCACATCGTGTCCATCCACCTGGTGAACCGTAAAGCCAAAGGCGGCCCATTTATCGGTCATGGGTTCCATATTCAAAACCTGGCGGGTGGTGCCGTAGGATTGGAGTTTATTGTAGTCGATGATGGCGATCAGATTATCCAGCCGATGCTTGGCCGCCGTCAGGGCAGCCTCCCAGACCGACCCTTCGTTGATCTCACCATCCCCCATGACCACCACAGAGCGAAAAGCCTGCTTTTGCAGTTTGGCCGCCAGCGCCTGACCAACACCAATGGAGAGGCCGTGGCCCAACGCTCCGGTGGAGGCCTCCACGCCGGGGATTTTTCCCCGCTCTGGGTGCCCGCCCAAAATGGCATTGAAATGGCAAAATTCATCCAACGCCTCAACCGGAAAAAAGCCCTTGTCTGCTAAAAGAGCATAGAGAGCCAGACAGCCATGCCCCTTGCTGAGAATACAGCGATCCCGCTTTTTCCAATCCGGCTTGTTGGCTTTGTAAAGCAGGATATCATCATAGAGAACCCGCAGGATCTCTATCAGAGAGAGAGCCGGTCCGGGGTGGCCCCGTCCGCCCCCCTCCATAGCCCGCAATACCAGACGTCGAAGATCCGCAGAGCGGCTATCGAGAGGCGGGGAGTTGGGGAAAAGGGGTTCCAGGGTCTGTTCGGGGTCAATCATGATATCCATCCTAACGGCTCTCGCTGTAGAGAGTCTAAAAGCTGTTGAGCTTTAGCAAGTTGTTGAGTCAAAATTCTCTGTCTGTCCAAGGTCTCTCCAGCAGCCAGCACCCTTCTTTGCCACCTTTGTGGAATAAATTCATTCAGAATGATCAGGCACCAACAGAGACCAAAAAGGGGGTAGAGCTGTGTGATCCTGAAGGAGAGATTGGTGTCGGATTGCAGAATATCCACCACCCCCAAGGTAAAGGCTTTTTTTTGTTCAGTCGCAATATCCATGCCTGAGTGCAGAAGGAAATCGCAGCACATTTTACATGGATCATCCCAGCCAAAATATTCAAAATCGAGAAAAACCAGATGACCATCCCGATGGCGTAAAGCGTTGTGAAAACCGAAGTCTGAAGGGCTTAACAGGCGTTTTTCATCACCAATATCGGCATCAAAATCCTGGTTGGCCTTCTGGTAGTTCTCCTGAGCGTGTTGAATGGCCTGCTGGAGAAAAGGGGTAAAATCTGCCCGAATAAAGTCGGCCAGCGAGGGGTGTTCTGCCAACGAAGGCTGCAGTTGTGCCAGACGATTTTCAAGCTGTCTCTCAACGGCTCTCCCCGAGAGGCTGGCCGCAGAGGCCAGGGGTAGATTCCGGGCTTCGGGAGCCTGGCCCAGGCGGTGCAGGGTTGCTACCAGCTGGAGTGCTGCCCCAATCTCTTTGTGGCTGGGGGTGGCAATGGGTTCGCCATCAATCCACTCCATGAGAGAACATCGATTGACCCTGTCCACCCCATAGAGTTTGGGCGTCTGGATTGACCCGTGGGCCTGCAAAAAAGTCAGGGCCTGGGTCTCCACACCTTGGCGGTCACGGGGATCACCGGAAAGGTGGAGATGAAATTTCAAGGCGTAGTGTTGGCTTGGCGTGGTGATCTTGAACAGTCGGTTGTTGCCACCCTTTAGGGCCATTTTAAGCTCAAGAACCGGCTCTTGAGTCAGTTTTTCGGCAATGGATAGCAGCTCCCCATCAGATTTAATCAAGAGCAAAAAGCTCCTTTTCAATGGCACGCCAGTGGTTGAAGCTTGGATAAGCCCCTTTTTTGTCGGGGGGGGTGTGGGGAGAAAAGAGTATTTTATGGGTGGCGGCGGGAAATCCCGGTTCGTTAAAAACCTCGGGGAGATCGTCGATAAAAACGTCACATTTCAGTTGTGCAATCCGGGCCACTTTTTCTGACCGGGTTGCGGTGAAAAAAAGCTGTTCAGGCAAAAGTCCAAACCCCTCCACAGAGAAAAACCCCTGCTGCTCCATCCAGGATTGTGCTGCTTTGTGCAGATTATGGTGGTGTGAGGTATCTTGACGGGCAAATTGGGTTTTATGGCTGACGATGAACAGTTCGGCCTGTCGACTGGCCGCGGTTGTTAAAAAGTCCGAGACCCCGTCCATCAATCGGGCCTCGTTCATTCTGGGACCGTAGACACTGGCCTGCAGGGTCTGCCACTTGATCTCACCATCAGACAGGGCACGAATATGCTCTCGGACCCTGTTTTTTGTCCAGGGTCCAGAGCTGTCTGCTCTGTTCGTCAACCACCCCATCTCCTGGGCGACGTCGGAAAAAAGGGTCTCATAGTTTGCCAAAGTGTTGTCGAAGTCGAGGCCAATACGCATGGTGAATGGTTGTTGAAAAGGGGTGATGACCCAAAGGGGAGATAAAGCGCTCCTGATGACGAGTTGAACCGTTTAAACTCTCATTAACTGATTCTAACCGGTTAGTCAGCCAGAGTCCAAGGCTATTTATTGACGGGGCGGCCCAGTTTTTTTTCCACACTTTCAATCTTGCCCGTCAGCCGCTCCGTAGCCCCTTGGCGTATATCCATCTTGATGGTCACCGAGACCCGGTTGCAGTCGCTCCGCATGGTATCCAGACAGGATTTAACCACCCCCATCACCTCGTCCCACTCACCCTCCAGGCAGGTTCCCATCGGACCCAGACGATAGGAGACGCCACTTTTGTCGATGATATCCAGAGAGCGGGAGACGTAAGGGCTGACACTCTCTCCCTTATCGAGGGGGGTCATGGAAAACTCTAACAGAACACTCATGGCAGACTCCTGGCTGATTGGTTAAATAATTTAAGCCTGACCATGATAGCAAATTTAACGGATCTGCCCAGGAATAAGTCACCTTTTCCTAGCGCAGAGGCTCTTTTTGAAGGGGAAAACGACGGATCATCCAGAGCAGCAACAGCAGGCCCGGCAGGGCGGCTGCCGTGGTCAACAAGAAAAAAGCCCCCCAACTCATCTGGTCGGCAAACCAGCCACCTGACGAGGAGAGCAGGGTGCGACCAAAGGCCATCAGGGAAGAGAGCAGGGCATATTGTGTGGCGGTGTAGGCGACATTACACAAAGCCGAAAGATAGGAGACAAACGCCGCCATGCCCATACCACTACTGAGGTTTTCTATGGCAATGGTCAGTGTCAGCGCTGTCATGTCATAACCGGTGTGGGCCAGCCAGACAAACATCAGGTTGGATACCATCTGCAGCAGGCCACACCACAACAACCCCTTCATGATCCCCACCCGGCTGACCAGTGCGCCCCCCATAAAACTGCCAATAATCAGGGTAGCCAGACCAAAGAGCTTGCTGACGTTGGCAATCTCGATTTTAGAAAACCCCAACTCCACATAAAAAGGGTTGCTCATCACCCCCGCCAGGGCATCGCCAAACTTATAGAGCAGGATAAACAACAGAATAAGCAGCCAGCCACGCCGGGTCATAAACTCAGAAAAGGGGGCGATAACCGCTCCTGAAAACCAAGCGACCCCTTTTCCACGCCATCCCCTCAACCAAGGGCGATTTTGCAGATAGGTTTGCAGTCTGGCCTCTTGCTGTTGAGAGGCTGCGCTCTCTTGTTGTGCCGGTTCTGGGTTGAGCAGTACCGTGATAACCCCAATACCCAGTGTGGCCGACATGATCGCATAGGTCCAGTGCCACCCCAGGAAGGTGGCCAGGTAGAGCGCACCCGCACCAGAGACCAGCATACCCAGCCGATAGCCCAAAACCACCATGGCGGCTCCAGCCCCATACTGGTGTTCCTCGAGAATTTCAACCCGGTAGGCATCGATGACAATATCTTGGCTTGCCGACCAAAAAGCGGTCAGCAGGGCGAAGAGGGCGGTGGTGAAGGGGGCCTGTTGTGGGTTGGACCACCCCAAGCCAAGAATAGAGATCATCAAGGCGACCTGGGTCAGCAGCATCCAACCTCGACGACGTCCAAACCGCCCCGTGAGAAAAGGCAGGGGGAGGCGGTCTATCAGTGGCGCCCAGAGAAACTTAAAGGTGTAGGGTGCCCCAGCCAAGGCAAAGAGGCCGATGGAGGTTTTGCTGATACCCGATTCAGCCAGCCAGAGTGTCAAGGTGCCAAAGGTCAGGGCCAGGGGGAGGCCGCTGGAAAATCCCAGAAACAGAATAGCGATCAGAC
The DNA here is from genome assembly GCA_002753565.1 of Magnetococcales bacterium. Taxonomy (GTDB): domain Bacteria; phylum Pseudomonadota; class Magnetococcia; order Magnetococcales; family JADFYX01. The sequence continues at coordinate 64,081 of PEAM01000007.1, read as the reverse complement.
GAGGTTCTCTGTAGAGGGACAGGGAGCCTAGCCAACGGTTGATGCCCGTTTGATCCATAATGACCTGTCGGAGGGGGAGGTGTTGGCTTGCGGATAAAAGGGGGGATAAGTTAACGTCAGGTAACGGTAATACCTGACGTTAACTTACTTAACGAAAATTAAAGGACACCATGTCCATTGAGTGAGGTGGCGTGTCGAAGAGAGATTCCCTGATCGGCCGCGCTGGAGATCAACCCTGCTCTTAAGCTGAATCCACTGTAATGGGCTGGGTCCAGGCCAATAGATTGCACCCGCTCCTTGACGATCAGCGCCACGCCATGACCGGTGAGGGGTTTGCCGGAACGTTTTCCGTGGCGATTGATCCCTTGAAACACGGCCCCTTCATTGATTTCAGACACATCCAACCACTCTTTCAGTGCCTTGACGGCACAAACAGAACCGCTGGCAGTGGGGATGGCGACTTGGCTTTTAGGCAGAACAATCTCCCAGCCCTCTTCCCGTTCAGAGAGGTTTTCACGCTCTAGAGAGATTAAATCAGAGCGGCGCAGTCCTCCTGCAAATCCCACTAAAATCAGTGCTTTGTCCCGCTTATCCTTCAGGCGCTCTCCCATGTTGGAGACCATGGCGATAATTTTCTCTTTGGTCAGGGGGGCAACCTGACGTTGATCTTGTCCATGTTTTTGCTTAATCCCTTTAAGCACCGCATGAACCAACTCGGTTTTGGTGGGGTCGGGCAGTCCCTGGGCTGTGTGGGATTTTCCGATGGAGACCTTCCAGCGAGCCAGTGTGGCATATTTGTGGGAGTTGGCATGGGCAACCAGATAGGACGCGACCATTTTCGAGGAAGCAGGAACCTCTCCACCCCACTCGACAAAACGCCGTAGATCCCCCCAGTAGGCAGCCCGTGTATTATCCGCCAGGGCGGCAGCCTGAGCATAGGCTTGGACTTGTGGTGGCAGATCGTTGATCTCGGAAGGGGGGGAGGGAAAAGCACCCATGAAATACTCCATTTTTACTATTATTAATATAAATAACGTAATATAGTAGAGATGTTCTACTCATTACTCTATCGGAAGCCCTGTACTAAAATTAGTCTTCCATCCCATTGTTTTCTTAATATACAAAAGCATCAAACTGGTTGAAATCCTTGATGCGATCTGATCTGTTCATTAAAAAATGAAAAAAAGTCATTGGTCAGGTTTTCTGAGAATGCCGTTCTCTGTTAGATTTATTTCTGTATAGTTTCGTTCAGCTTCCAGAAAACCCGACCAACGAAGTGAGTGGATTGCAATGTTGAGGCCAAAAGGAAAAGGTGATAGGGTTCCCCAACAAAAACCAAAAGAGTTGCCCCTCGGGCGTTGCCCGTCAATGTTAGGATGGAGTATGAAATGGAACAGGGACTTTCAACCCAGGATCTCCTCGGTCTGCAGGAAGGGGAGTGTGAAGAGTGTAATGGTACCGGGACACGTCTATCTCTTGATTTAGATACGGAACTTGTCCCTTGTGAGTGGTGTCAGGGTAGTGGGGATGCGCGAAGTTTGGAGGGGGGATGAGTTGCTGACAAGAGGGTTGGGAAAGGGAGGAGCCTCCCCTTTCCCAACCTTCTTGGCTTGGGTTGATTACTCCCCGATAATTTTGATGAGTACCCTTTTTTTTCTTTTTCCGTCAAATTCTCCATAAAAAATCTGTTCCCAAGTTCCAAAATCCAGACGCCCTTTGGTAAGAGCTACCACCACTTCCCGTCCCATAATTTGACGCTTCATATGGGCGTCGGCATTGTCTTCTCCGGTATCGTTGTGTCGATATTGGCTGATGGGGGCATGGGGAGCCAACTGTTCCAACCATTTTTCATAGTCCTGGTGCAGCCCGGTCTCTTGATCATTGATAAAGACCGAGGCGGTGATATGCATGGCGTTGACCAGTACCAACCCCTCCTTGATGCCACTCTCCCGGATGGCCTTCTCTACCTGAGAGGTAATATTGATGAACGCTCTCCTGGAGGAGGTTTGAAACCAAAGCTCTTTACGAAAACTTTTCATGATTTTCCCTTGTACAACCGATAGAAGTAAGGAGTGACCTGCTTGTACCAGTCAAATGGAGTGGTAGGGCAAGGCGTTTTTTTGTTGAAATGTTTCAGGGTCTGCTCTATTTGTTAATATATTGTTAATAGATAGGTTGATCTGATTTGATCACCCAATGAGGGGCCAAGGGTTTAAACTGACATGATAGAAGCCAGAGACAAAGGGTGCAATAACCATTTTTCAAAGCGAACAGATGCTCACACCGGGTTGTTTTCCGGGGTTTTTGGGGTAAGGGTGCTAAGTTCCCTCATCACACTTCTTGTTTTGGGGATTTTTTCTGTTTCTGCACAACTTGTTGATATCAATGTTGAAAATGAGAAAGAGTTGCTTTTTGAACCGTTGAGAACCGTTGCAATGGGCCCGGGTGTCACTATTTTGTCAGAGCAGAAAGAGAGGATGAGCGGTTCAGCTGGTTTGAAGACTTTATCTGATCTATCCCCTAATCTTGACGCCGTAGATGAGCTGTTTCGCCTTTTTTCTGTCAAAACCCCGACATACTCAGCTGCAGATCCCAGTTTTCGGCAGGCCATCGACTCTCTTATCATGAGCTATGTGATTCCTAAGGAAGAGGATGAGAGGTTGTTTGTTGCTAAATTTTTGCAAGATATTCCAAGTGGTTATCCGGTTCCTTTTAAAGGGGTGACCAGCCCTTTTGGGGTGCGTGTGCATCCCGTCCACGGCTCCAGACTTCCTCATAATGGTGTTGACCTGAGGGCACCGCTGGGTACACCTGTGGTCAGTACGGCGGATGGGGTGGTGGAGTTTGCGGGGGTTCGAAGAAAAAACGATCCATCCGGTCGCCTGATTATTATCCATCACAACCATGGTTTCAAAACCAGTTTTGGGCATCTGAAAAAAATCTTGGTTAAAAAGGGTGACTTTGTTAAAAAGGGCGATACGATCGGTCTATCCGGTCAGAGTGGGGTAGTGGATGGTCCCCACCTCCATTACGGTGTCCGTTATCTTCTCAAGGCAAAAAATCCAGCCCCTTTTATGACGTTAAGTGTGAAAAATTTTAAGGGGATCTTCCAGTCAGAGCAAGAGATTCAATGGTCCCACCTGGTTGATCGTATTAAAGCGAGTGTACAACAAAATCAACACCATCCATCCTACCAATTGGTGGAAGGAAGGAGTAGTCTCAACAAGAGAACTCGATAGTTTGTTGACGTGTTAATACCGTATTAATCACCGTCCGAGTAAAGTCTTCCAGTAATTTATCAAATAGTTGCGATTGTACAGGCAATCGATTTATTTCATTTGCGGAGGGACTCATCTGTTTTTGTTACACAATGGATAGTCAGTATAGTGGATCGTTTTTATGGACAAAAATAGATACCAACCTTGGCTCCTTGTGATCATTATGGCGCTACTGGTTGTTCTTGTTGGTGGCATCGCTGTGGCCATCCTCTACCAAACCGCCTTTCAAGAGGAAAAAGCCCGCTTGGTTGATACCGTCAAGAGCCGAGCCAGGCTGATGGAAGCGGTTGCACGATTCAATTCAATTCATAACCAAACCACTCATAAAGAGGGTTTTTTGGGCGCGTCTATCGCACAAATCAAGGATGCCCATCAATATTTTGAGGGGTTCGGTAAGACCGGTGAGTATACACTGGCCAAACGTAGGGGGGAGCTGATCGACTTTGTCTTAAGCCATCGGCATTCCAAAATGGCTGAGCCCAATCCGGTGCCTTTTTCTGCCAAACTGGCCGAGCCGATGCGCCGGGCCTTGTCGGGTCGGTCCGGTACGGTGGTGGGGTTGGACTATCGAGGGGCTACGGTATTGGCGGCTTATGAGCCGGTAGCTATTCTCGATCTGGGTGTGGTGGCAAAGATCGATATCCAAGAAATTCGTGCCCCTTTTATCCGGGCGGCGGCTATTGTTTTTCTTGTCGGCATGGTTGCCATTGGGCTGGGGGTTTTTCTCTTTCTTCGGATTACCAAACCGCTGCTCCATCGATTGGAGTTGACCCAAAAGGCGATGGAGAGTGTCAGTGAGGCCATTGTTATTACCAACACCGAGGCAAAAATCCTGGATATCAACCCGGCGTATGAGCAGCTAACCGGATTCAGTCGGGCGGAGGTGCTGGGAAAAAACCCAAACATAGCACAATCCGGTCGACATGATAAAAAGTTCTACGAGGCCATGTGGCAGGAGCTATCCCTTCATGGTTGTTGGGAGGGGGAGATTTGGGACCGAAAGAAAGATGGAACGGTTTTTCCTAAATGGCTCACCATCAGCGTCATCAAAAATGCCCAGGGTAAGCATGAAAACTATGTGGGGGTTTTTACCGACATCAGTGAACAGAAGGCGATCAACAGCAAACTGAAATCCTTGGCATTCTATGATCAGCTCACCCAGCTTGCCAACCGTGCCCTTTTTAACGAACACATTTTGGCCGCCATCGCCACAGCCTCTCGAAGAGGCAGCAAGTTTTCTATTATGTTCATCGATCTGGACCGGTTTAAACAGGTCAACGACACCTTTGGTCACGCGGCAGGGGATGAGCTGCTCTGTGTTATTGCCCAGAGAATGCAGGCCAGTGTTCGTGGTACGGATACGGTTGCCCGTTTGGGTGGGGATGAGTTTGCCATCATCTTAACCGAAATCAGCAACTCGGAAGAGGTGGGCCATCTGGCTCAAACCTTGATTAAACGGGTAGGAGAGCCGGTTTTCTTGAAAGCTGGTGAGGCCCAGGTAGGGGCAAGTATCGGTATTACCCTCTACCCGGATGATGGACAGGACCAGGAGGTGCTCTGTAAACATGCTGATATTGCCATGTATCAGGCCAAAGAGGCGGGACGGAATACTTTCCGCTCATTTTCCAAAGAGTTGCAGACTTTAATCTCCAACCGGGTCGCTCTGGAGCAAGATCTGAAACAGGCCATCGAGGCCAATAGGTTGAGCCTTTACTATCAGCCCAAAGTGGATGTAGGAAGTGGGGCTGTGTTTGGTGTGGAGGCGTTGGTTCGGTGGAACCGAAACGGGGAGGGGGTAATGGGGCCGGCAGAGTTTATCCCCCTTGCGGAAGAGACAGGGCTGATTGTACCCATGGGGGAGTGGGTTTTAACGGAGGCTTGTGAACAGGGTGTGCGTTGGGCCAAAGTGTTGGCGACCCCTGTTCAGATTGCGGTCAATCTTTCGGCTCGGCAGTTTATGGAGCCTAACTTTGTTGAGATGGTGAAAAAAATTGTTGAGGAGAGCCAGATTCAACCGGCCTTTCTGGAGTTGGAAATTACAGAAAGCATGGTGATGGGCGACGTGGAAGAGGCCATCGATATCATGAATAAACTGCGTGCTTTGGGTGTGACCTTGGCCATTGATGATTTTGGTACCGGCTTCTCCTCTCTCAACCATCTTAAACGCTTTCCGGTGACCACCCTGAAAATTGACCGCTCTTTTGTTCAAGATCTCACGTGTGATCCAGAAGATGATGCCATTGTTGAGGCGGTTATTTCCATGGCAAAAAGCCTAAAACTCAATGTGGTTGCAGAAGGTGTAGAGACTAAAAAACAGCTTGGTTTCTTAGAGGGTAACAACTGTCACTCTGTCCAGGGGTTCTTTTTTAGCAAACCCTTGCCTTCTGACGAACTGCTGCCCCTTTTTCAAAAGCGTTTCGAGAAGAGCTCCCTGGTTGACATCCCTTCATCGGCTTAGCTCTCTTTGACTCCAAACCCTCCCCCCCCCGGTGTTCGGATCTCCAGCCTGTCTCCAGCCTGGACGGTCTGTTGAAAACGACCAGGAAGAGGTTGGGGCTGTGTGGTTCCCGAGGGCCAAAAGAGGTTTTCTCCTTTGGCTCCCGGCTCTCCACCCTGGCAACCGTAGGGTGGAATGGTCCGTCTTTGTGAAAGCAGGGTAAGGGTGAGAGGGGCTAAAAAAAGAAACCGCCGTATGACCCCATCCCCCCCTCGCCACTTTCCATCTCCCCCCGAGCCTCTCCTTAGGGAGAACTGTTCCAGCCTGATTTGAGGAAAGCGATGTTCCAGCAGTTCGGGGTCGGTAATCCGGGTGTTGGTCATGTGGACCTGAACGCCAGAGGCCCCATCAAAGCCATGGGTCGCCCCGGCCCCCCCTGCAATGGTCTCATAATATTGGCTGCCGGTGCCGTCTGGGTTGCCAAACAAAAAGTTGTTCATGGTTCCCTGAGAGGCCGCCGCTACCCCCAGGGCACCATAGAGAACATCGACAATTCTTTGGGATGTTTCGACATTTCCGCCCGATACAGCACTCTGCTTGGGAGGGTTGAGCAGGCAGTTGGGGGGAATATGGATGGAGAGCGGGGTCAGGCAGCCATCATTAAGAGGGATCTCTTTTTTAATCAGGGTTCTAAAAACATATAAGACGGCAGCGCGGGTGATGGCAGTTGGCGCATTCAGGTTGCCTTGGTGGGGGGGAGAGGTGCCGCTAAAGTCGAGGAGGGCCTTAGGTCGCCCGCCTTTTTTTTGGCTAATGGTGATGGTGACAGCCAGGGTTTCTCCCTCATCCATATGGTCTTCAAAATGGCAGGACCATACTTCTCTTCCTCTGAGCAGATCGCTCAATACCCCCTCCATGGCATGGGTGGCATTGTCTCGCATGTAGCCCATATAGCTTGAGATCACCTCATCTCCATAGAGGTTGCACAGACCATCCAACTCCCGAACACCCCGCGCTCCAGCTGCTACCATGGCTTTGAGATCGGAGAGGCGTTCAGGAATATTGCGGGCTGGGTAGGGGGGGCGGCTCAGGGTGTGGACAATGGCCTCTTCTAGAAAAAGCCCTTTTTTAACCAATAATTCATTGGATAAAACAACCCCTTCTTCTGCCAAGAGTCGGGCGAAAGGGGGCATGGAGCCAGGGACAATACCGCCAATATCGGCATGGTGACCTCGGGCAGCGACAAAAAAAGCCAGTCTGTTTTTTCTGAAAACCGGTGTGATGACGGTTAAATCAGGAAGGTGGGATCCTCCCTGGTTGGGATCGTTGGAGAGATAGACATCCCCTGGCTCCATACTCTCTGCCCGGCTGTTTATCAGGGCGCAGACAGTGGCCCCCATGGCCCCCAGATGGACCGGAACATGGGGAGCATTGGCAACCAGACGACCTTTGGCATCGAAGAGAGCGCAAGAGAAGTCCAGCCTTTCTTTCATGTTGACGGAGTGGGAGGTACGAGCCAGCGTCTCTCCCATTCGGGCGGCAAGGCCAGAAAAACGGTGGTTGAACAGCTCCAGCAAAACAGGATCCCGTTGTGAGTCCACCTGCTCGGTGTGGCTCTCTTTTCGCTCCAGGGTCAAAAGGCCATCGTCAGAGCGATGAGCCACAAACCCCGGTTCGACAACGGTGATGGCGTGGGGTTCGGCAATCAGGGCGGGGCCTGTTAGTTCTCGGCCTGGGATCAACCTCTCTCTGAGATAGAGCGGTGTTTGGGTGGCCCCACTGCTGGTAAACCAGACCGGGGTCATTCTCTCCGCTTTATGCTCTCCCTTCAGCGCTTTTTTAAGAGATAAATTGACGGGGAGATGATCCTCTGGTTGTTGGGTCACCTCCACCCGAAGATTCAGAATCTCCAGAGAAGAGGAGGAGGGTGAAAACCCATAGTGTTGGCGGTGTTGTTGATTAAAACGTTCTGTAAGCCGACCCAGGTTGGAATCATAGTCTATGGTTAAGGAGCTATCCGTACCAGCCAGGCGGATATCCAGAGAGAGGTGTTGGCTGAAAACAGTATCATCCGGCGCTGCTGACTCCTCTCGAAGACGAGAGGTCAGTCCCCTAGCGACGGCTCTGCCCTGACGGTTTGTCTGGGCCAGGGTGGTCGAGTTCAGGGGGGTTAGAAGTGTCTCGACATGGGTCAGGCTGTGGGTGGCCTGGGCGATGCCAAAAGCTGAAAGCAGCCCTGATAAAGGGTGGAGGTGGAGTGTATTAATGGCCAATCCGCTGGCGATACCACACCCATGTTGTCCTCCGGCCCCGCCAAAGCAGATCAGCGCGTGGTTTCGCAAGTCGAAACCCCGCGCTACAGAGAGGTTTTTAATGGGGCGTCCCATGGCTTCATTGGCAATGCGAACAAACCCCAAAGCCAGGGACTCCAGGCTGAGGTGTTGTTTGGTCTGGCTGTTGACGCGAGTGAGCAGTTCAGCCATTCTCAATCTGGCGGCCTGGATGTCTAACGGTTGATGGCGGTCGGCACCAAAGAGTTTGGGGAAATAGTCGGCCACTATCCGCCCCAAAATCAGATTGGCATCGGTGATGGTGGCCGGACCCCCAAGCCCATAACAGGCTGGACCGGGATCGGACCCGGCTGAGTCGGGTCCGACAGAGAGTTTTTGGCCGTCAAAGTAGAGAATAGACCCGCCGCCCGCCGCAACCGTCTCCACATTCAGCATGGGAGCCTGATAGTGAATACCGGCTGTCTCCGCCTCCATGACCCGTTCAAAGGTGCCATCATAACGACAGACATCCGTTGAGGTGCCGCCCATATCAAAGCCGATCACCTGTGCTGCGCCACACTGGTTGGCAACAGCCGCCACACCGGTCACGCCCCCCGCAGGCCCGGATAGAATGGCATCCTTGCCGGTAAACCCCTCCGGGACCATCAACCCTCCGGTGCTGCTCATGAAATGCAGAGGGATCTGCCCCGTCCAGCGCCTTACCTGCTGACTATAGTGCCGTAAAACGGGAGTCAGATAGGCGTCCAGCAAGGTGGTCCTGCCTCGTCCGACCATTTGGATGAGGGGGAGGGTTTGATGGGAGAGAGAGATCTGTTTAAAGCCAAACTCTTTGGCTATTTCGGCTGCGTAGAGTTCATGGCGGGGATTTTTCCAGGCATGGAGAAAAACAATGGCTAACGACTCGACGCCAGACTGTTTAAGCTCGATGAGTGCGGCTCTGGTTTGGGCGTGGGTGGGGGAGCGCAGCGGCAGACCGTCCACCCCCATACGCTCTTCACACTCTGCCACCGCCTGATAGAGTTTCTCGGGACGGCGAACAGCCAACGCAAAAAGGTCTGGCCTGTGTTGACTGCCAATATCCAGAAGATCCTGAAAACCTTGAGTGATAAAGAGCCCTACCGGCGCCCCTTTGCGTTCTAATAGCGCGTTGGTTGCGACGGTTGTTCCCAGGCGAATCCAGGCAACCTGTTCGTGGGGGAGGGGCCGGTTGGTCGGGCTGCCTAAAAAGCGGCGGATACCCTCAATGGCAGCATCATCATACTGCTGAGACTGAGAGAGTAGTTTGGCACCATGGTAGGCTCCCGTCGGGTCGATGGCGACCACATCGGTAAAGGTTCCCCCCCGATCAACAGCAAACCGCCAACCACCACGGTGGGATGCAGAATGAGTTGGCTTGGGCTCTGTGCACATTGAAAGGCCGGTTTGCTGTAACGGTTGGTTTAGTTCAGACTGTTGGCGTGGGTGGTTTCGATAAGATCCAGCACCCTTTTTTGCACAAAGCTTGGCTCATAGTTAGCCAGATCGCAAACCATTTTAAAATGTTGTCCACCCTCTTCAAACCATTTGATGGCCCGTCGTTTCTCCTCTGGGTCACGGTGGGTAAGGGCGTTCGACAGCGCTGTCTCCAGTACGGCAGACCAGAGCATCTGTTCGGGTGCCGCATGGATGTTGCTCCAGGATTCTTCCGTTGCATTCATTCTTAATCTCCCCCGTTTAATGGTTGCTTTAATTCAATAAAAATGGTTCAAAAAGAGAGTAAACAGGCTCATAAGCAAAAGATTCGTTGGATTCATTAACGGCCTCATTATTATCGAAAGCAATAATCGTGCTTTATTTGTAAAGTGAGTTAAAAAATATTATGACAGCCTGTTTTGTGTGAGGAAAAGAGCGGAAAATTGTCAGATTTATCTGAATGGATCTCCTTATTGTTAGTTAAGCTTAACTGATTGATAATAGACAGTTGTTAATTAACGATAACTAAATTAACGTAACTTATAAACCAGATGACTTTCAGGAGTAACATGGCTCTCAGGGAAAAAGCGGTTCGGTGGATAATCAGGCAGGTTTTTCGTCTGGTTTGCCGAGGTGGAGCCCCTTTGACAGGGGATCAGGGCGGCTGTTTGGTGGTTTGCAACCATCAGGCAGCCATCGATGGGATGATTTTAGCCAGTTTGTTGACAGAAAAAAGTTGGCTGATTGTGTCCAAAGAGCGGCTTCCTGCTCCGCTGCAGCGGTGGTTTTTTCCCAGTATTCACTTTATGGAGGCGGAATCCTTGCAGCAGGAAGGGTGGAGCTCCCTCCTGAATCACTGGAAGCGGGGCGGGGTGGCGCTGCATTTACCAGAAAGTGTACCGACGGAAAACGGCTCTTTTGCCAAAATGGATGAAGGGTCCTGCCGGGCTGCCAGAGAGGCGGGTATTCCGGTGATCGCTGCCCACCTTAATGGTACCCAATATCACCCCAGCTCCAGCCGGGAAGCCTCTCTTCCCCGCCATCTTTTCCCCAAAGTTACGCTCTCGCTCTTGCCGCCGGATGTGACGGGGGTGCTGTTGCCCGATCTGTTGGGGCGGGCTTTGGTGGCCCATTTCCAAGGGCAGGGAACCCTGTGGGGGGCGGTGTGTCGAGTGGCACGTATTCACGGCTTTGCTACCGAGATCATCACCGATTCTACCGGTGTCACGTTGAGCTATCGAGGGGCTGTTTTGCGCGCCATCCTGCTTGGGGAGGCTCTTGTCAGGCGCAGCAAACCCAAGGAGAGAGTCGGAGTTTTTTTGCCGACCTCTGCCGGTGGTGTTGTCACCTTTTTGGCTCTGCACGCCATTGGCAGAACTCCCGCCTTACTCAACTTTACCAGCAGTTCTCGCACGTTGATCAGTGCGTGCCGGACGGCTGGAATTCAGACCGTTTTAACCTCTCGGCTGTTTGTCAAAAAAGGGGGGTTTGTCGATAAAGTGGCGTCGTTGGCCAAGGAGGTTACGGTTCTTTATCTGGAGGATCTGCGGCCTGAAATTGGCCCTGTGCAAAAGGTGGTCGGCCTGGTCTCTGCGCTGTGGCCAGAACGGAGGTTGAAAACAGTGGCTGCCCAACCTGATCAGGAGGCGGTTATCCTGTTTACCTCCGGGTCGGAGGGGGAGCCTAAGGGAGTTGTGCTTTCTCATGATAATATTCTCTGTAATATTCACCAGATAAGAACCAGGATAACCCTGCATGCTGACGATCATTTTTTAAATGTTCTGCCGATGTTCCATGCCTTTGGTTTAACCGTAGGAACCCTGGCGCCTCTTTTGGCGGGGGTTCGTTGCCATTACCACCCCTCTCCGTTGGAGTATCGAAACATTCCTGAACTGGCTTATCGAATCAAAGCGACGGTGCTGGCTGGCACCAACACCTTTCTGGCCGGTTATGGACGAATGGCCTCACCGGTGGATTTTCATTCCATTCGGCTGGTTGTGGCGGGGGCTGAGGCGTTGAGGGCAGAGACGAGAGCGCTCTGGATGGAAAAATTTGGCATTCGTATTTTTGAAGGCTACGGCACCACCGAAGGCAGTCCGGTTCTGGCTGTCAATACGGCTCTGCATTATCAAGCCGGTACGGTTGGTCGTCTGCTGCCGGGAATCGATCATCACCTGATGCCGGTTCCGGGGGTTGAGGCGGGGGGGGTTCTGTTGGTGCGAGGGGCCAACATCATGAAAGGCTATCTGCAGCCTGATGGTTGTGGTCAAGTACAACGCCCCGAAACCCCCTTGGGGCTGGCGTGGTATGATACGGGGGATGTAGTGGGGGTGGATGCCCTGGGCTTTTTGCGGATAATCGGTCGGATCAAACGCTTTGCCAAGGTGGGGGGAGAGATGATCTCTCTGGCAACGGTTGAGCGATGTGCGGCAACGGTATGGCCCGACACCCTCCATGTTGTCGAGGCAATCCCCCATCCCAAGAAAGGAGAGAGGCTCTGTATGGTCAGTGAAGAGAGGGGGGCGACCCGGCCTCGGTTGTTGGAAGAGATTAAAGCCGCTGGGTTGAGTCCACTGCATCTCCCCGATCAGATACTCTTTGTGAAGGAGATTCCCCTTCAAGGGAGTGGCAAGGTGGATTATCCAAAGGTTCGGGAACTGCTGGCTGAGCTCTCTTAGCCCACGACAAGATTTCCCGCCACGATGGAGAGGGGGATCGGATCTAAAAACTCCCCTTCGCAATCTCCCAAAACACACTCTCCGCTCTCAATTTTAAAAAGAGCGCCATGGACGCCGCAGCGAATGAGTTCTGGATTGTTGGGATGGAGAAAATCGCCTGTTTTATTGGGGTTGAGAGGGGTGCCGACAAAATGCTTGCAGCCGTTAACATAAGCAAAAAAATGGCCTTGGTGCTTGAGAACAAACAGGCTGAAGCTCTCTTCACCCTTATGGAAGGTAAACTCCTGCCCTCCCTGTTCTTTCAGGCCGGAGACAGCGCAGATAACCTCTCCCGTGCTTGGGGATGCGGGATGGTCGGACCAGGAGAGGGGAGAAGGTTTCATTGGGGTAGGCTTCATTTAGGCTGCTTTGTATTGCGTTAATTTAATTATCGTAAACCATATTGCTGCTTGGGGCTGTTTTTAGATGTCAGTAATCCCGTTATCGTTACTGTCTCCATCCCTTTCTAGCCCCCTTTTCTGAATAGAGTGGTCCAGTCTAAGCCTCAGCCTTGTTGATGACAACCCCCTCTGTCAGGGCTCAGGGGGGCCTGTTTCTCACTTCTTTATTAAAAGGAGAAAATATAACTTGCAATAAAAACAGAAGGTTAATCCATTGATGTGCCGATTGACAGTTAACCTGGATCAAGAAAATTAGATTCTCTTCTTTAGTTTTGTTAATATATCTTCCTGCAGAGATGCGGACGTTAATCTTTTTCAAGTTGGGCAAGGGTTGTGCCTCTGTTGGTTGTTGAAAAAAAAGATGTTTTACTAATTGGACAGGCGGGTGTTTTCAGCCTGTTTACAGGAATGTAAGGTTGGCAATGGGTTCTTGGTTTACCGTGGTTCTTTCTGACACCGATAATGACATCAAATCCATCCATTATTCGCTCTGGATGTTGGGGTTGGTCGGTAAGAGTGGAAAATGGAAAAAGGGGCTGGATAATTTCCGACTGGTCCACACCGGGGATTGGTTGAACAAGTCTCACCCCAAGCAGGAGGTCATTACCCTGTTTGAGACCATGCGCGATACGCTGCCCGAAAGTGCCAAGATGGTCATCCTGAATGGCAACCATGAGTTGGCCATCCTGCAAAAATCCGACAATGGCAACACCATGGGGCTTTCCAAAGCCCAGCTTGAGTTTATCCGCAATCAGGATATCATGTATGTCCATGCCAACAATCTGTTCATCCATGGCTACCCTACCTTTGAACTTCTTCGCCTGCTTATCCAGCTTCAAGAGGAGTCGGTGGATCTGAATGCGTTTAACGATCGATTTCGCAAAGCCTATTACGAGGGAAAGTATGCCCTGTTCAGGGAGCGAGAAGGGATGGCTATTTTGGGGGATATCCGTCAGGCCCAGGCCTACTATCGCTCCAAGGGGTCCAACGGCAAAAGCCATGGCAGGGTGATCAGTCAAATGTTGAAAAAATTGGGTATTGATACCGTTATCCACGGTCATCGTCCCAACATGTTGGTGCAGCAGGATTTTGAGTTTAAGCTGGATGTACCCGGTATTCGCTTTATCAATAACGACAACAAGGCCAGACTCTCCAAGTTGGGAGCCACCCTGATTAAGGAGAACGATTGGGTTCGCTTTATCAATCCTCGTGAGATGTATTGGGCCGGGGGCGAAAAGAGCTACCGGAAAAGCCTCCGCAAGCTGTTGGGAACCAGAAAAAAAGATTTGAATCCAGCGGTTGAACAGCCACCGGTTTCTCTGGAGCCTCCCCTGGAATCCCTGCAGAGTGATCCACCCCCAGACTCTCTTCAGACAAGATATGAGCCGTAAGAACAGCCTGTTTAAACTCTATTCAGACTACCAACCACAGGGGGATCAACCCAAAGCCATCGCGCAACTGATTGAGGGGTTGAACCAATCGAGGCGGGATCAGGTGTTGTTGGGTGTGACCGGCTCTGGCAAAACCTTTACCATGGCCAACATTATCCGGGATACCGGGCGACCGGCCCTTATCCTGGCCCACAACAAGACCCTGGCCGGGCAGCTTTATAGCGAGATGCAGGGTTTTTTCCCCGAGAACGCCGTAGAATATTTTGTCTCCTACTACGATTATTACCAGCCGGAAGCCTATGTTCCCCGGACCGATACCTTTATAGAAAAAGATTCATCGATCAACGAGCAGATCGACCGCATGCGCCACTCCGCTACCCGTTCTCTCCTCTCCCGAGAGGATGTGATTATTGTCTCTTCTGTCTCCTGTATCTATGGTATTGGCTCTCCTGACTCCTATCAGGAGATGTCTCTGATGCTGTTTGTCGGTCAGGAGATTGACCAGCGGCTGTTGTTGAAAAAATTGGTGGAGATTCAATTTCGACGTAACGATATCGATTTTCAACGAGGGACCTTTCGGGTGCGTGGCGACACCATTGAAATATTCCCCCCCCATGAAGAGGAAAAGGCGGTTCGGATTGAGATGTTTGGTGATGTGATCGATCGGATGGGATATGTGGATCCCCTGACCGGTCGGAGTGGGGATAAGCTGGAGAGGATGGTTTTTTTTCCCGCCAGCCACTACGCCACCAAACGGGCGACGCTGTTACGCGCCATGGATCAGATCAAAGTTGAGCTGGCGCAGCGGGTTGATTGGTTTCGGGATGAGGGTAAACATCTGGAGGCACAACGTGTTGAGGGGCGGACCCTGTTTGATCTGGAGATGATGCAGGAGGTGGGCTACTGTACAGGCATTGAAAACTACAGTCGCTATCTCAGCAATCGAAATGCCGGAGAGCCTCCACCAACCCTGATTGAATATCTGCCTGAAAACACCCTGTTGTTTATTGATGAGAGCCATGTAACCACCCCCCAGATTGGTGGCATGTACAAAGGGGATCGATCCCGAAAAAACACCTTGGTAGAGTATGGTTTTCGACTCCCTTCAGCCATGGATAATCGACCGCTGAAAATGGAAGAGTTTGATGGGTTGCGCCCTGATACCATCTACGTTTCTGCTACCCCGGCCCCGTTAGAGGTGGCACGGAGTGAGGGCCATGTTGTCGAGCAGATTGTGCGGCCTACCGGGCTTTTAGAGCCTGAGGTGGTGGTTCGGCCGGTAGAGAATCAGGTGGACGATCTGCTCAACGAGATCCGTCTGGTCGTTGCCAGGGGGTTTCGGGTTTTGGTGACCACTCTGACCAAGCGAATGGCGGAGGATCTGACCGACTATTTGGACAATTTGGGGGTTAAGGTTCGCTACCTCCATTCGGATGTGGATACCCTGGAGCGGCTGGAAATTGTCCGAGATCTCCGTCTGGGTGTTTTTCATGTCTTGGTGGGGATCAACCTGTTGCGGGAGGGGTTGGATATTCCCGAGGTGGGGTTGGTGGCGATTTTGGATGCGGATAAAGAGGGCTTTCTTCGTTCTCAGACAGCCTTGATCCAGACCATTGGTCGGGCAGCCAGGAATGTAGAAGGGTTTGTTATTCTGTATGCGGACAAGATGACCGGCTCCATGAGCAGAGCGCTGGCAGAGACCGATCGTCGCCGTGTCATACAGAAGGCCTATAACCAGGAGCATGGTATTCAACCCAGTTCGGTTACCACAGCACTCCCCAGCTTTCCCGGAATGGCGGAGCAGAGCCAGGAGCCGGGGGGGGGTGGTTTTCAAACGCAACCCCTCTCTGTCTCTCGTGTGGCGGAAGAGGGAGGTGGCTACCGGGTTTCTCGCTCTAAGGAGGTGTTGGAGAAGGAGATCAAGGCGTTGGAAAAAAGGATGCGTCAGGCAGCCAAAGAGATGGAGTTTGAACTGGCTGCCACCTATCGAGACCGACTGCTGTCGTTGGAAAAAGAGCTGTTACTTCTCTAACGCTGCCTCTCCCCAGACAATTCTTCTCTAACGTCATGGGTGAGAAAGTGGTAATATGGGCTTTCTGGTAGCTCTATGAGACCGCCATCCAGGAAGGGGTATCAGGTTGGATGGGGGATATTTCTTCTGAGTAACCCATCGAGAAGGAGTTCTATGAAGCGGCTCGCTTTTCTTGCCAACTATCCGGGATTAATCCCCTTTATTGCTTTAATGGCGCTCTTTCTGGCCACCAATGCCTATTTTATTCTGCTCAGCCATCAGAAGTATCTGGATGAGGAGTATCACGACCATTTTCACCAAGAGATGAAGCTTATCAAGGAGGTGCTTAATGAGTCGATTCTGCAGGATGACCTGACCAACATCGAAAAATTTTTGCTGCAGTGGGGAAAAAGCCAACACGAGATTGTTGAGATGCGCGTCGTGATGGCCAACGGTACCCTCTTGATGGCGTATCAACGTCTGCAACCGGCAGAGGCCTTTCTTGTTCACAAAGAGACCCTCTATTCTCAGCAGAAAAAGATTTTAACCCTTCACATCAAGCATGATCTGGACTTTGTTTCAGACTCCATTCGTGGCCTTACGACCACCATGTGGGCGATTTCCACCTTTATTACCACGCTGTTCGGCCTCGCCTTGTGGGGGTTGTTGCGACAGACGGCGGTTATTCCACTGGAGCAAGAGGTAGCCAAACGCCAGGAGGCCGAAAACAAAACCCTGGAGGCCTTTTCCGAGCTGAAAAGAAACCGGGATAGTCTGGTTAAATCCCAGCAGATAGCCCGGTTGGGAAATTGGGATTGGGATATTGTCAACAATACCGTGAGCTGGTCGGATGAGATCTACACCATTTTCGGGTATACTGATGAGGGGTTCCCGGCAACCTATGAAGGCTTTCTTCAGGCTGTTCATCCCGATGATCGAATGACGGTGCAGCAAGCCATCTCCCAAGCCTTGGAGGACCCCTCCGTTAACTATAATCTGGAACACCGTGTCTGCCGTCCAAGTGGTGTGGAGAGAACGGTTCATGAGATGGGAGAGGTGTTTTGGGATGATGGCGGTGAGCCGGTTCGAATGGTTGGAACCGTACAGGATATTACCGAACGCCGCTCCTACGAACAAAAACTGGCGGTTGCCTATGCCCAACTCAAAGATCGGGAGTCTCATATACGGGCTATTTTGGATAATGCTTTGGATGCCATTATTACCATTGAGAAAAATGGGCTGATTCGAGAGTTCAATCCGGCTGCGGAGAAGCTGTTTGGTTTTTCGGCCCAAGAGGCGGTCGGCAAAGATGTGGCAGATTTGATTATTCCGGATGAGTACCGCCAAGCCCATCTGTCGGCTTTGAGCCGTCATGCTGCCGAAACCGATATCCCCCCCGTGGTCAAACGTCGGGTAGAGGTCTCCGGTAAGCGGGCGGATGGAAAAATGGTGGATCTGGAGATTGGTTTGACCGCCATGTATCGGGGTGGCAAACTGAATTATACCGGATTTTTAAGGGATATTACCGACCGTAAGCAGTTGTTGATGTCTCTCCAGGATACCCTGGAGGTGGCCGAGTCGGCCAACCGCTCCAAAGATGAGTTTCTTGCCAACATGAGCCATGAAATTCGCAGCCCCATGAATGCCATCATGGGGATGACCGAGTTGGTTCTGATGTCCGATCTGACTGCTGATCAGCAGGAAAACCTGGAGATTGTCCACAACTCTGCCAACCAGCTACTCGGGTTGATCAACGATGTGCTGGATTTTTCTAAAATAGAGGCGGGGCAACTCTGTTTGGAACAACACCCTTTCGATCTGCGTGGTCGGGTAGAGAGCAGTTGTGAAGGCTTGGCCGTTCAGGCTCACCAAAAGGAGTTGGAACTTTTTTGTGACATAGCCCCGGATATCCCCCCCCTGATTGGAGACGCTCTTCGCCTCAACCAGATTGTCACCAATCTGGTCAATAATGCCATCAAATTTACCTTGGAAGGGGAGGTGATGGTTTGTGTAGACAGGGTGGAGGAGGCTGGGGCGGGGGAGGAGACGGTTCTGCTCCATTTTCGGGTGGTGGATACCGGTGTGGGTATTCCGGTTGATCGGACAGCGGTTATTTTTGAGCAGTTTACCCAAGGGGATGGCTCCACCACCAGAAAGTATGGTGGAACCGGCCTCGGTTTGACCATCTCCAAGCGTCTGGTAGAGATGATGGAGGGGGAGATCTGGTTGGAGAGTGAGGAGGGAGCGGGGAGTACCGTCCATTTTACGGCCCGATTTGGACGTGGTAAACAGACCGGCCTGCCGCCGCCCCACCCCGTGCCACCCTCTTCCTCTCACCTGCAAGGGGTACGCTTGCTGATTGGCGACCGTAACAAGTGTGGTCGCAGGGTTGTGGGCCGGATGGTCACTGACCATGGTGGAGAGGTGGTGCAGGCCGATAGTCGTCTCTCACTGCTGTCGTCTCTGACCCAGGCTTCGGAAGAGAAGAGACCCTTCGATCTGGTTGTTTTAGACCAGGCCTTCTCTGTTTCTGAGTTTTCTGAAAAGGGCTCCTGGGAACAATCCCCCTTGGGGAGAAGTAAGATTTTGCTGATGATCCCTACCCATATCCAGGTGGCTGAGCTGACATCCAGTACCCGGATGGCAAAGGTTGGTTTGGTGAAAAAACCGGTCAAGCTATCCAGCCTTTTGAAGGGAATTGATCAACTGTTGGGGCGGGCTGTGGTAGAGCCCGACAGGGGGGATGACGCTTTCTCTGTGATCTCTCGGGATGGGAAGCCTCTTCATATCCTGTTGGTGGATGATCTGGTCAATAACCAAAAGCTGGCTGCCGGACTATTGGAGAAGAGAGGCCATGTGGTTGCTCTGGCCCAGGATGGTCAGGAGGCTTTGGAAAAGTTGGCTTTGGGTCGCTACGATCTGGTATTGATGGACCTGCAGATGCCGATAATGGATGGTTATCAGGCGACGGAGCAGATTCGTCGGGGGGCGGGTGTTGGGGGGTGGGACCCGCAGATTCCCATTATTGCCGTCACCGCGCGTATTATGCCTACGGAGGAGAAAAAGTGTCTGGCGGTTGGCATGAATGGCTATTTGCGCAAACCTTATCGAGGGGCAGAATTGCTTCGAGCCATAGAACCTTATATAAAGAGAGATAAGCCCAAAAGAAAAACAGGCGGCAAAAAGGCAAAAATGCCCATTCTGATACCGACAGAGGGGGAGGCGGTGCGTCTGCAAAGCTATCGGGAAACCCTTTTGCAAGAGGGGCCCAAACGGCTGAAGGGGTTGCGGCAGGCGTTGGTGGAACGTCAATCGGGAAAAATGTTGAAAGAGGCCGGTTGGTTCAAGGTGGCTGGGTCGAATGTGGGGGCTGCACGGTTGAACGTGAAGGCGATTCGCCTGTACGGGAAGGTAGAGATGAAAAACTGGGATGATGCCTCGTCCCTGATTGATGATTTGGATATCGAGTTCGAAAAAGTGGTTCGTGCTTTAGCCCAACGGGAAAGTGGACTATGAAAATCTTGATTGTTGATGATCTGTTTGAAAATAGAAAACTGTTGAGAGATCTGCTGGCCCATGAAGAGGCGTGCGATATGGTCTCTAACGGAACAGACGCCTTGGAGCTGTTTGAGGCGGCTATTTTTGAAGATAGCCCCTATGATCTGGTTCTGCTCGATATCATGATGCCGGGTATGGACGGTCAGGAGGTTTTGAAGGAGATCCGGACCAGGGAGGCCTCTTATGATCTCTCTGGTGAGAATGAGGCAGTGATCATCATGGTGACGGCGGCCAGCTCTCCTCGAGATGTTCTGGATGCTTTTTTCAAAGGGGGGTGTACGGACTACATCGAAAAGCCTTTTTCCAAGGAGACCCTCTTTGGAAAACTGCGAGAGTGTCGGCTGATGTAGCCAATGTAGCAATTATGTCGGAGGGTGAATCGTTACGATGGAGTGGGCAGAAAAACTGGCGGATATCCAGCCCTTTTATGTCATGGAGGTGCTGCAGAGGGCCAAGGTGTTGGTGGCCCAGGGGCGGGATATTGTTCGTCTGGAGGTGGGGGAGCCTGACTTTCCAACGCCAGCACCGGTGTTAGAGGCGGCTCACCGAGCTTTGGATCGGGATCAGACCCGCTATACCGAGGCCAAGGGGAGCCTGGTCCTTCGTCAACGCATCGCCCGTTGGTATGGGACTCAATATGGGGTGGATATCTCACCTCAACGGATCATCATCACACCGGGAACCTCCGGGGCTTTTCTTCTGGCCTTTGGCATTGTGCTGAATCCTGGTGATCGATTGGCTATCTCCGACCCTGGTTATCCCTGTTACCCGAATATGATTCAACTGCTGGGCGGGGTGCCGGTGCGTATTCCGGTTGGGCCGGAACACCACTACCAACTCAGCGCCCCCCTTCTGTTGCCGCATCTCTCTTCGGGTTTGCGAGGGGGGTTGATCACCAGCCCGTCCAACCCCACCGGAACCTTGATCCCCAACCGCTCTTTTGCCGAGGTGATCGCTCTGTTGGAGTCTGAAAAGGGGGTGGTGATTTCCGATGAGATCTACCACGGTATCACCTATGGAGAGCCGGCAAAGAGTGCGCTGAATTTTTCCGACCAAGCCATAGTCATCCACGGTTTTTCAAAATATTTTGCCATGACCGGTTGGCGGTTGGGGTGGATGGTGGTTCCTGAGGAGGCCATGCGTTCGGTGGAGATGCTGCAGCAGAACCTCTTTATCAGCGCCTCCACCCTGTCTCAACAGGCTGCTCTGGCGGCGTTTGAGTGTGGGGATGCTTTCCAAGATCAGCTGACAATCTATGATAAAAACCGGTGCTATCTGATGGCTGCCCTTAAAGAACTGGGTTTTATCATTCCTGTAGAGCCCCTGGGGGCCTTTTATATCTATGCGGATGTGACCCGGATTTTGGCAGAGACCGGTCTGGCCGATGCTCAGACCTTTTGTCGGCTTCTTTTGGAGGAGGCCGGAGTTGCCGTAACCCCAGGTCTGGATTTTGGACAGTTTCGGGCCGATGTTCATGTGCGTTTTTCCTATGCCACGAACTTTTCAGCCATTGAGGAGGGGGTCTCTCGAATCGGGCAGTTTTTGGGCCAAAAAAAACCTGCTCCTCTACCTTTGGAGGTATAGAGAAGCAGGTTGAAACACGGCCGGGCTTCCGATGGGGGGGGGAGGGGGTGGAAGCCCAGTCGAACGAAGCCGGGTTGAGGAGAGGCAACAAGTAAACCCGGTCCGTTATAAGGTAAGACAGGGTTGTGAGGGAATGGTTCCATGCAGATAAGAATTATTGCCAACAAAGTTTTATACAAAAGAGATAAAAAAGTCCATGAAACCGTTAATTGTCTACCACCTGCTGTTTAACCATGTGAAGGGGGGTATTCATACCATGGTTTCGACCTTATCCAACAGCTTGGCAAACAGTGGCGGGGTGGTGCTGTTTCGGGTGGGGTTGTGGGAGGATGCCCAGTGGCACTCTCGGGTGGAAGAGGGGGTTGTTCACTGTTGTAAGCGGGTGCGAATGCCCTGGGACAGGCGGCGTCCGATTCGAGGGTTTTTGGCTTGGTTGTGGGCGTTTCCTCAAAGCTGGCGAGAGCTGTTGCGTCTGGTTAGAGAAGAGAAAATAGAGGTG
The DNA here is from genome assembly GCA_002753565.1 of Magnetococcales bacterium. Taxonomy (GTDB): domain Bacteria; phylum Pseudomonadota; class Magnetococcia; order Magnetococcales; family JADFYX01. Next base: position 42,462 of record PEAM01000007.1, on the reverse strand, counting down.
ATCCATCTCAACGGTCTCTATGATCATCAGCTCTTTTTTCTCCTGTTGGCGCGGTATCTCTCCCTGCCCTGTGTGCTTACTCTCCATGGCTCCGAAATGCTTAAGTTTGCCCAGCGCAGGCCTGTGCAGCGTTGGATTAACCGCTTTGTTCTCCGTCGTGTAGACGCTATCAGTTGTGTCTCTGCGCCGCTTCTCTCTGCCTTGAAACAGCATGTTCCTGAGGTGAGCGGCTCGGTTATTGGCAATGGTATTGATGGCAAGAGCGTTGCCAAGCTGGCCCAATCTTCCTGTTCTCTCTCTCTGCCGGAGCGCTATTTTTTGTTGGTGGGTCATCTTTTGCCGGTGAAAGGACAGGATGTGGCGGTGGCGGCCTGGGAGAGGGTGGTCCGGGAGCAGCCAGAGTTGCACCTGGTGATTGTCGGTCACCCCAGCATGGTGGGCGAAGAGGCCTTTGCCGAGCAGGTTCGCGAGCGTGCCAGCCAGAAAGAGGTGGTGGATCATATCCATTTTTTGGGGGTACAACCCCCATCCCGTATGCTGCCCATCCTGCACAGAGCCATGGCCCTGCTTGTTCCTTCACGCTCTGAAGGGCTGCCCTATGTTCTGTTAGAGGCGGGCGCCTTGGGTAAACCGCTGATCGCATCCGATATTCCTCCCTTTTCCGATCTGTTTTCTGAGGTGCCGGGCTGTTTTCTTTTTCCTCGGGAGAGTGAAACGGAGCTTGCTCGGCTGGTGGTGGAGAAGAGTGCCGAACCTGAAAAACTGGTCCAGGCGGGTCGGGAGCTGGCCAAGGTGATTCACCGCGACTATTCGGCCGAATCAATGGCCAGAAACTATCAACACCTTTATGCTCAAGCAGCCCAAGGGTATGGCGCAGGGAAGAAGAGCCAGGATGTCTGAAGAGAGTGTCGACTACGATGTGGTGGTGGTGGGGGGGGGACCAGCTGGGCTTGCCGCCTCTATTCGTCTTCGCCAACTGGCTCGGCAGCGGGGAGAGGATCTTTCGGTCTGTCTGCTGGAAAAAGGGGCGACCATTGGTGCCCATACACTCTCTGGGGCTGTTTTTGACCCAAAATCCTTAAACAAGCTGATTCCCGACTGGGCCGACCGGGGCGCACCGGTTAGTTTGCCGGTCTCCTCTGAGCGGTTTTTCTGGTTATCAGAAAAAAGCCGCTTCCCGCTTCCCGCTCCATCGTCTCTTCACCGAGGCTGTTATGTGATCAGCCTGGGGGCGTTGACCCGCTGGTTGGCTGGTGAGGCGGAGAGGGTGGGGGTTGAAATTTATCCCGGTTTTGCGGCTACCTCTCTCCTGTTCTCCCAACAGGGGGGGGTAGAGGGGGTGGTTAGTGGAGACAAAGGGGTGGACAAACAGGGGAAACGGCGAAAAAACTACCAACCAGGATTGAAAATCAGAGCCAGGCAGACCCTGCTGGCTGAAGGGTGTCGTGGGGAGTTGAGCGGTCAGGTTATCGCCCGTTTTGGCTTGGATGGTGCGAGCCAGCCTCAGAGCTACAGCTTGGGTATCAAAGAGTTGTGGGAGGTGGATTCTGCCCAGCACAGACCGGGGCTGGTGGTGCATACGTTGGGATGGCCCTTGGCGACCAACCATTATGGTGGGGGCTTTGTCTACCATCAAGAGCAAAACAGGTTGGCCATAGGTCTGGTCATGGGGCTGGAGTATGAGCAAGCCAATCTGGATCTGTTTGCCCTTTTTCAACGTTTTAAAACCCACCCTCTGCACCGTACCCTGCTGCAATCGGGCCGGCGTATCGGTTTTGGCGCTCGAACTTTGGTAGAGGGGGGGGTGCAGTCTCTGCCCAAGCTCACTTTTCCGGGGGGCATGCTGCTGGGTGATGCAGGGGGTACCATGGATGTGGGACGGATGAAAGGGTGCCACACAGCCCTCTATTCCGGGCAGTTGGCAGCAGAGGCGGCCTTCGGCCTGATAACAGAGGGGCAGGAGGAGCGAGGCTCGGAGTATGCGAGCGCGTTGAAGCGGAGTTGGCTCTGGAGGGACCTTTGGCGTTCTCGCAATCTGCGCCCCGGTTTTCGTTGGGGGGTGGCAGGGGGGGGGATTCATGGGGCGGTGGATCAAGGGGTGTTGCGGGGGAGAGCCCCGTGGACGTTGAGTCATCGGGAAAAAGGGCTGAGAATTGACCCCGGCCCCCACCCCTGCAGGCCGGCAACACCGTCTCTTCAGGTGGATGACCTGGTCACTTTCGATAGAGCCTCCTCACTCTATCTGGCTGCACTCTCCTACGAGGAGGATCAGCCCTGTCATATTCAAACCACTAGAACAACCCCAGCCGATAACCAGCTTCGCCACTACTGCCCGGCGGGGGTTTTCTCCTCGGTTATGGTCCCCGGCAACTGTCTTCAGTGTAAAGGGTGTGATATCAAAGATGCCGATCCTCAGTTGAGGTGGTCTGCTCCTGAGGGGGGGGATGGGCCCCACTATCTGGATATGTAGACTTTCACCCTGTTTTGGTGAATAGTAGGCGGGGGTGACAACCTCTTTTTCAGTCAGATGGAGGCCTCTTTTCTTGGCAGGTTATCTTAATCATTTTTCTGGGTTTATCCAAACGCTCTTTCGGATGGGGCTGTCGGCCTTTAATAAGTTGGTCGCCAAGTTTGTTATCCGGGAAAAAGCGGAAGATGCTCAGGATTGGAAACGACGCCGGGCCGAGACACTCTGGAAGGAGGCCGTTGAGTTTCAAAATGCCGGGCAGTTTACCAAAGCCATGGAAAAATGGGCCGATTCCGCCAAATTTGAGTCCGACAGCAGCTCTCCTCGCCTGGACTCCCTGGCCCATATCTACAACGAGATCGGCTATTGCAACTATCGCAACCGAAACTATCCCGCCTCCAAGGCGTTTTATGAAAAGGCGTTGGCTACCTATCGAAAACATAGTGTTGTCAAAGATGCCAATACAGCCTACACCCTGAACAACTATGCCCTGCTGTTGCTGGAGATGGGGGAGGGTCTTCGTGCGGAGAGAATGATTCGGGACTCCCTGACAATTTTGGAGAAAAATGTCGGGACCAACTCTCCCCTGCTGGCCTATGTGCTGAATAATATGGCCAGAGCCTACATTCGGCTGGAAAAATACGAAGAGTCGGAAAAAATTCTCCTTCGAGCCACCGAGATTGAGAGTAAAATGATGGTGAGTGAATCTCCCGAGGTGGTCACCACCCTGGAGCTGTTAGCCATCGTAGCGTTTCATCTGCAACATTACCAGCGGGCCGAGTCTCTTTTTCTGCAGGTGGTTAAATACCGCAAAGAGATGAAAGGGGAGGGGCATATCTCGGTTCTGTCCGCCCTGTTTGCTTTGGGAAACTTCTATTCAGATACGGAAGACTACCAGAAGGCCGAGACAATTTTTAGCCAGTGTCTGTCGATTTTAGAGGAGAACTTCGGCCCAGACCACCACTTTTCTGGGGTGTTTCTCAACCAACTCGCTTGGGTCGCCGTTAAAAGAGGGGAGATGAAGCAGGCTCGGGAGTGGGTGGAGCGTTCGGTCGCTATTGTCGAAAACGTAGCCGATAAAAACCGGGTGGATCTGGGTGTTACGCTTTATAACCGGTCTGTTCTAGCCTGTCTGAATGGGGAGTATCAACGGGCTGAGGCGGACCTTTTTAGAGCCATAACTCTCTTCTGTTTTTCTGATGAAGAGCTGTTTCTCCCCAATGTACAGTATGCTCTTGCTCTATTGTGGGCAGAGACGGGGGCGGGAAGTGCCGCTGTTTTTTTTGGGAAATGTGTGGTCCAAGATACCATCAACCGTCTGGAAAAAGGGCTCTCCAAGCCGACTCTTCCCCGTTGGCTTATTCATCCACCAGGTTCAGAGTCTGATTTTTTGGGGGGGTTGCTTAAAAAGTTGGGGCGTCTTAAAGAGGCGCAGGCCATGGAGGCCAAGCTGCATGCCCACCGTAACCCGGTCTCAACCCTGCACCGAAAGACGTCGGAATATCTTCAGGGAATGTGGGGGCTGACCCCCCAAGAGAAGGATTGGGCCAAGCAGTATGTCGCCTGGATGGAAAAAACCCGGCAGGAGGGCAAAAAGGCGGCCGCCGCCAAGGGGGATGCCGAGCAGGCGTCGGAACAGGTTGAGCCACCCGTGTTGGATGTGTTGATCGCGGAGTTTTCTCATATGGTGCAGGGGTTTAAATAGGCTCTTTAATTGTTAAAGTAGATGTTGGATATTTTGGGTGGTATGGAACGATGTTTGGTATTCAAAAAAACAAAATGGTAGAAAAATCCAAGGCGCTCCCTGGTCGTCGGCAGCCCATGACGGTTTCGGGGGAACATGGTGTCAATGGCAATCCGATTGTCCCCCCTTTTTTGGCGCATCTTCAGTTGGCCCATTTTGGTCTGGGCTGTTTTTGGGGGGCAGAACGGCTGTTTTGGATGCTGCCTGGGGTCTATTCAACCGCCGTTGGCTACATGGGTGGATACACCCCCAACCCAACCTATGAAGAGGTCTGCTCGGGAAAAACCGGTCACAACGAAGTGGTGCAGGTTGTTTTTGATCCACAAAAAATCAGCTATGAGCAACTACTGAAGCAGTTTTGGGAGCAGCATGACCCCACCCAGGGGATGCGTCAGGGTAATGATCAGGGCACCCAGTACCGCTCCGGTATCTACACCCACTCATCCGACCAGCAGGTTAAGGCCGAGTTGACCAAGGGGCTCTTTCAAAAGCTGTTGCAGCAAAAGGGGCTGGCAACCATTACCACAGAGATCTGCTCGGCGGGACCTTTTTACTATGCCGAACCCTACCATCAGCAATATCTGGCGAAAAATCCGGGGGGCTATTGTTCTATTGGTGGGGTGGGCGTGACCCTGCCAACCATGGAAAAAAAAGTGGCAGCGGGACGAGGGGTTGATTACCAGGTGCCGGATATGGTTCGTCTTTTTTCTGGCAAGCCGTTGGATGAGGTGATCATGGACCCGGCCAACCCCAACTTGATTGTCGATAAAGATTCCTGATGCCAAAGGGTATAAGCTCCCCTGTCGCCACCTTGGTGATCAGCCAGAATGGACCCTTGAAGCGTTGGTTGGATCATCTGCACACGATCTTACCAGCCCAGGTGGAGCGGCACTTTTTTTTTGTCGACACCGGAGTGGCCTTGATTGGTGAACAGGTGGCAGGCCATCTACCCCTCAAAGGGTTCTATTGCGCCCATAGCCACCGGCTGCATCAGGGGCCTGCACCCTTGGCGGGGATGGTGTCGGGTGGGCTGTTGGATCTTGGCAGAATGGTGGCCAAAAGCCATGCAACCCTCTCTCTACCCCACACTCTTTTACCGCTCCATTATGTTTCTGATCGACGTTCAAAAAAAATAGCTCTACTGCTGAGGCAGAATGTGGAAGGGTTGCGGGTTGCAACGGGTCTGGCGGGGTGTGGCCATCAGGTTACCCTTTTTCACGCGGAACCCCTCTCATCCCTGCCAGAGGAGGCCGAGCCCTATCTGCAGACCTTAACCGCTCTCAATGCCCGTTTTCTTCCACCCCCCTCATCCTACACCAACAGCCGTTTTGATCTGCTGCTTGCTATTTAGACAGATGTTTTTCAATCCACTCTTGACACAACAGGAGTAGAGCCTCTGCCTCTTGAGGGTCAACCTGTTGTTGGTAGGGGGCGGTGAGAAGAGTTCGGCCCGGCCCTTTTTGAAAGGGCTGCTTTTTATCTGGTTGGTTGAAGTTGTCCAAAAACTGCAGCCACTTTTCACCGGTCAGACCGGCAACCTGCTCTTTGGGCAGGGCAGAGAGGGCGACCCGTCTTAGGAGGATGGAAAGGTGTTGGCTCAGAGCTACGCCATCCCCCTGTTGCCGATAGTTTTCTCGCAGTTGCTCCAGGTGGGCCAGAGTCTCCCGCCGCAACGCCCCCTTTTTGTAGCGACGAACCAACAGATGAGCCAGTAATGCCAGTAAGATAACCAGTGCCGCAGCCATCCACCAGCCAGGAGCAGGAGGCCACCAGGATAGGGGAGGGGGGAGATGGATGTCGTGTAGGGGGAGAGGTGGGTTGGGTGTGGGATTCATGATGATGGGTTTAGGTTTGAAAGGTGGTTTGCAGGGTGGAGACAATCTCATCCTGGGTGGAGAGGGTGAGCTGGGTTGCTGCCAGCCGTCGGCTCAGGTTTTCCAGGTGGGTCTGACGCTGATCAAACTGGCTGGCATAGTGACGGCGGCTGTTGGGGTTGGCTGTGTTGAGTATCTGGTTGCCGTTACCTAAATCCACCGGGTAGAGACCCGCAACCGGCAGCGCTTTTTCCAGAGGGTCGTAAAGGGAGAGGAGGATTATCTCATTGTGTTTGGAGAGCTGTTGCAGATGGGCCTCTCCGGTTTTGTCCAGGTTGCGAAAGTCGCTGAGCAAAAAAATCTGGCTGCCGGGTTTGGTCACACGACGCAGACGGACCAAGGCCTGGGTCATGGGGTTGCTCTCTGATTGGGCGGGGGGGGTGCCTGGGTTGAGTGTCGCCCCTTCGCACAGAGCATGGATTAAGCGCAGTACCGCTTTGTCGCCGGTACGGGGCCGCAGCTCCCAGTGGTTGTTTTCAGAGAAGAGCAGCCCGCCGATACGGTCGTTGTTCAGTCTGGCTGCCCAGGCTATCCAGGCGGCTCCTCGGGCGGCCTGGACCGATTTAAACCGGCCTCGGGTGGCAAAAAACATGGTGGCACGAAAATCTACCCAGACCAGAATAGACCGCTCCCGTTCCTCCTGAAACAGCTTGGAGTGGGGCTTGCCGGTCCGCGCCATGATCCGCCAATCCATATGTCTGACGTCATCTCCCGGTTGGTAGGGTCGGCTTTCGGCAAAGGTCATGCCTCGTCCAATATAGGGAGAGATATATCGACCGGCCTGAGAGGAGCGGATGCGGTTTGGTTTCAGTAAAAACCCCCTGGCCTCTCGGCGGAGGGCGATCAGCCCCTGGAGATCCACCTCGACGGGGCTGTCGGCAGGCGAGCTGTTCCGGCGTTGAGAGCGTGCCAGTCGACCAGAGATGCTCATGGAACCGGAATACGTTCGAGCAGTTGGCTGATAAAATGGTCAGTCGTCATACCGTCGGCTTCGGCTTCAAAGGTGAGCATGATACGGTGACGAAGCACATCATAGGCCAGACTCTGGATATCGTCCGGGGTGACAAAATCCCGATCCGACAGCCAGGCATTGGCACGGGCGCAGCGATCCAAGGCGAGGGTGGCCCGAGGGCTGGCTCCGTACTGAAGAACGTGGGCAAACTCCTTTCCCAGGCAACTGGGATCACGGGTGGCCATGATAAGGCGCAGCAGATAGTTTTCCAGGTTATCGGCCATGTGCAGGGCCAGCACCTCTTGTCGGGCGGTAAAAAGCACCGCTTTATCGACCACCTCCCCCGAGGAGATGCTCTCATCCTGGTGCCCCTGTTTGGCCTCCTCTCGCACCAGCCTGAGTATCTTCTGCTCGGCGGCAAAGTTGGGATAGTCGATACGAACCAGCATCAGGAAGCGGTCCAGTTGTGCTTCAGGCAGGGGGTGGGTTCCCTCTTGCTCGATGGGGTTCTGGGTTGCCATGACAAGAAAAAGATCGGGGAGGGGGTAGGTTTTGGAACCCACGGTAATCTGTCGCTCTCCCATGGCCTCCAGGAGGGCTGACTGTACCTTGGCTGGCGCCCGGTTGATCTCGTCTGCGAGAACAAGATGGTGGAAAAGGGGGCCGGGTTGAAAATGGAAGGTCCCCTCTTGAGGGCGGAAGACATCGGTTCCGGTCAGGTCGGCTGGCAGCAGATCCGGGGTGAATTGAATGCGGTGAAAGTCGCCCGAAATTCCGCTGCTCAACACCTTGATAGCCCGTGTTTTGGCCAGACCGGGCGCCCCTTCCACTAAAAGATGCCCATCGGCAAGCAGGGCGGTTATCAATCGTTTGACCAGAATCTCCTGACCGATGATTCGCTGACTGACCTTTTCAAAAAGTTGACGTATGGATTGTTTGGCTGACATGTTATTCGATACCAGTTAGGTAAGTGGACAGAACGAAGCAAAAGAGAGTCTGCTCCCACCCCGTTGGTTTTACCTCTTTTCAATTTTTCAATGCAAGGTATCCTGCCGATAATCTTCTCTGCTCTTGTGATTGCTGGGTTGATCCTAGGAGATAAAGAGGGTAAAAAGCTAAAAAAATAAAGAAAATTACCGGTTGCCCTTTGAGTATTGGTGGTGATTGCGGTACCTTTCACAAGCAATCTGTGCAACCACTCACCAACATCACTATCGACCTCTCTTACCACCCTTTCAATAGGGGTTGTGAGAGATGCTCCAACTTTCGATATTGCTGGAATGGTTATTGCATGTAATGGGTTGTTTGCGACAAAAACCAAGATGTTACCGGGGCTTCAACTGAAATGAGGGGCTGGGGCCTGTCCTGGCGCTATGCTGTGTGTGGCAGTCATCCAAGCCGGGGGGTGTCGGGTTGACTGGGGAGAGGTGATGAAGATTGTTTCAGGAACCATAGTGCTGATTGGTGGAATTGTAGTGGGAGGTTGGTTGGTTGGACAGGGTGTCATTCCAGAATCCCTTCTACCGACAATGGATCACGCACTTCAACCGCTCTCAACCCCTGGTATGGGGTCAGCTGAACCGGGCATGGAGGGTTCTCAGCGAGTCGATCCTCAAGATCCCAATCTTTTGCTGGCCTCTAGCCGGTCTGACAAGCAACCAGACGAAAAATTGGCTGAGGCCGATGTGACCATCTCGGCATCGATGGTCAACCATTTGGGGGTTCGTACCGCCACAGTTAAAGCCCATGACCTGAAAAGACGTATCGATACGGTGGGATATATCTCCTTCGACGAAACCCAGATCAGCCACATTCAACTGAAGGCCGATGGTTGGATTGAGCGGCTGGCTGTTCAAGCAGAGGGGGAGCGGGTTAAAAAAGGACAGTTGCTGTTCGAGTTCTACTCTCCCGCCCTGGTCAAGGCCCAGGAGGAGTTTTTGCAAGCCATCTCCACCCGCAACAAGCAGTTGATCCGTGCTGCAGAGCTTCGGTTGCAATCGTTGGGGCTGAACCGACATCAGATAGAGCGGGTGCGGAAGATGAACCGGGTCTATCTCCGGGTCGCTTTTTATGCCCCTCAAGACGGTATAGTCAGTGAGCTGTTGGTCCGGCAGGGTATTCGTGTCTCGGCTAACATGACCATAATGAGTCTGGCCGATCTCTCCCATGTCTGGCTTCAGACAGAGGTGTTTGAACGCCAAGCCGACTGGGTGGTTCCGGGTGCCGATGCCCAGGCCCATCTCTCCTACCTTCCCGGTACCACCTGGCAGGGCCGGGTGGACTATATCTACCCCTCTCTTACCCCCAAAACCCGCACCCTCAAGGTGCGGCTTCGTTTTGAAAACCCTGATGAGCGGATGAAGCCCAACATGTATGCCAAAGTCTCCATTTTTGGCGAGCCAAAAGAGGGTGTACTGGCTATTCCAAGAGAGGCGGTTATCCGCAGCGGAAAAGGGGAACGAACGATTTTGGCCTTGGGAGAGGGGCGCTTTAAAGCCAGAACCATTCGTGTCGGTATGGAGAGCGATGGCTTGGTTGAGGTGCTTTCTGGGCTGGAAAAGGGTGAAAAAGTGGTCACCTCTGCCCAGTTTCTCATCGACTCCCAAGCCAGTTTAAGCGGTGGCCTGCATGCAGCAGAGATCCGTGGTGACTATTCTAACTACCATGTGACCAAGGCCAAAGCGGTTTCCCATAGAGATGAGCCATGATTCAAGCTGTTATTCGTTGGTCTATCCTTAATCGGCTGACCATTCTTCTGCTGGCGGCTGTTGTGGTACTTGCCGGGTTTTATGCCGTCAGATCCCTGCCTGTCGAGGCCCTTCCCGATCTTTCCGACGTACAGGTTATCATTAAAACCGACTACCCCGGTCAGGCTCCCCAGGTTGTGGAGGATCAGGTTACCTATCCCCTGACGACGGTGATGCTGTCGGTCCCATCTGCCTTGACGGTCCGAGGGTACTCCTTTTTTGGCAGCTCCTATGTTTATATTACCTTCGCCGATGGAACAGACCCCTATTGGGCACGATCCCGTGTGTTGGAATACCTGAGCCAGCTCTCCAGCCGTCTTCCAGCAGAGGTTCATCCGACGTTGGGACCCGATGCGACCGGGGTTGGTTGGGTGTTTCAGTATGCCTTGGTGGACCGCAGCGGTCAGTATGATCTCTCCCAGTTACGCTCCATGCAGGATTGGTTTTTAAAGTTTGAGTTGCAGACTGTTCCAGGTGTTTCAGAGGTGGTGACAGTGGGGGGGATGGTCCGGCAGTATCAGGTGATCTTGGACCCGGTTAAAATGCGGGCCTACAACATGCCGTTGGCAAAAGTTAAAGAGGCCATCCGCAACGCCAACCAGGAGATTGGTGGCTCTGTGGTGGATATGGCCGAAGCGGAATATATGGTGCGGGCCACGGGCAATTTGAAAAACCTGGATGATATCAGCCATATCCCTTTGGGGTTGAGCGATAAGGGAATTCCTATTCTGCTGAGCGATATTGCCGAGTTGCGTATTGGTCCACAGATGCGCCGGGGTGTGGCTGAGCTGGACGGTTTGGGTGAGGTGGTGGGAGGACTCATCGTCATGCGCCATGGCGAGAACAGCTTGAACACCATCGAAGGGGTGAAGCAAAAGTTGCAGTCGTTGCAAAAGGGGCTGCCGGAAGGGGTAGAGGTGGTGACAACCTATGATCGTTCCGACTTGATCGGGCGGGTGCTCTCTACCTTAAAGTTGGACCTGCTGGAGTCGGCTCTGTTGGTGGCGGTGATCAGTTTTCTTTTGTTGCTCCATTTTTCCTCGGCCCTGGTGGTTGCCATGACGCTGCTGACCACCTTTCTAGCCACCTTTTTGCTCATGAGATTGACCGGAATCACCGCCGATACTCTATCGGTGGGTGGCCTGTTGCTCTCTGTTGGCATGGCAGGGCTTTCGTCCCTGGTGATGACCGCCTCTTTTCATCGCCATTTGGAGTCCCACACCAACAGAGACCCAGAGAGAATGGATGCTCAGGCTCACTGGCTGATGTTGGAGCAGACCCTGGGTAAGGTAGCGCCAATCCTGTTGTTTATCCTGCTTCTTGTACTGGTCGCCTCGCTTCCGCTTCTGCTTTTGGAGGCCCAGGAAGGGAAATATTTTACCCCGTTCATCCTTACCCAAACCACGGTTCTGGGGCTGGCTGTGCTGTTTACCCTCACGTTGGTGCCTGTTTTGACCGGCTATCTGGTCAAAGGATCGGTGTTGTCGGAGGAGAGCCACCCGATCAACGGGACCCTGAAGCGGTTTTTTCGACCAACGCTCACCTTTCTGACCCGCTCTCCCCAGGTTGTGTTGATTCTATCTCTGGTAAGTGTTGGACTGGCTTTTTTTCCGCTCCATCATCTTGGTTCTCAGTTTATGCCCGAGACCGATGAAGGGGATTTGATGTATGTCCCGACCACTTTTCCGGGCATCTCCATGGGAAAAGCCCAGCAGATTTTGCAACAGACCAATGAGATGATTCGTTCGGTGCCGGAGGTCAAACAGGTGTTTGGCAAGGTTGGAAGAACGGCATCGGCTACCGACTCCTCTTCCCTTGCGTTGATGGAGTCGATTATTCAGCTTAAACCCCGTCATGAATGGCGGGCCGGTATGGGGATGGAGGAGATTCGGGCAGCGTTGGATCAAACCGTCAAACTGCCGGGTATTGCCAATGGCTGGGTCATGCCCATCCAAACTCGGGTTGATCAGGTGGCTACTGGTATCAGGACACCGGTAGGGATTAAAATTTCCGGGGTCGATCTGGAGGTTATTCAACTGATTGGTGCCGAAATTGAAAAGATCATTCGAACCCTGCCGGGAACAGGCTCCATCTTTGCTGAGCGGGTGGTGGGCGGACGCTATATTACGGTTGATGTTGACCGGTTGGCAGCAGCGGGATTTGGTCTGAATATTGCCGGTGTCCACGAAATTGTTCGTACGGCAATCGGCGGTATGACGGTTGCGTACACGTTGGAGGGGATGGAGCGATACCCCATCAACATCCGCTATCCCAAAAATGTCCACGACTCTGTTGAACAGTTGAAAAACCTCTCCATCGTGACCCCCGGCGGTTCTCAGATCAGTCTGCAGGATGTGACCACCATCCGGGTGACGGATGGGCCACCCATGATCAAGAGCGAAAATGCCCGCATGAACGGTTGGATCACCATTGATGTTAAAGGGCGGGATATCGGCTCTTTTGTGGCAGAGGCTCAACAGGCAGTGAGTCGAGGGGTGATTCTGCCCGATGGATACACCCTGTCCTGGTCGGGCCACTCGGAGTATTTGCAGCGGGCCAAAGAGCGTTTTACCCTGATTGCTCCTGTTGCCCTGGTGATTATCTTGCTTTTTGTCTCTCTTGGTTTTCGCCCTTTTCAATCATTTCTCATTATTGTGTCTACCCTGCCGGTAGCTTTGGTGGGAGCGGTTTGGCTGCTCTATTTTTTGACGATGCCCCTGTCGGTTGCCGTTGGGGTAGGTCTGATTATCCTCTCTGCCATGGCGGTAGGGATGGGGGGGCTGATGATGACGCTCCTTGAAGATAATCTGGCTAAGAGTCAAGCTCTGGCTCTGCGTGAAGATCGGACCATCACCCTCGGTGATTTACGGCATGGGGTGGTTGAAGGGGCGCTGCTCTCCCTGCGTCCCATCCTGAGTGTACTGTCTGCCCTGCTGGTTAGTCTGCTGCCTGTTTTGATTAATGGTGGTGGAGAGGTCCGAATTTTGCATGGTCTGGTTACACCTCTGTTGGGTGGTTTGGTCTCCACGGCTCTTTTTGTTCTGCTGGTCATTCCTCCAGCCTTTTTCCTGTGGAAAAAAAGCCTGCTGAACCCAAGCAAAGGGTGATCTCTCTCTTCTAACCCAGGGGATGGATTTTTTTAGCTTGCTTGGGTTGAGTTGGATTCCTATCAGCAATGGGATGTGCTACGTTTAATAACTTAACGAAACTTATAAATGGGTGTGGACTGACTTTCATGAATAGATCTGGCTTATTGACAATTGCGGGGGTGGTGGGACTGTTTGCCCTATCAGGAGAGGGGGGGGCGGTTGAGAAACCCTTATCGCCGTTTTTTCGTTCGGTTCAAGAGGCCCTGGCTTCCAATGGTCAGATCAAGCAGGCCCAGGCTCGCCTGGACTCCGCTCTGACCCTCTACCCTCAAGCTCGATCCGCCATACTGCCTACCCTCTCTCTAGGTTGGAGCTCCTCCTACGAGGAGAGCCGATGGAAGGGGGGGAATTCAGATTATGACCCCACCACCATGAGCCTCTCTTTAAGCCAGCCCCTATTCAACCAGCAGGCCTTCGAGGAGATGAGACGGGTTGAGCCGTTGGTCATGGCCTTTGAGCAGGATCTGGAAGCGGCTCGTCAGGGGGTCTATTTCTCCTTGATTCAGATTTCTACAGCCTTGTTGGAGGCGCGAGAAGTGGCTCTTCTGGCCAAGAACAATCTGGATGTGACCAAACGCCATCTGGAGGCAACCAAAGCCCGTTTTTCTGTTGGAGAGGTGACAAAAACCGATGTCAGCCAGGCCAGAGCACGGGTGGCAACCGCCGAGGCCGATTGGATTCGTCGTGTGGGAGAGGGCAAGGTGAATGAGGCGCAATTTCAAGAGATAGCCGGAATAGCTGTGCCGGAAGGGCTGCAGGTTCCTCTGGTCCAAAGCCAGCTGCCCAACGCCTCTCTGGCAATCCTGACCCCTCTGGCCCAGAACCGACCCGATATCCAGGCGGCCCGCTATCGATTGGAGGCAGACTCCTTTCGGGTCCAGGCCAAAAAAGCCGGACACTATCCCACCCTCTCTCTTAGCTCCAGCGGTTCACGAACCTGGGACCCGGCCTCCTCTTCTGTGGTGGGGCCGGTGGATAGCTTCTCTCTTTCGGTTTCGGCCTCCCTTCCTCTCTATTCCGGTGGTTTGACAACGGCACAGACTCAACAGGCGCAGTCGGATGAGAGTGCCAGCCGGGCGGGTCTGGACCTACTCCAAGAGAAGGCAGTTCGGGAGTTGAAGCAGGTACTTTCCAAATATCAGAGTGCCAAAGCCTCTGATGAGGCCTTGAAAACGGCGGTTGCTGCCGCCAAAGAGGCTAAAGAGGGGGTTGACCAGGAGTACGAGGTGGGTTCACGCACCTCTCTGGATCTTCTCGATGCCCAAAATGAGCTGTTTTCTACTCAGACCGAGCAGGTTAAAAGTCAGTTTGCCGTTAATCTGGCTCTGTTTGAACTCCTGAAGGTGGTCGGTAAGCTGACACCCGAAGGGGAGGGGTTTCAACTGGTCTCCCCAATATCCCCCTCTGACGCGCTGCCCATACCTCTCTCTCATGAAGAGTCGACCACCCCCTCGATAGTGACCGATACAGGGATTGTGCATCCGGTGGTCTCTTTTGTCAAACCGCGTTGGACAGTGCAGGTTGCCGCTTTTCGGGGTGAGGAGGGGGCAGAAAAATTTCGGGCCAAGTGGGCAGAAAAAGGGGCTGAACTGTTTACACAAACCCGTGTGGATAAAGAGAACCAAACCTGGTATCTGCTTCGTCTGGGACGTTTTAAGGATAAAGCCGACGCTCAAGAGGCCCAGCGGGCTTTCAAGAAGCGCTTTGCCAGAGAGGGATTTGTGACGACACTGATTCCAGAGCAATAAAAGCTGGGGATTTTTAGGGTGTTGCCCTTCCACCCTCAACACAGGGCAGTGCCCTGACGAAGCATCTCCTGGTCTTTGGGGCGTAATATGGGATATCTTCTAGATTGGTATCAACGGAGTCGGGGGTTCCTGTTACTCAAGATTGGAGTATGTCCGTGTCAACTGCCTGGATCAAGCAACCCATCTTACCTGTTTCAGAAGCCGCAAAAAATCAGGCGCGGAAACGGCTTTCCAAGATGGCTAAACCCCTTGGTTCTCTAGGTGTTTTAGAGGATGCTCTAATCCGTCTGGCCGGTATGCAGAACAGCCCGACCCCCTCGGTGGATATTGCAAGAATTGTCGTCTTTGCCGCCGACCACGGTGTGGTCGAGGCGGCCAGCTATCAAGGGGCCTCTCCCTACAGCCAGGTCTCAACCCTGCAACGGGTCAAGACGGTACTGAGTGGTCGAGGAGCCGTCTCCATCATGGCCCGGCATCTGGGTTTCGAAATGGAGGTGGTCAATGCGGGCATGGCGGAGAAGATTGCCGAACTCCCCGGTTTGATCAACTGTAGCGCCGGAAGGGGCACCCGAAATTTTCAGGTGGGGCCGGCCATGACAGAAGAGCAGTTGGTTATGGCGCTGCTGGCCGGTCAGGAGGCGGTGGAACGGGCCAGTCAGGGTGGGGTGCAAATTTTTGTCGGAGGGGAGATTGCGATCGGCAAGAGTATTTCTGCCGCTGCCATTACCAGCGCCCTGTTGGGTATCTCGCCGGATACCATCTCTGGGCCGGGTTCAGGTGGGTCTCCGGAAGGGATGGCCCAAAAAGCCAAGATTATCGAAACAGCTCTTGCGCTCCATCTACCCACCATCAAACAGCCTCTTCAGGCTCTGCGCGCGTTAGGGGGGTTTGAGGCGGCCGCCCTCTGTGGCGCCTTTATAGCCTGCGGTCAGCGGGGTATACCAGCTATTGTCGATGGGTTTGTCGCCGCAACCGCCGCTCTGGTTGCGGTCTCCATTCACCCACCCCTGCGGGAGTGGCTGCTGTTTGGCCACCGTTCAGCCGAGCCGGGTCAATTGTCGTTGCTGCGGGCAATCTCCGGTCAACCGATTCTTCATCTCGATATGCATCTGGGGGAGGGGACCGGGGCTACGGCTGCGTTGTCACTGCTCCGCATGGCTTGTGTTATTCATAAAGAGATGATTCTTATTGATGAACTGGAGTCGTGATGACAACCCACCCAACCACAACCATTGACTTTCTCCGCCATGGTGAGCCGCTGGGTGGGCAGAAATATCGGGGCACCCTGGATGACCCTCTCAGCCCCCTGGGTTGGAAGCAGATGCAAAAAACCCTTGATGACCATCCAGCCCCCTGGCAGAGAATCATCTCCTCTCCTCTGATACGCTGTGCCCAATTTGCCGCTAAAACCGCGGAGGAGCGGTCTATTCCCTTTGAGCTTGAGCCGGGCTTTCGAGAGATGGGCTTTGGATTGTGGGAGGGAAAGAGCAAAAAAGAGCTTCTGGAAGATAAGCGCTATCGCATCCCTGTGCAGAATTTTTGGAAAAACCCCCTGGCCAATACCCCTCCAGGGGGGGAGTCTATCCAGGCGGTTCATGACAGAGTGGCGGTGGCCTGGCAGATCATGTTGGAACAGTATCGAGGTGAACACCTGCTTTTTATCGCCCACAGCGGTGTGATTCGTGTGGCTTTGGGCATGCTGTTGGGTATTCCACTAACCAACCTTTCCCGGCTGTTGGTTCCCTATGCTGCGCTATCACGGGTTCGTATAGAACAGATTGGTGATACCCCCATTCCACGATTGATTTTTTTCCATGCGGATGGTCTGGACCCCTGAAGGTAGCCTGAAAACAGGAGAGCCTGTCAAATATTTTCAGGCCAATTCGTAGGCTTTTTTGTCGGACCGACAACTCTGAAAAAACGGGAATAGAGTTCTTTATTGGCACCGGCTATCACCATTCGTCGGTATGTCTTTATATTTATCATTTTTTTCATATGGTTATGACTTGTTGGTTGCATCTCTGCAAAAGCAGGCTTATTGTGCCATGATTGAATAGAGAGCGTGGTGATGGTTAGCCTAATCTATTTCGTTACAGTAAGTTACTTGGCAAAAGTGGATGGCGCTTGATGAGGAGCGGTTTGGGAAGAGAAAATGGGGTCGCTGGCATGAAAAAAATAAGAAAGATTAAGATTATAGACGGTGTTTTTTGGATTGAGGTCCCCGATGCAGGTCTCTATATGTTGTGTGGATGCCCGGCGGACTCGGTTAAACACCTGATGAAACGTGGCCTTATTATCAGCACCGAACAAAACGGGGCAACCTTCGAAACCGGCCCCAACACCATTTTACTCTCTGATGTTCTTTTGCAAAACGGCCATTTTTCCAACCTGGCTGAATTTCCCGTCCTGCAAATGCTCTATCGCCAGGGGATGATTATCCCCAACCACCCCAACAATACCGGAGCCAAACCTCTGCTGATCGGTACTTCAGAACAGGTTCAGGCCCAGATGCGTTACATCTATCGGGGCAATTACGGCTTGATCTCCAAGGAGGAGTTGATGGAGGCCGGTCTGTCGGAGCCTGAAGCTGTAGAGATGATGCGTCTTAAACTTAAGTTTGCTTTTGGTAACATCCACCCTTCAGACAGCCTGCTTGAGTCGATTGCCCTGGAAAATGAGGTAGTAGAGATTCGAGAAGGTGTGACTATCCGTCGAATACGACTCAATATTTTTGAAATCAGTTATGACGGCGAGACGGTCTCCGTCAACCTTAATCTGGCTCTGGGTGAGAGTTACGATGCCCCCTACCCACTGGGTCGGTACCAGATCAAACGTGAATATTTTGGTGTCATCCACTCTGGCGAGGGGGATGGATGGGATATAAATCGCCCCTGTATGTCGAGCATTCTCATGTATCAGGGCTCCCTCTATCTTATCGATGCCGGTCCTAATCTTATCTATAGTTTAGAGGCTTTGGGAATTGGTATCAGTGAGATTGAAGGTATTTTTCACACCCATGCCCACGATGACCATTTTGCCGGAATTACCGCCTTGATCCGTGCGGGGCATCGGATAAAATATTTTGCAACCCCTCTGGTGAGGGCCTCGGTGGCTAAAAAGTTGTCTGCTCTTCTGAGTATCGAGGAGGAAGATTTCTATCACTATTTCGATATTCGCGATCTTAAGGTGGATAGTTGGAATGATATCGATGGGTTGGAGGTTAAGCCCTATTATTCCCCCCATCCGGTAGAAACCAACATTCTTATCTTTCGCACTCTGGCAGAGGATGGCTATCGCTCGTATGCCCACTATGCCGATATTGTCGCCCTCAAGGTTTTAAAAGGGATGGTCTCTCCGGATGAGAGCGATCAGGGTATTTCACAACGTTTTTTTGATGAGATCCAAAAAAAATATGATCGGCCCGCCAATCTGAAAAAAATTGATGTCGGAGGTGGAATGATTCACGGCGAAACCGTCGACTTCATCAACGACCAATCCGATAAGATCATCCTCTCCCACACCTCGTTTGCGTTAAGCTCCGAGCAGCGGGAGATCGGCTCCAGTGCCTCCTTTGGAACCACCGATGTCTTGATTCCAGACTACTGCGACTCCGCCATTGCTATTGCCTATGAGTATATGCGCACCTATTTTCCGGAGTCCTCCCAAAATCAGCTTCGCTGTCTGTTGAACAATGAGGTCGTGACCTTCAATCCCGGTACCATCATCTGCAAGGAGAAGGAGGTCAGTGCCGATATCTATCTGGTGCTAACCGGTACGGTTGAAGTTCTTCAGGGGGACTGGGGAATCTCCGGTATCCTCTCTGCGGGTAGTTTGCTGGGGGAGATCTCCTGCCTTTATCATACCGCCTCTCAGGTCACCTTCCGGGCCTCTAGTTTTGTTCGAGCCGTTCGGCTTCCTGGACGGCTCTATCTGGGGTTTGTCCAAAAGAACAACTACTATACCCAGATCAAGGTTCTCCACGAACTACGCAGCTTTTTGCAGGAGACCGAGCTGTTTGGTGAGGCGATTCCCTATCCGAAACAGAATGAAATTGCGCAAGCCATTCAAGTGTCCAGCTTCGGTAGTGGAGAGATCATCGCCGGTAAGGATCAGCACGCCCTCTGCCTGATTAAATCGGGTCAGGTAATCTGCAAAGTGGGTACTAATATCTTCGAGACATTGGGACCAAGAGACTATTTTGGTGAGGAGTCGGCTCTGTTTGATCGCTCCCAAACCTATGATGTTGAGGCCAAGGGAGATATCGAAATTTATCAAATCCCCACCAGATTGGTGCGGGATATTCCTATTGTTCTCTGGAAACTTTTTGAAAAAACAGAGAAACGTCGCCGCTCCATTATTAATCACGATGTTAACTCCGCCATCGCTTTTCAGTGGCGGGATACCTATCGAATTGGTGTAAAGAGCATTGATGATCACCATCAAGGACTGTTTGAAATGGCGAGTCACTTTATCGCTGTCATGACAGAAAAAAAAGCCAAAAAAAGTGACCAAAAAAGCTCCTGTCAGGCCTTCCTGGAAAAAATGGAAAACTGCTTTGCCGCAGAGGAGAAGCTTTTTGATCAACATGGGGGGCCGGAGCTGGCTAACCATGTCAAAAAGCATCAGATGCTGATTGAGACCACCCAAGCGTTGTTAACCTTGATTGATGACAGCCAGCCCAGCTCGGTCTCCGGCCAGTTTTCACGTTATTTCCAAAATAGACTGGTTAAACATTTCCTCACCGACGACCATCGGATGGGGCTGTTTTTAAATGCCAGAGAGATTTTTTAACCATGGGGAAGCTGTTTCTTGAGAGGGAGCGTGGTCATCCATGAAGGGGCGATATTCCAGTCATCTGGTCATTTTTCTCGTTGCCATCCTGTTCATCTATATCTACTCCATCTCCCCCTCCTTTATCCAACCCAAAGCAACCATCACAAGCCAGAAGAGGGTGGGAGAGAGTCTGCACATCAAGATGAGGGTCTGTCCCGCTTTTTGGTTGGACGATAACAGTCGAGAGAACAAGGGGTTGAAAACCCTCTTTCGCACGACCCTCTACCACCATCTTCAGGAGCAACCCTTTACCGATGAGACCGCTCCTCCCGTTTGGCGGGTGGAAAAGATGACACTGGATTCGGAGGTGATGTTTAAGGAAGAGTACCAAGCTGATGGGCGGTGTCGGGATATTTCCCTTCTTCTTAGCAATAAAAGAGGGCTGGAGGAGAGCCCACCTCCCAACTCAGACCCCATCGCCCTGCTTTTTCAAGACCAGAAGCTGCTTCGTATTGGGGTTCGGGATAAGCAGGGGTTTATCAGCTATTTTGACAATGACACCAAAGAGTGGAAGGGGGCTGCTATCGATTTTGGCCTTCTAATTGCTGAAGAGTTGGGAAAAAAAGCGGTTTTTACCCGGTTGAGGAGCCTGGATTCCCGTTTTTTCTCTCTGCGATACGCGGTTACCGATCTCAATATCAGCCTTATTTCACACTCGGCTAAACGGGAGAGAGTTGCCTATCTTTCCAAGCCCTATTACACCACCGGTTTGGTTTTGGGGACATTTCTACCTGGAGAGGGGGATATGAAACGTACCTCTGCTTCGTTAAACTCCAAGCAAAAGAGTGTCGTGGCGGTGCAGGGGGGGAGCAGCCTCCACGCTATTCATGCTCATCTGCCAAAAATCAACCTGGTGACCACCGTAACCAGCTCCGAAATTCCCGGGGTTGCTCAAGAGTTGATGACAGATCAGTCACGGGGGGAGGTGTTTTTTGTCACCGATGAGTTGATTGCCCGCCGCTGGCCAAACAGCCGACTGGTCTATCTGGATGAAAAAAGATTACTGACCCATAACGACAAGTATGTGGTGGCCGTAGAGAACCCGGCACTGCTTGAGGTAGTCAACCGGGTTATTACCAACCATACAATTGAAGCCCTCTACGAAAGAGGGGAGTTCCACTCTACCCCAGCCTCCCTCTCTCATTTTTAAAAGATAAAGAGAGAGGGGCGGCTGGACGGGTTGAAGGGTAAGGCTATCGAGCGTTTTCCAGCAGGGTTTGGACCCGATTGATGGAGGCCAGGGGAGGGTGAATGGATCGGGCTTTAGACAGCAGTAGCTCGGCCCTGGCCCACTGTTTTTTGAGAACAGCTCCTTCTGCCAGGATGACATATTTTTCCGCCACCCGGATCATCCCCTGTTTGGCAGCTTCGAATTCAGGGTCGATATCCAGAATGGATTGGAGCTTTTCCAACGCATTATTGCCAGCAGGACGGCTGAGTCTGTTGGATTGGATGTCTCCATCCACTGTCGATAAAATAGCCTGGAATGCTCTGGCCTGCTCCGCTTGGGCCTGTTTAAGGGCTTCGGCTTTTTGCTGTTCTTCCTGGGTGGCCTGTCGGCTCTCTGCCGTATTGACAGCAGAGGCCTGTTTGGCTAACGACTCTTGAATGGCCAGAAGCTCCTCGGCATTCATCTCCTCTTCGATGGGTTGCAGTAGGATAGCTTGGGCCTGTTTACCCCCTTGAGAGGGGGGAGTCGTCTCTGACGGTGGAGCAGCCTGCTCGGGTTGGGAAGCAGAAGGGTTGCCACTGCCATACCACTTCTGGATGGGGCCAAAGAGGAGCGCCAGGGCCAGAGTGCCCAGTAAGGCGACCAGGGTAAGGGTGATAAGCCGTTTTTTCCGGCTCTTGGGATCGGTTGGCTGGGTGGCAAAAGA
Organism: Magnetococcales bacterium; assembly: GCA_002753565.1. Classification (GTDB taxonomy): domain Bacteria; phylum Pseudomonadota; class Magnetococcia; order Magnetococcales; family JADFYX01. Next base: position 21,071 of record PEAM01000007.1, on the reverse strand, counting down.
GTCGGCATCCTGAGATTGGATGTGTGGTGTCTCTTGTTGCCGGGCGTGCTCTTTGGGGGGTGGCTGTGTTGCCTGAGAGCTGCCCCAATCCTCAAAACCCTCTGCCTGATTGGCTGAAGGGGAGCTTGGTGGCGTGGGGGCTGACAAGGGGTGTTTTTCCAGCTCCTCTTGGATGAGGTTGACCTCTCCCAAGGAGGCCTTTTTCGCCCTGTCTTCTTGTTCTTTGAGTTGTTTTTTCTTGTCTTCCAGCTCTTCTTGTTGCCGGTCCAGCCCCTTTTGAGCCTCGTTTAAGGCCGACTGCCGCTCATTAAAGGCTTTTTCGCTTGCCACTTCCCGAAGTTGGAGGGCCTCTTCACGGCGTTGAAGGTCGTTAAGAGGTTCTGTAGCGGTTGCTGATGAGAGAGGCTGCTGCGAGGTGCGTGAGCTGCTTTCCCTCTCTTGTTTGGCCAACTCTTCCTCTCTGCTTCTCAGCTGAGCCTCTTTGGCCTGCAAGCTATTCTGAGCCTCCAACAGGTTCTTGTCTTGATCCTCTTTGGCTTTTTCCCACTCCGCTTGACGGCTTAGCAGGGCTGCTTCTTGGGTTGCGAGGGCCTGTTTTTCTTGCTCCAGACTCTTCCCATTCTGTTGAAGGGAGGCCTCAAGAGCCAAGATTCGATTGTTCAACTCGGCCTCACGGGCCAGCATTTGGGCTTCACGCTGTTGGTATTGCAGCTCCTTTTGCTCCAAGCCCGCTTGATTCAGGATAGCGCGATCTATTTCGCTCTCTCGTGCCTGCACCTCGTCGATTCGCCGTTGCAGTTCGTCAATCTCCTGATCCAGAGCGGCTTTGGCCTGCTGGATAAAGTTTTCTTGGGATTTTAAATACTGCTCGGTCTCCAACTCTCGTGCCTGAATCTCTTCAATACGACGCTGTAAAAGATCACTTTCGTGGTCCAAAGAGCTGGTGGCCTGTTGAAAGCTGGTTTGCTCATGCCGAAAAGGGTTGGCACCAGGGGCAGATTGAGACGGGGTGGGGGGCTCTTCCCTGGGCGAGGGTTCTGGCTCAGGCTCAGGTTGAGAGGAGGCGGGTTTGACCCATGGGTTCAAGTTCTGTAGCTGGGATGTTTGCCGCGTTGCCACCTCTTTTTCCTGTGGAATTGCGTTTGCATCGAGAGAATCTTGTGGGTAATCCATTGGCATCGCTATTATTCAGGTATTGGTTTATTAAAGAAAAGGTTCGTCAAATCAACAGGCTTGCCTTGCTGAAGTGATTCTTAATTAATAAAAAAACTAAAACCTTCTCTGTTGTCTACATTACTTCATTATCAATAATTTAAGATTCATCTGTCAACAAATCATCCGAAAAAAGGGATATATTGTAGCAGAGAGGAGGGTGTTGGGGCGATTCAAAAGGGGGGAAGAAGGGGGGGGGTAAAAGGGCTGGAGCCTGTCCCCCCCCTTCTCATGGCTTGCTTATCCAGGGGCCAAGCTAAAAATAGCGGGCTAGTTCCACCTGAAAAAAACTGTCTCGGCGCAGGGAATAGAGCGTATCCTCTGCAGGGGTGTTGACAAAAAACCGCCCCTCGACAGAGAGTTTCCAATTACTCATTACCCGCCGGGACCCTTCCATGCTGACCATCAAATGGTGTTGGTTGATGTCGACAATGGTGCCGATCAAAAAATCGGTACTGTTGACGTCATTCATAGCCAGACGAAGACCAATCATGATGTCGCTCTCCATGGGGGTGGGGGCTCTCTCTCCCCGGTCGTCAAACAGATATTCCGCAATCAAACCCACATCCGAGTCGGAGTTCATCACCCCAACAAAGGTGTACTCAAACCCGCCAGTCATGGCGCTGTATCGTGATCCCTGGCTGCGGCTGGAGATCGCCTCCAGCTTCCACAACCAGGCCTCTTTGGTTACCTGCAAATCCAGCCCGGTCTGCTCCATGAGGGGGTAGTAGGGGAGAAGAACCGAGTTTCCGGATGAGTTGTTGCCTGCCACAAACGTGGGGCTGCGACTGGTGCCCGAAAAATGCGAGAGACCCACATCCCAATCGCCTAAGCTCTTAAACCACCGTGCTGCCCAATCCAGGTGGTAGGCCTTGGCGCTGGACTCATACCGGGCCTGATCGGTATCCACCCAGGGAGTTGACCGCAGCCGGCCTTTTTGTCCTGGATAGGTTCTCTCTCGGAAATAGGGCAGCAGGAAAAAATCCAAAGTTCCGATATCATAGGTTAACGAAAGATTAATCATAGGTTGCCCGAGCTTTTTTTCCCCATCAATACTCTCAATGCCATCGGTTTGATTGATGATGTCTACCAGATGTTGAGATTCGGTAACCCCCCAATAAAGCTTTCGAATACCGGTTCTTAGCTCCCAGTTGTCCCCCACCATCATCCAGGTAAGTTCACGAATGTCCCAGTGGCTGCGCTCAGAATCCATGCTATCCAGACGGATAAAGGGGACAAAGGCAAAAGATTGGTTGCCCTCATCCCAGGATTGATAATACTCCGGCTGAAAGCTGACAGAAAGTTGCAGATCCCCCTGTTGGGAGGAGAGGGGAGACTCGGGAAAAAGGCGTAGCTGGGTTGCCATATGGCCCGACCACTCTCCCTCTCCGGCCTGGAGAGGTCCGGCGGTTGGCAGAAGAAGAGAGAGAGAAGTTAAGAGGATGAAAAAGGCGGTTTTCATCTGGCTCTCTTCAGACTGTTGCGGTTAAAGTCGTTACTATCCAGACCAACCCGAAATTGGTAATCCTCCCAGAGAAGTTGGGTGCTTTTTCCAGTCTGATGGTTGACCATCTCCATGGTGGTGGTACGCCAAAACTTATTCAGATACTGTTTGTAACCAGAAAAAGTCTGGCTTTTGAGCAGGCTGTTTTTCCGATCATAATAGACCGCTTTTTGAACCCGATACGCCTCTTTGTCAATCCAGACCTCTTGACGGGTATAGCCGGAGTGTTCATAGGCGGGGCGGCGTTCCACCACAAAACAGTCCAGCCCGTTGCAGGGTTCATCCCGCAGCCACTTGTAGTGATATTTTTCCACCTCCTGGGAGCCTAAATCTTCAAAGGCAAACTCACTGCCCATAAACGGGCCGGACTTGTTGCGAGAGGAGATTCTTTTTACCCGCTTCAAGGCCGGTAGATACATCCATTGATCATCCGGTTTGGTGGCGTGGGAAAAAGTCAGCATGGCTGTTCCTTTGATATCCCGTGGTTTGTCAAAGATGGAGAGACTCTTGTCGCCGTCCCCTTCCACCTCCAATGTTTTGAAGCGAATGTAGCGAAAGCTCTCCTGCCCGGCTCTGTTTTTCAAGGTCATGGTCATCTTGGCAGTAGAATCTTGAAAGCCGTTATCGCGCTGGTCCACCTCACGAGCAATCGCCAACCCCTTCTCTTCTGGGGTTTGCGCCATGGCTGTTAAAGGCAGAAGCAGTAGGGGCAGGGTTAGAATAATCTGTTTTAAGCGAGTCATGATTATTTCTCCAGTTTCATCAGAAGAGGGGGTAACAGTAAAAAGTCGGCAATCAAGGCAAACGAGATGGTGATAGCCGTGAGCAGGCCCATACCGGAGTTGAGGCGGAAGTCGGAGAAGGTCAGCACAAAAAAGCCACAGACCAAAACAGCCGATGTAACCCATAAGGCGGTTCCAACCGTAGAAAAGGCATAGCGGACCGCATCTTGGGAAGAGTAACCTTTCTCTCGGCGGGCTCGAAGATATTTGCTCAGAAAGTGGACCGAATCATCCACAACAATACCCAAGGTCATGCCGGTAACAATGGAGAGGGCCAGACCGACCTCTCCGACAAACATGCCCCACAAACCAAAGGCCATGATCATGGGAACCAGATTGGGAACCAGACTGATCAGGCCAATTTTGATGGAGCGAAGGGAGATGACCATAATCAGGGAGATGAGAACCAGTGCCCCGGATGTGCCCAGAATCATACTGCGAATGTTTCGCTGGCCGATATGGGCAAACATCACCGTTGGGCTGGAACCTTCCACCTGCATGGAGGCCGGTAGATTGGCTTTTTGCCAGGCCCTGGCCCGAGAGGCCACATCAATAACCTGATTGGAAGAGAGGTTCTCCATGGTCACCACAAACCGGGTGGCGGATTTATCCAGGTTGATCTGATTGTTGAGGTCCAGCCCATACGGGAGGGACATCTCGTACAGAAGCAGATATTGGGCAGCCAGATCTTGGGCTTCTGGAAGCTTATACCAGGCCTTATCATCGCCGTGCATATTTCGGTTGAGCCGTTTGAAGGTATCGGTAATAGAGTTAACGTGAGTTACCTCCGGCTGGCTTCGATACCATTGGGCAAAGTTTTCAACATGCTGGAGAAATACAGGGGAGGCCACGCCGTTCTCCTCTCCAGACTCCAGTGAGTAGTCGATGTTATAGATGCCGGTCAATCTTTCGTTGGAGAAGTCCGAGGCCACCCGGAACGGAATGTTGTGGCTGAAATATTTGACAAACTCATCATTCAACTCATTCTTCGGAATAAAGAGAGCGAGGATAACCACCACTGAGACCATGCACCAGGATAGAATGTTTCTTTTTTGGATGACAAACTCGCCAAACTTTTCCATCCTCTGACCCGTGCGGGTGGCCTCTTTTTTGACGTGGACCGGCAAAATCATCATCAAGGCCGGTAGCAGGGTGGTAGAGAGTATAAAGGCGATTCCCACCCCCATGGCCACCATATTGCCCAGATCCCGGAAGGGGGGGACTTCGCCAAAGTTCATGCTTAAAAAGCCGATAGCCGTTGTCAGAGTGGTGAGAAAAACCGGATGGAGGTTGACCCGCAAACTCTCCATCATGGCTTTCGCCTTATCCTCTCCACCATTCAGACGGTAATAGTAGAGAAAGGTGATGAGAATATGAACACAGTCGGCGACCGCCATGGTTAGAATAATGGTCGGGGCTGATGAGGAGGGGCCAGTAAGAGGAATACCCAACCAACCGGTAAGCCCCATGGTGGTTGCTACGGTAAAAAGGATGACCAATACCGTCGCAAAGGTGGCCGAAAAGGAGCGAAGCATCAACCCCAATGTGATGATCACCACCAAAAACATGATGGGAACCAGGGTGCTCATATCATGTTTGGCTGCCGTCGGGAAGGCGTTGTTCATCATCGTTACGCCGGTTAGATAGACCTCCAGATCGGGGTGGGCCGCTCTTAACTCTTCTGCCATTTTTTCAACAAATGCGGCAATTTCAGGAACCTCTTTTGCCTGATCCTTCCCCGCCAACTGAATGGTTACGTTGACACCCGTGACGTCGACTTTCGGAGAGATGATCCGGTTGATCAGCATGGGTTCTGCCAGCGCAATGGCTTGGATGGCTTCCAACTCAGCAGGGGTGAGCTTTTCCGGGTTTTCCACCAGATCAGCGACCAACAGATCATCCCCTTCAGCCTGGGTATGTTGAAAGTTGGTTACCGAGTCCACCCGAATAGAGTAGGGAATCTGCCAGGAGGCCTTGGTCAGATCTTTTACGATCCGCAACATCTTGGAGGTGAAAATTTTCCCATCCTTGGGAGCCAAGACAAAGAGAACGTTATCATTTTTTGTATAGGTGTTTTGTAGATTATCGAAAGCCAGCATCTGCGGATTATCATCGGAAAAGAAGATTCGGTAGTCGGTCTCAAACCGCAGCTGTTTGGCGCCACTGGCAAGGGTACCAACCAGGGGAAGTAGAAGCAGCACCACCAGCCATCGCCAGCGTAGGATATTGTGAAAAAAGCGCTCTCTCATTCTGTCATACTCCGTCTGTTGCTCGTAACGTCTCTAGATAGTTCAAAAAAAGTTGTGTGGTATGGGTCAGCATGGTTTGATCTTGGGCCACTTTGGCAAGGCTTAAACCCCCCAGCAAAAAAGATTGCAGTACAAAGGCTTGTTCTTGGGGGATGATGTCGGCTTTAATCTGTCCTTTTTTCTGAGCCGAGCGGATGGTCTCTGCAATGCCATCCCGCCACCATTTGAAAATTCTGTCTAAACGGTTCTGAAAGCCTTCATCCAGGTGAGACATCTCCTGGGCCAGTTTAAAACCGGGACTTCCGTACCGTACCAGCATTCTCTTCCACTCTGGGTCGCACTCCAACAAAGCCCGTTCATACCCGGCAAAAAAATCGTCTTCGTCCCGTAGGGGTCGAAAGAATATTTGATCCAACTTTTTGGGAAAGCACTCATCGATAACGGCATAACCCAGAGCTTTTTTGTTTTTAAAATGGTGGTATAACGCCCCCTTGGTCAGATTGGTCTTGGCGAGAATAGTGGTCAGGCTGGCCCCTTGAAATCCATTGAAATAGATCTCATGAAAGGCGGCATCTAACAGCAGCTCTCTGGTCTCATCCGGGGTGCGTTTTATCTTCATTACCTTGTGGTCTCAGGGTGTGACAGAGATGAGGCGTTGTTGAACATCCATACCGGTCGGTATGTGTACCCTTAATAGAACATACCGACCGGTATGGATGCAAGAGAAAAAACTACAGATGGAAGAGTAAGCGGACTAAACTCTCGGTTCCTGTGTGAAAAGTGGGCAGGTGCAGGTTCTCGTTGGGGGAGTGGGGGCAGGCATCGGGCAGTGCAAAGCCGATGAGCAGGGTGGTTAAGTGGAGATGTTTTTCCAAGTCGGCCACAACCGGAATGGTTGCCCCCTCGCCAACCAGCAGAGGAGGTTGGTTGAACGCTTCGGTCAACGCTTTTTTTGCTGCCGCAAGGGCTGGAAAGTCCGCCGGAACCGAGACACTGCGGCCTCCCCCTGTTACCCGACCCATTGTCAGGGTGACGGTCTCGGGTAAACGGGCATAAAAATAGTCTCTGACCAGCTCTTCCATTTCGTCCGGTTCTTGATCGCCAACCAGTCGTAAAGAGAGCTTGGCATGGGCCTTAGAGGGGAGGACGGTTTTGGCTCCCGGTTCCGTAAAACCTCCCCACATCCCATTGATTTCAAAGGTGGGTCGCAGCCAAAGCTGTTCCAGCAGGGTATAGCCTGCCTCTCCCCAACCGGCCTTGAGCCCCAGAGAGTCCAGATAGGCGGTTTGGTTGAAAGGGAGGTCTCTGTGCTGTTTTTTCAGCGCTTCAGAGGGGGGCAAAACCCGATCATAGAAGCCGGGTATGGTTACTCTTCCCTGGTCATCTTTGACCGAGGCCAGCATCTTGGCAAGCACCTCCAGTGGGTTGGCGATGGCACCGCCAAAGGTGCCCGAATGGAGGTCTCGATTGGGGCCGGTCAGGGTCATTTCCAGAAAGAGCAGACCCCGTAAGGAGGTGGTAATGGCAGGAACCCCCTCATCCCACATGGAGGAGTCAGAAATCAGGGCGACATCGGCCTGCAACATGTCTTGATGGTTTTTAAGAAAGTTGGGAAGATTGGCGCTACCAAACTCCTCCTCTCCCTCAATGATAAAACAGACATTAACCGGTAGAGCGCCACGGGTCGCCAAGATGGATCGGACCGCCTGAATATGCATCAGGATCTGCCCTTTATCATCTGCCGAACCTCGGGCAAAAATCCGTTCGTTTTTAATATGGGGTGAAAAGGGGGGCTGTTCCCAAAGGGCGAGGGGGTCTACCGGCTGGACATCATAGTGTCCATAAATGAGAACCGTAGGCCGATCTTTGGCTTTTCTCCAACTTGCGGTAACAATGGGGTGTCCCTTGGTCGGGTGAACCTGGACCGCATCCAGACCGGCCTGCTCCAGCAGCAGAGCGGTAAAGTCGGCACATGCCACCATATCCGGTTGTCGGTTGGGGTCACTGGAGATGGAGGCAAAGGTTAAATAGCGGGTCAAATCGTCCAGACAACGAGAACGGTCGGATTGGAGAAAGCGGAAAATATCATCCATAACAGATCTTCTTCAACCGTTTAAAAGCAAGTCTTTTTTAGTTGGAATCAAGTTCCTTGGGGTGTTGAATCTTCAAGGCTTTGGCCGATCCAGGCTTGATGTGTTTCCAATCATCCGGCATGTCAAGAACAACAACCGTGGCGGTTTTGATCAGATAGTGTTCCGGGCTGATCCCCTCACCATCTTCGCTGGCCAGGTAGGATAAGAGAAACTCCAAGCCGGGGTTATGGCCCACCAGCAGCACCCGAGAGGCTTTGGAAGGGACTTCAGCCAGGGTTTCCAGAAGATCTTCTGTTCCGGCCCCATAGACCCGAGGGTCCCAGTTGACCTTGGATTTTTTGACGTCCATGACTTTACACACTTTCATGGTCGTCTGTTTGGCACGTTGGGCAGGGGAGCTGACCACATGGTCGGGGATAAGACCCTGTTCTTCCAACCATTTACCCATACGTGGGGCATCGGTTTTGCCGCGTTTTGCCAGGGGACGTTCAAAATCGGTTGCCGCTTCTGTATCCCAGGCCGATTTTGCATGTCGCATGATCAGTAATTGTTTTGCCATACCACCAACTGACGTGTGTCGTAACAGCCCTTCAAAGCTATGAAGGCTGTTTCTTAAGAAAATATTAACGGAAGAGTCCTGTTTCCGTTATCCAATAAACCTGTTTACTCACGGTTTGAATCGAACAGTATCAGCATTGGAAGAGTCAGGCAAGAATAGATTTTAGAATTCTTAGATAGTCTGCAATAACAATAACTTATTTGTGTATACTGTTTTTTGTTTTCCAAGGGTATCTGCCATGATAAAAGGGGTTGAGTGGTGTTATGTAACCTTTGACTGCATTATCGAAATGTAGGCAGGGGCCATGGACTGAACCTGTTGCCAGGTGTGTGGAGGCTCTCCGTTTGGTTGAAAGCCCATTGTTTTCTCAATCTCTTCCAGCCCCTCCAGCAATCTGTCGATATGGTTGGAGGTGTGGGTTGCATTAAGGGTGATTCTTAGCCGGGAACGGTTGTTCTGGACCAGCGGCGGAATGATGGCGATACAGGAGAGACCACGTTTTAATAAAAGTTGCTCAGCCCGAAAGGCTTTCTCTGCACTGCCTAGAAAAAGGGGAATAATGGGGGACCAACGGTTGGGATAGGGGATCTGGCGTTCGTGAAGGCCCTTGAGAAGATAGGCGACATTGTCCCACAGTTGTTGTCTAAGTTGTGGTTCTTGCTCCATAATATCGATGGCACAGAGGATGCCAGCCGCTTGCTCGGCCGGTAAACTGGAGGTAAAACGGTAACCGGAGGCGGTGGACTTTAAAAAGGCGACTGTTTTACTGTCGGTGGCAATAAAACCACCCATGGCCCCGACCGCTTTACTTAGGGTGCCCATGTGGATATCGATTTGATCTTCAACCCCAAAGTGATCAGCTACCCCTCGACCGTGTTGGCCAAAAATGCCGGTGCCATGGGCATCATCCACCATAACGGCCGCCTGATAGGTTTTAGCCAGAGCGGTAATTTCAGGCAGGGGGGCCAGGTCTCCATCCATACTGAAAATACCATCGGTGACAATCATTTTTCTGTCTGTCTGACAGCCAGCCAGGAGCATTTCCAGGTGGGCCATATCGCCGTGACGATATTTAAGGCAGGAGGCGTGAGAGAGACGGATACCCATTTGAATGCTGCGGTGGTTGAGGGTATCGGAAAAAAGGGTACCCACCTCCTCACTCCAAGGGCGGCCATAAAAGCGGTTACAGTACCACTGTGCATCCATCAAGCCGGGAATAACCGCAACATTGGCCAACAGACCGGTCGCAAAAATCATGGCAGACTCCACCCCCTTAAAACGGGCCAGGCGCTCTTCCAAGGCTTCGAGAAGGGCAATATTGCCCCCCAGCCGTCTGGATTCACAGGTGCCCATGGTAAAGCGGTGCAGGGCCTGGCTTGCCGCCTCAATCACCTCTGGACGTCTGCTTAAGCCCAAATAGTTGTTGGAAGAGAAGGAGATGACTGTCCTGTCATTCAACACAAATTCTGGTGCGGGAGGCGAGTCGATAAGAGGCTCGTCGGGGATCAGGTTTTGTCTGTCCAACCAGTCAAAACAGTGTGTGATATCCTGTAGAACAGGGGGTGTCGGTATTTTTTTCAATGGATGGGAAGGTTCCTGATAAGGCAAAATAAACAGAGCATACGCCGGTCAGATATCCAGGTTGTCCTGAGCAAATGAGGCTTTCTCTTGAATAAATTTGAAACGCTCTATGGGACGTTTTCCCATCAAACGGTCAAAGGTGTCGTGTGTTATCTCCTCATCATCGACAAAAACCTTGAGCAGACGACGGGTCTGGGTGTTCATGGTGGTCTCGCGAAGTTGAGATGGGACCATCTCTCCCAGCCCTTTGAATCGGGAAATATCAATCTTTGCATTGGGGCGTTTGCTTCGGATTTTTTTGATAATCTTCTGTTTTTCCTCCTCATCCAAGGCATAGGAGCTGCTGGAGCCAGAGTTGACTCGAAAAAGAGGGGGTTGGGCGAGATAGAGGTGACCGTTGCGAATCAGATCGGGCATGAAACGGTAAAAAAAAGTCAATAACAGGCTGGCGATATGGGCGCCGTCCACATCCGCGTCGGTCATGATGATAACACTGCCATAGCGCAGACCACTCAGATCAAACTGCTTGCCACAACCCGCCCCAATGGCTGTCACCAGGTTTTGAACCTCGGTATTTTTTTCAAACTTATCCATATTGGCCTGTTCGACATTGAGGATCTTACCCCGCAACGGTAAAACCGCCTGGGTATGACGGTCACGGGCCTGCTTGGCAGAGCCGCCGGCAGAGTCCCCCTCAACAATGAAAAGTTCGGAAAGGTCCGGGTCTGAGGTGATGCAGTCGGTCAGCTTGCCCGGCAGGGTCAGTCGGTTGGTGACAGATTTTCTTTTGATGGAGGAGGCGGTTTTCCGCCTGTTCTGTCGCTCCTTGGCCCGTTCGACAATGGTTTCCACCAGTTTGCTGGCCTGCTCGGGCTGTCCGTGAAGCCAGTGGTCGAGTTGATCTTTGATGGCCCCTTCAATGGGGCGGGCGATGCCGGTGTTGGTTATTTTTTCTTTGGTCTGCCCAGAAAAACTGGGGGAGGGGATGAAAATGGATAAGACGCCAAACATCCCATCCAGAACATCGTCGGAGACGATGGTAATCCCCTTGGGGAGCAGGTTGCGTGCCTCGGCAAACTCCCGAACCCCCTTTAAAAGGGCACTCTTCATGCCGGTTTCGTGGGTGCCGCCCTGTCCGGTGGGGATGGTATTGCAATAGGAGAGTTGTCGGCCTTTATCATCGAAGGTCCAGGAGATAGCCCATTCAAGGCGGATATTTTCATCGGCACCAACACCCTCTGCCTGACCGACAAAAAATTCCGGGATGATTTTCTCCTGCTTTTCTACCCAACTGGCAACAAAATCTTCCAGGCCGTTTGGATAGTGAAACTCGTGAGAGACATCGGTATCTTCAGCCTTGAGCCTGATTTTCACCCCTTTGTTCAGGTAGGCCTTGGAGCGGCACATCTCCACCAGGTTTTCGATCTGAAAACGGATTTCAGGAAAGATCTCCGCATCGGGCATAAAAGTGACTTTGGTGCCCCGTTTGCGGGTTGGCTCCAGCTGACGCAGACCCCCTTCGGGTTTGCCCCTGGAAAAACGCTGCTGCCAACTGAAACCGTCTCGGTCCACCTGAACCTCGGTCCAGAGAGAGAGGGCGTTGACCACGGAGATGCCGACACCATTCAGGCCGCCAGCGGTAGCGTAGGCTTTGTTGTGAAATTTTCCTCCGGCATGGAGCTTGGTCAGGATCACCTCCAGCGCAGATTTGTCCGGGTAGCGGGGGAGGGGGTCCACCGGGATGCCTCGGCCATTGTCCTGAACAGAGACAGAGCCGCCACGTTCTAAAATCAGGGTGATTCGGTCAGCATGACCGGCAACCACCTCGTCGGTGGCATTGTCGAGCAGTTCGGTGACCAGATGATGCAAAGCCCGTTTGTCGGTCCCGCCGATATACATGCCAGGACGTCGACGAACACCCTCCAGACCTTCCAGTACCTCAATGTCGGATGCATTGTATGTCATGGGAAGTTCATCACAAATCTGACGCTGGAAAAGAGAAGCCTCTCTCTGAGTAAAGAGGCTGGAACAAATTGTTATTTGTGCCGGTAGGAGATGCGACCCTTGGTCAGATCGTAGGGAGTGAGCTGAACGGTTACTTTGTCCCCTGGCAGGATGCGGATGTAGTGCTTGCGCATGCGGCCCGATATGTGACAGAGCAGCTTGTGGTTGTTCTCCAGTTCAACCCGGAACATGGCGTTGGGAAGGTTTTCCATGACTGTTCCTTCCATTTCGATGACATCTTCTTTACTCAAGGGTCTCTTCCTTAACGAATAAGGCCCGGTGCTCTTTTTTTGGGAAGAGAGCAGGCCAATTTTTTTAGCGATTAATACCTGGGTACATCAGCCCAATAGAACTAAACCCTTTTGCAATAAAAATCAATGGCAAACTGCTGAAACCGCCTATTTGAGAATAGATCCCAGTCGAGGAAGAAGCTCTTTTGTGAAGGTTGTATCGGGAAAATCTCGCTTGTTGATGCGGCCGATACGGATTTCACTGCGGTAGAGCTTGTTGGCTTCTGCCCGGGTCGTCAGGGTTGTCAGGGTTGTTTTTCCATCGTCACTCCGCCGGCTATAGTCGAATTGAATGGTCTTGATGATCACTCCAGGAGAGGCGAATTGAACCAGGGAAAGAGGACGAAGGGTTCGTTTGTTAACGGTTAACTCGATGCTTTGATAGGGTAGTAGAGGTTGTTTGGGAAGAAGGGTCAGGATATACCGCCCCTTCACCTCTCTTACTTTTACGGCATCATGGTCGGCTTGAAAGGAGGTGGCTAAAAAATCTCCGTTATTGAAGACCCCTCCGACAAGGGCATGGCGCAGGGTGCTTTTTCTCAATTGGGTCTCCCCCGGAAAGTGGGTCCAAATTTCATTGCCCATGCGCAGTGCCGCACGTCCACGCAAAGCGGGGGGGGAGACAATCAGCACCGCCGCCTGACCATCGGAACGTTTGGCAGCAAAAGCGGTGATCTTTTTTTCCCGGCCATCTGGCTGCTGGTTGATGATATTGAAATAACTTTCATAGGAAGCAGGGGTTCTTTTTTTGTCAATCTGTTCGAGAAGGGCTTCTGCTTGATTTTCCGCTTGGCTGACCGTACTGAAAAGTAAGAGCATGGTTGCCAGCAGGCCTGTCATAATGAGTGAAAATCGTCTGTTCATCTTACCCTCAATTCGTAGCAAAAAAGCTTTCTATCTTACCCCGAGATCCGCCAAACAGATCGGTCTCCGAGGTCAGGTTGTCTGTGTGTGCGGTCAAATCCTGGTAAAGAGGAAAAAAACCGGTTAGCATAAAAGAGTTTTGTGCTTGTATTGTCTGAGTTAATCCTTGTTTTTGCAAGAGATTAACTCCCTGAAAACTTATCTTGGGCTATAAAAACATGCAACAGTTGACCACCCTTTTACTCTCTCTTATCGTTGTTGTAGGGGTGTCCATTGCTGTTTTACGATTTTTTCTTGTTCCACGCTGGAAAAAGAAAAAGGTCCTTCGGGCAACACCCTATTGCCCCTCCCTGTTTCTACCCAAGCTATCAGAAACCCTGGACCTGGTTGTCGAGGTGCCCAGCCAGAAGGATGATGCCACCATCTATCGAGTGAATGTCTATCAGCAGACCTGTACCTGCCACCGGTTTCAATCCCACCGGAGTCTCTTCCCCTATCGGGATGTTCGTCGACTCTGTCGTCACCTTCGCAAGGAGTTTGAAACCAGCAATGCCCTGCTCGGGGTCAACGAACTGTTGCAGTGTATCATCAAGAAACGGGTTCGTGATCGCTGTTTTGAGGAGATCGAGATTAAACAAACTTTGGTCGGAATTGGATTTCACCCCAAAAGCGACTTTATCCATGTCTACTCCAGGGTGCCTGCTCCGTCCGACTCTACTGAAGGTCCCCTGACCGGTCCTTACGAAAAGTTTACCCTGACTCTCAGTCAGGAGATCTGGATCTACGGAACTCACCCACCAGCCGCCGATGAGATTATTGCCACGGTGAGCAGTATGCTGAAAAAATATCGGGTCGTTTATGAAGCCGAGCATCGCAAGCAGCGGCGTATTCTTGGCCGGCTCAACGCCTATTTTCCCTTCTAGCCAGGGATAAAGTGCCTATATTGTCAGAAAAGCTCTGGTTTTTTTTGGAAGGCCGGAAAAATGGGCCGACTCTTGGCAATCTTGCTTGTTCGTTGGCTTTTCTCCCTTTTTGGCGAGATTTTAGCCATCAGATCGGTGCGAGTCGCCAAAAACATGGTCTGGTTACCGGCAGGGAAGTTGTCGGGTGATTCGCTCTTGTTGGTGCTATGGCGTATCGTCATGGTCTTGTCCTTTTTTGTCTTTTATGGTGAGAAAGCGCGCAATATCTCTTTAAAATCAGTGTGAACGGGTGGCAAAACGCCACTCTTCCAGTAGTTTGAGCATGTGATTCCAGGTAAGTAGACAGGAGATCAGCAAACCGGAAAACAGAAGAAGGTCTCTTAGAAAAAATATAATATCTATCATAGTTTAGTATATTATCCGAGAGGGTGAAAGCCTGTTGTCCGGCAGAATCAATGATCGTCTCATCTTACTCCTCTTCTGGTGCATGCCAGCAGATTGATGCAATCACCTTGCCAGTTGGTCAACTGAGGGTGGTCTGGTTCCAAATCACACAAGAAAAATGCAACCCGCAACCCTCCTCTTGGCTATCAAATCATCCGGGCCTGTCCCCCCCCCTGTTTTGATAAGATAGGCGGCCCTTTCCCCTATTTTGACCGCTGTCCATTTTATTGGTCTTCTTTGGTGTGGGGTGAAAAAAAGTGTTTACGTTTCTTTTAGCCCGTGATAAAAGGGAGGAGAGTGGTGGGGGCTTTATTGGACAATCTCTTTTTGTAAGGCCCTTGCCAATATTGTTCAACATAGTGTAGGGGATTTTCAGTTATGGCAGATCGTGAGAACGGTACCGTTAAGTGGTTCAATGAGAGCAAAGGGTTTGGTTTTATTGAGCGAGATGAGGGCAGGGGGGATGTGTTTGTTCACTTTAGCGCAATTTCCGGCGAGGGATTTCGCAACTTGGCTGAAGGACAGCGGGTTGAGTTCAGTGTTGCCCAAGGTGACAAGGGACCCAAAGCAGAGGATGTTGTCTCTGTCTAACCCAATCTGAGCGGAAATGGCACAAAAAAGCCGGGGTGACCTTTACGTCACGCCGGCTTTTTTTGTAGAGTTCGCCTTGAGCCTTTACTCTTTTTCCGATTTTAACGCTCTCTCCATTAACTCTGTTACAACAGAGCGTGGCGCCCTCTCTTCATAAAGGATGCCATGAACCGCACGGGCTATAGGCATCTCTATCGCCCGTTTTTCTGCCAGACGGTTAACGCTCAGGGTGGTTTTAACCCCTTCCGCCACCTCTCTCGTCCCTTTTTGAATCTCGGCCAGACTCTCCCCTGACCCAAGTCGAAACCCTACGGTCCGGTTGCGAGACATCTCCGAGGTGGCGGTGAGAAGCAGGTCACCCAAGCCTGATAGCCCCGAAAAAGTTTCGGGTGCAGCACCAAGTCTGGTTCCCAGACGAATAATCTCTGTCAACCCTCGGGTAATGAGAGCTGCCCGTGCGCTGTGACCAAAGCCCAGGCCATCACTGATGCCGGCAGCCAGGGCAATGACATTTTTCAACGCCCCTCCCAACTCCAGGCCTACAACATCTTCCGTACTGTAGGTTCTGAAATAGGGGGTGGAAAACAGTTGCTGAATCTCTTCTACCCGGTGTGGGTCACGACCGGCTATGGCCACTGCAGTGGGGAGCTGTTTGATCACATCCCGAGCAAAGGAGGGGCCGGACAGATAGCAGGATTGAGTCACCCCCTGAGGGCCAAACACCTCTTTATAAATGTCGGAGAGCAGGGTAAGAGTCTCTACCTCCACCCCTTTGCTGGCAGAGACAAAAACCGTCTCCTTTCGAACAGCCCCCCGGATGGTGTTCAGTACCTGTCGGGTAAATTGGGTCGGGATGACCATAACTAAAATACGATGGGTGGCAACCACCTCCAGCAGATCGGTGCTGGCGTGAATGGTGGGGGGAAGGGGGAGTTCAGAGACATACAGGGGGTTGCGATGGTTTAGATTGATCCCCCGCATCACCTCCTCTTCGCGACACCAGAGAGTGACTTGCGGCAGTTTGGTTGCCAGAACCGAGGCGAGAGCGGTCCCCCAAGAGCCCCCTCCGATGACAGCGACACGGTTGGTATGGGCGGGTGCTGATTGGGTCATGGTATGGCTCTCTTTATTGTCCTAACGGTGGTTGGGCAGGTGCCTGGATTGGTTGGATTGATCCCATAGGGGGGATCTGCATCACCGGCCAGCGGGCTTGGGCGTTAAGTTCCCAGCCACTACGACCACCTCTCTGAAGTCTCTCCATTCCCGCCAGGGCAATCATGGCACCATTGTCTGTGCAGAGATTCAAGGCGGGAAAGCTGACCTGGATTTTCCCCGCTGCCCGTTGGGTCAGTAACGTCCGAAGGCGACGGTTGGCTCCCACCCCACCCGCCACCAGCAAACGGGGGCAGTTTGTCTGTTGGCAGGCTTTGATGGCTTTGATGGTCAGGGTCTCAACAATGGCCTCTTGGTAGGAGGCTGCGACATGTTGTCTGAAGGTTTCATCCTTCTGGGCGAGGGGGTTTTTGATCAGATAGGTTCTCAGAGCGGTTTTCAAGCCGGAAAAAGAGAAATCTAATTGGGTTTTATCCAGTAGAATACGCGGAAAACGGATGGCCTCACGATCCCCCTGTTCGGCCAGTTTAGAAATAGCAGGACCACCAGGATAGCCCAGCCCCATCATCCTGGCCCCTTTATCAAAAGCCTCTCCAACGGCGTCATCCCGTGTCTGACCCAGCAGTATGTAATCACCAAATTGACGGGCATGAAGCAGAAGGGTATGACCACCAGAAACCAGCAGAGCGATAAAGGGAAAGTCCATACCCTCCTCTTCGCTGTTTTCAGCCAGAAAAGGGCTCATCAGGTGGCCTTCCATATGGTGGACACCAATCAGGGGTTTGCCGGTTGCCAGGGCCATCCCTTTGGCAGCAGAGAGGCCAACCAGCAGCCCGCCTATTAAACCGGGTCCCACCGTTACGGCAATGCCATCCAGTTGGCCAGGCTCGGTTTTGGCCTTGGTTAGGGCGGCTTGAATCACCGTACTGATGTTTTGAATATGGGCACGACTAGCCAACTCCGGCACCACACCGCCATACTCAGCGTGAACCGTCAGTTGCGTTTGAACGATGTTGGAAAGAAGGTTTACCCGACCCCCCTCACCACCAAAACGTTCCACAACGGCTGCCGCAGTCTCGTCACAACTTGTTTCTATACCTAAAATCCGCATACTCTAGTCCCTAAGCGCGCTGATCCCTATCCTTACCCCCCAGGACCATCCTCTGCGTCCTCGGGCGAGAACAGACCAGTGTACGCTTTTCTTTAGCGGTGGAAAATGGCAAACAGATAAAAAAAGGAGCCGAAATGGACCAGCAAAGGTTAAGAATAGGTACCAGGGGCAGTGCGCTGGCCTTGTGGCAGGCCAATTGGGTGAAGTCCCAACTGGAAGAGACCCACCCCAATCTGACAGTTGAGCTGATTATCATCAAAACCCGTGGGGATAAGATTTTAGACGTGCCCCTGGCCAAGGTGGGGGGGAAGGGGCTGTTTGTCAAAGAGTTGGAGGAGGCCATTTTAGATGGTCGGGCCGATCTGGCGGTTCACTCCATGAAAGATGTTCCCGCTGAATTCCCCCCGGGGTTGGGGTTGGGGCCGGTTCTTGAACGGGAAGATCCCCGAGATGTTCTTCTATCGATCAACTATCGCAATCTGGCAGATCTACCTCAGGGTGCCAAGGTTGGCTCCTCATCCCTGCGGCGGCAGAGCCAACTGCTGGCCATGCGGTCAGATTTGAACATTATTCCGCTACGAGGTAACGTCAATACCCGTATCGAAAAACTGGTCAACGGTGCGTTCGATGCCATTGTTCTGGCGGCAGCCGGTGTCAAGCGTTTGCAGATGATGACACATGTGGTGGAGTTTCTTGATCCCGATCAGGTCATTCCAGCCAACGGCCAGGGCGCTGTCGGTATCGAATGGCGTCTGAACGACCGCCAAACAGCCGATCTGCTTCAGGGGTTGAACCACGAAGAGACTCAGGTCTGTGTGGCAGCAGAACGGGCTTTTCTGGCAACCCTGGAAGGGGGGTGTCAGGTACCCATCGCTGGGTTTGCCAAGCAGGAGGGGGAGACTCTTACCTTAAAAGGCCGGGTCGCCAGCCTGGATGGTACACGCTGTATTACCGAGAGCCAAACAGGCCCAGTCAGCGATCCGGTCTCTTTAGGAAAAGAGCTGGCTGAGCGACTTTTGGCTCAAGGGGCTAAAGAGATTCTTTCTGAACTCAACGAAGCCGCTTCTTATTCATGACCCGTATAAACCTGAGGGGCCGATCTCTTCTGGTTACCCGTCCCCTGCCAGAGGGGGAACGGTTTGGTCAGTTGGTGGCCAGCTACCATGGCAAAAGCCTCCTGGCTCCTGTTTTGGAGATCAAGCCCCCTCTTGACCCGCTTCCCTTTAAAAAAGCGGTGGAAAGGGTGGCATCGTATGATGGCGTTATCCTGACCAGTGCCAATGGTGCCCGTGCTTTTTTGGGTCAACTCTCCGCGCAGGGAACTCCCCACTACAAGGTTCCCCCTCTGTTTGCCGTTGGCCATAAGACAGCGGCCATCATCCGCAGGGAGGGGCTCTCTGTCGAGGTGCCCAGCCACGCTTCTGGGGGGGGTCGGTTGGCGCAAGCTATCATGGATTGGCAACCCAAAGAGAGCCACTTTCTCTTTCCCCGCGCCCAGGAAGGGCGGGAAGAGCTGATCTTGGTTTTGGTTGAAAACGGCTATCGGGTAGATCAGGTCGATGCCTATCGGGCTGAACCGATCCATACCCTGCCAGAGGCGGCCCTGGCGGCACTAAAAGCGGGAAGGGTTGATGCCATCCCCCTTTTTAGCGGCAGAACGGCAGAAGCCTTTTTAAAGGCGTTGCCAAAAGGGGGAGAGGTATGGATTGAGAAGCCTCTCGTTATTGCGATAAGCCCTATTACCCAACACGCCATCTCCTCTCCTCACCTAACCATAGACCTGGTTTCTCGGGAGCCAACTGCCGAGGGATTGTTGAGAGAGTTAGACCGCTATTGGCAACAGTTGAGATAAAAAAAACCGGCTGATGGCCATTCAGAGGGTTGACAGAATATTAATCCGAGTTACAATTCGCTGCCTGATCTCATGCGGCGGGGTAGCTCAGATGGTTAGAGCTGTGGATTCATAATCCATGTGTCGGGGGTTCAATTCCCCCCCTCGCTACCAAATAAAATCAAGAGGTTAGACGAAATGTCTAGCCTCTTTTTTATGAAAAATCAGCAAATCCCACATTTTTCCCACACTATACTTTTCTTTTGACCAGACCGCTTTTCCCATGCAATAGTTCAGCGCATGGCAACTATCAGAAAAAACAAATCAGACAGTTGGGAAGTTATGATCCGTAAGAAGGGATATCCGACTGCGACAAAGACCTTTCGACGAAAGGTCGACGCTCAGGATTGGTCAAGACGCATTGAGGACGAAATGGTACGAGGGGCGTACATCGACCGAAATGATGCAGAACGCCTTTTGCTGGCTGACGCACTTGATAGATATTTGAAAGAGATTTCTCCTAGAAAAGCGGTCGAGACAGCAAGATCTGAAGTTAGTCGATCGAGACATCTTGTCAGAGAACTGGGTAAGTTCTCTCTTGTTGCCATCACACCGGATAAAATTTATAGGTATCGAATGTCTAGGGAAAAGGCCGGGGCTAGTGCTAACCAAATCCGCCTGGAAATGTCCCTCTTGTCACACCTTTTTACGACGGCTATCCAAGATTGGCATATGGGCGTTCCCTTCAACCCTGTTCTGAACGTCAAAAAGCCTTCCCCAAAAAAGGCCAAAGAGAGACGGGTATCACTTGAAGAGCAAGAGCGGCTTTTGAATGCATGCAGGGAAAACCCCAACCCCATGTTGACATGGATAGTAGAAATAGCTATCGAGACAGCGATGCGAAGGGGAGAAATCCTTACTCTGGAACGAAGCCAGATAGACATGAAGAAGAGGACTATCTTCCTTGAAATGACAAAAAACGGCTCCTCTCGGATGGTCCCCATGACTGCTAGGGCAACTGAAATTTTTTCAGAGGCATTAAATTGGGAGGTGAGAGTTCTAGGGTCGGACTTGCTTTTCTACGGAGAACCAGGCCGTGACGGGAAGAGACGTCCATATACCATCAATAGAGTATGGAATACAGCAAGAAGTCGGGCAGGACTGGGCGATGTTCGTTTTCACGATCTACGACACGAAGCGACCAGCCGAATGGTTGAGTCCGGGATGTCAGATCAACAGGTGTCTGCCATCAACGGACACAAATCCATGCAGATGCTTAAGCGGTACACCCATCTGAGGGCCGCAGACTTGGTTGCGGTTCTGGATAGTCGGATGGGCATAGCTGTCGCACCATCAGCCTAGAATTTCTCTCACCTTGTCGAGCGGGAATTTGTAGACTCTTCCTACCTTGATTTTCAGATTCCAAATTTTTACCCACTGTGGGTGCCGATCTGCATACCGATCTGCACACCGCCGAAGATACCGGGAAAAACTGTCTGGCTTCCCCTCATACCCGACAAGTTCTGCCAGTTCAGTTGTTGATATATAATGGTTCATGCTGCCTCCTCGATTTTATTTAGAATCATTTCCAGCAACTCAGGAAATGTGCTGTCATAGTAATGGGGCTGGGTTTCTCTCTCGTTTTGAGGAGAAATCAGGTTCTTTCCGAAACGAAGCCCCAGTTTGGTCAGGGATTTGAATTTCTTTTTGGTCTTCTTGTTTTTGTCAAAAGAGTCCCGCTCTCGCTCCTCAAGAATCCCAAGATTGAGAAGAATCAGGTTGGCCTTTCTTGTTGAAATGTAAGCGCCAAATGAACCCCATGGTTCCCGTATTGGATTGAATCTGTCAGGTTCTCTCTTTTCATTGAGAATGTACTGGGGGGAGTCATGGCGGAGAAAACAATCGAGAGGAAACCAACGG
>PEAM01000040.1 GCA_002753565.1 Magnetococcales bacterium | reverse complement strand
G
This sequence comes from Magnetococcales bacterium, assembly GCA_002753565.1. GTDB lineage: Bacteria > Pseudomonadota > Magnetococcia > Magnetococcales > JADFYX01. The sequence goes on along the minus strand of PEAM01000040.1, from coordinate 29,632 downwards.
CGGATGGGTCTGGGAAGGCATGAATGCCTTCCCAGCGGGTTTGGGCAGCGCCCAAGGTCCTAAGCCTTTGACTTTGCTTTTTTTATTTTAAAAGCGTGGGGGTTTGGGGGCCTGCAAGGCCTCCCAAGGTGTTGACTTTGCCTTTAACCTTTGTCCCAATCTGGTTTTAATTGACTGTAAAAGCGTGGGGGTTTGGGGCCTGCAAGGCCTCCCAAGGTGTTGACTTTGCCTTTAACCTTTGTCCCAATTGGGTCTGACTGACTATGAAGGCGGGGGTTACCCGCCCCTGTTCATGAAATGCGGAACAGCATGTGAAACTGGGCAACGGAAAGAATTCGTTGGATCTTTTGATTGCAGTTAACCAGGGAAATTCTCGCCCTGGTCCCCCCTACCTTCTCCCGCGCCATCAGCAACATGCCCAGAGCAGAGCTATCCAGATGGTTGACCCCGCTGAAATCGAGAACTAACTCAAAATTTTCCATATCCTGCTTGATCTGGGGTAAAAAATGTTTCCGGGCGCTAAAATCGAAGGGATTGGGAACCTTGATCTCCTTCTTCAAGATACTACCGGTTTCAAGCTGGTCAGACATTGTCTGCTCCTAACACAAAGTGTGCTGCTGAAAAGTATAACCCTCTGCTCGTCCCTTCAATCTGATCAGATTGAAGGGTGGCATGGGAAGAAACGAAAAAAAAATCAACTCTTTTTCAAAACCCGACAGAACGCTCTGTCTGTGTGAGAAATATGGTCTATCAGCCAATCGTAAAGAAAGGTTTTCAAATCAAAAGCAAACGTTTTGAACGCTTCATCACTCTGCAAAGTGGAAAATTCGCTTATTTTCTCTAAAACCTGAAGCTCCAACGCATGGTGAGCCGCCTTGTGAGCAACCGAATCGGGATAGTCGGCGGACTCCATAAGCCGCTCTTCAAAACGAAAGTGGGTGCCGATATAGGTCTTCAAAGAGAGAAGAATTAACTCAATCTCCAGTCGAAACTCCCTGTTTTTGCAGCACTCGGACAACTCATCATAGAGCTGAAAAAGGATTTCGTGTTGACCATCAATGGACTCATGGCCTAATTGATACTGTTCGGGTAATAGTTCTAGCTTGATACTCATGATTCTACCTTCACACTTCGACAACAAAAAAACAACCCACAATGGCCCATTCTATACCTGAAAAAGAGGTAAGCAACAAAAAAGTGTACGAGCACCCCTATTCTGCAACCCAAATCTGGCCGTTTACCAATGCCGTGGGAACAATGGCCGATTCTGGGTTTATCGATCCGTATGGGCAAGGATAGCCCTTTTAATCTGGGCAGGGGGGATGTCGGTATGGAGCTCGGCGGTACCGATTTCACCATTTAAAATCACCCGGATCTTGCCACCACTGACCTTTTTATCTCGACCCATGGCCTCCAGATACGCCTCGGGCGTAAAGTGGGCCGGGGCGGTGGTTGGCAGGTTGGCGTGTTGAATGAGGTTTTTAATTCTCAAGACCGTCTCCCGGTTGCATAATCCGCGTATACAAGCCAACTCCGCCGCCATAATCATACCAATAGCCACCGCCTCGCCATGGAGAATCTGACCATATCCGGCCTGCGTCTCAATGGCGTGACCAAAGGTGTGGCCCAGATTAAGCAACGCCCGCGTCCCCTGCTCCCGCTCATCTTGGGCCACCACATCGGCCTTGATGGCACAACAGGTGTAGAGCAGGTGGGTAAGGTGATCATTCTGAAGGTTCAAAATGGCCGCCATATTCTCTTCCAGATAACCAAAAAAACCGGCATCCCAGATAATACCGTACTTGATCACCTCTGCCAGGCCGGAGAAAAAATCCCGTGGAGAGAGGGTTTTCAGGGTTTCGGTATCGATGACGACCCGTTTAGGTTGATAAAAGGCGCCGATTAAATTTTTTCCCAATCGATGGTTGATGCCGGTCTTGCCACCCACCGAAGCATCCACCTGAGAGAGAAGTGTGGTCGGTACCTGAACAAAACCCACCCCCCGCAAAAGAGAGGCCGCCGCGAAACCGCTCATGTCTCCCACCACTCCGCCACCCAGGGCCAAAAGTGTCGAGGAGCGTTCGAAGCGGTTTTCGATCAGGGTATCGAAAATGGTCTCCAGGCTCTGCCAGTTTTTATACTGTTCGCCATCCGGTAAAATAACCGGAACCACACGGAAGCCACTCTTTTCCAAGGCGCTGACCACTCGAGACAGATAGAGCGGCGCAACGGTCTCGTTGCTGACCACGGCAATCTGTCGCCCCGAAAGCAGAGGAGCCAGCTGCTCCCCCAGGCTCTCCAACAGGTTGGGGCCAATGATAATTTGGTAGGAGCGTTCTGCTAAATCCAGAGGTAATGTTTTCGTCGTCATCGTTTCTGATTCAACTTATTTGGGGTGAATAATGTGGGGTGTGATAAAAATAAGCAGTTCGGTCTGGGTATTGGCATCGGCATGGTTGCGGAACAGCCAGCCGACCAGTGGCAACCCGCTCAAACCGGGGACACCCGATTTGTTCTGCACCTGGGTATTTTGAAAAATACCACCAAGCACAATGGTCTCCCCATCCTTGACCAGCGCCTGGGTATTGATGGATTTGGTGTTGATGGGGGGGGGAGAGCTGGTCCCGGAGACTGAGTCGTTGGTGGCTTTAATCTGCAGGGTAATAAAATTGTTGGGGGTCACCTGGGGGGTCACCTCCAGGCTTAAATCGGCCCGAACAAAGGCGTAGGTGGTGCCTCCATTCTCCGCCTGGGTGGTATAGGGGTGGTTGACACCCTGGCTGATCCGGGCGGTTTTATTGTTGGCGGTCAAAACCCGTGGGCTGGAGATGGTCTTGGCCTTGTTGTTCTCTTCCAGGGCGGCAATTTCGATATCCAGATCGATCAACGGTGACAGCCCGCCCAGATGAACACCCAGCCGCCCGTAGGGTGACGAGGGCAGCAGAGTGACGTTGGATGGGGCGGTATCGCCGGTAAGCCTGGCCCGCGGGTTGGTAGTACCTGCTGTGGTGGTGTGGGCGGTATAGGCGTTGGCAACCGAATCGGATATCGCCAACCCGCCCCCGGTGGACTTGGCATTAAAACCCCAGTTGATACCAAACTCATCCTTGCTGTTTCTATCCACCTCAACAATCCGGGCCTCGATCAACACCTGGGGAATGGGCTTGTCCAGCTTTTGCACCATACTACGAATTTTAGAGACATTTTCGGCGGTATCCTTGACGATCAGGGTGTTGGTCCGCTTATCCAGAGAGACGGTTCCCGCAATCGAGACCAGTCGGGTGCCGTGCTGCTGGTCCCCCTCCATCAGCAGAGTACGCAGCTCATTGCCATCAGCAAAACTGACCGGAATCAACTCGGTGATGAACGGCTCCAGCTTTCGGGCGCTCTGACGGGCCTGCAGGCGGGCCTGGGCGGTGGTTTGAATCTCTGCCAGGGGGGCAATGCGCAACACATTGCCCTGCTTGACCCGGCCCAACCCTTTGGCCTCTAAAATCAACGCCAAAGCCTGATCCCAGGGGACATCCACCAAACGCATGGTCAACGTGCCACTGACTGAATCGGAGAGGATGATATTAAGGTCGCTGATTTCGGCAATAATCCGCAACGCATTCTGGACATCAATCTCTTTGAAGTCCAAAGAGATCTTGCTGCCCGTATAGGGAGACGCCTCCTCACCCCAGCTTTGGGGGGCCGGGTGGACCCGAACCATAATCTCCCCCTCTTTTTCCACCACTTCGTGCCGACTGCCAATCTTGTCCAGGGTAATGACCAACTGGGCATCACCTGCCACCACAGCCGTATCCACCGTCAAAACCGGCCCACCAAAGGCCCGCACATCCATACGCCTGATCAGAGATGGAACCACCGGGGTCTCTGCCATGGAGAGGAAAAGCCGGCTATCTTCCCGACGGGTTTTAAGCCCCCCCCCTTTTGAATTAAGCAGAACCCGGATCAACGCCCCCTGCCCTTCACGGGTAAACTGAACATCTTGAATGCCAGCGAGAGTCGCCGTGGGTTGCCTTCCGGCTCGGGTTGTCACACTACCGGGGTGGCTGAGATGGATAACCGGCATCCCCGCCTCTTGGGTTACCTTGAAATCGACCGTTGCATCAACCAACTCCACCACCAACCGGCTTTTTTGTTGGCCCCCCACCAACAGGGCATTGGTTGCGTGGGCCGAATCGACGGCAAAACGGCGGCTGTGGTCCGGTCCTGCCACCCCCACCATATCCACCACCAACCGAGGTGGATTGTTCAGGCGGAAGGCGTTGGGGGTTGAGACCGTGCCATGTCCCAGCAGTCGCAACTGGGTTTGATCCTCCAGATAGGTGACTCGAAGATCCTGGATGGCGGTCTTCTGCCCGGCCTCTCGGCTCTCTGGGGTATAGAAAAGCAGATCCAGCCCATCATCCCGCTCTTTCACCTCATAGGCCAGCTCCGCCTTGAGGGTCACCTCGATTCGGCTATCCCCTTTGTCGGTCTCGGTCGGGAAGAGGCCGGAGAGCTTGCTCTTGTCGATCACCATCGGCTGAACAGCCGGTCCCAGGGTGGTTTGGGTCAACATTAACACCACCCGATCTGGATTGCTCAAACGAAAAATCTGATAGGCCAGCGGTTTGTTGGCAAAAAAGGAGACCCGTTCCCCCTCTTGCGTTTGGGCATGGACCATCCGATAGACCCGCCCCTTCTCGGCCTGTTTCTCTGCGCTGCTGCCAGAGAGACCCTCCCACCGCTTCTCTTCGGTCGTCTTGCATCCACCGCTCAACAGTAAAATACCCGCTAAAATGATCGCTGGCAGACCCCACCAGGGACGCTTTCCCATACTGTTCATTGTTCATCCTTTTTGTGCAACCTGAGGGTGATGGTCCGAACTTTCTCTTGTCGTTCCGGGGTTGGCTCTGCAATGATAACCGATCCATCGGTTATCTGGACCACCCGCCCCTCATGGACACCAATATAGTCCCCTGGCCGAAGAAGATGCCCCTTGCCTTCTGGATCTTGAACCATGGCTGCCGAGGCTTGATTTTGAATCCGAAAGAGGATAGCCACCAACTTTAAACTGTCCAGTTGAAACCGCTCCAGATACTCCTTGACCCGAACCGGCCGAATCTCACCCATCACCACGGCAGCAGACTCTCCCCCCTGCTGCCCCACCATACCCGGCGGCGGTTGAAAGGGGTCTCGCTTACCCTGGGCCTCATAGAAGTATGGAGCTGGCTCGGCCACTGCCGGGCTCTCTTGGGCGGCATCCACAACCGACCACGGAAGGAGGGCGGCAACCAGCCAAAGCGCCATTGCCGGTTTTAATCGGAAGGGGATTGTCCTCATTTTACCCTCCCTTTGGTTCTTTTTTTCTTTTTGGGTCGCTCATCCATATCTAAAAACCGATAGGTCATGGCGTGGGCTTTAGTGTGTAAAATCCCCAACTTGGGCTTTATTTCCAGGTCGAAAAAGGTGACAATCCTTGATAGCCGTGCCACCTGGTTCATGAAGAGAACGGTCTCGTGGAATGGCCCACGGACGTTGATCTCGACCGGAACCTTGGCGTACACATCCATTGGCAACTCCGGTTTGGGCGCAAAAAGGGTGAACTCCAGCCCCTGTTCATGACCGGCATTGGAGATATCGGTCAACAGGGCGGGAATCTCCTTCTTGGAGGGGAGTTTGCGTGCCGCCTTCGCCTCTTTCTCTTTGAGGATGGCCAGCTCTTCACGCAGTTTGGGCAGCCGCATCAACATGCGCCTTTTCAGGGCAATATCATCAACCTGAGCCCGGATATTGGACTCATGCGCCGCCATCAGATCCAGCTGCTCCTGAAGAGAAAAATGCCAATATCCCGCCAGAAGAATGAGCAGGATCAGCAGACCAATACCCACCTTTTTATACAGGGGAAGCCGAAGCAGATCGGCCGGATCAAAACCCAGTTCCATGGCGATCTATCTCCCCCTGACCGTTTGAGAGCGCCCCTCTTTATCCTCGGGAGAGGAGGGCATGACAATGTGGGCGCTGATATGAAACTCCCTCAATTTTCGATCCAGATTCTCCTTACCCTTGGACTGGGCAATGTTTTTCAGGTTGACCTGCGCCAGGTGGGGCGAGCTATCCAGACGACGCATAAAATCTGCCACCATGGCGTTGGAGAGAGTATAGCCGATGACAGTCAGGGTCTGCTCTATGGTCGAGATCTCCTTTAACCAGACCTTATCGGGAATAGCCAGGCTGATGGCCTCCAGCAGAAAGACCGGCAGATTCCGTTGGCGACTGAGGGTATCGATAATCTCCAGACGGGCTTTTACCTCTTTTTTTCGACTATTGATATCTTTGATTTCACCCAATTTTTCATCCAACCTGGCAATAATCTCCTTATTGCGCTTCTGGGTAATCTGCTGGGCGGACAGGTGGTCGGCGATCATCCCCTTGGCGATAAAAATAGCGATCAACCCCACCAGAGCGGTCAACCCCCAAGCCACCGCAATCGCCTGGACCTTCTGCAGGCGGCGTGCCTCCCGATAGGGGAGCAGATTGATACGTAAGATCATGCCTCCCTCCCCCGCAACGCCAACCCCAACGCCACCATAAACCGGGTAGAGATACCGTGCGGCATGGGTCGGCACCCTTTGCCTTTGCCCTGTTTCAGAGTGGTGAGCGGGTCGCTGATGGTGACCGGTAGAGAGAGAGACGCTGTGAGCCGCTTATCCAGGTCGGGAATCTGTCCACAGGGGCCAGAGAGATAAAGCTGGGTTACCGGCTGCTTGCTGTGGGCAGTACGATAAAAATCCAGCGCTTGGCCGATGGTGCTAACCAGTTGACTCTCAAAAGAGGTGAGGGACTCCTGAACAACCGCAGCCTGTTCAGGGCTACCCCCCCCCGGCAGAAGAAGTTCTGCTTGGTCAAAAGGGATCTCCAGCTCCTGGCTGATCTGCTTGATCATCTGCCGGGTTCCGAAAATATAGTCTCGGGTAAAAGCGGGAACAGAGCCGATCAGGATGGCGACGTTCAAGCAGGAGCCACCGGAGTTGACCAGACAGATAACCGGCTCCTCCCCTTCAGGTTCAGACTCTTTACCCGCCTTTTTCCTCCGTTTTTTCTTCACCCCACCCCCAAAAGAGGAGACAAAGGTCTCTTGAGCATTGATTAAAGCGCAAAGATCCAGATCGCAAATCGAAGCCGTCAGTCCGGCCTCTGCCACCACCTTGAGATGATCGTCCAATACCTCGGTTTTACAGGCGGTCAACAGGACATTGATCTGCTCCTCTTCTCGATTGAGAATATGAAAATCCAGATGCACATCGTCAATCCCAAAGGGAATATGTTCCTCTGCCTCCAGTGAAATCTGGTCTTCCAACTCCATTTCTGTCATAAAGGGAAGTTGAATATTTTTGATGATAACCGAAGGGCCACCAACAGAGATGGCAACCTGCTTGGATGAGAAACCGGTTTTTTCAAAAAGAGCCTGAAGTGCCGAGACAACCTGTTCGCTGTTTTTGACCTTTCCATCTGCCATACTTTCCGGTGGCAGAGGCTGGGTCCCCCAACGGTGCAGGCGCCACCCCTTACCGGCTGGGCGGATCTCCACGGCTCGAATAGCCGTTGTTCCGATATCCAGACCGATGGTGGTCTTGTTTCCAGAGAAAAAGGTCAGCATGATTTTTTTAGTTACTTTTCATTGTTTTTTAATCGATTACCGGCCTAACAGTAGCAAGTCGGATCGTAAACTGTCTATCAATAAATCCCATTCCAACCTGTGGCCAAACCACTTTGGAAGGGTTTTCAAGGTTGAGCCATGAACGAACAGTCCCCAAGAGGCAACAGCAAAAAAAAACGTGGCTGGCTTTTTTACCTATCGGTTCTTTTCCTCATCTCCTTGATGGCTGGATTGGGTGGCCTGTGGAGCATCTATCGCCACTACAGCCAAGACCTGCCAACCCTGGACGATCTGGCCCACTACAGGCCCAGTTTGGTTACTCGGGTTTTTGCCAGGGATTATCAACTGTTAGGCGAGTTCTACATTCAACGCCGTCAGTTTGTCCCCTTCGAAGAGATCCCGGAAAAACTGGTTCTGGCCCTCCTGGCTATTGAAGATTGGAAATTTTATCAACACCACGGCATCGATCCGGTCGGCATGTTTCGGGCCGCCCTTGCCAATATTCGAGCCGGTCGAAAAGTGCAGGGAGCCTCCACCATCACCCAGCAGGTGGCCCGGACCTTTCTGCTGACCGGCATCAAAACCTGGGAGCGCAAGATCAAGGAGATTATCCTCTCTCTGCGTATTGAACAACGCTTTTCCAAAGATGAGATCATCGAACTCTACCTCAACCAAGTTCTGTTGGGGTCTGGCTCCTATGGTGTGGGGGCCGCCTCCCGGATCTACTTCAACCGGGATGTTTCAGAACTGAGCCTGGGGCAGATGGCCCTTCTGGCTGGATTGCCCCAGGCACCCAACCGCTACAACCCCTGGCGACGACCAGAACGGGCCAGAAAGCGGCAGATTAAAGTACTCAACAGGATGGAGGCAGTCGGCATCATCACCCCCCAAGAGGCCCAAGAGGCCAAAGAGGCCCCTTTTGGGCTGGCTCGCCCCCCCAAACCCCTGGAACAGGTAGCCCCCCACTTTTTGGAACATGTGCGGCGAACCATTCAGACCGAATGGGGTTCACGACAGCTCTATCGAGGTGGACTGGATGTCTACACCACGCTAGACCCCAACCTGCAGCGGGCTGCCCAAAAAGCGGTTCGAGACGGACTGGTTGCCCTGGATCGTCGCCACGGTTATCGGGGAGCTTTGGCCCATCTGGATCAACTGGGACCTGAATCTCTGCGTGTCTGGCTGGCAGCCAACCCGGAAAAAATCACCTCCCCCTCTGGCTACCTCTATGGTCTGGTCACGGAAATTCCTGACGGAAAACAGGCCATTGTCCAGTTGGCTAAGGATAACCAGTCTGTTGTTCTCCCCTTTGCCGGCGTAGAGTGGGCCAGACCTCGCCTGGAGGGAAATGATAAAAAGCCGGGGGCCAAACTCCAATCCATCCACGAAGCGTTACGGGTGGGAGATATTGTTCTGCTGGAGCCACCGGGAGAAGAGCGGGACAGCTATCAACTGGCTCAAGAACCTGAAGCCGAAGCGGCCTTGGTCAGTCTCGATCCCCATACCGGGCAGGTTTTAGCCATGGTGGGGGGGTACGATTTTGCCAGTAGTGAATTCAATCGGGCCACCCAAAGTAAACGGCAACCCGGTTCTGCCTTCAAACCTTTTCTCTATGCGGCGGGGCTGGATGCCACCTACTCTCCGGTCAGCAAAATAGATGACAGCCCTCTGCCCATCTCCTATCGAGACCCGGTTACCGGGGAGTTGAAGGTGTGGCGGGCGGAAAACTACGAGAAAAAATTCTACGGCCCCACCACCCTACGAACCGGGTTGGCTCACTCCCGCAATCTGGTCACCATCCGCTTGGTCAAAAGTCTGGGGATCTCCAACGTCGTCCCCTTCCTGGAAAAATTTGGCCTGCGTATTCCCAAATTCCGCCAGGATCTCTCCCTCTCCCTTGGCTCCGTCGGCTTCACCCCCCTGGAGATGACCTCCGCCTATGCGGTCTTTGCCAATGGCGGTAAACTGGTCGAACCGGTCTACATCGCTCGAGTGCAGGACCGTTTTGGCCGAACGGTTCACCGCCATAAGGGGGGAGATTGTCTGTTATGCCATCAAGAGCCACAAGACAGCACGACCACCGTGGACCGGGAGACCCGGAAAATTGCCCTGTTCGGCTCTCGGGTATTGGACCCGACAACCGCTTACCAGACCACCAACCTGCTTAAAGGGGTCGTGCAGCACGGCACCGGACGCCGAGCCAAAAAGTTGCGCCGTCCTCTTGCGGGTAAAACCGGCACCACCAACGATCTTCGCGACGCCTGGTTCATGGGCTTCAGCCCCTCTTTGGTGACGGCCGTCTGGGTTGGTATGGATGACTCCACCCCCCTGGGCTATCGAGAGACCGGCGCTACCGCCGCCCTCCCCATCTGGATCGATGTCATGCGGGCTGGCTTGAAGGACCGTTCAGTGGCTGACTTTCCGGTACCCGAAGGGATCCACCTGGAGGCGGTTAACCATGAGACTGGGGAAGCGGTGGCCGCCGGTGAGAAAAAATGGGTCATGGAGGCCTTTAAAGAGGGGCAAAAACCCAACTCGGCCAAAAAAGGTGGAACATCTCAAAATATCCAAGATCTGGTAGACGAACTCTACGATTGAGACAAGGCAAAGGTTTAACCTGGAAACAGCCGTTTCCAGGTTAAAGGAGATCAAGCCGCAGTTTCTCCATGATAATAGAGGGTTTATGGTTTTTACATGTAGTATTTTTTTTAGGGGTGGGGTAAGTTGTAGAAATATTGACGTAAGTTTGAGACCCCATTGTGCCGCTTTATTCCATCAAAGCGACCTCTTTTTCTGTCATGGTACGGAACCCGTTCAATGAAAATTCGCAGCCTTTTTCGCACCCTTGTCACCCCCCCCACAACCACGCCTGCTCCCTCAGCTACCGCCCCCATCGAAGAGATCCTCACCTCTCTGGCCTCCACCTCCAGTGGGGCGTATCAACAGGAACTGTTCAAGGGTCTGGATGAGACGGCTCCCATGCCCAGTAGAATGTATGGCATTGAGATTAATGACTCCTGCAATATCGACTGCGCCATGTGCCTTACCTCCTCCTCCAAACGGACCAAAGGGTTGATGGATATGGCTCTCTTTGAGGAGGCGGTTATTGCCGTCAAACAGAGCGGTATGCGGGCAACCAACCTCCATACGGTCGGAGAGCCACTGGCCAATAAAAAGCTCCCCCAATACCTGGAGATTCTCAAAAAGCACAACCTGCCCATCAACTCTCTCTCCACTAACGGTCTTCTCTTGGAGCGTAACATGGAGACCCTCTTCACCTATCGGGATCTCATTGGTCGTATCCGCTTCTCCATCGATGGGGCCAGCAAAGAGGTCTATGAAAAAATTCGTCTGGGGGGAAAATGGGAGGCTCTGCACCACAACCTGACCCAATTCATGGCTCGAAATGAACAGGCTGAAAATCCCTTCCGCATAGAAGTCAGCAGCGTCATCTCCGTCGATAATTTCCACGAAATCGCCTTTATCCCCACTCTTTTTTCCTATGTGGCCAAACCCACCGCCTTTACCTTCTACTGGATCAACTCTTTAAGCCCGCAAAATGACTATTTTTTCCAACAGTCCTATTTTGGCTCCGACTACCAGCTTAAAGTCCCCTGCAACATGCTGTGGAACAACATGTATGTCTTGAAAGATGGCTCTCTGACCGCCTGCTGTCGGGACTATCAGGGTGATCTGGTTTTTTCAAAAATAGGGGCGGAGCCTTTAGCAGAGGTGTTCAACAATCCGGCCATTCAATCGTTGCGACGCACCCACCTTAAAGGCAAAAAGAAAAAGCTGCCCCAATCCTGCCAAGACTGCTTTGGGGTCGATCCCCGACTTTCTACCCTGATCAATGCCCTGTTTGTCTATTATAACGGTGTCCTCAAACGCCATCCGGTCCACCTGCAAAACCTGTTAAATAAGATCGGACCCTTATTGAAAAATAAAGAGTATCAAGCCATCTGGCCTCTTATTCCCGGTTTGAATCAGGGGGGCAGAAAGTAGCGATCAGGGTAGGATGGCACACTTATTGAGTGCTGGAAGGATAGGGTATTTTTGAACGCTTACGCCCTTTACAGGGTCAAAAAGAGAGCGGTATCCCTTTTTGGTAAAAGATTGTCAGCACCCATTCTACCTTTTTGAAGGATGCGTTTACGTGAAAGTAATCATCGTCAATCCCATAAACTATGGTCGAGGCCCCACCTCGTTGCGTCCTCCGTTTGGACTGCTCTGCATTGCTGCGGTGTTGATGAAACACAACGTAGAGTTGATCTGGATTGATGCCGATGTCATTCGAGATCAGGCAGAGGTGATGCGGCAGATCCAACGCCATGCCGATGCCGATCTGTTGGCAACCGGTGGAATGCACACCACCTATCCCTATATTCAGCTTCTGTTTCAAAACCTGTTGGAGGTCAAGAGCACCATTCCAACCATTGTCGGTGGTCGGGTTGCCTCCAGCATCAAACATATTCTGTGGGAATATGTGGCGGGCATGGACATGCTCTGCGAGCAGGATGGCGAGCCGGTTGTCGAGGCGTTGATCGAGCATCTTCCCAACTGGCAAAATGCCCCAGGTATTCAATACAGGAAAGAGGGGAAGATTATCATCAACCCTCCGGCACCGGTTGCCAAAAAACTGGACGGTATGCCCAATCTGCCCTGGCACTTTCTTCCTGATGGCTATTTTCCCCGCAAGGTCGGTTTTCTCCTGACGGGTCGAGGCTGCCCTTTCAAGTGCCATTTTTGCCGCACGGACGAAGACCCGGTTGAAAAATACCGTACCATCGATCTGGATACGGTCATGGAGGATGTCCGCTACATGGTGGAAGAGCGGGGCGTCAAACGGCTGGTTTTGGTCGATGAGTTTTTTCTGCAGAAAAAATCCCGCGCTCTGGAGTTCAGCAAGCGGGTTAAACCCTATGGTATTGAATGGCGCTGTACAGCCCGAGCCGACACCCTGACAGAAAAAGATCTGCCCCTTCTTAAAGAGTTGAAAGAGTCGGGCTGTCATGCCATCAGTGTCGGCCTGGAGACGGGAAGCCCGGAAATGTTGGTGCGTATGAACAAAAAAATGAACCCGGAGCGGGCAGAAAGAAGTATCAAGCTGATTCGTGAAGCCGGGTTGGGTCTTACCCCCACCTTTATCTTTGCTTATCCGGGTGAAAACCGCCAGACAGCCTTGGAGAGTATCCGCTGGCGCAAAAAGGTCGGGCTGTTGGGGGGCTACTTCTACGCCACCCCCTATCCCGGTTCCGGGTTGTATAACGATTGGGTAAAAGAGAACGGTTTTAGTCTGGCGGAAGAGGAGGCTCTGCTGCGTCAATCCATGGGGGTGAAGGATTTCAACATCAACATGACCGATATGCCCAACTGGCAACTAAAATTACTCAGTGCCGAATGTCTGTTCCGCCTCAACCCATGGATATATAACTATAACCACTACATCAAACGTGAAGTAAAACAGTGGATGGATAACGTAGGCCAGTGGTTTAGAGGCGGCTCGACAGCCCCCAAGGCGGAGTTGGAGGCCCCCAAACCCCCACACTTTTAAAAATAAAAAAAAGCAAAGTCAAAGGCTTAGGACCTTGGGCGCTGCTCAAACCCGCTGGGAAGGCATTCATGCCTTCCCAGACCCATCCGCAATCGTTTTGTACAAATTTGGTTTGAAATCTCTGTCGTCTTCTCTACTGTACCGGCCCTACGCCTGAGTCGACTTGGCTTGAGGAAAAAGGGAGAGAGCCTCCAACTTTTTCAACCCCCTCAACAGACCGAACGTCACAAACGGTTCCAACAGTACAATCACCACATAAGAGCCAACAAAGGCGCCCCATGCACTGAAAGTGGTTGGTACTTCACTGATTAACAGCCAAAAACCAACCATGGCTGTCACCCCCCCGTAGTAAACGGCGTCCAACTTAAAAAGGGCAGACAGACACAGACGACTACCCATGGAGCGATCCAATAGTTTTCTGCCACCGGTTTTGTGTACCAGGATAAGAGGCAGCATCAGGGAGAGTGCGTTAACACCGAGATGAACCATGTCTGCGGGATCGAACAACACCCCCTGCAGCAGCAGCCCGGCGGCAAAACCCAACAGGGTAGGGGTAAAACCAAACAGCAGGTAGATTGTCGAAGCGCCAATAAAATGCAGCTCTGACGGACCGACAGGTCGATGCAAACTCTGCATGAAGAGCGAAAAGAAGAGTGCCGCTAAAACCACCTTGATCAGATCGGTTGGTCGAGCCAACAACGTGCGTCCCTGGTAGGAGATGATGCCGATAGCGGCGCTGTTGGCTATCAGAATTTTTGCTGGTGTAACAAACCCTGGTTCAATATGCATGATATCCTGCTCCTTGTTTCGTTATCTCCACACCAAGAGAGGCATGGACAAAAAAAACAGCTGTTGTGATTAACGAAAAAAGGGGGGAAAGGGAGGGGGTAGAGAGCAGAATGGGACAGGTTTCCCGTTCCCATGCCAAGTCGCCCTCCGCAACAGCCAATGGGGTTATCGGGCTGGTATACGGGCTTGCGAACCATCAAAAAAAGCATGGTAGGACCACCTTCCCACGTTTAAAAACGCAGTGGTTATTGGTCCTGATTGAATCGCTTACCGTTGCGGGGGCAGCGTCGGAATCGACCGACTTCCCATTTCATCCCCTTTTTAAGGGGAATACCCAAATAAGGGTTCTACCCTACTCAGCATCCACAAGGTTGTCAATCTTTCCTCAAGAAATTTATGTCAGCTTTGCCTGGATGGCCTCACGCAATTTTTTGGCGGCCTCAAAGATCTGTTCGGCAGCCAGATCTGCCCAGTTTTCCTGGTGCAACTGCTCCGCTTTAAAAGGGTACATCACCCCCCGTGAAGAGGCGGCATAGGCCCCGACTCCCCCCTTACCCGAAGCAGCAGAAATAGCATCTAGAGAGCCGCCTTGGGCACCAATACCGGGCATGAGAAAAGGGGCGCTGGGTGCAAGAGCGCGAAGTTTGGCTGAGAGTTCGGGATAGGTGGCTCCTACAACCACACCAATATTGGAATAGCCCTCACTCCCCATCACCTGCTCTCCCCAAGATTGGGCCAGCATGGCCATCTTTTCTGCGACCGTCTCCCCAGAAGCCAAAGGGAGGTCTTGCAGATCACCCGAAGAGGGGTTGGAGGTTTTGGCCAGGATAAACAGCCCTGCATCGGGGTTGGCGGCCAGAAAGGGGTCGATACCGTCCCGTCCCAGATAGCCGTTAATGGTGATGGCGTCAGACTGCCAGAGGTTGGGGGTATTAAAGAGGGGGTGGGTGGGGGAGATCCAGGCGGTAGCATAGGCCCCTGCGGTGTGAGCGATATCGTTGCGCTTGGCATCGATAATGGTCAACAGCCCTTTTTCACGCATCAAGGTGATGGTGCGCTGCAACGCTCTGACACCAGCCAGACCATACTGCTCATAAAAAGCGGCCTGGGGTTTGTAGGCCACAGCCTGATCTTCCGTCGCTTCGATAATAACCCGGTTGAAGACAAACAGCGTCTCCTCCAACCGCTCCTCTGTGGGGTCCGCCTTGAGTTGCGCCTGCAGATAGGCAGGAAACCGCGCCATGGTTGGGTCCAGCCCCACAATAACGCGAGATTGATTTTTTTTAGCCCGATCTATTAAACGATCCGCAAAACAACCCATACCCTACTACCTCCAACCCATCAAGAGAAAAGATCGACGAGACAACAAACCCCCTCATCATAGCCCAATCCTCCAAAGGTGTCTGCCCTTTTCAAGGCCAACAAAACCGCGCGAAAAAAAGAGGGGTAAAGAGGCTATTCAACCAACTTGAGGTTGGGCTTGGAGGTGGATTTGACCGGTGGTGTCTTAGGGTCGGCCCCCCCTTCGATCACCTGGAAGGGGATCGATTTTTTAGCCGATGCTTTCGGCCTGTTGGTTGGTTCGGGGTGAGGCGGCAGGGGCTTCAGTTCGTTAAAGGGTGTCATCTGGTGCTGCTTGAGGACAGCTTCCGGCATGGATTCCGGCCACATCATGCCGTGGTTGGTGTCGGGGTTGAAAATACTCCAGATGGCATCGAAGGGAATGGTACAGTTGTGGGGAATACCACCAAAACGCAGCTCTGAATACACACACTTGGCCTCGATATGGATGGGCTGGGGCATTTTACTGTTTAAAATCAACATCAGGCTGATATCTTTTTTAAAACGACTCGGTACATCAACCCCCGGATTGGTGGCATCCAGACAGAGCATAATACGCCCTTCCCGCTTGAGAAGCAGTTGGATGACTTCACCTTTATCGTGGGGGGTGTTTTTTTCCATGGGAGTATATTAACCAGCCCCTTCCTGTTTGAGCAAGTCATCTTAACCTGACCGAAGGAAAAAATATTGCCTGAGAAGGGGGATAAAACTGCTCTCCCCGGACCCATCCACCCTGGTTTTGTCCCAATTTGAATGGGGAACACGAACGGTCTGTACAGGATGTTTTTGTTAGAGGTGACTCAACCGGTCTTTTTCGGCCTGTTTTTTACCTTTTTAAGGAGAGGAACCAAATACTTACCCGTCCATGAACCCGGCGTGGCAGCGCACTGTTCTGGGGTGCCCTGCATGAGAATCTGCCCGCCATTACTGCCCCCTTCCGGACCTAGATCGACAATCCAATCGGCGGTTTTAACCACATCCAGATTGTGTTCGATCACCACCACCGTATTACCGCTCTCAACCAAGCGGGAGAGCACCTCCAGTAGTTTGCGAATATCATCGAAGTGGAGGCCGGTGGTCGGCTCATCCAAAATATAGAGGGTTCGACCGGTGGCCCGTTTGGAAAGCTCCCGAGCAATCTTCACCCGCTGGGCCTCACCCCCCGAGAGGGTGGTAGCCGCTTGACCCAGGCGGATATAGCCCAGCCCCACATCCATCAATGTTGCCAATTTGGTGCGAATAGCAGGAATGGGCTGAAAAAATTCCAAGGCCTCTTCTACGGTCATGGCAAGAATCTTGGAAATGGTCTTACCCTTGTAGTGGATCTCCAAGGTTTCCCGGTTGTACCGGCTGCCATGACAGACATCACACTCGACAAAAAGATCGGGTAGAAAGTGCATCTCGATTTTGATCAACCCATCTCCCGCACAGGCCTCACAACGCCCCCCTTTGACGTTGAAGCTGAACCGTCCCGACTTATACCCCCGAGCACGAGCCTCTGGAACCTGGGCCATCATTTCGCGGATTGGGGTAAAAAGTCCGGTGTAGGTAGCTGGATTGGAGCGAGGGGTTCGACCGATGGGGGATTGGTCGATGTGGACAACCTTATCCAGATGTTCCAAGCCGCCAATACGGGCATAGCGCCCTCCACCCATCTGGGTGTTGTGCAGCCGTTGGGCCAGAGCCGGATAGAGGGTATCCAGCACCAGGCTGGATTTACCCGAGCCAGAAACCCCGGTGACACAGGTCATTAATCCCAGGGGGATGGTGGCATCCACATCCAACAGATTATGGGTGGCGACCTTCTCCAGAGAGATGCACCGTTGAGGATCGGGTTGGCGGCGCTTGGCGGGCAGATTAATGGTGGTGGTACCGGTCAGGTATTGACCGGTGAGGGAGTGAGGATCGGCACAGACCTGTTCTGGCGTACCAGCAGAGACAATCTGTCCCCCATGCTCACCGGCTCCCGGCCCCATATCCACCAGAAAATCGGCGCTGCGCATGGCCTCTTCGTCATGTTCGACCACCACCACGGTATTGCCCAGATCTCGTAGTTTGAGCAGCGTATTGAGCAGGCGTTGATTATCCCGTTGATGCAGGCCGATACTGGGCTCGTCGAGAATATAGAGAACCCCGGTCAGGCCAGAGCCGATCTGATTGGAGAGACGAATACGCTGCCCTTCTCCGCCCGAGAGGGTGGTGGCGGTTCGGTCCAGGGTGAGATAGTCCAGCCCCACCGCCAACAAAAAACCCAACCGGTCATTGATCTCCTTAAGGATCCGAGCGGCAATCTCCCGCTCTTTTTTCGTCAACACCAGCTTGTTGAAAAAATCGACCGCCTTGGCCAGTGGCAGAGCAGACAGTTGGGCAATGTTGGTCTCATTAAGCCGGACAAACAGCGCCTCTTGCCGGAGTCGATCCCCTGAGCAGCCGGGACAGGGGGAGGTGTTGCGAAATTTGGCCATCTCCTCCCGGACATCGTCGGATTCGGTCTCCAGATAGCGTCTCTCCAGAATTTTCAACACCCCTTCCCACGGTTTGGTGGTCCGAAACCGCCGTCGGCCCGCATAGCTGAACTTGATTTTCTCCCGCCCCGAGCCGTTCATGATAATCTCCCGAGCCGCTTCGGGTAGCTCTTCCCAAGGGACACGAATATCGAAGCCATAATGTTCGGCCACGGTATAGATGGACTCCCGAGCGCTGTTGGCGGAAGGCTTGGCCCAGGGAAGAATACAGCCCTGGCGAAGAGAGAGAGAGGGGTTGGGAACGACCAACTCCTGGGCAAAAAACTCTTTGGTACCCAAACCATCACAGCGAGGGCAGGCACCGAAGGGGTTGTTGAAAGAGAAGAGCCGGGGTTCGATCTCCGGGTAGGAGATGCCACAATCGGCACAGGCGTGGCGCTCCGAGAAGAGAATCTCCTGACCTTCACCACCCACCACCTGAACCCGAGCCACCCCACCGGGATTGTTTTTGATGTGGAGGTTTTGAACCAGACCCAGGGCGGTCTCCAGAGAGTCGGCTAATCTGGATTCAATGCCGGGTTTGATCACCAGTCGATCCACCAGCGCCTCGATGGTGTGTTTGAGCTTTTTGTCCAACTCCGGCACATCGTCAATCTCATAGCTCTCTCCATCAACCATCACGCGGGTAAAGCCCTGCTTGTTGAGGGCAGCCAGCTCTTTGCGATACTCCCCCTTTCGGCCTCGAATGAGCGGGGCCATGAGCAGAATCCGGGTTTTTTCCGGCAGATCCATCAGGGTATCGACCATCTGGCTGACGGTTTGACTCTCGATGGGTTTATTGCAACCATGGCAGTAGGGGGTCCCGACCCGAGCAAACAGCAGGCGGAGATAGTCGTGAATCTCGGTGACGGTACCGACAGTGGAGCGGGGATTTTTGGAGGTGCTTTTCTGCTCGATGGCGATGGAGGGAGAGAGCCCCTCGATGGCATCGACATCCGGCTTGCCCTGCAGGCTTAAAAACTGTCGGGCGTAGGCGGAGAGGGATTCGACATAACGCCGCTGCCCTTCCGCCGCCAGGGTATCGAAGGCCAGAGAAGATTTGCCGGAGCCGGAGACACCGGTAATCACGGTCAGGGCGTTGCGAGGCAGCGCCAGATCGATGTTTTGCAGGTTGTGTTCCCGCGCACCACGGATAATAATTTTTTTTTGTGACATACTCAGGACTTCTCTCTTAAAACTTCTAAAAAGGAACAGAGTACCATGCCCAACTACATGGCGGAACTGATTTTGACCGACCGGAAGGTTCTTCTGGTGGGTGGGGGGGAAGTAGCCCGGCGTAAGTTGGCGGGGTTGCTGGCCTGTCAGGCTGAGGTCTTGATCGTAGCACCCCGGCTGGACCCAGAGGTGGCTGAGTGGGTTCAACAGCAAAAGGTTCACCATCAACCGGGGCTGTTTAGCCCGGAGATACTGGACCAAAAACCCGGTTTTTCTCTGGTCTTTGCCGCCACCAGTCAGGCGGAGACCAACCGGGAGATTGCCCTTCTTTGTGCCAAGCGGGGTCTGTTGTGCAACTCGGCGGACGATCCCAAGGTCTCGGGCTTTCTGGTCCCTGCCATGATTCGCCGTGGTCCGGTAACCCTGGGGGTGGGCACCCAGGGGGAGTCTCCGGCGCTCTCCCGACTCTTAAAGGAGCGGTTGGATGGTTGGCTGGAACCGGGCTGGGAGGATCTGACCCGGCTTTTTGGCGCCATGCGACAACAGGTGAAGGAGCGGGTTCACCCGCTGCAAAAAAGACAGATCTTCTGGCGGGAGACCGCCCTGGCTGCAGAGAGAGAAGAGCGGTTTTTAAAAAAGGAGAACCTCGCCTGGTTTGAAAAACGGCTGGACGAGGTTTCATCGGAATAGAGAGATGCCAAACCAGATGTGTGCAAAACCATAGCGGATGGGTCTGGGAAGGCATGAATGCCTCCCCAGCGGGTTTGGGCAGCGCCCAAGGTGTCAGCCTTTGACTGTGCCTTTGTTTTTATCTTTAAAAGCGTGGGGGTTTGGGGGCCTGCAAGGCCTCCCAAGGTTTTAGTCTTTGACTTTTAGGCAGTTGATGATTGGAATAAGTACCGTTGCCCTTGTTCCAGCTCTACACCAGGGTTTTGGCATACTCTTGAGCTGAGAGCAGACTCTTGACATCCTGATCGGCATCGGGCTTGATCCGAATCATCCACCCCTCACCATAACAGGCTTCATTAACCCGTTCAGGGGCCTCCTGAAGGGTTTCGTTGACTTCGGTAACCGTCCCGGAGAGCGGGGCAAAAAGATCGGAGACCGATTTGACCGACTCGACCACTCCGAAAGGGGTTCCGGCCGTAATAAGAGTGCCCACTTCGGGTAGCTCCACAAAAACCACATCACCCAACTGATCCGCAGCAAACGCCGTAATGCCAATCTCGATCGTCTCGCCCAACGTCCGAAGCCATTCATGTTCAACCGTATAGCGCAGGTCAACGGGAATTTCTTTGGTACCCATGGTTGTCTCCTTTTATCTGTTTAAAGAAGGTGGTGGTCTCACCTCAATTATATTTCCAAAAACCGCGAGAGAGAGATCAGCGCCCCGACCAGACCCAGAACAATGCCCAGAGCCAGGATGATCAGAAGCTGGTCTATCGGCAGAAAATGGAGGGTGAGATAGATGCCAAACGCACTGCCCAACTCAGCCGTCGCCCCCTCGGCCCCCCAGTATAACAAGGTGGTAAACAGCAAAGCACCCAAGGCACCAAAGCTCCCTTGCAACACCCCCTCATAAATGAAAGGGGTTTTGATAAAGGCGTCCGTCGCCCCCATGAAACGCATCACCTCTACCTCGTCCCGTCTAGCGATAATGGTCAGCTTGATGGTGTTGGAG
This sequence comes from Magnetococcales bacterium, assembly GCA_002753565.1. Taxonomy (GTDB): domain Bacteria; phylum Pseudomonadota; class Magnetococcia; order Magnetococcales; family JADFYX01. The sequence goes on along the minus strand of PEAM01000040.1, from coordinate 8,939 downwards.
ATGATCAGGGCAACCGCCGTCAGCAAAAGAAGGGTGAGAACAAGGCCAACAAAGCGAAACGTGTGGATGAGAGCGGAGAGCTTTTCTGCCCAGAGCTGGTCGTAGGAGACCGCCTCGACACCGGCCCAGGTTCCCACCTCATAGGCCAGATCTGCCGTCATCTGATGGATCTGATCCCTCATCCGAAATTCGATGGAGTAGGGAAGAGGGTTTTCGCGGAGATTATCCAGCAGACCGGCCTCCGAACCCAACATGTTTTTCATCCGCCCCATGGCCTCGGCCGGAGAGACCACCAACACATCCGTCGCACCGGGAATCTGGGTGATGCTCTGATGCAGCGCCTCAATCTGGCTTAACGAGACCCGCTCCTCCATAAAAACCGTCACCAGATCATCCCCGCTCCAGCTCTCCAGAGCGGTATTGGCGTTGGAGAGCAGCAGGGTAAAGGTACCAAAAATGGTCAGAGAGAGAGCGATGATGATGGTGGTGGTCCAATGAGAAAGGGAGCCCGCATGAAAACGGCTCCAGGCCCGCTTTAAACTGCGTAGCTGAAAACTTTTGCTGGTGGTGGTCTTGGCATCATCACCCATGGGACCGGCTTTGATGCGTTGGTTTTTGTTGGCTCGATTGACCTTGGCTCCCCGAGCAGGAAGCCACCCTTTGCGTTTGCTGGTTTTGGAGCCTCGTCGACGGGTTGAAAAACCGTCTGGTGTGGGATTCATGACAGCGACTCCTCGACCAATCGGGCCGAATCGGGAAGATAGGAGATCTCCCCGTCCACCATCTCGATGTGAGGATGTTTCAGCTCCCGAGCCAGATCCACGTCATGGGTAACCAGAAGAATGGTGGTTCCCTGCTTGTGAAGGGTCTGAAACAGCGAGAGAATGCGTCGCCCCATCTCTTTATCCAGATTACCCGTCGGTTCGTCGGCAATCACCAACGAAGGACGGTTGACGGTGGCGCGAGCAATGGCAACCCGCTGCTGCTCACCGCCCGAGAGGGCGATGGGGTTTTGATAGGTATAATCCTTCAGCCCCACCGATTCCAAGGTACGCATGACCTGTCCGGGAATTCGATCCGGCTCCTGTCCGGCCACCTCCATGGCCAGGGCGACATTGTCGTAGACGGTTCGGTCGTAGAGCAGTTTATAATCCTGGAAGATCACACCCACACTTCGACGCAACAGAGGGAGCTGTCGGTTGGTGAGTTGATCGATGTTGCGCCCCCCGATGACCACGGTCCCTTCTGAGGGTCTTTCGGCCCGGTAGATCAGCTTGAGAATACTGGTCTTTCCTGCCCCTGAATGTCCGGTCAAAAAATAAAAAGAGCCACGGGGCAAGGCAAATGAAACCCCTTTAAGAGCCTCATATCCGGTTGGATAGCGCATACTAACGTTATGAAATCTGATCATGAATGTCTATCTTGGCAATATTCTTGTATGTTCAACAATCAAACGTTCCCATACGACTCGAAGGGTATGGTACTCCCTGGGACCACGGTTCACAAGAAGGTTACTAAAGCCCATGGGTGATGCTACCTTTTTGCTATCGACTTATGTTACTCTTCTTTTTAATGATTTTATAAAATGTACATCCATTCAATGCCCGATTTTTCAGTCAAATTTTTCCAGGCTCAGAGGAGGTATGCAGGGTGATCGTTGAATGCAACAATTGCGGGAGCCATTTTGACGTTGATGACATAATGTTGATGCCATCCGGGCGAAAACTGAAATGTTCTTCCTGTAAAGAGGTTTTTTTTCAGCACCCACCCGGCGCTGAAGAAGACAACGCCAAGCCAGAATCAGGAGAGGCTCCCCCACCCCCCCCACCCGAAGCCAGCGAAGAGGAGCAAGCAGAAGAAGATCCCGCTGAGGAGGTAGTGGAAGAGGAGGCGTTGGATTCGTTTTTTGAGGAGGAGGAAGAGGATGAGTCTGAAGCGGAGACCATTCTTGCCACCCCTCCCGCTCCGGTAAGCACTCCCGAACCCGAAGAAGAGATGGAAGAGGAGGACTCCTCTCTGCCCATGGAGGAGTCAGAACCCGAAGAAGAGCCGGAACCCGAAGAAGAGCCGGAACCCGAAGAAGAGCCGGAAGAAGCGGAAGAGCCGGAAGAAGCGGAAGAGTTGGAAGAGGATTTTGACGAGGAGTCCTCGCTGATGGAGGAAGAGGAGTCCTCTCTCCCCGAGGAGGAGGATACGTTCAGTTTGGATCTGGATGAGACAGAGGAAGAGGATGAGGAAGAGGAGCAGCCGGTCGGCTCCCCTCTATCAGACCGATTCAGCCCCTACAAAAAACAGCTGTATGCTCTGGCAGCCCTTCTTTTTCTCACTCTGATTGGCAGTTGGGTGGCCTTTACCGATTGGTGGGATTACAAATCCTACACCATGAGCAGTGATTTTCGGCTGGAAAAGCTGGACGCTGAGTGGCGGCTCTATGAATTTGGTACCGTTCTCCTGGTTAATGGCAGCATCAGTAATGGCTCCAAGGTGACAAAAAATATTCCCAAGGTTCGGGTACTGCTGTTTGATGAGAGCAATAAGCTGCTGGTTTCCACCTCTGTGGTGCCGGGTCGGGTGGTGGCGGAAGGCATCTTGGACGGTTCTGGAGAGGAGGCGCTGCGCTCCATGTCTCAGCTTCAAGAGGATATGAAAAAGATTAAAGTGAAAAAGATCTGGCCTCAAAAAGAGGTGGCGTTTCAAGCTCTTTTCATCCAACCTCCCGAGACAGCCAGCCGCTATCAGGTGGACTTTGAGACACCAGAGGCCCAAGGCAAGAGAAGCTCTGGAGCCCGAACCTTTAGCGGTCGTTTCTAGGTTGAAAGCCGAAAAACAACAAAAGGCGCTCTGCCACTCCCCTGCAACCTTCATGGTATGAAGTTTGCTTGCCATTATGCCGTGTGAGACAGTTTATGGAAGGGCAACCAAGCCCTTATCTAAAAGGATGGGGAGTATCGGTGAAGATTAAATCCACAATTCTATCAGGTCTGTTAGCCGGGCTGTTTTTCTCTTCGACGTTGACGGCGGGTGTACCTGTCCATCGCAAGGGGTGTGAATTTCCACTGAAGGGGGTCCAGGTCTGTTGGGAGGCTACGGCTAGTCTGGAGGCTGACCATGCCCCCTACGAAGAGCTGCATATGCTACCCATCTCTCGTAAACTCGGTGGCTCGGAGGAGATACTGGTCGACTACACCCGGCAGATCTACCGGCAACTTCTTCCCGGCTCTCTGGCAGAACGTCTGGTCCCGGAGTGGGAGCCGGTCTTTTACCTGGAAGAGGCGGTCATGAGCGGTCAGGAGTGGGGTTGGCCTGCCCATATGTGGATCTCTCCCCGGCGCATGCGAAACAGCAGCGAAATGAGTCCGGGCCTGGTGGATTGGGATGTCTATCTTTTCTCTGAGGGTAAACTGGCCCGAACCCTGCGTATTCGTGTGGAGTCCAACCCCAAACAGGGCGACAACCGAAAAGAGATCATGGCCACCACAAGCGCAGCCCTTCTGGCCAGTGCCAAATCGGGCCTCTCTCCCATTGCGTTGGCTGCAACAGTAGCCGGAGCCGGAACCATGGCGACCGCCACCCCGCCAGAGGCTGGATTTTCCCTGGAGGTATTGACGGAACTGGCCACCCGACAAATTCTTTTTCTCGCCCAATTTCCCATCCAAGATCTCAATCCCCCCAACGCCCCGGTAGAGGGACGTCATGTGCCCATAGCCGAGCGGTTGAGTGATTGGGGTGACGCTATCTTTTCGCCAAAATAACACATCATGTTCAAAAATATAAAAAAACAGCTCTGGGCTTTTGATGCCGAATGGATTCCCGACCCCCATTCGGGTCGGATTCTCTATCAACTGGCCGATAGCCTCACCGATGCCGAGGTGATGGAGGAGATGTGGCAACGGGGCGGGGCAACGGAGGAGAATCCCACCCCCTACCTGAAGACGGTTCAGTGTCGATTGGTCTCCATTGCCATGGTTCAGCGTCAGATTCATGACAACGGTCAGATCACACTTCGCCTGCTCTCTCTACCCCGCTCGCTAGACGGAAAAGAGGGAGAGCGGGAGATTCTCCAGACCTTTCTCGGTGCTTTGGGAGATCGTCAACCCCAACTGGTTGGCTATAACTCGCTGGCGGCTGATATCCGTATCATGGTGCAGCGTGGCATAACCCAGGGGATTACCGCCCCCAGATTTGCCCGCCGACCCAACAAACCCTGGGAGGGAGTGGACTATTTTGCTCGAGGGGGAGATTGGCATATCGACTTGAAGGATTATGCCGCACCCGGTTGGGGTAGTGGTACCCCCTCCTTACATGAGATGGCGGTTCTCTCTGGCATTCCCGGAAAAATGGAGACCGACGGACAGCAGGTTCCCAAACTCTGGCTTGAAGATCGACTGGATAAGATTGTCGCCTACAATGAGTTTGATGCCCTGACCACCTATCTGGTCTGGATGCGAATGGCCCATTTTACCGGCTTGATCACCCCGGATCAGTACCAGCAGGAGCAGCAACTTACCCGAGCGTTGATTGTGAAAGAGTCAAAAGCCAAGCCCTATCTGTCAGATTTTCTCGATGAGTGGGACCGCCTGATCGAAGCGTGGAAAAAAGCGGTTAATTAACCGCCCACAACCCTGCCTGGCTTTCAATTCCCAAGGATAGCGCTCTTCTGTTTTATATCACTTAATCAGGAAGATAAAGAGAGACTCCCCCCCCTTTTTCTCTCTGTTGCGCTGCCCATGCAGGAAAACCATTGCATTTACCTGTCACCCTTTGGTAGGGTCTGCTCCTCTTTAAGTGATATGCGGATGTGGTGGAACTGGTAGACACGCAGTCTTGAGGGGGCTGTGGCTAGCGCCGTGCCGGTTCGACTCCGGCCATCCGCACCAATTCTCTCTTAACAGCATGATCTTGCTGATTATTTTCCTTTAGTTCAGTTCAAAAGCCGTCGAGTGATCCACTTTGGTGATCCACTCAGGGGCTTTTTGTGCCTAAAATTCCTGCCAACCTTTGGCGAAGTCGACACGGTGTCTTCTACGCTAGGGTAGTGTTATCATCCTCACTGCGTTCTTATTTCAATGTTCGCCGGGAATTTCGGCGATCTCTACAAACATTTGATCGTAAGATCGCTGTGAAGCGAGTTCGTGCCATCCTAGTGAAGCTGGACTACCTGGAGCAAAGATTGATGAGCGACAAGCCTAAAAGCGACGACTACATTAAGGAAGGGTTCATAGAGTTCCTTGACGTTGATTTTGGAAATGGGAAGAAGATTGGAAAGCTCCGAATTGATCATAACGGCGATCATGAGAGGGAACTGGCAACTGCTCAGGCTCTCATGGGTGCGTCTAAGAGCGATAACAATGTAAAGCCTGAAAGTGAAAAGAGGTTTTCAGAACTTTCACAAGCCTATCTTGCAGACTGTATATCCGATGGTACAAAGAAAACAGCAACAGATGCCTATGAAAGATCTCTCAAGCAATTCACCGATGTAGAGGGTGACATGCTCCTCTCTGAAATCACTAGAGAGACGATGCGTGGTTTTTTGAACAAACTACAACGACTTCCATCCAGCCATAACAACAAAAAAGAGTATAAAAACAAATCAATTGCCACTTTATTAACCTTAAAAAATGTGCCTGTACGATCTGCCAGCACCATAGGCAAAGAGATGGGTCGAATTTCAAGTTGTTTAGGATGGGGGGTTAGAGAGGAATGGATACGCAGGAACTACGCAGAAGGTCTCGGTCAGAAGAATATTAAGAAAAATTCCACATCATATTCCCCTTTTGAACCTGATGATCTGGTTAAGTTGTTTGGCTCCAAGAATTACCAAAACCAAACCTTTCGAAAACACTCTTTCTACTGGCTACCATTGCTTGGATTGTTCACTGGCGCACGACTGAGTGAACTTGTACAAATGCGTGTCCGGGATGTTAAAGAGAGTGATATGGTTATGATGTTCCACATTGTGGAAGATGAATCTAACGGCCTATCTACCAAGACTGATGCCGGGGTTCGTCGGGTTCCTGTACACTCATTCCTGATAAAACAAGGATTTCTTCTATATCTACAAAATCTACAAACCCGCAGAGAAGATCGTATATTGCCTGACTATAAACAAAGAAAATCAGACGGTAGTTGGAGCGATGATCCTTCCAAAAAATTCACCGCCTATCGCCGTAAGTGTGGGATTTTAGGTAGCAGAGAGAAAGTTTTCCATAGCTTTAGACATACAGTCATCAACCGCCTGACTCAAGAGGGCAAATTTCCCAATGAACATATTCAAGAGTTAATAGGGCACGAAACAGGGGTGTTGATGTATGATGTATACAGCCACGGTCTGCCAGCAAAAAAACTACAAGAGATAGTTGAAACCTTGGATTTTGAAAAACATCTACCGGACATGCCACCATGGCAGTCTGGGTTAAATAGGTGAATCACCAACCGGATACAGAGCCAAGGTGTTGTTCAAGTCTCCTTGGCTCTGCCGATACCCACGATGATACCCGCTACCACCTTTAATCTAATATCACCCCTCCACCCGCCATGCCATCATGAACGATGGTTACAGACTCACCGCCGATAGTGCCTTGTTGGATCTCAAACCCTCCATGGTCAGTATGTGTGACGTTCTAAAGCCTTGTAATGATTGCGGAATACTCGAACTCGGTGATTGTTTGCGGTGCGTTAGATGCTGTCTGCTTTGCCATGGTTATTATCTCCAATCTGCTGTTGATAAAATGAGAGACAAGAATAGTCAGGCTGCTTTGTCCTGTCCAGGCTTTATGCTTTGATAACCTTTTTATTATCAATATGATAAGTAACTTTTTACTATATCTAAATCGGTATGATCAAGCAGGGCCAACATGCCCATGGGGGCGTATCGATCCGGTTTGGTCGATGAAAAGTAAGTGGATTTTTATCACCTCAAAGCCGAACACGACGAAAACGAAATCAGGAAGGGGTTCACGGTCTCTGAGCGTGTGGCGATAGGCAATGCGATTAAGGAGAAATTTGGAAGAAATCAAGGAAGACCGTTAAAAAAAGACTCAGCTGGAGCCCTTATAAAGCCCGTTACAAAAAGTCGTACCGAAATCGCCAAAGAAGCTGGGTTCAGCGATAGAGAAAATTACCGTAGAGCCAAGAAGGTCGTCGAAAACGGCACCCTTGAATTGGTTGAGGCTGTTGACAAAGGTGATGTTTCCATTCAAGCCGGTGCTTTGATTGCCAAGTTGCCCAGTGATGAGCAGAAGGAGGTTATTGGTAAGGATAGGACAACCCGACCACCTATTGAAACGTTATAACATGTCTTTAATGGCTCTGTATGGGCTCCTGTTGCGTTTTCTCGGTTGCGGCATGGCACAGGGTCGCTTGAGGCTTCTTTGGTGTTACAGGGGGAGAGCGTGAAACCCTCCCCCATTGGATAATATTACCCCAAAGCCCCCTTCATGCCTTCTCTGAATCCACCGGGCTTGGTTGCGGACTCTAACACCACACCGAGAATATATTGCTTGCCGTCAAATTTAACTGTGCCATCCTGTTGGGCCTTTCTATCCTCCTGGCGTTCTTCAATAAATTTGTATAATGCTTCCAGTTGCTCATACTCCAGAGCTTCCAGGGTCGCCGCTGGTATCGTTGGGAAGGCTTTGGTGACGATCTCAAACATTAAACCGATGGTATTGGTGGTATCGTCCAAACAATCGTCCATCTCCCCACTCATTGAATCGAGGTGTTTCTCGATTGAGAATGGAGCCATGGCATGTTCAATATTGTTGATCTTAACCACTATATGACCTTGCCTATTTGCTTCTAACTTGTTATTATAATTCACGTTCTGTTTCTCCATAAGGGCCGTCAATGAAACCTCACAGGTTCTGTTGACGGCCCTTTTTTTGGTCTGGTCAGATTTGGGTGGGGTTTGTTGTCTGAACCAACCTCACCAATTTGATTTGAATATTAGGAAATGCCAATAAGTCTCTCTCACGGGGGTGTAGACAAACCCAACAACCTAAGGTAAAAGACTTTCTACACAACCTTTATGTTCTTACTGATCAATTAGCGACTGACATTAACCTAGTTTATAATTGATTAACCAGTTCGTTTATCTCCCGATCCATACGCCTGGAGTGCAACTTTTGAGATTCTGTTAGTGGTCGCTTCGGTTCTAGTAAAACCGAATCCCAAGTGATCGGGCCGATTGTTGTTCGCAGGGTGTTTGTCATTTGATTCAAAGCCGTTGATGCTACACCGAGTGATTTGATTGTGGCTCTGGCGTGGAACTGTTCTTCAGGGTTAAGGTCTTGGTCATTCAGCTTGGAAACGGCTGATTGTGTTGACTCCATTAGGACTCGCTGTGTCTCTGCTATTTGCTCCTTGAGTCGCAGAACTGAAACAGGATCGGATTTGACTACCTTTGGATCGAGAGCATTCTTGAGAACGTCTTTAACGGTGTTGCCTGCCTCTTTCTTGAGTCTCTCTTCATCAACCGAAGGCTTTGATTCCTCTTCTCCCCTCATCCTGCCTACCAGCAACGTTACAGCCTCTCTGCTTTTTGGGTTGCCTTCAGCCTTGAACTTCTCTGAAATCTCACGATGTGAAAGGCCCAAACTCAGCCACTTTTTAACCTGAGCTTTGTCCTTATCTGTAAACTGCTTAGCCATCTTTCCTACTCCTTAAATCAAAATATCGTCTTCTCAAAGGGGGGTGGCGGAATTTGACGTGGAGTCCTGAGTCCGTGACGGAGTACGCCACCCCCTCTTTCAACTATTTGGTCTTTGTCTCGCTTCGCTCTGTTTCACCGCCGATCCTTGTGTGGACCTTCTATGCGGCGAGGCAGAGACGTTGGCTTACTGATCCGCCTTTTGTTTGAGAAAAAAAGGGCAAAACGTTATGAGATTTCTTTGATGAATGATTGATTTGTTGGCGTGCTGGATACGCTGATAACAGCGCTG
>PEAM01000039.1 GCA_002753565.1 Magnetococcales bacterium | reverse complement strand
GAGTGGCAGGCAGTTGGAAGTAGATCAACTCGACATAAAAACGATTGCAGGGGTCCGGGGACCGTCACGGTCCCCGGCGGGGTTTGGGGCAGAGCCCCATATCTAAAAAGCAGGGGGGGGCTGGGGGACTGCAAGCCCTCCCAGAAGTTACTGTCCATTTTTCAATGAGAATGGCAATAGAAAAACAATAGAAAGTCAAAACCAAATTTGGACAGCCGTTAAAGAAAAAAAGAAAAAACCTTGGGAGGCCTTGCAGGCCCTCAAACCCCCACGCTTCTAAAGATAAAAAAACAATTCAAAGTCAAAAACTTAGGACCTTTGGCGCTGCCCAAACCCGCTGGGAAGGCATAGATGCCTTCCCAGACCCATCCCTAATAGTTTTGTTTGAATTTGGTTTGGAATCATTTAGATATTACCCACCCCCACACCAGAGGGGCAGGGCCATCCCTGGCCCCACAACCCCTTCCAACCACTTGATCGCCCTACTCTACACAGAGCGTCTACAACGGCAGATTGGGCAGATAACCCAAACAGGGAATCTTTTGACGAGCCTTAACTACACGGTCCTGATCAATCTCTGCCAGCACAATGCCAGCCCCATCCGCACACCGCCCCACCACCGTGCCCCACGGCTCGACAATAAGGGACTGACCATAGGTACGCCGCCCCCCAGGATGCTTTCCCTCCTGACCAGCCGCTAAAACATAACTGAAATTTTCTACCGCCCTGGCCCGTAGCAGCAACTCCCAATGGGCCTGACCAGTACTGACCGTAAAAGCCGAAGGGACCGTAAGAAGAGTCGCCCCCATGGCAACCAACTGACGGTATAACTCAGGAAAGCGCAGATCGTAACAGATGGAAAGCCCCATTCGACCAAACGGCGTATCCACCACCACCGGCCTGTTTCCAGCCTGAATCAGATTGGACTCCCGATAGGGCTGCCGCTCACCAATCTGAGCATCGAAAAGGTGGATCTTGTCGTAGCGGGCCTGGAGATCTCCCGAAGCATCCACCACACAGCAACTGTTGGCAAAACGGCTGTTTCCCGGCAGAGAGAGGGAGATGGAACCACCGACAACCCAAACCCCCCGCTTGGCAGCAAACTCCTGCAAAAATTGGAGGGAAGGGCTATCGTCTGGATCCTCCTGACCAGCTATTTTTTCCGCTTCGGTGCGACCCATAAAGGAGAAGCACTCCGGCAGAACAATCAGGGTGGCTCCCCTCTCGATGGCCAGAGTCATCAACCGCTCTGCCTCCAATAAATTGGCATCACGATCCGGCCCGGTACACATTTGGATAAGGGCGGCTTGACTCATGACATCATCCTGCCAGCAGCTTTTCCAGCTCCCCATCCAACTCCAACTCATAGAGGTCGTCACACCCTCCTACATATTTATCGCCAATAAAGATTTGGGGAACAGTCCGTTTGCCCCCGGTTTTTGCCAGCATCTCCTCCCGACGCTCGGGGTTTTTGGTCAGATTGATCTCTTCAAAGTTGGCCCCTTTTTTTTCCAGCAACATTTTTGCTCGCACACAATAGGGGCAGACCGTTGTACTGTAAATAATAACCTGAGCCATCGTCTCTTCTCTCCATTTTATCATTAGTCGTGGATAATAGGGGTCCGGGCAAAACAGAGCAGAGCAACCCGCCTGACCCCTGCTCGACGCAACGCGGCCACAGCCGAAGCCATGGTTGCACCGGTGGTAAAAACATCATCAATCAACAGGACAGACCGTCCTGCAAGCCGACCCCGACAAGCCCAAAAAGCACCCTGGACATTCTCCCGGCGCCGCTGAGCGGAGAGTCGGGTCTGGGGCAGGGTTATTTTGATACGCTTCAGACCATTTGTCACCAGTGGGCGGTTTAATTTTTTTGCCACCCCCGCCGCCAACAGAGCCGATTGATTGTACCGTCGGGCAATCAACCGCCTGGGATGCAGGGGAATGGGCAGGATAAGTTCCGGCTCCTCCCAACGCAACTCCGCCTCAAGACGTAACCAGCACAATTCGACCAACAGGGTACTCCACTCCGACCGGTCTGAAAATTTAAAACCGATCAACAGCTTGGCTATTCCCCCCTGATAAACAAAGGGAAAATAGATCCGATCCGGCCGCCCCACCCAGGGCAGACAGCTTCCACAACCCAACTCGGGGCGGGGGGTCTCTACCCCACAGCGCAGACAGTAGTTTTCTGGCGGAGCAGGCAGAGCCTTTTGGCACGGCTCACAGAGCTGGTGGGGATGGGGAGCAGCCAAAGAGCAGAGAGGGCAGAGCGGCGGAAAAAGAAAGTCCAGCAGCCCCACACCCCACTTTTTGGTTGTTTGGATAAGATTCTTCAAGCCACAACTCAAACCTCGTCAAATCAGGATAAATCTGTCATTCTGAAGGGGTTGCCGTATCGAAGGTTTACCTAAATTGATGAGAGATCCATGGCTGAAACCGTCATTCCTTTTGTAAAACCAACCGACCACCCCGACTCAAAGCGCCTTCGACAGGCTTGGCAAAAGTGTGGTCGGCAACTGACCGATCCCCACACCCTGATCACCCAGGTAGGCGCCCAACTGTTGGTCCGCCTGGACGAAATTAAAGGGGAACCGAAACAGATTCTCAACTTTGGTGGCAGAAGCGGCCTGTTAACGGGGCAACTGAGAAAAAAATGGCCCCAATCCACCGTAATCGCCGCCACCTACGCTGAGAGTGCCGCCCAACATGCCGCCCCCTATCACGGGCTGTTACGTCGCCGTCGTCTGCCGGCCCTGGTTACCGATGGTAAACAGTTTCCCTTTAAACGCAACCAATTCGATGCGGTCGTCTCCAACATGGCCCTGCACTGGAGCAGCAACCCCGGTGCTACTCTACGAGAGATGCGACGGGTTTTAAAGCCGGGAGGACTTTTCCTCATCTCCATGCCCGGCAGCGAATCCCTGCAGGAGTTAAAATCGGTTCTGGCCCAGTTGGATGAAAAATGGTGGGGAAAAGTGTGGCCCAGGGTGGCAGAGATGCCCGATATGCACACCTTTGGCGATCTGCTGGCCTCGTGCGGGTTTTTTCAGCCCATTGTCGACCGTGACCCCATTCAAGCCCCGTTTGCCGATACCACCACCTTGATTCAAGGCCTTAAAAAACTGGGAGCCGGTAACCACCACGCCAAACGGCTGCCTGGGCTGACGCCCAAAGGCTATTTTACCGAGCTCTCCCAACTCTATCAAAAACAGTTCGGCCTGGCCGATGGACAAATTAACGTCTCCATGGAGATTCTTTTTGGTCACGGCTGGAAAGCCGACCCCAACCGGAAAGAGGAGCAGCAGGCCAAAAGCAGCCCTCTGCCCCATCGGTTTTAGCTCAAACCAACAAGGGCCTACTCCAGCCCGAACGATACCCACCTTTTTTGTAGCATGGTGCGGGTTTCCAACCGTTTACGGACCTGCTCTATTTCAGCGGCCTGCTCCGGCAACATCATGCTGCTGGACGGAAAAACCATCTCTCCCCGGTTTTGATACTGACTGCCGGATATCACCTGACGCATGGTAAACTCCCCCCGCTGATAAAACCCCTCAGCCCCCAGATAGTTGGCGGCCAGAAAAAAGGTGATCCGCTGTTGCAGCCGTTCATCCCAAAGGGGGCTGCCCTGCTCACTCTCCCGGCCTGACGCAATACCCATCAGATCCAGAATGGTGGGTGACAGGTCGATATGGGAGGTCAACCACGGTATGGAGTGGTTGGCCTGCAAGGTGTTGGGGGCAAAAATCAGCAATGGAACATGAAAGGAGTAGTCGGAGAGCTTACCGGGCACAAAGTCGGGATCTTCGCTTTTGGTCCGAACACCATGGTCACTCACCACCACAATGACCGTATTGTCCAGACCGCCGCTCTGCGCCAACATGGCCACCAAATCTGCCAGCATCCGGTCATGAAGCCTCATCAACGCCCGACCACGGGCCGGATAATCTTCCTTAAAGCCCTGAATATCAGCCCAGGGACCGTGACCCACCTTGGGGGTGATGAGGGTAGCAAAACGGCGACCCTCTTTTTTATAGTGACGGATATCCTCCACCATCTGATAAAAAATGGTCACATCGTCCAGCAAAGCCCCCTCTATTTTGCGGGCGGCTGGGGGCAAAGAGGCCAAAAGGGCATCACGCTTTTGAATAAAAAAATCCGATGGGGGCTTTGAATCCTTGGAAGAAAACGAAAACGTTTCAGACAGACCCAAACCAGAGAACATCTGCTTATCATTTTCAAACTGGGAGTAACCGGTGGTGTAGAGCTTGGTCAGATACCCCCGCTCCTTCAGCTCATGCATCATACCCAGATCGAGCTTTTGTCCGTGGTCTCGAATCAGATTGCGCAGATGGCTACCGGTAGACGGGTAGTGGGAGCTAAGAAGGGAGTATAAGGCAAAGCTGGTGTAGGGGTAGGTGGCATAGTGTTGCGGAGCGGTAAAAGCCTGCTGGCGCAAACGGCGCAACGTCGGAAACCCCTCCAGCGAGCCATCTATATCCAGAGAACGGGCCGGGCCGGTCTCAAAGACAAACATCACCAGATCACTTTCCGCCTCTTTTCCCCAATACCGAGCCTTACGATGATATTCCGGTGCCTGGGCAAAGGTTTGATAGAAGGCGACCATCTCCTCTTGGGAGAACCCTTTAAACCGATCGTCCCCCTCCTCCCCCCAGCCAACCAAGGTTGCCAGGGCACGGAGGGTGCTGGCCTGATGATGGGGCATGGCAGGCACCGTCTGAAAAAAAGAGAGGCCCACCAAAACCACAGCCCCCCCCACACCCCCCATGGCCCCATAAGCCTGAAGCCTGGCCAACCGTACCAACCTGGCGGAGCGGGCAATTTGGAAAGGCAAAAGGATAAGAGAAGCGATGACCCCCAGTTTAACCAAGCCATCTGGCTCCACATACTGGGCGATAATCTGCGGATCTTTTATCCCCCAGGCAATGGCGTCCTGAAACATGCCCCAACTGATAAACTGCCCGACATTACCCAGGGCCAGCAGGTTGACATAACAAAAAAAGGTAAAGCCAAGAGCAACCCACACAAGCCAGCGAGCATATAACAGAGGCATCCGCCGCAATACCCAGACAAAGATCAAAGGCATGATGACAAAAAGCAGGAGAAGGTCGGCCCGAAAAAAGGAGAGTCTATCCAGAAAAGGCAGCGCCTCACCCTTCAACCCCAAAAAACGGGAGATGACCAGATAGTGCTTGCTCATGAAGGTCTGTTTAAGATAGACCCCAAGCAGAGCCGCCGGAAACCAGGCTAACAGCACAGCCCAGGCCCCAAGCCAGCCGTGGAGGGGGAAAAGAGGAGGGTTGGCCTTGGTCATTACTCACCCCGGTTTGGGTTAAAGAAGTTTATCCAACAGGGGAAGATCGGCCGGAGGAAAAGAGAGAGAAGAGAGTTCTGGCAGGTCGAACCAGCCCACATCATGAACATCCAACGGTTTGGCAACCCCCTCAAAATGGCCGCAACGAAACACCACCATCAGCAGGTGGAAATCCTCATAAGCATGAGAGACAAAGGCCCAGGGGGCTAGCTGAGAGACCGCTAATCCGACCTCCTCCATCATCTCCCGTACCAGGGCCTGCTCCGGGCTCTCCCCCCCCTCCACCTTTCCACCAGGGAACTCCCACAGCAGCCCCAACGGCCCCCCCGGTTTACGGCGGGAGAGCAGAACACGTCCCCGTTCGTCCTGAATCAATCCTGCGGCAACCAACAGCAGCGGGAGAGAGGTTAGAGTAGGCGTTTTATCCAAGAGAACAGTCCACTTTTTGAGGCTGCAGGCTTGATTTCACAGCTTGACGGCTCCCATTCAGGTACCGGCTCCGGCGTGATGCGGGTCAGCACCCACCAAGGGACGATCCCCCCTTCCCCCCCACAGCCACAGCCGGCCCGGCGGGGGTGGAAAACTTTGATAATCCGAGGGTCTTTAAGCTCTTGAACATAGACCAGGGTACTCCAGACCCCCTTCTCCTCACGGAGAATTTCATCCAGCAGCCCCTCAAAATGGCAGCCGGCATCCAAACCCGACATCTTAAGAACCTCTCCCGGTCGGGAGGGGTCGAGCAGAAACCACCCCTCATACTCTGTAATGGCAGCCGCCAGATACCAGGCATCAGCCAACTTTACCACCCCACTGAAGCGGCCGTTAAGCCGCTGGGGAAAAGAGAGAGAGGATTGGGCAGAAGCCCTCTTGTTAGCCATTGTACACGAGCAACCTTTATTGAATAGAGCGGCCCTCAAGCCCGCTTACGATCCACCATGACAAAGCCAATCTTGACCTCATCCAACTCATCCTGAGCTGCCAACAGCGCATCCGAAATCCGTGCCACTTCGGTTCGGATCAGAGGCAGGGGGTAGTCCCAATTAATCTGAAGATCCAGCTCCAACAGTATCCCACTGCGCCGATAGTGAGGGGTAAGCCGATCAACCTGATGAAACAGCGGTGAGGGATCGACTAATGCATGAACCGTCTTGCTCAGCTCTTTCCTGGAGGTCAAAAGCGGCACCTGATCTTCCAGATCCTCTTCTGGGTCGATATGAACCAGCACATCGGTGACAGCCTCCACCTCGTTGAGCAGATGCAGCCGAACATGTTCGGCAATTTGATGACCCTCCGAAACAGAGAGATATCCGTTGACCACCACATGTACATCCACCCGGATATCCGGCCCCAAACCACGGGGGTTGAGCAGGTGAGCAGAGAGAACACCCGGCACCGCATGGACCAGATTGGCAATCCGCCGCTGAACCTCTTTATCGATTGCCCCTTTGGAGTCGGTCAGATCCTGTAGCGCCTCCAGGAAGAGATCCAGCCCCACTTTACCCAAAATCAAGGCGACCACAATCGCCGCCAGCGGATCGAAGAGGGGAATCCCAGCCATGGCCCCGCCAATACCCACCAGAGCAGCAATGGAGGAGACCGCATCAGAACGGTGATGCCAGGCATTGGCAATTAACGCCTTGGCATTATAGCGTTTACCCAGCCTGTAAGTGTATTGAAAAATAGCCTCTTTGGCCAAAATGGAGATAACCGCGGCCCCCAGAGCCAGCATATTGGGTGGGGTCAGGTTGGGGTTGAGCAGACGGTCCCAGGCATCGATGGCAATACCTGCCGCCACAACCAGCAGAGCCACCGAGACAAATTGGGTCGCCAGGGTTTCGTATTTTCCGTGTCCGTAGGGGTGATCCTCGTCCACCCCCTGTCGAGCAATGCGCATGGCCACCAGCACCACCCCATCGGTCACCAGATCCGATGCCGAGTGAATACCATCAGCCAACATGGCAGCCGAGTTACCCAAGATGCCTGCCATGATTTTACCGATAGACAGAACGACATTGATCACCACACTGAGAACGGTTGCCCGACGGGCGGCAAAATAGCGTTCATCCCTTGTTTCTTGTTGACTCATCTCCATCCTAAATCCTCTTCCCTCTACCAAAAAATAATCCAGACCAACCAAACGGTGCCATTTTATCACACCCCTGATTATTATGATATACGGTTTGGATGGGTGGGAGGCTATCCACAAAAAAAACCGGCAGCCCTTAAAAAGGGGCTGCCGGTTTTTTTCAGACTATCGATACAGAGGAGAGAGGAGCCGGTCAGTTGACCGCAGCCAACTGCATAGGGTTCGATCCTCCCGCAAATCCCCCGGAAACCCGAGAGAGGGCATTCGCAACCACCGACCAGTGGAGGGAGAGACGATCTTCATCCGGCACCCCCTGTACGGTGTCCATCAGATTCATCCACTCCAAGGTCTCTTCATACTCCGGCTCCATGTCACCCATCCAACGCAAACCATCCAACCGTCCATCAATTCTCTGTCCCATGATCTCTCTCCTTAAAAAGGTGTTCAAGCTAGTGTTTCCACTTTCGGCCCATTTTACAGACCGACTTTGTGGCTTACACCTACACCTTTCAATATTAATGCCAACTAAATTTTTATGTTTATAATCAAATCATTACAACAGTCACTCTTCTGACGGCAGCACTTTTTGTCAAAAAAAAAGCATCCAGACTGGATTTCCCTTCCGATTTCTGCCACCGTAGCTTTTTTTATCCTGTTCGGAGCGTTCAAAACATGGCTGTTGGCTTACCACCCCTCTCCCCTCTTCCCCCTGTGCCGGGATTCCAGACGGCCTCCACCGCCTGTGGTATCAAAAAAAACGGTGCCACCGACCTGCTTCTGGTCTCCATGGCGCCCCGTACCGCTGTCGCCGGTCTGTTTACCCAAAACCAGATTGTCGCCGCACCGGTCACCCTCTGTCGACAACGGCTGGCGGGAGGAGAGGCTCGGGCCTTGATTGTTAACTCAGGCAACGCCAATGTCGCCAACGGTCCTCAAGGCATGGTCGATGCCCAGACCATGAGCCAGTCGGTAGCCCAGGCCTTGAACATTCCTGTCGAGACGGTCTTTACCGCCTCCACCGGCGTCATCGGAGAGCTGTTACCGGTCAAACAGCCTCTGGCAGCCCTTCCCAAGCTGGCCTCTCAACTCAAAGAGTCGGGCTGGAAAGAGGCAGCCGAGGCCATCATGACCACCGACACCTGCCCCAAAGCCATCAGCCGCCAAGTCGAGATTGAGGGTAAAACGGTGACCCTGGTCGGCCTGGCCAAAGGGGCCGGCATGATCCATCCCAACATGGCGACCATGCTCTCCTTTCTTTTTACCGATGCCGCCCTCTCCTCCCCAGCCTTGCAGACCCTTTTAGAACGGTCGGTGGAGAAGAGCTTTAATAGTGTCACGGTCGATGGGGACACCTCGACCAACGATACCCTGATGGCCTTTGCCTCCGGTCTGGCCGGGCACACCCTGATAGAAGATCCCGACGACCCTGCCCTGGCCTCTTTCGCTCAGGCATTGAAAGAGATCTGTCAGTTGTTGGCTCAATGGCTGATCCGGGATGGTGAGGGGGCCTCCAAGTTTGTCACCATCACCGTAGAAGGGGCAGAAAATGAGGCGGACGCCAAACAGGTGGCCATGACCGTCGCCAAAAGCCCCCTGGTCAAAACCGCCCTGGCCGGTTGCGACCCCAACTGGGGACGGATTCTCTGTGCCGTCGGCTATGCGGGAGTGACTTTTCCTGTGGATCAAATCGACCTTTTTCTCGGAGAGATATCGGTTGTTCGGGGAGGGGTTCGCAACCCAGCCTATGAAGAGTCCCAGGGGCAGGAGGTGATGAATCGGGAGGAGATTTCCCTCCGAATTGATCTCAAAAGCGGTTCGGCCTCCTGGCGTGTCTGGACCAGTGATCTAACCCATGACTACATCTCCATCAATGCCGACTACCGATCCTGACACCCAGCCCCATACGGCACTGCCCTGGGGGCAAATCAAGACGGTCTTGCTGGATATGGATGGCACCCTGCTGGACCTTAACTTTGACAATGTCTTCTTTTTGCAGACCGTCCCTCAAACCTATGCCCGTCAAAGGGGGTTGAGTTTTGAGGCGGCCAAAGAGCAGGTCCTCGCCACCTATAAAAAGGTGGAGGGGACCCTGGCCTGGTATGATCTGGACCACTGGTCCCGAGCGTTGGGGATGGATATTCCCCTACTCAAGGAGGAGGTGGCCCACCTGATTCAACTCCACCCCCACGTATTGACTTTTTTAAGCAGGCTTCAACAGCAGCAACGCCCCACCCATCTGGTGACCAACGCCCATGGTCGCTCCATCGACCTGAAAATGGCTCGCACTCCCATCGGCAGCTACCTGACCTCGGTGGTCAGCAGTCACGACCTGGGGCACGCCAAAGAGCAGGCCGGCTTTTGGCCTGCGCTACGCCGAACAGTAGTCTTTGATCCAGAGACCACCCTGCTGGTCGACGACTCCGAAGCGGTTTTAGCTGCCGCCCAGCGGTATGGCATTCATCATCTGCGCCACATCTCGGCCCCCAGCTCCCAACATCCCCAACAGGTATCTGACCATTTCATCTCCATCAGCCATTTTCAGGAGATCATGCCACCTGTCTGTTGAGTCTCTGGTCAGGTGAGACAGACCAGGGCGATTCCGCCATGGTCGGCGATGGATTGTGAACGATCATCCGGGTATGGGCCACCAAAAACCACCCGTTTAACCCCCACATTGGCCAATGCCCCCATACAGGAAGCGCAAGGCTGACAGGTAACATAGACCGTCGCCCCCTGTAGAGAGACCCCATGACGGGCGGCATTGGCGACGCCGTTGGCCTCGGCATGGGCGCAGACACAGAGTTCCAACCCCTGACCGCTGGGAATACCGGCATCCCGTCGAGGGCAAGTTTCCGGGTGGGGATAGCCGCTGGGCACACCGTTAAAGCCGGTCGCCAGCAACCGATCCTCCCGCACAAAGACGGCCCCCACCTTACGCCCCGATGCACAGGTACTCATCTGGGCGGCAAGGGTGGCGGCATCCATCCAGTGCTGATCCCAACTGGGGCGACCCGTACCGGTGACCCCCTCTCTCTTGAACTGGCTCATTTTATCTCTTCTTGTTGGTTTTGATTGAGAAAAAAATTTTCCATACAATACAAAAATGTGAGAAACATATATGATAGTCTTATTAGAGGGTCCCTGACTAGCGATCAATCATCCAAGATTGGATCAACAGAGGATAACCGGGCAGCCTATTCCCACCCCTGTTGGCCCAGAACCTTGTTACTTAACTGGAAGATACTGCCATGAAACGTCGATCACTTCTCCTCATCTCCTTCGCCTCTCTGCTGGCGATCTCCTGCTCCGGCTCTCAGGAAGAGGGAAAAAATACCTTTGTCTCCGTTGGAACCGGAGGTGTCACCGGGGTCTATTATCCTGCCGGAGGGGCCATCTGCCGGCTGGTGAACCAAAACCGCAAAGATCACGGCATCCGCTGCAGTGTCGAATCGACCGGTGGTTCGGTCTACAATACCAACTCCATTGCCGGCGGTGAGCTGGATATCGGTATCGCTCAGGCGGATGTCGCCGATAAGGCCTGGAAAGGTCAAGAGCCCTTCAAAGAGAAAATGCCCGACCTCCGCAGCCTCTTTGCCCTCCACCCGGAGTCGGTCTCTCTGGTGGTCCGCAGGGAGTCTGCCATCACCACTTTAAGGGGTATGCGTGGCAAACGCATCAACCTGGGCAATCCCGGCTCTGGCAACGCCCGCACCTCCGAAGAGCTGCTCAAAGCCTGTGATATCGCCCTCTCCGATCTGGCTCAGGTGGGCCGGCTCAAAGCGGCCGAAATGCCGGACGCCTTGCGGGATGATAAACTGGACGGCTATTTTTATGTGGTTGGTCACCCCACAGCCAATATCAAGGATATCGCCACCACAACCCCGGTCGATCTGGTCCCCGTTACCGGAAACTGTGTCGATCAACTGATTGCTGAACGGCCCTATTTTGTCAAAACCGAGATCCCGGCCGGCATCTATCAAGGGATCGACTCTCCCGTACCAACCTATGGGGTAAGAGCCACCCTGGTGACCAGTACCGACCTGCCGGAGAAGACCGCCTATCAGATTGTCAAATCGGTGTTTGGCAACCTGGATGAATTCAAAACCCTCCATCCCGCTTTGAACAACCTGAATCCCAAATCCATGCTGAGCGGTCTCTCCGCTCCCATCCATCCCGGCGCTCTCAGGTACTATAAAGAGATGGGCTGGTTATAGTCGTTCCCTGTCTCTTTCGATCCGGTGTTGGGGCCGCTCTACCCCAACGCCGGATCAATCCTGACTCGGCATCAGGGCAGAATCGGGAAACAGCATGGAGACAAGACCCTTTTTCCGGTGGAATAACCGATGCATATCATTCCCCAAGAGGAGACCACCATCCTTCAGGTCTGCCTGGCGTGCCTCCCCTTTTTCGACACCTTTTCTGCTACGGAAAAACAGGAGCTTCTCCAGGCCGGGGCCGACCTGATCCGCTACGATACCGGGGAGTTTCTCATTGCAGAGGGAGGCGGAGATCAGATGATCTTTTTCCTCCTCTCCGGGGCCGCCAGCGTGGTGAGGGAGGGGGCTTCCATTCCCATTGCTGAACTTCTGCCCGGTGATTTTTTTGGTGAGATGGCCTTTCTAACCGCCCAAAAACGGACATCTAACGTCATAGCCCATCCCCCCGCCCCTACCCAGGCTTCGGTGCTGCCGGAAAGAATTTGCGCTCAGCTCTCCCCAGACGATCCCAGCGCAACAATCGTTTTGCGCTTTAACCGGGGTATTTTCGACTGCCTGCAGCGCCAGACTCGAATTCAGTTCAAAGACCAGATTATTGCCGTCTTGGTGGAGCGAATGGAGCAGGTCAGCGAACGGGTGGAGGAGGCGATGGGTGAGGTGCCGGAGTTTGGCATCGATCCCGAGCTGGAACGGCTCCTGGCTGAGCGTTTCAGTGAGGAGGAGGAAGAGACAAAAGATCAGATCATCCAACATCTGGTCGCCTTCATCATTCAGCTGAACAAAAGACTGTTTGGAGAGCGTTGACCCCCCTGTGTAAGGAGTTTGACCGATGCACCACCCCTCCCTGAGAAACCTCTCTTTACCCATACGGGTTCGGCTCCATCTCCTGACGGCGGTTACCGTTCTTTTTCTCAGCGTCTATGGTAAAATTGTCTGCCCTTTTATCGACACCCTCTCCTTTTCTCGTCTTCTGTTTGGGCTATCCCTGGTTTATCTGTTTCAGGTGGCTGCTCGGGAGTGGTTTTATTACCAGTTTCCCCGCTCCTTCTTTTCTGTCTCCCTGCCCCGCCACGGGTTTCATCTTTCTGTTCTCACCTGGCTGCTGGCCGGCATTGTCGCCAGCCTGCTCCACGCCTATCTCTATGCCGACTTTCACTGGGCCAGCCATCTTAAACTACTCTCCGGCTACTGGGGATTGGGGGCCGGAATTCTCTCTCAGTTGGAGTATGTCATCCTGGAAAAGCATCTTCGTCGCACCCACCCAACCTCCCCTTCTATAAGCCATGAGACCATTACCCGACGATTGATGGAAGGGTTTGCCATCTTTACCGTGGTTCCGGCCCTGATGATGATTCTAGTCAGCTTTCGCTTTGTGTTTGAGGGCTATGCAGAGCGGGGGGCTGCCTTTGAGGTGCTCTTTTTGGGGGGCAGTTTTGTCATAGCCGCTCTCTTTGTCTCCTGGCGATATGGACAGGCGTTAAGAGAGGATTGCAACCATCTGACCACAGCGGTGCAGACCATTTCCGACGGCTCTTTCCATGTCAACGTCGACACCTCCCGCTCAGATGAACTGGGAAAGGTGGCCGGAGGCATTAACATCATGGCCCAGGGTCTGCTGCTGAGAGAGCGTATTCGGGATGCTTTTGGTCGTTTTGTCAACCCCGAGGTGGCGGACTCCTTTATCAAAAACTATTCGGAGGAGGATACGATAATCAAGATGGGTGGGGAGCGGCGGAAGGTGGCCATCCTGATGGCTGACATTCGGGGCTTTACCCCGCTGTCTGAAAGCCTGGAGCCAGAGGAGCTGACTCGTCTGCTCAACAGCTATTTCAGTGTGATGGTTGAGGTGGTTCAAAAGCATGGCGGCATGGTGGACAAATTTATTGGTGACGCCATCATGGTTGTTTTCGGGCTATCGGACGAGCGCTCCAACCCCTCCCTGGACGGGGTACGGGCGGCACTGGAGATGAGAAAACAGCTTGAGATCTTCAACCAATCCCAGAGCCGGCAGGGGATGATCAATTTGGAGAACGGTATTGGTATTCATACCGGAGAGGTGGTTGCCGGTTATATCGGCAGCGCGGATCGCTTGGAGTTTACGGTGATTGGTCATGCGGTCAACATGGCGGCCCGTATCGAGAGCCAAACCAAATCGCCCAACCCCCCCATTCTATTCAGCCAGACTGTTGCCGATGCCCTACAAGGGGAGCTTCCCGTTCGCCTGGTCACCCAAGCCGACCTTAAAGGGATCTCTCAGTCGGTCAAGCTCTTTACCGTCGCCTGAGCGCCAGGGTTTGGCCAGGGGCACAGCTGTTAAAGTTTCTGCTGCAGCATCACCGCCCCCAAAATGGAAAAGAGTAGTAGAATAATCAGGCTGATGGGATAGCGATCGGCCCGGCGACGATGGCGCATGGCCTTGAGGATCAACCCCAATACTGAAAGACCCGCCACACCATACATCATGTTCAACGCCTTGGAGACCGCCTCTTTATCCCACTCCTGACGCAACTCCAACTCCAAGAAGCGGCTAAAGACATTCTGCATCTCTGGCGAGGCCTGATCGATAAAAACAATGGCCGCCACAAAGCAGACCCAGCAAAGGATGGAGATCCAGACAAAAACCGCCGCCAACACATCCCGCTTTCGACGCCGATGCTTTTGGATAACCGGTGCTTCTTCCGATGGCTTACTCTTGGTCGTCATTGTCCATGACTCCTCTTTAAGGCAAGAACTCTTGTCCTGGGTTGAACGCAGCAGACCTGCTCCTATCTACCCTAATCGGATGGTCAGGGTCAATCCATGACGACTTCCATGGCATAGGGTAGCTTTTTTTTGGAAACTCATGGTAAAGATACCCCTCACAGTCAAGAGAACACGCTCGATTATTGGCCAGTCTGCCCGGAAAGCAGAATGTGGCCTGAAAAAGGTCATCCATGATAAAAATTTCCGGGGGGTGCTGTCGGGGACGTACCCTGCTTGCCCCGACAGATCAACGGGTTCGCCCCACCACAGGCCGGGTCAAAGAGGCCCTTTTCAGCATGATAGCAGCCAAGCTGCCTCAGGCTTCTGTGCTGGACCTCTTTGCCGGGAGCGGCAACCTGGGGTTGGAGGCCCTGAGCCGAGGGGCCGCCTCAGCGGTTTTTGTCGATAATAACCGGCAATCACAGCTGTTGATCGACAAAAACATCAAACGGTGTGGCTTTATTGATCAGACAACGGTACTCTCCGCTTCAGCCGTTCATGAGCCGTTGTTTTTGAGCCTTAACACGCTTGTAAACCAAGAAAAGAGCCTCATATCCGGGTTTGATCTGGTTTTTCTAGACCCACCCTATGGTCAGGGGCTGGCGCAAAAGTGCCTGAATCTCCTCGCTGGTGCTGATTTTTGGCACCCCGGGGCAGTAATCGTGACAGAAGAGGCGGAAAATGTTATGATCACCCTACCTGAAGGTTGGCGCATGATCCAGAGCAGATCGTACGGAGATACCCGCCTGACAATTGGGACACGTTAACCTAACAATGGAGCCAACTCCATCAAGCCGGGAAGAGAGAGTCAACCATGGTAGAAAACAGCACAAAGGTAGCAGTCTATCCCGGCACCTTCGACCCGGTCACCCTGGGTCATATGGATGTCATCACTCGGGGAGCAGGACTGTTCGATAAGGTTGTGGTGGCTGTCGCCATCAACGTCTCCAAAACCTCCCTGTTCACCGCAGAGGAGCGGGTAACCTTCCTGAAGGAGGCCACCGAGGATATTGCCAATGTCGAAGTGTGCCAGATGGATGGTCTTTTGGTAGATTTTATCAACGAAATCAACGCCTGCACAATTCTTCGCGGGCTGCGGGCCATCTCCGATTTTGAGGTGGAGTTCCAGATGGCTGCCATGAACCGAAAGTTGAGCGCCAAAGCTGAAACGGTCTTTTTGATGGCCAGCGAGTCCACCACCTTCATCTCTTCCAGATTGGTCAAGGAGGTGGCTGGAATGGGCGGAAACATTGACCGTTTCGTGCCCACCAGCGTTGTCCTCTCCCTCCGAGAAAAAATGGATTCCAAGCGACGCGGTTAGACGAGTTTGAAAAACCTCTACATCAAAAATTTCGGTTGCCAGATGAACGCCTACGATGCTGGCCGCATGGAGGATCTTCTCCATGGCAGCCATGGCTTGTCGCCGGTAGAGAGCCCCCAAGAGGCCGACCTGATCATTCTCAACACCTGCCATATTCGCGAAAAAGCCGAAGAGAAGATCTTTTCCGAACTGGGCCGGCTCCGAAAAGTGCTTCGGCAGCAGGCAGCCGATAGGCGGGTGGTTTTTGCGGTGGGTGGCTGTGTGGGTCAAGCGGAAGGGGCCGCTCTTTTCAAGCGGGCGCCCTTTGTCGATCTGGTCTTTGGCCCCCAAAACTACCATCACCTTCCCCAGATGTTGGATCGTGTCCTGGCAGGAGGGCGACAACTCCACGATGTGGAGATGCCAACCGAATCCAAATTTGATGCCCTTCCCCAAGCTTCCCACTCCAACCGTTCGGCCTCTGTCCCTGTCCAGGAGGGGTGTGACCGTTTCTGCACCTACTGCGTGGTACCGTTCACCCGTGGTCGGGAGTGGAGCAGGCCGGTGGAGGAGATCCTCTCGGAGGTAACCAACCTGGCAGAGAAGGGGGCAGTCGAGATTGAGTTGCTGGGTCAAAATGTCAACGCCTATCAGGGGCGCGACCAAGAGGGGGTGGAGCATGATCTGGCCCTGCTGATTCGCCAAACCGCTCTCATTCCCGGCATCCGGCGCATCCGCTTTGTCACCTCCCACCCGGCCGACATGCATGATGATCTGGTCTCGGTCTTTGCCGAGGTGCCGGAACTCAACCCCTACATGCATCTGCCCATTCAGAGTGGTTCCAACACGATTTTGGCCGCCATGGAGCGGGGACACACGGTAGAGGAGTATCTTGTCTGGATTGAACGGTTGCGTTCCGCCTGCCCCCACATCTCTCTCGCTTCAGATTTTATCGTCGGCTTTCCGGGAGAGAGGGAGTCGGATTTTCAAGAGACCCTTAACCTGCTCGAGCAGGTGCGCTATGATCACGCCTACTCTTTTCTCTTCTCCCCCCGTCCCGGCACGCTAGCCGCAGAGATGGAGGGGGCTGTCCCCCGAGAGGTGGGAGAGGCACGTTTGGCACGGCTTCAAGAGAGAATCAATGCCATTCAGTGGGAACAGAACCTGGCCCAGGTTGGTCGGGTAGAGTCAGTGTTGGTTGAAGGGCCGTCTAAAAAAGGCCAGGGAATGATGGCAGGAAGAACCGCCGGTTTCCGACGCATCAACTTTCCCGCCTCCCCAGAGTCGGCAGGCTCCCTGATCGATGTCCAGGTTACCGAGGCCCGCCCCAACTCCCTGATCGGCAGGGTCATACCTGTCAATGCGGTCTAATTAATGAAACCCTTGTTTTTTTTCCTTTCAGATTCTGGCAACATTTTCCGTAATAGTAAGAATGAGCGACTTGATTTCCACTATGGATGACAAACAGTCCGAGGTTCTGGAGTTCTCGAACAATCTGCTGACCGCCACCCTTTTTGGGGAGGGCAATCGTCACCTGAAGCAGATAGAAAAAAGCCTGGGCGTGACCATTCACTCACGTGGGAATGGTGTGGTGGTCTCGGCACCGGGCCAACAATCCCTGGGGGCTGCCCAGCTTTTGCAACAGCTCTATGGGCTGCTGGAAAAAGGTGAGAGTATCGATGAGGCCCAGGTAGAGGCCGGTATCCGGGGTGTTTTGGAGGGGGAGGAGTCCCTGACGGAACTGTTCAGCGATGGTGTCGTATTGCGCACACCTCGCCGAACCATCCACCCACGCAACCCCCGACAGGCCGACTATATCCGCACCCTCTCCCAGACTACCCTGACCATCGCCACCGGCCCGGCCGGAACCGGAAAAACCTTTCTGGCTGTCGCCGCCGCCGTCGTTGCCCTGATGGAAGGGCGGGTGGAGAGAATCGTCCTGACCAGGCCTGCTGTGGAGGCTGGAGAAAGTTTAGGCTTTCTTCCAGGAGATCTTCATGCCAAAGTAGACCCCTATCTGCGTCCGCTCTACGATGCCCTCAACGCCATGTTGGGCAACGAAAAGGTGGAGAAAATGGTCGTCAGGGGAACCCTGGAAATTGTCCCTCTGGCTTATATGCGGGGTCGGACCTTGGAAGGTGCCTACATTATTTTGGATGAAGCGCAAAATGCGACCACTCAACAGATGAAAATGTTTTTAACCCGTCTGGGCGATGGTGCCCAGGTCGTTGTCTCCGGGGATATCACCCAGATAGACCTCCCCGTCAACATTCCCTCGGGACTGGTCCAAGCTGTGGCTGTTCTCAAAAAGGTAAAAGGAATCTCCTTTGTCCATTTTAGTGAGAAAGATGTGGTACGCCACCCTCTCGTTCGTCGCATTGTCCGAGCCTATGAGCGGGCGGAAAAAAATCGGGATCGGATAAAACAGTCATGAACGATAGAGTCAATCCAAGACCCTTGCCACGGATTCAGGCCTCTCACCACGGAAAGCTACGCTTTCCCCGTCTGGTGGATGGCTCCCTCTTTCTTGCGTTGGTAATTTTTCTGGCTCTGGTCAACTCTCCGGCTATCCTGCGCCCCATCTATCTTCCCGAAGTGGGAGAGATAGCAACACGGGATATTAAAGCCAGCCGAGACATCCTCATCGAGGATGTGGAGACCACCCAAAAGCGCCGAAAGGATGCCGCCAAAGAGGTTCTCTCTACCTACGATTGGGATTCGGGCATGGTGGACCCCATTATTCGCCAGTTGGTTGGCGCCTTCTCCTGGCTTGAAAAAGCGCGACTGGGGGAGAACCCTCCCAAGGGTGAGTCAGGGCGACAGGGCTTTTCGGAAAATTTGGAGGAGGAGATCTCTCTCAGAACCTGGGAGGCCATTGAGTCGGTACAGGATGTGACCCCCATCATCGATGGGATACAGAGTTGGCTCTCGGAGGTTCGTGGCTTTGCGGTCGTCGGCTCTCTGGAGGTCATGAAGGATCTTGATAATACCGATTTTCTTGTCCACTCCCTAACCGATGGTTCCATCAAGAAATTTTCTCATAAAACCAAACTGATCGACCTGAATGGCTTACGCAGAATGCTGGGGAAGAGTTTTCTTGGCCATTTTGGCAACACCCCACCCAAACTACGAACCTGGCTGCTCTCTGAAGTCAGAGCCCAGGTTCGCCCCAATCTGGTCATGAACCTGGCGGAGACCCAGCTCAACCAACAGAAGGCGTTCGATGCGGTTGAGTCGGTTTTTTTTCAAGCCCGACAGGGGCAGATGATCGTCCGGGAAGGGACGGTAGTAACCGACTCCATCCATCTCAAGATCAAAGCCTTGACCGAAGATCAATGGACTGGCGCCATGATGTTTCGCATCATCGGTATGGCGGCTATTCTGGCGCTATTGCTCTGGTTGGGACGCTGGTTTTTGACGGTCACCTCCTGGTCTTTCCCAAGAGATCGAAAAACCACCTACATGCTTGGTTTCATTATCCTTATCACCTCTCTACTCTGCTCCATGACTCTGGCGATTGGCCAGGGGGTTTCGGAGGCGTTTAATCTGCCTCAAGAGATGGTGGTCTATCTTCCTCTGGTTGCCATGGCATCGGCATTGGCCTCTCTGACCGTCGGCTCACGAGCCGGTATCCCGGGAGGCTCTCTGATGATCGGAGCCTTTCTCTCTTTCCTGGTCTCCCTCTCTGCCAATGGGGGGCTGCCGCTTTTCATCTATTTTTTCACCGGCTCCCTGGTTGGCGGTGCCAAACTGCGGGTTTGCCGTCGCCGCTTCGATGTTTTGGTGGCGGGGATGTGGATTGGTTTAAGCCAACTGGTTACCATGCCGATTGTAGAGCTTCTGGCGGGGAACGCCCCCTCCTGGAGTTGGCTGATGGGTGGAGGCATGGCCCTGACCAGCGGGCTGTTTGCCGGCCTTTGGGGGCTGGCCCTGATTCCCCTGTTGGAGTCTCTGTTCAATATTACCACCGACTCCAGATTGCTGGAGTTGGCCTCGGGAGATCACCCTCTGGTTAAAGAGCTCTCTCTGCGCAGTCCCGGTACCTATCACCATTCGGTCATGATGGGCAACCTGGCAGAAGCCGCCGCCGAGAGCATCCGAGCCAACCCTCTCCTGGCACGGGTCATGGCCCTCTACCACGATATTGGAAAAATGACCAAGCCCCACTATTTTGTCGAGAACCAATCGGGGGCCAATCGCCACGACAATCTTCTCCCCTCCATGTCTTCCAAGGTGATTATGGCCCACATCAAGGATGGGGTAGACCTGGCCCACACCTATAAGCTGGGCGGACCGATTACCGAGGCCATCATGACCCATCATGGTACCTCAACCCTCCAATATTTTTATAATCGCGCCCTCAACCAGGCGGCCAAGAAGGGGGAGACGGTAGAGATTGAAGATTACCGCTATCCCGGCCCCAAACCCTACTCCAAAGAGGCGGGTATTCTGATGGTAGCCGATTCGGTCGAGGCGGCAGCCAGAAGCCTGAAAAACCCCTCTTCGGCTCAGGTCCAATCTCTCATCCGGCGTATTATCAGCAGTAAGATTGCCGATGGTCAACTGGATGAGTGTCGGCTTACCCTTCGGGATATCGGTCAGATTGAGGAGGCTTTTTTCCGGGTCTTGACCTTGGGCTTCTATCATCATCGGATTGAGTATCCTGATCAGATCAAAAAGAGAAAGGAGCTGGAGAGTCGTGAGCGAGGTGGTATTGGTAAATCGAGCAAGTCCTCTTTGGCCGGTTGAGGCTGAGCCTCTGGTCCGACGGGGGGCCGAGATGACCCTGCGGCTGGAAAACCAACCACTGGACCGGGTAGAGGTGGGTGTTCAGCTTGCGGATGATGCTCAGATTCGGCACTATAATCAACTCTATCGAGGGGTGGACAAAAGCACCAACGTCCTCTCCTTTGCTCTGATGGATGGTGAGGAGGAGCCCCTTGCCAGCGATGGCCCTCTGCCTTTGGGGGATATTATTCTGGCCTACGAAACCGTTCTCAACGAGTCCCAAGCCCAAAACAAACCGTTCGAGTCCCACCTGGTCCACCTAACCGTTCATGGCACCCTCCATCTGCTGGGATACGACCACGAACAATCCGAACAAGAGGCTCAACACCAGGAGAAGCGGGAGATTGCCATCCTTGCCACACTGGGTCTGCCCAATCCCTATGGCTGATTACTCCCTCTCCACCCTGGTTGCCCGGTTGAAAACGGCGCTGATTTTTTTGAAAGATCGAGAGAGAATACCGGCCTATCTCTGTGTGATTGCAGGGATGGTATCTGTCAGAGGATTGCCGCCCATCCAGGAAGAGCTGACCATGATGGTTGGCTTTGGCACCTTTTTTATTCTACTTTTTGGCACCACCGTTCGCCGCGGGGCCTGGTTGGGGTTTCTGTTTGGCCTGGGCCACTTTACCTTGAGTTTCTCCTGGTTGGTTACCAGTATCCATACCCATGGAGGCTTTCCTCTGCCCCTGGCTCTGCTGGCTCTACTGATCTTTTCTGCTGTCATCTCTCTCTATTCCGCCCTGTTTGGCGCTCTCCTCCCCCGCATCGCCCCACGAGCGGAAATTCTCCCCCTGGCGGCCCCTGCTCTTTGGGTTGTGACGGAGTGGTTGCGGGTGCGCCTTTTTACCGGCTTTGCCTGGAATTTGACCGGATATGGCTGGAACGGGCGCGACTATTTGGTGCAGGTTGCCGATCTGGGCGGCATTTATCTCCTCTCCTGGCTCATGCTGTTTCCTGCTGCCATTTTGGCTCTTCTCTGGATTCACCATAAGGAGATAAAGCGGGTGGCGTTGGGGTGTGGATCCATTTTGGTGGTATTGGGGTTGGCCAATCTTTATGGCTATATCCGTCTGGATGCCAACACAGAGTCAGCCAATTGGGCGCCTCCCCTCAAGGTAGCCTTGATTCAGGGGAATATTCCCCAAGAGAAAAAATGGGACCCTCGCTTCAAAAGAGAGGGGTTTTCCCGTTATATCGACCTAAGCCGCTCCCTATCCGAGCCGGTCGACCTGGTGGTCTGGCCAGAGACAGCGGTTGCCTTTTTCCTGCAAGGCTCTCCCAAAGCCATGGAAGAGATCAGCCAGTTAAGCCAGCATCTTGGCGCACCCCTGTTAACCGGCGGCCCTATGGCAGACAAAGAGCAGGATGGCAGTTGGCTCTTTTATAACAGTGCCATCTTGCTGGATGAGAGCGGCAACCAGGATCGGCGCTACAATAAACACCATCTGGTTCCCTTCGGAGAGTATATCCCTTTTCGTGAGTATATGCCCGACTCCATCACCAAGGTGACAGAAGGCACCTCGGACTTCACTCCTGGCCCTGGCCCGGTACCGTTGGCCTGGGGACAAGGCGCTATTGGCATGCTCATCTGCTATGAAGTGATCTTCCCCCATGAAGTTCGGCAACTGGCAACTACTGGCGTTCGATGGTTGATCAACATTACCAACGATGCCTGGTTTGGTGAGGCGGCCAAACCTCAACATCTGGCTATGGCTCGGATGAGAACCATTGAAAACCGTCTGCCACTGGTGCGGGTTGCCAACACCGGTATTTCTGCGGCCTTTGATCAATATGGTCAGGAGCTGGGGCGAATTGAGGCCAATCAGAAGGGGGTATTGACGGTTGCCCTGCCTCGGGGACATGGACAGAGCCTCTTTCGACGCATGGGCCATATCTGGATCTGGTTCTGGCTCTATCTTTGTGGGGCAGCCTGGATAGTCGGAATCTGGCAAACCGGCATGTTCCGCTCCCTGAAATAACCGCAACACCTGATATCGTCAAACCAAAAGGTGTTGACTTTTTTGCCTTTAACCTAGAAACGGCAGTTGGAAGTGCATGAATGGTGCAAGATATTGGTTTAGCTGCTGCCATAGAAAAAATCGACGTCACCCAATGGGTGATGAGACTTTTTTCTATGACAGCAGGTAAATCAAGAGGTTATGCCAAGTATGGGCTAACAACTGCCGTTTCTAGGTTTAACCTAGAAACAACCAGGAAGTAGCGGCCAAGATAATGAAACGTATTCCAGAACCGGAGTTGATGGAAGATGACGCTCAGGCCTTAGCCTATGCCAGAGCCGATTTCAGCCAGCCCCACGACCATTTCATCTCCCTCTTTTCAGAGCGGTTTCCCAACCATTCTACCGGTCAGGCTTTGGATCTGGGTTGCGGACCTTGCGATGTTCTGCTTCGCTTTGCCCGCGCCTTTCCCGCCTGTCGAATCGATGGTGTCGACGGTTCGGCTGCCATGCTTGCTCAAGGAAGCGAGGCCTTGGCAAACGCTGCGGATGTAGCCGATCGTATCCAGCTTTTCCAACGACTCCTTCCAGGTGACGACCTTCCCTGCCCCTCCTATGACACCCTTCTCTCCAACAGCCTGCTCCACCATCTACATAACCCACACGTTCTGTGGCAGAGTGTCAAACAGCACGCCCGTACGGGAACCGCTCTCTTTATCATGGACCTGATGCGCCCCAACAGCCCCCAGAGAGCCCAAGAGATGGTTGACAGCCATGCAGCTAAAGAGGCAGAGATTTTAAAAAAAGATTTTTTCCACTCCCTCTGCGCCGCCTTTACGGTGGAAGAGATACAAGAACAACTGCATGAAGCAGGACTGGCCTATCTGACCATCGAGGCGGTGAGTGACCGTCACCTGATTGTCTACGGGACCATCCAATCCCCAGCCACCCCTCAGGATCACCTCTAACAAAACTTCATATCAAAACACAACACATCGTCTTCAATATGGGTGCGTACATTCAGGCCGCTGTGGTGGAAGACGGTCTGCATGCCCCGGTTTTCACGCAGGGTCTCGGCAACAAACCCCTGAATACCGTTTCTTTTGGCAATAGAGACCAGATACTTCATCAAAAACCCCCCCAACCCCCGCCCCTGCCAATCATCTCGCACCATAAAAGCCACCTCGGCCTGGTTGGTGCCCGGGTCCAGATAGTAGCCGCCAACAGCGACAATTTTTTCTCCATCCGCTTCGGGAATGGTGCCAACAATGACCACATCCCGCCGATGGTCGATGTAGATGATGTTTTTGATCTCCTGAAAGGAGAATCGCTTCATGTTGGACATAAACCGGCGGTAAACCGACCGCTCCGAAAGAGAGTAGAGCATCCCCTCAATGGACCGTTTGTCGGTAGGGTGAGCAGGCCGAAACTGAATGACGGTGCCATCTTTTTGCGTCATGGTGGTACAGAGATCTCGAGATCCCACCATCTGCTTTCCCTCTAAAAAAGACATTTCTGGTCGGATAAGATGGAGTTTGATGGCCTTTTTCAGCAGTTTGGCCCGATGGTCCGGGTGGGCGATGCTAATCAGGGACATGGCCCTATCTTGAAGGGTTTTGCCATGGAGATAGGCAATGCCGTGTTCAGTCACCACATAGTGGATGCTGCCTCGCAACAAGGCGACCCCCGCACCTGGTGAGAGTTCCGAGACAATACGGGACCGCTCCCCCCGCTTGGCGGTAGCCGACATGGCAATAATCGCCTTTCCCCCTTTGGAGTGGGCCGCCCCATAGTTAAAATCCACCAGGCCACCAATGCCCGAATGAATCTGGGTGCCAATGGAGTCGGCACAAACCTGCCCGGTCAGGTCAACCTCCAGAGCGCTGTTGATCGCCACCATTTTAGCCTGCTGACTGATGATCACCTTGTCGTTGACATACTCAGTGGGCTGGAACGAAAAAAGCGGGTTATCATGCAGGGTCTCATAGAGCCGTCTGGAGCCAGCCGCAATACTGGTGACAATCCGGCCGGAGTCCAAGGTTTTCCGGCTGCCGTCAACCGCTCCAGAGTCGATCAGATCGAGAATGGCATCGGTGACCAGCTCGGTATGAATCCCCAGGTTTTTCTTCTCTTGCAAAAAAGGGAGTACCGACTGGGGCACACTGCCGATACCCGCCTCAATGGTCGAGCCATCTTCAACCAAAGCCGCCACATTGCGACCAATGGTCTGCATCTCTTGGGTTGGTTCAGGCAAGGTATACTCCAACAGCGGGGTCTCCCCCAGGGTGAGAATATCCAGATCCCAAACACTGATGCTGGAGTCTCCCCGTGTCCGTGGCATGTGGGGGTTGACCTGGGCAATCACCAACGACGCGTTCTCTACCGCACTTTTGACAATATCGACCGAAATGCCCAAACTGACCATACCCCGCTCATCCGGCAGAGAGACCTGAACCAACGCCGCGTCCAAAGGGAGCTGCCCCCGAGAGAAAAGCAGGGGGATATCCGACATCATGATGGGGGTATAGTCCGCCCAACCCCCATGGATGGCTTCACGGATATTATCTCCGACAAAAAAGCTGTTGACGGTAAACAGTCCCGAGAGCCTCTTATCAGCATAAGGGGCCGCACCGAAGGTGATCAGATGGACAATCTCAATACCGGTCAGATGTTTGGCATCGTTGCAGAGAGCTTCGATCAAGGGTTGCGGAGCAGAACAGCCGGTACCGATAAAAATTCGACTCCCCGGCTTGATCTGGCCTAAAGCCATTTTGGGTGTGGCGATCAACTCCCGATAGGTCTCTTTCCATTTGGCATCAAAACCGGGAAATCCGTCTGGATGTTTCATGATAATTCCGTCAATTCAGTTAGGGAAAAATAGGCTTCTGCGGCAAAAGGGGTGGAGCCAGGACCACCCACAACCAAGGGATTGATAACAATCTCCGACAGAGTGGGAAACTCTTTAGCCAATTGGCTCACCCGCTGCAAACTTTCGGCAATGGAGCCAATATCCACCTGATTGTTGCCTCTCTTCTTGGTTAGCTGGCTGTATGCCCGTGTACTTTTCAACATCTGCATGGCCTCCTCTGCGGTAATGGGGACCAGATGAAAGCTGACATCTCGCATCACCTCCACGGAGATACCACCCAGGCCAAACATCAGCATGGGGCCAAA
The DNA here is from genome assembly GCA_002753565.1 of Magnetococcales bacterium. Classification (GTDB taxonomy): domain Bacteria; phylum Pseudomonadota; class Magnetococcia; order Magnetococcales; family JADFYX01. The sequence goes on along the minus strand of PEAM01000039.1, from coordinate 4,185 downwards.
GTGTGGGTCCCTGTTCATTCCGATAACCACCTCCTGCCCGGGTGGTGGCATGCGCTCAATATGGATGCCGTCCAACCTGCCTTTGGGGTGGGCCTGTCGAAAGCGAAAGGTCATAAGGTCAAAGGCATCCCGAACAGCCTCCACATCCATGATATTTCGACGAACACTATCAACGGATAGTTTGCTGGTGATATCAGGAGAGGAGAGATGCATGGCGATGGGAAAGCCCAGTCGGCTGGCAACCTCCATGGCCTCCTCTACCCGTGTAGCCAGCTTGCCATGGGGAATATCAAACCCATAAGCCTCTAAAATCTCTTTGGCTCGCAACCCGGTGATGTGAAAACGCTTGGTACGAACTCTTCGGGAGATAATCCGCTCTACCCGTCGCTGATTAACAAGAAAATGGGTGACAATTCTTGGTGGTCGCAAGAGCCATTGAGCATAGCGCCACATGGCACCCAGGGTGGTAACCGCCCGCTCTGGAGATTGATGGTTGGGAATATGGGACTGGTTTAAATGATGGTAGCTGCTGGTTATCCGCACCCCACCCATAAAAACAGAAAAAATGGGCTTTTCGCTGTTAATAAAGGAGGTTAGAACCTCGGCACTCTCCGCAGGGTCGGTCATGGCCAGGGGAGAGAGGATCACCAGGACCGCATCGGTCTCCTGATCGTTCAACACGTTCTTGAGGGCAATAGCGTAGTGCTCTGCCGTGGCGTTTTCCTGCAGATTGACGGTTAAGCCGATTCGGGCCGATTTGGGGAGCATGGCCTCCAGTTTGGCATAGGTTTTATCGGTCAGTCGTGCCACCCGCAACCCGTTGGACTCCAATGAATCCAGTGCCATAATGGCCGGCCCGTCCGCATTGGTTATGATGGCAACCCGATCCCCCTTCGGCAGAGGTTGTTGGCTGAAGGCGTTGGTGTAGTCCAGCAAAGAGTCGTAATTTTCGGCATGGATAACCCCCGACCGCCGAAAAGCCGCCCCATAAGCGATGGATTTACCCGAAACCTGCCCGGTATGCAGATAGACCGATTTAGCCCCCATGGTGCTATTGCCCGCTTTTTGAATGATGACCGGTTTTTGAGTAGCCACCTCTTCGGCTACCCGGATAAAGCTCTCCCCATCACTGATATTTTCCAGGTAGCAGACCACCAGTTTGGTTTCAGGATCACGCCCCAGATAGCGCAAGCAGTCGGTCTCGTTGATATCGGCTTTATTGCCGACACTGACCATCTTGGCCAAACCCAAATGACGAGCCGCCATCCAGTCCAACAGCGAGGCACAGAGTGCCGCCGATTGTGAAATCAGCGAAATCCCCCCCGACTCCGGCAGGGTGGTGGCAAAGGCGGCATTCATCTTGTGAGAGGCGTTGATCACCCCCAGGCAGTTGGGGCCCAACAGAGGCACATTCTGTTTAAGACAGAGGGAGACAATCTCCCGCTGTGCCAAAGCACCCTCTTCACTGGCCTCTTGAAAGCCACTGGGAATAATGATAATGGCCTTCGCCTCTGCCTTTAAAGCCCCTTTTACCGACTCGACCGCACCGGAGGCCGGAGAGATAATGATGACCAACCCCCCTTTTTTACCGCTCTCCTGCAAGCTGGGATAACATTTCAACCCCAAAAACGACGCCACTTGTGAGGTAATGGGGATAACCTCCCCCCCAAAGCCCCCTTCGACCAGGTTGGTCATGATTTCGTTCCAGATACGATGAAGGGAGCGAGAGGTGACGATGACAGCGATGGATTGGGGGGCAAAGAGGGCGTCAAGCATAGTGGACTCAAAGAAGAAATAGTTTGATTAAACACAAAAAAGCGGGCCCTGAATAACAAGGCCCGCTTAGGGTAAAACTCAGCTATTCAGATGATATCAGTGACCCGTGGCCTCACCAGCACCCCGAGGAATACGGATATCCTCAACCAACTGTTGAATATGCTCTGGAGGTGGTGCTGTCATTCCAGAAACCACATAGTTGGTGACAAAGTTGAGCAGTGCACCCAACGCACCGAAGGCACCCGGTGAAATACCCAGGAACCAGTTTGCTGGGTTGTCCGGCAAGCTGGCTGTACCAGGGACAAAGAACCACCCTTTGTACAGGAAGATGTAGATCAGCGTGGAGAGAATACCGACCAACATACCAGCAACCGCACCAGCGTTGTTGGAACGCTTGTAGAAAATACCCATCATCAAAGCTGGGAAGATGGAAGAGGCGGCCAAACCAAAGGCCAACGCCACCACCTGCGCCGCAAATCCGGGAGGATTCATACCCAAATAACCGGCTACAGCAATCGCACCAGACATGGCAATACGACCCGCCATCAACTCATTTTTCTCGGAGATGTTCGGCATGAACACACTCTTGAGAAGGTCATGAGAGATAGAAGAGGAGATAGCCAGCAGCAGACCCGCCGCTGTCGAAAGCGCCGCAGCCAGACCACCCGCAGCAACCAAGGCGATCACCCAGTTAGGTAGTTGAGCAATCTCGGGGTTGGCCAGAACCATGATATCCCGGTCAATTTTAACCATCTCATTTCCTTTCCAGCCCCACTCAGCTTCCGCTTTGGCTGCAAAGGTTGCATTCTTATCATTGTAGTACTGGATACGACCGTCGCCATTTTTGTCCTCAAACACCAACAGGCCGGTTTTTTCCCAGTTTTTGAACCACTGAGGACGTTCGGCATATTGAATGTTATTCTCGACAACACCCACCTCACCAGTTTGAATGGTGTTGGTGATGTTATAACGAGCCATGGCACCCACAGCCGGAGCCGTGGTGTAGAGCAGGGCGATGAAGAAGAGCGCCCAACCAGCAGAAGAACGTGCGTCAGACACTTTAGGCACGGTGAAGAAACGAACGATAACGTGAGGCAGTCCCGCTGTACCAATCATGAGAGAGAGGGTCAGCATGAACATGTTCATGGTAGAACCTTGCTGAATGGTATAGGAGGCAAAGCCCAGATCGGTCACCGTCTGGTTCAGTCGATCCAACATGAACATACCACTACCGTCGGCCATGGTACTGCCCAAACCAATCTGCGGCAACACGCTGCCGGTGAGGTTGAGGGAGATGAAGATGGCAGGAACGGTGTAGGCAAAAATCAACACGACGTACTGAGCAATCTGGGTGTAGGTAATACCCTTCATACCGCCCAACACGGCGTAGATGAAGACGATACCCATTCCGATGAACAGTCCGGTGGTGAAATCCACTTCCAGGAAGCGGGAGAAAGCCACACCGATACCCTTCATCTGACCAATCACATAGGTGATGGAGGCGGTAATCAAACAGCCAACAGCCGTCAGGCGTGCACCTTGGGAGTAGAAACGGTCACCGATAAACTCGGGAACCGTAAACTTGCCAAACTTCCGCAGGTAGGGAGCCAGCAACATGGCCAAAAGCACATAGCCGCCTGTCCACCCCATCAGATAAACAGAAGCGTCGTAGCCCTTGAAGGCGATCAGGCCAGCCATACTGATGAAAGAAGCTGCAGACATCCAGTCAGCACCGGTAGCCATACCATTTTGCCAGGATTTAATGCCACCACCAGCGATGTAAAAATCTTTGGTTGATCCGGCTCGTGCCCAGATTGCAATACCGATATAAATGGCAAAGGTAAAGCCCACAACCAGGAATGTTAAAGTATGTAGATCCATTCTCTCGAAGTCTCCTATTCTTCCATACCAAATTGACGATCAATTTGACCCATGCGGATCGCATAAAAAACGATCAGGACCAAAAAGACGTAAATGGAACCCTGTTGGGCAAACCAGAAACCCAGTGGATACCCCCCAAGCATGATATTGTTCAACGGCTCAACGAGAAAAATCCCGAGTACATACGAGCAGAAAAACCAAATCACAAGGCAAAACTTCAACAGACTCAGGTTAGCCTTCCAATAGGCGACACCATTGTCCTCTTTCTCTTTTGTCATTGCAAATCCTCCGAAATAAAAGGTTAAACCAGAAACTTCTTCGATTACTTATTATTGACTGGTTAACAAAATAATGTAACAGACTAGATCACAATAGATCTATCTATTACTCCGATGGTTAATCAAATCTTCCACAACACTGGCATCTGCCAGGGTAGAAGTATCGCCCAGGCTGTCCAACTCGTTGGCGGCGATCTTGCGCAGAATACGACGCATGATCTTGCCAGAACGGGTTTTAGGCAGGCCAGGA
>PEAM01000038.1 GCA_002753565.1 Magnetococcales bacterium | reverse complement strand
AGGCTCCGGGACAGGCTCGGGCTCCGGGACAGGCTCAGGCTCCGGTACAGGCTCAGGCTCCGGTACAGGCTCGGGCTCCGGCACAGGCTCGGGCTCCGGGACAGGCTCGGGCTCCGGGACAGGCTCGGGCTCCGGTACAGGCTCGGGCTCCGGCTCCGGGACAGGCTCGGGCTCCGGTTGTTTGAACGAGGCCTCTTTAGGAAGCTGAATAAGGCTGACCATCAGAGCCGGTTTTTTTTCCAGGGGCGTTAAGGGCAGGGGCATATAGATGGCCACCAACACAACGCCAACATGGAGAAAGACCGACCAGAGGAGAGAGAACCGGGAGAGCATGGAGCTAGTCGGGGGTCTCGGTTACCAGGCCAATTTTTTCAATACCGGCCTGTTGAAGGTGGGACATCACTTTCATAACCGCCCCATACTCTGCCTTTTTATCCCCGCGCACGTAGACCGGCAGGTCGGGGTTGGTTTGTCGAATGTGGCTGATTTTTTCTTTGAGTTCAGCAATGGTAACGGCATTCTGCTCAATGTAGGGGGTGCCATCCTGGGAGACAGTCACCACCAACGGCTCTCGGTTAGAGGCCAGGGTGGTGGTTTTGGCCTTGGGTAGATTAACCTCCACCCCTTGGGTCATCAAGGGGGCGGCCACCATAAAGATAATGAGTAGAACCAACATGATATCCACCAAAGGGGTCACATTGATTTCACTCATGGCAGAGTAGCGATTATCCGGCCCACCGCCATCGTTTAGATTAACCCCCATGCTCATGAGTGGTCTCCTCCACCACGGCGCGCCGCCTGCCGTTCTAGAATATTGAGAAACTCCGCCCCAAAGTTGTCCAGCTTTTGATGCAGGCGTCGCATGTCGGTGGCATATTTGTTATAGGCAATCACCGCCGGAATGGCGGCCACCAACCCCATGGCGGTGGCGATAAGAGCTTCGGCAATACCTGGAGCCACCATGGTCAGGGTGGTGGTCTTGGCTCCTGCCAACCCCCGGAAAGAGTTCATAATACCCCACACCGTTCCAAAGAGACCAATAAAAGGTCCGGTAGAGCCAACCGTAGCCAGAAAGGTCAAGCCCTGCCCCACACTGTCCAGCTCTCGATTGAGGGCAACGGTCATGGAGCGCCGCACGTTAGAGAGGATATCTCCTACCTCGGTGTTGTGGGTGCTCTCACCTGCCCAGCGTTTCCACTCTCGAAAGCCGGTGATGAACACCACCACAATCGGGCTGTCAGGCCATTCGCTGGCGGCGGTTTGATAGAGGTTGGAGACACTGCCACCGCTCCAAAAACGCTCTTCAAAAGCAATGACATCTTTTTTGATTTTTCTGAAACGCCGCCATTTATGCAGGATGATCCCCCAGGATATCATGGAGGCAGCCAGCAGAAGCAGCATCACCAGTTTAACCAAAGGGCCTGCCTGGGCTACCAGATCCCAAACACTGTGGGTGGCGAGGACATCGTTCATAGGATAGAAAACTCCCCCGTGGATACCGATCTCATCAAGCTGTTGGGTATCCAATAAAAAGTGTAAAATCAATAGGCTGTTTGTTAAACAACCGGGTTATAGTGCTGCCAGGAAAGCGGGTGGCATTCGGGTCGGTTTAAACTGCCGGTTGAGCATGGCAATGCGTGCCGTTGCCTGGATTAACAGCCGACCATCCCTCTCTCTGACAATCTCCTGGGCCAAGTTTAGGCTGGCTTGCCCCTGTTTGACCAGTGTTACTGAAACTTGGAGTGTATCATCCAACCGGGCCGGAGCCAAGAATTGAACCTCCATTCGGGTGATGGCAAAAACCAATCCACTCTCTTGGGCCAATCGGTTTTGCTCAAACCCCAAGGCCCGTAGCCATTCAGTTCTGGCTCGCTCCATAAAGTTGAGATAGTTTGAGTGGTAGACCACCCCGCCAGAGTCGGTATCTTCATAGTAGACCCGTACCGGCCAGACAAAAGGGCGACTCTTTTTTTTCATGCTATCCTCCGGCTACAGCAGAGTCCCCTGATTGGGACGGGGAGCTGTTTTCCCCAAGTGGTGAAAAGCAGCCGGGGTGACCCGTCGTCCCCGAGGGGTACGATCCAGCAGACCCTCCTGTAACAGATAGGGTTCGATGACATCCTCGATGGTATCGCGGGTTTCGCCAATGGCTGCCGAAATGGTGTCCAGCCCGACCGGTCCGCCGGCAAATTTTTCGATGATCACCAACAGAAGGCGGCGATCCATACTATCCAAGCCTCGACCATCTACCTCTAAAAGCCCCAAAGCTTTGTCTGCCAGATCCTGGTTGATGTGCCCAGGCCCCAGGACATCGGCAAAATCTCGAACCCGCTTGAGCAGGCGATTGGCAATCCGTGGGGTGCCACGGGCCCGGCGGGCAATCTCGGCGGCGCCGGATTTATCCATGCCGATGTTGAGGATGGTGGCGGAACGGGTAATAATTTCAGAAAGCTCTTCGGGGGAGTAGAACTCCATTCGGGCCAAAATACCGAAGCGATCCCGCAGGGGGCTGGTCAACATGCCGGCTCGGGTGGTGGCCCCAACCAGGGTAAAGGGGGGAAGATCGATCTTGACCGAGCGGGCCGATGGCCCCTCACCAATCATGATATCCAGTTGATAATCTTCCATGGCCGGGTAGAGAATCTCTTCGATGGCGGGGCTTAGCCGGTGAATTTCGTCGATGAAAAGACAGTCTCCGCTCTCCAGGTTGGTGAGCAGGGCAGCCAGATCGCCAGCTTTCTCGATGATGGGGCCGGAGGTGGTGCGGAGTCCTGCCCCCATTTCGGCGGCAATAATCTGGGCCATGGTGGTTTTGCCCAGACCGGGAGGACCGTAGAGCAGCAGATGGTCCAGAGCCTCCCCCCGCCCTTTGGCGGCGTTTAAAAAAACCGTCAGGTTGGTTTTGAGTTGCCGTTGACCGACAAAGTCGGTCAGTCGCTTGGGACGGATAGCCGGTTCGACAAACCCCTCGCCAAACTCTTTATCGGCAGAGATCAACCGTTGGGCCTCCATGGGGTCGAAGTCGTTCATCGGGCCAACGCTTTGAGCGCCAGCCGGATGCCCTGGCCGACCTCCTCTACCTCATCACTCAAGGTAGCTCGAACAGCCTGTTCGGCTTCCACCCGTCTGTAACCCAGGTTGACCAGGGCCGACAGCACCTCTTCTCGCAGAGAGGCCGGAGGGGGTGGGGCTGTTTTGGCCCCATTTTGAGAGGGGGCCCGATTGTCCGATGGGTCCAGGATCGGCAGCTTTTCCCGTAGCTCCATGATAATCCGTTGGGCGGTTTTTTTTCCCACACCGGGAATACTGGAGAGCAAGGCCACATCTTGACGGGCGATGGCGGCGGTCAAGGTTTCTGGGGGCAAGGTGGAGAGGGCCGATAGGGCCAGCTTGGCTCCGATGCCGTTGACATTATTAAGCAAGGTAAAAAGATTGCGCTCTGCGGCGGTGGAAAAGCCATAGAGATGGAAGGCATCCTCCCGAACCTGGGTGATGGTCAAAAGCTGAAACGGCTCATCCACTGCCGGTAGTCGCTCGTAAGTCGAGAGAGGAATAAAGAGTCGATAACCCACGCCACCCACATCCAAAACCATCTCTCCCGGCTCTTTCAAGGCAACCTTTCCACGAAGTTGGGCAATCATTGGCGATGCTCCTTGGCTAAAGTCATCGGTGAGGCGTGGTTGATGTGGCACATGGCTGCCGCCAGGGCATCGGAGGCATCTTCCGGGGCAATTTTGGGCAGGGAGAGGAGTAGCCTGACCATCTCTTGCACCTGCCCCTTTTCTGCACGCCCATAGCCAACCACCGATTTTTTAACCTGCAGGGCCGAATATTCATGAACCGGCAGACCGGCCTGGTTGATCGCCGCAATGGCCACACCTCTGGCATGGCCCAGCTTGAGGGCGCTCTGAACATTGCGGGAGATGAACACCTCTTCGACGGAGGCTTGATTGGGTCGGTGTTCTTGAATAATATGGGAGAGGGCCGCAAAGATACTGCCCAGCCTCTCCGGCAGGGGGCTTTGGCTCTTGGTTCTAATACAGCCGTTGGCGATATGATAGAATTGTCTATCATTGAACGTCACAATACCCCAGCCGGTTACTACCGTGCCGGGATCGATTCCCAGTACCCGCATTGGCTCCAACCTATTGTTATCTATCCGTCCAGTTGTTCCATGACATCATCGGGAATATCCACATTGGAATAGACGTTCTGGACATCATCGTTGTCTTCCAGCATATCGAGAAACTTGATGAAAGATTCTGCCTGTTTAAGCTCCAAGGTGGCGCTGGTTTGTGGAATCATGGTGACCTCGGCCGAAGTGGGGGCGTCGAAACCTGCCTCGGCCAGGGCATCTTTTACCGTTTCAAAATCCTCCGGGGTGGTGAGTACTTCAAAGACCCCTTCACCGGTAATAATATCCTCGGCACCGGCCTCCAGGGCGGCTTCCATGAGAGCATCCTCATCGGCGTCATCGAAAAGAATCTGGCCTTTTTTATCAAATAGAAAAGCGACACAGCCAGCCGTACCCATGTTGCCGCCAAATTTAGAGAAAATATGCCGTACATCGGCAACCGTCCGGTTGTTGTTGTCGGTGAGGGTGTCGACCAATACAGCCACACCTCCAGGGCCGTAACCCTCGAAGAGGACCTCCTGATAGTCAACCCCCTCCAGATCACCGGTGCCCCGTTTGATGGCTTTGTCCATGGTGTCTTTGGGCATGTTGGCCTGCCGGGCTGTGAGAATGGCGGCTCTCAACCTGGGGTTGGCAGCCAGGTCACCACCACCGATTTTGGCTGCAGTGACGATCTCTCGGATCACCTTGGTAAAAACCTTGCCACGCTTTTTATCCTGGGCCCCTTTGCGGAATTTAATGTTGGCCCATTTGCTGTGTCCTGCCATGGTTGACTCCATTCACCGTTTTTTCTTAGGAAATTGATTCTTTCGTTAATGTAGACAACTCTCATCAAGCTGTCTAGTGGACACTCGGCGCTTTTTGTCGGATCTTCTCTGTTCATCTATCCGATTACAGGGTTGTTGGTTGCTGTGGGGAGAATAGGTCTGTTTAAGGAAGATCCTGTACCGGGAAGAGATAAATAGCGTAAAATAGTGGGAGAAGGTTTTATTGAAAAGTTTTTGTTTCAGGAGTTTTCCCATCTCTATTCTTGGCAATCAACCCGACCCGGTTCAGGCCATTTTGCACAACTTCTTTGGCTATGACCATTTCAGAGGTTTCCAACGAGAGGTTATCGACCACATCCTGGCCGGAAACGATGCCCTGGTCCTGATGCCGACCGGTGGGGGTAAATCTCTCTGTTATCAGATACCCTCTCTCTTGCGAGGTGGGGTTGGTATTGTGGTCTCTCCCTTAATCGCCCTGATGCAGGATCAGGTCAACGCCCTGAAGCAAAACGGTATCCGAGCTGCCTTCATCAACTCCTCCCAAGAGTCTCACGAGGTAGGGGCCGTCATCCAAGCGGTGCGCCAGGGGGCCATTGATCTACTCTACGTAGCACCAGAGCGGCTGTTGATGGACCATTTTCTCGACCTGCTCTCCACCCTGCCCATTGCCCTGTTTGCCATTGACGAGGCCCACTGTGTTTCTCAGTGGGGTCACGATTTCCGGCCCCACTATCTTGGCCTCTCTCTTTTGTCGGAGCGGTTTCCCCAGGTGCCTCGTATCGCTGTGACTGCCACCGCAGATGAACCCACCCGCCAGGAGATTATCCAACGGCTGCAGTTGCAAGAGGCTCAACTTTTTGTCGCCGGGTTCGACCGTCCCAACATACGCTATCATGTGGTCCCCAAAAACAGCCCCAAACAACAGTTGCTCAAGTTTATCAACGCCGAGCATGCCGGCGAGTCCGGTATTGTCTACTGCCTCTCTCGCAAACGGGTGGAGGAGACGGCGGAGTGGTTGACAGAACAGGGCTGGAATGCTTTGCCCTATCATGCCGGGCTGGATAAAAAAACCCGCCAACACCATCAGGATCGCTTTTTGCGGGAGGAGGGGGTGGTCATTGTTGCCACCATCGCCTTTGGTATGGGGATCGATAAGCCGGATGTCCGTTTTGTTGCCCATCTGGATCTGCCAAAAAATTTGGAGTCCTACTATCAAGAGACCGGTCGAGCCGGGCGAGATGGGTTGTCCTCCAACGCTTTTCTTACCTTCGGCATGGAGGATATCGCCATGCTGAGCAGTTTTATCGACCAATCCGCTGCGGAAGAGGCGGTGAAAAAGGTGGAAAGACGCAAGCTTAACGCCATCATTGAGTTTTGCGAGTTGGCCTCCTGCCGTCGGCAATCGTTAATGCACTATTTTGGCGATCAATATGCCCAGCACACCTGTGGCAACTGTGACAACTGTCTCTCGCCTGTTGAAACCTGGGACGGCTTGGAGGTGGCTCAAAAGGCGCTCTCCTGTGTCTATCGTACCGGGCAGCGGTTTGGGGCTGTTTATCTGACCGATGTGCTGTTGGGGGTGGTCAACGATCGGATTATTCAGTTTGGCCATAAAGAGGTCAGCACCTTCGGAATTGGTAAAGAGCTGACACGAACTGTCTGGCGATCGGTCTTCCGACAGCTGGTTGGGGCCGGGTATCTCTCGGTGGATCTGGTGGGCCATAACGGATTACGTCTGACCGAAAAGAGCCGGGCCATCCTGCGAGGAGAAATCCCGGTCCGATTCCGTAAAGATCCCGTTAAACCGGTGGGTTGCACCACACGGCGTACAAGAAAAAAAGTGGCTAAGGGGACAGGAAAGCCAGCACGATTCAAGCAGGATAAAAACCAGGCCCTTTGGGATGCGTTGCGCAGCATGCGGACCCAATTGGCCAATGAGCAGGGTATTCCGGCCTATATGATCTTCCCGGACCGAACCTTGGAAGATCTGGTCGAAACCCGCCCACGGACCCTCCAGGCGTTGGGGGATATTTATGGTATTGGGGTGAATAAACAAAAAAAATATGGACAAGCGATTCTAAAGGTTCTGACTGCCTGATTCGGCTGCTCTTTTCCATGATCGGGATGGTTTCCTGAGTTTCATTATTTGTTTAACCTGTTGTATTGATTGACAACTGGCTTAAAAGATAAAAACAATTAATTGCTTGATAAGTTAAATGCGATTCCTTATTATCATTCTCACATGTTGAGAATATTTGTGATATTACCCACCATTTTACTGTGAATTATCGACCCCCTGAAAAAGGAAAGAGAGAATGGATAACCAAGCTACCAGCACGACGCCGGAGCAGCAGCAACTGGTCTTTCTGTTGGCCAAATGTCGGGGTGAGGGTGAGACTGAAAAGCTCTATAACCATCTCCAGGCCCTGAAAACCTACCTGCTGGTCTATCTGATCCAAAAAAATACCCTTACCTACCAGATCCAAAATGGAACGGTTGTTGAGGGGAATTTGGAAGATCATCTGGTGGAAAACTGCACCCGCTGTGTCGGAGAGTGTAAAAAAATCATGCGCTCACTGCACAAGCTGTTGAGAATGTACGAAAAAGGTGGGACCAACTCCGTCAGCTTTCGGGATGAAGCGACCCACTTGATCGGTAAGTTGGAGCAGAATATCCATCGGTTCAACGAATTGCTGGGAGAATAGAGCATCACCCCGAGATTTTTGAATAGTAAAACAAAAACTCCCGGTTTCCCTTGGGGCCGGTAATCGGAGAGGGGGCGGTGCCGAGAATCTTCAGGCCCCAGGTGGGGGCTTGAGCCAAAATAGAGTCAACGGCCTGTTGATGGTGTTGCGGGTTGTCCACCACCCCCCCCTTGCCAACCTGATCCCTGGGTAGTTCGAATTGTGGCTTAATGAGCGCAATACCCACACCGCCCGGCCTTAATACGGCTAAAGCCGGAGGCAGGGCCTTGGTCAGAGAGATAAAGCTGACATCTGTGGTGAGTAGATCAACAGGCTCAGGGATCTGCTCAGGGGTTAGGTGGCGGATGTTGGTACGATCCATCACTACAACCCGAGGGTCGGAGACCAGTTTCCAGTCGAGTATTCCGTAGCCCACATCCAGCGCATAGACCCGTTTTGCTCCGTGTTGCAGCAGCACATCGGTAAAGCCACCGGTCGAGGCGCCAACATCCAGGCAAATATTTTGTGTGGGGTCCAGGGGCCACTCTGCCAACGCCCCCACCAGTTTCAGCCCCCCCCGAGAGACCCATTTGCTCCCCTTTTTAGGCTTGATTCTTACCTGCGACGCTATGGAGACAGTCCGTCCGGGCTTGGTTGCGGGGTGGTCATCGACCAACACCTGACCCGCCATGATCAACCCTCTGGCCTTCTCTATGGTGGCCACCAGCCCCTCTTCCAGCAGGTAGAGGTCCAATCTTTTTTTCATGATGGGCAGTGAGCCAAGTTAAGGGGATGCTTTGAGAAGGGTGCGGACAGTCTGGGCAAGGCCGGTGCTGTCCAGCCCTAAATCGGCTCGCTGTTGGCTTTGGCTGCCATGGGGTATGTTGCGATCGGGTATGCCAAGATTGCGAATGGTCAGCCCCGCATCCAACAGACCGTCTCGGGCAAAAAACTCAAGGGTTGCCGAACCAAACCCGCCACAGAGTGTGTTCTCTTCCAGGGTGAGTAGAACCGGAGCCGCTTCAGCTGCCGTTCGTAACAGGCGTTCATCCAGGGGTTTGATGAACCGCATGTCGTAGACCCCGACCGAAATACCCTCTTTTTCCAGGATTTCTGCCGCCAAGAGCGCCTGATTAACCGGATAGCCCACACCAACCAAAGAGACCTGATTGCCCTCTTTAAGAGTGCGGCCCTGGCCCAGGGGGAGACGGGTAGGGGGTTGGAGAGGCAGGTCCAGTGCATTGCCTCGGGGGTAGCGGATGGCAACCGGTCGTCCCAACGCCACAGCTGTTGCCAACATGTGCCGCAACTCATTTTCGTCAGACGGCGCCATGATAACCAGACCCGGCAGAGATCGCAAAAAGGTCAGGTCCAGAACCCCGGCATGGGTGGCGCCATCGGCTCCCACCAGCCCAGCCCGATCGAGAGCAAAGACAACCGGCAACCCCTGCAAAACCACATCGTGGGCCGCCTGATCGAAGGCACGTTGGAAAAAGGTGGAGTAGATGGCGACCACCGGAATATGTCCCTTACAGGCCAGCCCGGCGGCAAAAGTGACCGCATGCTGTTCGGCAATGCCCACATCAAAAAAACGATCGGGAAACCGTTTTTGGAAGGCGTTCAAGCCGGTTCCTTCCGGCATGGCGGCTGTGATGGCCATGATTTTATTGTTGTTCTGGGCCAGTTCGATCAGGGTTTCAGAAAACACACTGGTATAAGAGGCCTTTTTTCCGTTAGCCGGCAAAACGCCGGTCTGACGGTCGAAGGGAGAGACGCCGTGATAGGTGCAGGGGTTGGCTTCAGCCGGAGGAAACCCCTTGCCTTTTTTGGTGACAACATGGAGAAGAATGGGGCCTTCGAGATGTTTGACGTTACGCAGAGTAGGAAGAAGTTGGCTGAAATCGTGACCATCTATCGGGCCAAAATACTCAAAACCCATCTCCTCGAAGAGAGTGCCGGGAATCAACATCCCCTTCATGTGCTCTTCGGCCTTGCGGGCGGCATCCAGCAGGGGCATGGAGATTTTGCCCAACATTTTGCCGGTTCCATCTTTAAAACGGGTGTAGACCGGGCCGCTCATAATCCGGCTGAGATAGGCGGAGAGGGCGCCGACATTGGGTGAGATGGACATCTCGTTATCGTTGAGGATGACCAGCAGCCTGGTGTTGCTGTCAAAGCTTCCGGCATTGTTCAGCGCCTCGAAAGCCATGCCTGCCGATAAGGCTCCATCTCCGATAACGGCAATAGACCACCGTTTTTCGTCCATGTTCCGGTTGGCAATGGCAAAACCCAGTGCCGCAGAAATGGAGGTGGAAGAGTGACCGGCTCCGAAGGGGTCGTAGTTGCTCTCGGAGCGCTTGGTAAAGCCAGACAACCCGCCGTGTTGACGGATGGTGTGCATCTGCTCCCGGCGGCCGGTGAGAATTTTGTGGGGATAGGATTGATGGCCCACATCCCAGATCAGGGTGTCTTCGGGGGTTTCGAACACATAGTGGAGGGCAACCGTCAACTCGACCACCCCCAGACTGGCCCCCAGATGGCCTCCGGTCTTGGCGACGGAGTCGATGGTAAACTCTCGAACCTGGTCGGAGAGTTTGGCAAGATCCTCCTCCTTCAGACTTCTTAAGGCGATGGGAGAGTCGATCTGTTCGAGAAGGGATTTCATGTCAATATCTAATACTCTAGTGGGTTCTGTCAGTAATATAACGGGCCAGGGCACGCAGGGGGTCAGCCGCCTCGGAAAAATCTTCCAAACAGCGTAGGGCCTCCGAGACCATGGAATCCGCCTCTTCTCGAGCCTGGCTCAATCCCATGAGGGCAGGATAGGTAGCTTTGGCGTGTTGTTGATCTTGTCCTGTGGATTTTCCCAGAAGCGCCGTATCCCCGACAATATCCAGAATATCATCGGCAATCTGGAAAGCCAATCCAATGGCCTCACCATACCGTTTGAGTTTTTGCACCTGCTGCTCCTCCCCCCCACCCAGGCGGGCGCCCGCCAAGCAGGATGCGCGGATCAAAGCACCGGTTTTGCGAATGTGGATCGATTGAAGTTCCGCCAACTCCACCGGCCGATCTTCAGCCTGCATATCCATCATCTGTCCACCAACCATGCCGTGAATACCGGCATCTTGAGCCAACTGAACCACCATGGCAAGAGAGGCCGAGGCCGGGACCCCCTCTATGGGGCGGGCGGCCAGTTCGAAGGCAAAAGTCAGTAGACCGTCTCCGGCCAAGATGGCTGTGGCCTCGTCGTAGGCTTTATGACAGGTGGGTCGCCCTCGGCGCAGGTCGTCATCGTCCATGGCGGGAAGATCGTCATGAATAAGGGAGTAGGTGTGAATACACTCCAGGGCGCAGGCAAAGGGGAGCAGTTTGTCGGTTGCGCTTCCTACCGCCTCGGCACAGGCTAGCAGCAGAATCGGTCGCAGACGTTTTCCGCCATCGATGAGGCTGTGTCGAATGGCTTGATTGAGCCGTTGCGGTGGCTTGTGAGCACCGGGAACCAACTGGTCCAGAGCGGTATCCACCTGCTGTTTGCGGCGGTTGATATACTCGGTAAGATCCACGGCTAGACTCACTCCAAATAAGAGTCAAAAAGAGCGTCTGGTCCCTTCAAGGTAAGGAGAAACACCCAGAAGGCCAACCAATAGAGACTCTGATGAGATGGGCGATAGTAACTTATTTCAAGGGTTGGGTTAGCTCTTCAATCCGTTTTTCAGCGGCATCCAGTTTAAATTGACACTGTTGAGAGAGGGTGATCCCCTCCTCAAAGGCTTTAAGCCCCTCTTCAAGAGCCATGTCGCCCCGTTCCAGACGTTGGACGATCTCTTCCAAGCGGGTTAAGGATGCTTCAAAACTCAGTGCTTTCACCAATAAACCTCAAAACCGATAGTCACCCCCAATCCGGCCTGGACCGGTTGAGGAGAGATGAGTACAAGATCAATCTGAAAATTCAGCGGGGAATATAACCCCATTCCGGGGTGCGATTCAATGCATTCCCCCTTTTTCTCTCCTGTCATGCTGGCTCAGGGCTGCCGGATTCCCGGCATCATCATTGGGTCAACCCGTGCGCCACGGACCAAGGTGCCCCAGTGCAGATGGGGCCCGGTAACCCGTCCGGTCATGCCGATGGTGCCGATTACCGTATCTTTGGAGAGCCACTCTCCTTTTTCGACCAACATTTCATCCATATGGGCATAGAGAGAGATCACCCCATCGCCGTGGTGGATGACCAGGGTATTGCCGGTGAAAAAATAATCTTTTCCCACCAAGACTACCCGCCCCGGGGCTGTGGTAACAATGGGGGTCCCTTTGGGGGCGGCAATATCCACCCCGTTGTGAGGCCGTTTCGGCTTGCCGTTTAAGATGCGACGACTGCCAAACACCCCGGAAAATCGCCCTTCCAGCGGTTGGCGAAACTGTTCCAGATAGCCGGGTTTGTCCCGGCGCAGATTATAGGTGGCTTTGATGGCGCGGGTCTCTTTGTTGGCGCGGGTCAGGTCGGTTTTTCCCAGATCCACCTTTTTTTTTGGCAGGGTGATATGCTCCTCCTTATAAGGGCGGGGTGAGATCCAAAATTTCCGACTCACCGTCTCTTGGGCCCCTTTTTTGGGTTTGATCCTCACCCGAACCGTCGCATAACCCTCTTTTTTAGCCATATCCAAGGCAATAATACCCAGGCCGTCAGCCGAGAGGGGAAAGGAGCGCTTGTCCAGGTCACCCTTGAGGGTTGACCCCTCGGGAAAGCCTTTAACGTGGATCAGTACCGCCGAGCCGGGTATCAGTTTATTAGAGAGCTGAAAAGAGGCCGACCAGGATTCTGTGGTTAAAACAAGGCTGACAAAGGTAAAGAAAAACAGTGAAAAAAGTCCCGAAAAGCGCATAGGATTCATTCCTTGGTATGGGTGAGGGTTGCGGTCAAACTGCCATGGGCCAGTTGGGCATGGATGGTCTCTCCGGCCTTTACGGCAGAACAGTCCATCAACACGTGGCCCTGGTCATCTTGGATAATGGCATATCCCCGCTGTAAAACCCCGCGAGGGGAGATGGCCTGAAGACGACCCAACAGGGTGTCGTGCCGCTCTCTTTTTTGTTGGGGTAGACGGCGACCGTTTTGTTGAAGTTGCTGGAAGCAGTGGTCAAGACGGATTTTATGCAGGGTAAAATAGCGACTCTCCGACCAGCTGAAAAGCCGGGTTGTTAACTCATTCAGCTCTTTCTTTGGGGTGCTGTAGCCTGTTCTGGCGGCCTCGTAGAGCCGTTGGGTCAACTCATCACAGCGCAGCCTGGCCTGGTTGATTTTTTGTGAGGGGTGGACCAACGCTTTACGGGTGGCTGCCAGCTGGTTGTGCTGCCTTTGCAGTTTTTGGCTTATGGCCTGGGTCAACTGTCTTTGAAGGGTTGCCAGACGATCCCTCAACAGCCGCTTTTCTGGCACTATCCGTTCGGCCGCGGCCGAGGGGGTTGCTGCCCGCAGGTCGGCAGCCAGATCGGCCAGGGTTTGGTCCACCTCATGGCCGACGGCGCTGATGATCGGAATGGGGCAGCGAGCAATGGCTCGGACCACCACTTCGCTATTAAAAACAGAGAGATCCTCGGCCGAACCACCGCCCCGCCCACAGATGATGACCTGGGATCGACCGTCCTCTACCAGTCGATCCAGCGCGGCGGCGATCTCTTCGGGGGCATGATCACCCTGAACCAGAGCCGGAGAGAAAATCAGGTGATAGTTGGGAAAACGGTCGTCGAGCACCCGGGTTATATCGTGGAGGGCTGCTCCGGATTTAGAGGTGACCACGCCGATGGCCTGGGGCAGCAGTGGCAGAGTTTTTTTGTTGGCCTCATCGAACAGCCCTTCTGCCGTCAGGCGGGCATGGAGGAGCAGGAGGCGCTGCCGCTCTCCACCACTACCCACCGGTTTCATCCCCTCGACAACAATCTGATATTCGCCCCGAGGTGCATAAACCACCAGGCGTCCGGTCACACGGACCCGTTCGCCGGATCGGGGTTCATTTGAGAGTCGGCGGCGGGTGGTTCGCCAGACTACCGCCCGAATTCGGGACGCCCCGTCAATCAGGGTAAAGTAGAGATGGCCAGACGGCGGCGCGCGCAGGTCGGATATCTCTGCCTCAACCCGAATAAAGGGGAGCCCCTCCTCGAGAAGATCCCGAATCTGTTCATTGAGTTCGGTAACCGACAGCCAGCTATCTTGAATGAGTGAAACAGAAGTCATAGGCTGTCAGTCTCTACCGATTCTTAACGAAATTCAAGACTGATCAATGCAGGAATGGCCAAGTTCCTCGATTTCAAAGGAATTTTTTGGAAAATGCTCCCGGCCCTCCCCCGGAACCAGAATGCGATCCTCCTCGGGAATTTTTTCTGGCTTGGGCCAAACACCAGGGCGAGGGAAAGAGGCCTCCAACTCCTTGGGGTGGGGGGCGTCATCTTTCATAACCGGGTTCTGTTCCAGGCAGGTGTTCATATTAACGCTGTCACAACTGAACTCGATGGGAATGCCGTTGGGGTCGTAGGAGTAGATGGAGAAAAAGCAGCCGTGGTCAATGACATCGGATACCGGGAAGTCAGCCGCATCCAGACGGGCCATGATCTCCCAAAGTTGATCCACCTTCTCTACGCCAATGGCGATATGATCGAAAATAAAGGGCCCCTTGACCGGATCACCGTGGCGTCGATAGTCAACCTTGGAGACCTCGGGCCACTCAAAAAAGGAGATGCGGTTATTGCCCGACACCTCAAAAAAATATTGCCGATAGCCGGTCCTTCCATAGGCATAAACCAGACGCATGCCCAGAAGATCGCGCCAGAAATGGACTGTTTTTTCTATGTTGTTCGTGGCAAAAGCCGTATGGTGAATTCCTGTAAAGTAGTTCATTTTTAAACGCTTTTCCTTTCTTGTTTCAAGCTCTTTTTTTAAAGAAAAGTGGTTCAGAAGTACAACATGCTTACAGGGTGTTTGATCTGCCATAAATACAAATGGTTCCCATTCTCAATAATAAGAGGGCATTTCGAAAAGGCTTTTTAGAGAGGATGATAATGAGAGGGGTGGGGAGCTGCCTGGCTATTCAATGGGCTGGACTTCCATACGCTCCACATCCGCCAGGGTGACCCGGCGACCGTCCTGGGTGGTGAACGCCCGGCCAAAGACCAGCCCTTTTGGGGCATCGTAGAGGGCTACCTGGCCGGTTTCGGCATTGATGACCCGGATGCGAACCATCATCTTGGACTCTCGCCAGTCGGCATAGATGTACCATCCTGCCAATCCGGCTACGCTGAGGGCAACGGCGTAGGCGGCCAGTTGAAAGGTAGACCCTTTTTCGGCTATTTGACCCACCGGACGTGGCAGGGCAACGCCTCGGGCCTGCTCTTTCCGAGCGTGGCTTTTGCCGAGAAAATAGACAGTCGCGATGGCAAGTAGCGGAATGAGAATCTTAAAAATCATGGGTTTCTGATATTAGCGTTGTGACCAGTTGCTATCCAAAGTAACATGAAAGGTGAGGTTGCTAACAAGGGTTGCTCATTTCTTTATTGAAAAGGAGGTGTACCATGGAAGCCAAGGATATCATGACACGGGATGTAATTTCGGTCTCATCTGACATGCCGGTTCTGGATCTGGCTCGGCTGATGACCAAAAAAGGGATTCGAGGTGTTCCCGTTATCGATAACAAGGTGCTGCTGGGTATTGTTACCGAGGGAGATTTGATCGACCGGGTTAAAAAAATTCACCTGCCGACAGTGATCACCATTCTGGATACGGTGATTCCCATCGCCGGGGAGCATCAATATCAGGAAGATCTGAGAAAATCGGCTGCTCGTACTGTCGGGGATATCATGACCACCGAATTGGTGGTGGTGGAGGAGGGGACCAGCCTTTCTGAGGTGGCGACCGCCCTCAGTGAAGATCATGTAGACCTGCTGCCTGTCTTGCGGGGTGAAAAGGTGGTTGGCATAATCAGCAAACGGGATGTGATTCGTGGCATGGTAAAAGGGGCGTAGTGGTGGATGATGGCTAAGGACGAAGGGTTGAACTGGGTGTTGATGAGTCGGTCGGAGTTGGAAACCCAGCAGTTGGGTGAGCGGTTGTCTCCCTTCCTTATACCCGGTTGCGTGGTGGAGCTTAACGGAGAGTTGGGTGTGGGAAAAAGCGTCTTTGCTCGGGGAGTGGTTTGGGGAATGGGGGTGGAAGATCCCTATATCACCAGCCCTACCTTTACCCTCATGAATACCTATACGGAAGGGCGTATTCCGGTTTATCATTTTGATTTTTATCGGCTCTCCTCCCCAGATGAGTTGGGGCTGACCGGAACAGACGAGTATCTGGACGGGGCCGGGGTCGCCTTGGTGGAGTGGGCGGAGAGAGGGGGCGATTGGATTCCGGCGGACCGTCTGGTGGTTGAGCTGCTCCATCAAGAGGAGAACCCCGACCTCCGCCACATAGAACTCAGGGCGGAAGGCCCGCGCAGCAGGGAGATATTGCATGGATTTCGACAGCGCTATCCCGATTGAATCAGCGGCTATCGAGTTTTTGGAAGGTATGGTTGGCAAGGATGGCAGGCTCTCTCTGGTTTCGGGGGATGCCTCCTTTCGGCGTTATTATCGGGTTGAGTCCGACAGGGGGCGGTATATCTTGATGGATGCCCCGCCCGACAAAGAGAACTCGGCACCTTTTGTTGATCTGTCCCGCTTTTTGCTGGGTCATGGTGTGGCGGTTCCCAAGGTGGTGAAGGCCAACCTGGAGCAGGGCTATCTGTTGCTGGATGATCTGGGCGACGAGACTTTTCTGGTCGCCTTGCGGCAGGGTGTGTCGCCCCAGACCCTCTATGCTCTGGCTGTTGAGGTGCTGTTGACTATCCAATCCACTCCCAATGACGGCAGCAGCATCGCCCATGGTCGCTCTTATGATCGGGCCTTGATGGCTCGGGAGTTTGCTCTTTTTACCGATTGGTATCTGGAAGGAATCAGAAAACAGTCCATCACCCCGGCAGACCGGAGCCGTTTTACGGCGGTATTTGAGAGAATCATGGACCATCTTCTGAGCTTGCCGACGGTTTTGGTCCATCGGGATTATCACTGTCGCAACCTGATGTGGCAACCGGGCAAGGAGGGCAGAGAGCGGGTGGGGGTTCTGGATTTTCAGGATGCGGTGATGGGACCCATCACCTACGATCTGGCCAGCCTGCTCAGAGACTGTTATGTGGCCTGGGAGGCCCCTTTCCGTCAGGAGATTTCAGCCTTGTGGCTGTCGGGAGCCAAAAAGCGTTTGGGCTACGATCCAACCCCGGCGCAGTTCAAAAAGGATTTTGATTGGATGGCCCTGCAGCGGAATCTCAAGGCGATTGGCATCTTTGGACGCCTCTCTCTCCGAGACGGAAAGCACGGCTATCTGAATGATATTCCCCGCACCATGACCTATGTTCACCAGACCCTGTCGGACCATCCTGAGTTGGATGATCTCAGGGCGTTGATAGAAAAGTATGCCCCATGAATGCCATGATCCTGGCCGCCGGCAAAGGCGAGCGGCTTCAGCCCCTTACCAACCACATACCCAAACCCATGGTCGAAGTGGGGGAAAAGAGTATCATCCAGCACACCTTGGAAGGGGTGGCGGCCTTGGGCATCAACAGGGTGGTGATTAATGCCTGGCATCTGGCGGATAAACTGATCCGTCATGTTGGTACAGGTGGGCAGTGGGGGGTGGAGGTGGCCTGGTCTCGGGAAGATAGGCTGCTCAATACCGGTGGTGGGGTTCGTAACGCTCTGGCGCAACTGGGAGAGGAGACCACCCTTCTGGTCAATGGCGATATACTGTGGGATCTGGATCTGCAACCGCTGTTGGACGGCTTTGATAAGGGTAAAATGGACGGCCTGCTGGGGTTGATTGCCAACCCGCCCTATAAAAAAAGCGATTTTTTCTGCCCGGCCCAGGGGGGAGAGTTGATTCGTGCCCACGGAAAAGAGGGGGGGTATACCTATGCGGGGATCATGGTTTTTCGGCCCGGTGCCTTGGCTGACTATCCGTTGGAACCCTTCTCGTTAAACCATTTCTTCGATGATGCCATGGCATCTGGACGGCTGTTTGGACAGCCTCTTTCGGGGCGATGGGCCGATATGGGAACGCCACAACGGTTGGCGCAGGTGCAAAAAGAATGGCACAATGATAGTTTGTCCTCATTATGATGGTTGAGGTGAAAGGTCTGCCTGAGGTAGTTTAGAGGGCTATCGTTTAGGTTGTCTTGTTACTCGTTTGAAGGAATGGTCATGGATTTTAATACGGCAAGAATCAATATGGTTAAGGCTCAGGTGGCTCCCAACAAGATTCACGAGCCGGAACTTCTTGATGGAATGATGGCGGTGGCACGAGAAAATTTTGTGGCACCCAACCAGCAGGATCTCGCCTATTCGGATGTGCCTGTAGGTATGAACGACTCCCGTCGTTGCTTGAAACCTCTGCAGTCAGCCCAACTGATCAGGGCCTTGGAGGTGAAAAGTGGGGATCGGGTTTTGGTGGTGGGTGCGGGAACCGGATTTGAGGTAGCTGTTCTAAGAAACATGGGGGCAGAGGTGTTTGCCCTGGAGTCCGATGAGGGGTTGGCCCAAAAAGGGCAGAGCCTGACAGAGTCTCAGCAGGTTCAGTGGTTGGTGGGTGCGTTGGATCAGGGGTGGTCTGATCAGGCCCCGTTTGACGGCATCCTGTTTTGTGGAGCAGTGGTCGCCATTCCAACCAGACCCATCGATCAGCTGACCAATGAAGGCTCTTTGGTCGCTATTGTCGGTAAGCCCGGTGATGCCGTCATGACCCTGACCCGGATCAAAGGGGTGAGCGGTGGGGGTCATCCGGAAGCTCTTTTGGAGACGGTAGCCGACCATCTGCCCGGATGCGGACCTTCGGAGCAGTTCGAACTCTAACGGTTCGCTGTTCATTTTGTGTTAACTTTTGTTCTGACTATAGGAGGTTGTTCTTATGCCTATTAATCGAATTAAAGCGGCGGCCGGTGGTGCTGCTGCAGCTCGGGATAATACGACAGAGATGCTGCCAACCATCCTGGGTGTGATTGCGGCAGTGATTGCCGTGTTTGTTCTGGGCTATTTTTTAACCAGGAAGAAAAAAAAGAAATAGAGCCGTTTGTGGCAGATCTCTCGCCCCGTTTGGTTGTTGGGGGTGAGGTGTTGAGAGCCAAACTTTTTTATGTGAAGGGATTGGTTTCGTGGGTTTGATTGTGCAAAAATTTGGCGGCACCTCTGTGGGGTCTGTCGAAAGAATTAGAAATGTCGCCTCCAAAGCGGTCGCGGAGTTCAAGGCGGGGAATCAGGTTGTTGTTGCGGTCTCCGCCATGTCGGGTGAGACCAACAGGCTGGTTGGCTTGGTGGAGGATACCTCTCGTAGCTATAGCAAGCGGGAGTACGATGTGGTGGTCTCGGCCGGAGAGCAGGTCTCTATCGGTCTGCTGGCCATGGCCATCGAATCCCTGGGCTACAAGGCCCGCTCCTACTTGGGGTGGCAGGTCCGTTTTTTGACCGATGCGGTCCACTCCAAGGCCCGAATTCGCGAGGTGGAGGCTTTTCGAATCCATCGGGATTTGAAAGAGGGGTGTATCGTTGTGGTGGCAGGGTTCCAGGGTATCGACCCCAAGGGCAACATCACGACTCTGGGCCGGGGCGGATCGGACACCTCGGCGGTGGCTCTGGCGGCCGCCCTGAAGGCGGACCGGTGTGATATCTATACCGATGTGGACGGTGTCTACACCACCGACCCCCGGATGGTTCCCCAAGCCCGTAAGATGGACCGTATCTCCTACGATGAAATGTTGGAGATGGCCTCGTTGGGGGCCAAAGTTCTGCAGACCCGCTCGGTCGAGCTGGCTAAAAAATATTCTGTACCTCTTCGGGTTCTCTCCTCCATGGAGGAGGGCGAAGGGACCATGTTGACTGGAGAAGATGAGACGATGGAAAAGGTTATGGTATCGGCGGTGGCCTACAACAGGGATGAGGCTAAAATTACCGTTCTGGGCGTTCCCGATCATCCCGGTGTGGCAGCGGCTATTTTTGGCTCCTTGTCGGATGCCAACATCATGGTGGACATGATCATTCAAAATGTCTCGGAGAGTGGCGAGACCGACATGACGTTTACGGTTCCCAAAGGGGACTATGAGCAGGCCTTGTCGGTGTTGGCGGGACCTGTTAAGGAGATCGGCGCTCGGACCATGAAGGGCAATCCGGAAATCTCCAAGGTCTCTGCCATTGGTGTCGGCATGCGTTCTCATACCGGAGTCGCTCTGAAAATGTTCAAGGCGCTGGCCAATGATGGCATCAATATTCAAATGATCTCCACCTCCGAGATCAAGGTCTCCGTCATTATCGATGAAAAGTATACGGAGTTGGCGGTACGCAGTTTACATCAGGCTTTTGAGCTAGATAAGGAAGTTGGGGATCGTGTCGGCGGCTAACTCTCCTCTTATAACCCTCTACGACACCACTCTGCGGGATGGCTCTCAGGGGGAAGACGTTCTGTTTTCTGTTGATGACAAGGTGCGGATCACCCGGCGGCTGGACGAGTTGGGCATCCCCTTCATCGAGGGGGGATGGCCTGGTGCCAACCCCAAGGATGACGCCTATTTTGCCAAGGTTCGTCAACTCAAGCTGAAGAACAGCCGGATTGCGGCCTTCGGCTCTACCCGGCGGGCCGGGGTTCGAGCCAAGGATGACAAAATTCTTCAGGGGCTGTTGGCCGGAGAGACCAGCGTCATTACCCTGTTTGGTAAAACCTGGGATCTTCACGTCACCGACGCCTTGAATATCTCCCTGGAAGAGAACCTCGACCTGATTTTCGACTCCATTCGCTATCTGAAAAGCCGGGTTGATACGGTTTTTTATGATGCCGAGCATTTTTTTGATGGCTATCGGGCCAATCCTGACTATGGAATGAAAACCCTGATGGCGGCTCGAGATGCGGGGGCTGATACCCTGATTCTTTGCGAGACTAATGGCGGGCGGATGATCAAGGATGTGGTGGCTGGGACACAGGCGGCGTTGACCCTTGGTGTACCTATCGGTATCCATACCCACAACGACTCAGCCCTGGCGGTAGCCAATGCTCTGGCGGCGGTGGAGGTGGGGGCGACCCAGGTGCAGGGAACCATCAACGGCATCGGCGAGCGGTGCGGCAATGCCGACCTGACGGCGGTTATTCCCAATTTGATGCTTAAAATGGGTAAGAAGACCGATATCTGGCCGGAGCAGTTGATCAACCTGACCCGTTTAAGCCGGTTTGTCGATGAGATGGTCAACCGTCCTCCTCGGAAAAATCAGCCCTTTGTCGGCCACTCCGCGTTTGCCCATAAGGGGGGGATTCATGTTTCGGCCATACGCAAGAATTCCGATACCTATGAGCATATTCGCCCGGAGTTGGTTGGTAATCGTCAGCGGGTTTTAATCTCCGAACAGGCGGGCAAGAGCAATCTGGTCTCCAAACTGGAAGAGTTTGGTATCACCAACCTGGAGGAGAAGGATGGCCATCTTAAAGATCTGTTGGCGGAGATCAAAGAGTTGGAGAGTCGGGGCTATCAATTTGATGGTGCAGAGGCCTCTTTCGAGCTGCGGGCCAGACGGGCTTTAGGGCAAATCCCAGAATTTTTCAAACTGCAGGGATTTCGGGTTATCGATGAGCGCCGCCAGCGTAACGGCGGTGATGCCATGGTGGGTGCGGAGGCCACGGTCAAGCTTATTGTCGCGGGCAGGTTGGTCCATCTGGTGGGAGAGGGATCGGGTCCGGTGGACTCTCTGCATGTGGCCCTCTCCCGTGCCTTGGAGTGGTATTATCCCTCTATCAACGATATCGAACTGGTGGATTTCAAGGTGCGAATCCTCAGCGGAATAGGCACCAGTGCCAAGGTTCGGGTGTTGATTGAATGGGAAGATGGCAATCGACGTTGGGGAACGGTTGGTGTTTCCGACCATATTATTGCCGCCTCTTATGATGCCATGGTAGAGGCGTTGGACTACAAGCTGTTTATTGATGGTGTCACACCGGCTCGATGATTGGGGTTGGTGTCTGATTTTTTTGTTGCAACAGGTGTTTGGCCGGGCCTTGCTTTTTTTCTTGTGTTGGCTGGTTATTTTACGGATGGATATTGGATGTTTTTGGTGGAGAGAAGCGGATTATGAAAAAAATTGAAGCAATTATCAAACCCTTCAAGCTGGATGATGTCAAAGAGGCGCTATCGGAGGTGGGAATTCAGGGAATTACCGTCTCTGAGGTGCGTGGATTTGGACGCCAGAAGGGGCACACGGAGCTGTATCGTGGTGCGGAATATGTTGTCGATTTTCTTCCAAAGCTTCGGATTGACGTTGTCTTGGATGACGATTTGGTCGACCGGGCGGTAGAGGCGATCATTCAAGCTTCTCGGACGGGTCGCATCGGTGACGGCAAGATTTTCGTTCTTCCGGTGGAGACCGTTATTCGCATTCGTACCGGTGAGCGGGATTCTGGAGCCTTGTAGGGTTTCTGCTGTTTGGTGGGGTAATGGATTCTACTCTTTGAGGCTGGGAGAGAGAGCTATCCCCTATTGCCGGATGGTTTGGCTCGCCTGTTTTCTTGAAAGTGCGTACAGTGGCTTTGTCTGCGGGTACGCTTTTTCTGTGGGATGGGCCATGGGGTTGGGTAATAGCTGGTGGGCTTTTCCTGGGCCTTTTAGTCACTTAAATGGATGGGGATTTTGGTTGTCTCATCAATCCATGTTGGCGTGAAGGGGAGGTGAGATGAAATCCACTCGAGACTTGGGCGCTCACTTCAGTGAGGGAGAGGAGATCTTCAAACAAGGAGACAGCGCCGACTGCATGTATGTGGTGCAAAAGGGCAAGGTCGAAATCGTCATGGAGACGGAGTTCGGCGCCAATCGATTGATTATTAAAAAAAAGGGAGATATTTTTGGCGAGATCTCCCTTTTTTCATGTAAATCCCGTTTTGCCACGGCACGAGCTTTGACCGACTGCGTGGTACTCAAGGTAGATGAACACGCCTTTATTACCAAGCTTCACCAGGACCCTTCGCTGGCTTTTCGTACCATCCAGGGGATGGCTCGGCGCATTTATGAGCAGGACCACATTTTGATGAGTGGTTTTTTTCATGAGGATGAGCCCTGTTGTGATGTAACCGGCTTTACCAGCTACATTGATCTGGCCCTGTTTTTAGATGGTGAGGTGAAGCGGGCCAGACGGTTAATGCAGACCATGGCGTTTGCCATCATCGACATGGATGGCTATGGCAAACTCTGCCAGCAGCATGGGGTGGAGTTGGCTGAGTCTCTGTTAAAATCTCTGGCGGGCATCTTAAGAACACAGATGTTGCGAGGGGATGTGGTCGGTCGTTTTGGTGAAGACCGTTTTGGCGTTCTGCTCTACGAATCCGACGGGGCGGCCTCCACCAAGGTGATGGAGAAGGTGCGGCTCTCTTTCAAACGTTTTGTGGCATCACTGGAGGTGAAAGGGCTGGAGGCTACCTTTAGTTGTGGCATTGCCATCTACCCCGAACATGATCTGTCGGCCAAGCTCAGCAAGGCGGCTTTCAAGGCGTTGACTCAAGGCAAGATGGAAGGAAAAGATCGCATTGTCCTTGCCAGCCCTGGAGCAGACTGGAAAAAGAAATCGGCTGATAAGGTAAAGCCCCGTACGCCTAATAAGCGATCGGGCTGGGGATTTAGTCTGTTTACAGATAAATAGTCAACTCTATTCAACCTGGAAAAAGCAGTTGGGAGTACGTGAAAGGTGCAACATACTGGTTTATCTGCTCTCCTATGCGCACTTCTACTGCCGGGTCCAGGTTCAATGGCGACGACTAAGTGAAATTAACAGACAACGCCAGAGTGGCTATCATAGGGGGAGGTCCGGCTGGCTCCATGGCCGGTTTCTTTCTCTTGGAGTTGGCGCAACGGATAGAGTTGAACCTGACGGTTGATCTCTATGAGCCAAGGGATTTCAGTCGTTACGGCCCCCCCGGTTGCAACATGTGTGCGGGTGTGGTCTCTGAAAGCCTGGTTCAAACCCTGGCCGCTGAGGGGATAGAGCTGCCGCCCGAGGTGGTTCAGCGGGGAATAGACTCCTATACGCTGCACACCACCGACCTGCCAGAGGTCTCCATCAACACGCCGGCTGACGATCTGCGCATTGCCACCATCTACCGAGGCAACGGACCCCGTATTCCGGCCGGTAAGTCCCTTTGGGAGAGCTTTGACGGATATCTGCTGGCGTTGGCAGAAGATCGGGGTGTTAATATCATCCCTAAACGGGTAACCGATTTGGGATGGGAGGGCAACCTGGCCAAGGTTTCCTGTGCCGATGAGCCGGATAAAACCTATGATCTGTTGATTGGGGCGGTTGGGGTTAATGCACCGATTTTAAAAAGATTTAGTGAGTTGGGGTTTGCCTTCTCGCCTCCACCGGTTAAAAAAGGGTTTCTTTCCGAGATCTATTTGGGCGAATCTGTGGTTCAAGAGTATCTGGGCAGCTCCATGCATATTTTTTTGTTGGATATACCGGGGCTTAAATTTGCCGCCCTGATACCCAAGGTGGAATATGTCACCATCAGCCTGATGGGAGAGGGGATTGATAAACGTTTGGTGGAACGGTTTATGAATACCCCAGAAGTTCGTCGCTGCCTGCCGGATTGGGTCGAGTGGAGCTATAAGGATAAAACGGAAGGGGTAGGTCAGGCCTGTTTTTGTGGCCCTAAACTCAATGTGGGTCCGGCTGTCAAGCCCTATGGCAACCGTGTGGTCATGATTGGGGATTGTGCGGTCTCCCGATTATATAAGGATGGTATCGGCGCCGCCTATATCACCGCCAAAGCCAGTGCGGTAACCGCGCTGTTTTTTGGTATTTGCAACGATGACTTTAAAGACCACTATGGACCGATCTGTCAGCGGATTGCTCGGGATAATGTCATTGGCAACCTGATTTTTTTTGTGACCGTTTTCTATCAGAAACTTCAGCTTCTTCGGGGTGGCATGGTAAGGATGGTGATGGAGGAGAAGGATCGGGAGGAGGACGAGCGTCGAATGAGTCGAGTTTTGTGGGATACGTTTACCGGCAGTGCGACCTATCGGGAGATCTTTTTTAATTCGATCCATCCGGTTTTTGTCTTTCGGCTGTTTATGGCGACCCTGCGCTCCTTTTTTTCCCGCCCCAAGAGAGGCTAGGCATTGAACGGCTACGGTTGGATTATCTTGATTGCCCTTTTAACGGGCTACCTTCTTCAGGTGGTTGCGACCCGGTTGAACGTTGCTGCCATGCCGGCCACGCCGCCCCCCCTGTTTACCGATCTGGTTGATACGGCGACCTGTCAGCGTTCTCGCGCCTATGCGGAGGAAAAATCCCGGCTGGAGTTGTGGGTGGCAACCCTGGATCTGGCCGCCCTGCTGCTCTGGTGGTGGTGGGGAGGTTTCAACACCCTCGACCAATGGACCCGCTCTTTGGCGTGGGGAGCGTTGCCTACTGGCGTGCTCTATATTGTCGTGTTGATGCTCTTGGGGCGGTTGATCAGCCTACCCTTCTCGGTTTATGGCACGTTTGTTATCGAAGAGCGCTACGGCTTTAACAAAACGACCCCTCGAACCTACATACTGGATCGGATCAAAGGGATGGTGTTAGCGGCCTGTCTGGGGATTCCCCTGTTGAGCGGCATTTTGTGGTTTTTTGGCTATGCGGGGTCTCAAGCGTGGCTCTACTGTTGGGGGGCCACAACGGCTTTTCTGCTGATGGTGCAGTATATTGCACCGGTATGGCTGATGCCTCTGTTCAACCGGTTTACACCCCTTGAAGAGGGGGCGTTGAAAAAAGCCATCTTGGACTATACCGGTTCGGTGGGGTTTGCGGTGGCGGATATTTTTGAGGTCGACGGCTCTCGGCGTTCATCCAAAGCCAATGCCTTTTTCACCGGTTTTGGTAAGAGTCGTCGCATCGCCCTGTTTGATACCCTGATCAACCACTACTCGATCCCTGAACTGGTGGCGGTGCTTGCCCATGAAGTGGGCCACCAGAAAAAACGGCATATTGTTCAGTCGCTGCTGTTTGGTATTGCCCATATGGGGTTGATGTTCTATCTCATGTCGATTTTTCTTTCTGAGCCGGGGCTGTTTGCCGCCTTTCAGATGGAGGAGATATCCCTCTATGCGGGGCTGACCTTTTTTGGCCTGTTGTTTACCCCGTTGGATCTGATTCTTGGGCCGATCATGAAAGGGGTCTCCCGTAAAAATGAGTTTCAGGCCGACCGTTTTGCCGTGGAGACCATTCCAGACCGACGGGCTTTGGTGACGGCTCTAAAAAAATTATCGGTAGATAATCTTTCCAATCTGACACCGCACCCTTTTTACGTTATACTGAACTATTCTCACCCCCCTCTGCTGGAGCGGATTGCGGCTATCGAGGCGGTTGAGGCGGTTGAGGCGGTTGGTGATGGGGGATGAAGCATGGTATTTTAACGGTTTCTGCTGGAGAAAACTGGGGTTTGTGGGCATAAGTGAACGGTTGGGCGTTGTGTTGATTGGGTAGGTTCATGGTTTTAGACAGAGATGGATCTTTTGACGGAAAATTGATAGGGCTTCTTCTGGATAATAGCCCGGAAGGGGTGTTTCTGGTTGATCGTCGTGGGGTGGTCAGTCAGGTTAATCGGGTCTTCTCTGTCATGACCGGCCTTGGTATTGACTCGGTAGAGGGAAAAAGTATTTTTCGACAGGCCAACAGGGGGCAGTTGGAGGATTTTCTCGGTCCTGTTCGAAGTAAATTATGGCAGTACGGTTTTTGGCAGGGTTCGATCACGCTGGATTTGGTCAACAATAAGATTTTCAAGGGCTTTTTAAAGATAAGCGTCATCTTGCCCAAGAGCGGTCCCATCCGCTATTATCTCTGCCAAATGGCCAGAAGAGAGCAGCCAAAGCCCGAGAATAGCCTGATGCCGGGAAATTCGGCTCTAGACTCCCTGACCAAACTGGCTACCCTGCCGGTTTTTACCGACCGACTGAAGCAGGCCATCTCCAATGCGGCCCGTCATGATCGCTCTGTTGGGGTCATTATCTTGGATCTGGATCGATTCCATATCATTAATGACTCTTTGGGCAGTGAAATTGGTGATCAACTTCTCTGTATTGTGGCCAAGCGGTTGACCGGTTGCCTGCGAGAGAGTGACTCGGTGGCTCGTATTGGGGCCGATGAGTTTGGCATGCTCTTGTCGGATATCGACGAAGGTCCGGGAGCGGTACGGAACTCCGGTTTTGTCTCCCAGAAAATTTATGAGGCCTTGGCTATTCCCATTCATCTGGGAGGGGAGCTGATTGAGGTCACTGCCGCCATGGGGATCACCCTCTACCCTCAAGATGGCGAAGGGCCGGACGACCTTTTAAAAAATGCCGAGACCGCCTTGACCCACGCTCGGCAGATGAGTCGCAATACCTATCAGTTTTTCTCTTCAAAAATGGCCGAGACAGCGCGGCTTCGGTTTGCATTGGAGAGCAGTTTGAGGCAGGCTGTCGATAAGAACCAGCTCTGTCTCTATTATCAGCCTCAGGTAGACCTGACCTCTGGCCTGGTTATTGGTGCCGAGGCCCTGATTCGCTGGATACACCCGGAACAGGGTATCATCTCTCCGGTTCGCTTTATTCCGGTTGCTGAGGAGACCGGGTTGATTTTGCCTATCGGTGAGTGGGTGATTCGGAGTGCTTGTCGTCAGATTGCCATCTGGCGGGATAAGAAGCTGCCTCCTATACGGGTTGGCGTTAACCTTTCAGCGGTGCAGTTTCAGCGGCAGGATATTGAAAAAATAGTTAAAGAGTCACTGGAGGAGACAGGAATTGATCCCAAATGTCTGGACCTGGAGATCACGGAAAGTGCCATTATGGATGATGTGGAGAAAGCTGTTAGTATGTTGAATAGAATTAGTAAGTTGGGTGTTAAGCTCTCCATTGATGACTTTGGAACGGGCTACTCTTCTTTAAGCCAATTACGACATTTTCCCTTTAAAACACTCAAAATTGATCGATCATTTGTCCACTCCATCGTAGAGGATGAGGGGGATAGGGCGATTGTCAATGCCATCATTGCCATGGCCCATAGCCTGAATCAGACGGTTATTGTCGAAGGGGTGGAGACCGATGCCCAGTTGGGTATCATGCGTCATTTAAAATGTAATGAGATGCAGGGATTTCTTTTCAGTAAACCGGTCCCGGTAGAAAGTTTGACAGAAATGCTGATAAACGGTAAGCGCTTACAACAGGCCCCTCCATGCCCATCAGATCAAGCTGGGTGACGGGGGATGAGACAACAGTTCGATGACCCAATGCAACCCAGAGATATCATGAGAGATCAGCCCATGGAGATGGCCTCTCGCACGCTTCCATCTGATTTCAGGACCAAGATGTCCAAAGATCAGATCAACACCCTTCCCATCCATAAATGGGAAGGGCCTATCCACCTGATTCATGATGATGATGACCTCCCCAAGGCCATAGCTCGACTCAAGCGGGAAAAAGTGTTGGGTTTTGATACCGAGACCAAACCGGTCTTCAGAAAAGGCATCTCTCACAGTCCCTGCATTATTCAACTGGCTGGAGAAAAAGAGGTTACCCTTTTTCAGCTTAAGCGGTTGAAAAACTTGAAACCTATCGCGGAGATTTTGTCCAATAGAGATATTCTCAAGGTTGGGGTGGGGTTGGTCAACGATATTGATCAGCTTCAACCGGTCCTCTCCTTTGTCCCGGGAGGTTTTGTCGATTTGGGAGAGGTGGCGCGCAATGCCAATATCCAGAGCCGAGGATTGCGGAGTATGGCGGCCCGTTTTTTTGGTTTTCGTATTTCCAAACGGGCTCAGTGTTCCAACTGGGAGAATAAGCAGTTGAAGAAATTCCAGATCCAATATGCCGCAACGGATGCCTGGGTTAGCCGAGAGATCTACCAGATCATGAGTCGTCAGGGGCTGATCGGATAGATCTTGGATTGTTCAACTACTTGATTGCCTTCTTCTGGTGGGCTTGGGAGTATTGTTAGATGGCGTATCTCTCTTCTCTCCAGACAGCTTATCGAACCATCCTGGGGGGGGTTTTTCTTGCTGTTTTAGCGCCTGCTATTGGCTCTGGGGGTGAGCCGACCTCCCGTCCTCTGTTACGCATTGAAGGCCAGATGCATACGGAGGCGATACGGCGCATTGCCACGGACAGGGCCAACCGTCTTATGGTCTCGGTCTCCTCCGACAAAACCCTGCGACTCTGGAAACTCCCTTCTGGCAAACTCTGGAAAACCTTTCGGGTTCCCCTCGCTGCAGGGCAGGAAGGGAAGCTGCAAGCGGTTGCGGTTTCTGCGGGTGGCGGTGTGATTGCGGTGAGTGGTCATACCGGTCGGAGCTGGGAGAGGAAAAAGGGCTATTTCATCTATTTTTTTGATACGTTAACCGGAAAAATGAAGCGGGTTATCGGCGGTCTCCCAAGCACCGCCCGCCATCTGGCTTTTTCAAAAGATAGCCGATACCTGGCGGTAGCACTCTCTGAGAAGGGGGGGGTGCGGGTCTATCAAGTACGGGATGGACGACTGCTGCGTCAGGATGATCGGTACGAAAAAGACACCACCTGGGTTGATTTCGACCATGAGGGTCGGCTGGTCACCGCCAGTCTGGATGGGGCTCTCCGTCTTTATAATAATCGCTTTTTGTTAATCCATAAAAGGGATATTTCTGCGGATCACAAACCCTATTCGGCGGTCTTTTCTCCGAACGGCAAGCGCATTGCTGTCGGTTTTTTAAACCGCTCTTCTGTGGCTGTTTTTTCCGGTAAGGGGTTGGATCTTCTCTATTTTCCAGATGCCTCCGCGGCTATTGGAGATTTTAGAACCGTGGCCTGGTCGGCTGATGGTCACTCTCTTTATGGGGCCGGAAGCCATCGAAACCGGCACCTGCGCCAGATTAGATGGTGGAAGAACG
This sequence comes from Magnetococcales bacterium, assembly GCA_002753565.1. Taxonomy (GTDB): domain Bacteria; phylum Pseudomonadota; class Magnetococcia; order Magnetococcales; family JADFYX01. The sequence continues at coordinate 1,072 of PEAM01000038.1, read as the reverse complement.
AAGGAAAACCGTCTGCTTCGGGGCGGGGGGAGTTTGTCGACTTTCCGGTGGCCTCCAGTACGCTCTCCCATATTCTCCCTTTGAAGGGGGGAGGGACGCTTTTTTGCGGTGCCCAACCAATTTTAGGGGCGTTGGACTCCCAGGGTTTTACCCTTTTTCGCCATAAAAACCCCTCATTAAGTTTTTCCTCCTGGAAGAGAGATCTACTGATATCTGCTGATGGTAGTGTGGTCCATTTTCCTTATGATGATACCGGAAAAAACAGGGGGCTCTTTTCGGTCCGGCACCTCTCTCTTACCCATGTGGCTGACGCTACCCAGTTATTGCCACCCCTGACCCAATCTTCCACCCTCACTGTCACGGGTTGGAACAGGCAGTTTGGTCAACTGAAATTGAACGGGCGTCGGCTTGTCTTGAAAGAGAGAGAGCGGGCTAATGCTCTCTCTTTTGCCAGGGATGGCCGTTTTTTTGTGGTGGGAACCTCGCACGCATTGCGGATGTTCGATCAACTGGGTCGGTCTCGCTGGGAGATTCCGGTCTCTTCATCGGTTCGGGGGGTTACGATCAGTCTTGATGGTCGGGTTATTCTGGCTGCCCATGCCGATGGGACCCTCCGTTGGTATCAGGTGGTTCAGGGTCGGCTGTTTCTCACCCTCTTTCCTCATCGGGACAGAAAGCGCTGGATCGCCTGGACCCCCGATCGATTTTTTGCTGCTTCATCAGGGGGGGATCAGCTGATTGGTTGGCACAAAAACCAGGGCCGCCATCAGGCTGCCAAGTTTATTCCTGCCAACACGTTTCGCAAGCACTACTATCGTCCAGATCGGATTCGGCAGCTTTTTTCCGGCACAACCGGTGGGCCATCCTGAAAGCGGCACATAGATTAACTTGGTTTTACCTGTCAAAAAATCCAGGGTTGGTTGAGGGCTGCAAGGGGTTGCTGCCTTTTTTTATAGAGATTTCAAACCAAATGTGTACAAAACGATTGCGGATGGGTCTGGGAAGGCATGAATGCCTTCCCAGCGGGTTTGGGCAGCGCCCAAGGTCCTAAGCCTTTGACTTTGCTTTTTTT
>PEAM01000037.1 GCA_002753565.1 Magnetococcales bacterium | reverse complement strand
GTTCGAGCATATCCCGGCGACCCAGACCGTTGACGACTTCGATGCTTTGCTCCCTTGGAATTCAAAAAAGAAAATTTGTTCCGTCAAACCATCTCAGTGATGGGGTTCATTTGCCGCTTACCATCAATCGCCTCTGGCCCCATCAGGCCGAAGACAAGATCGGATTCGCTGACAGTCCAGTCGTACTCGACCCACACCTCGTAGTGATCGAGTAGAATTGGAATTGCTGATACTGCCTTTAGCTGCCCCAGCGCTCTCCAAGCATGGAATGGTGCCCAATCAATATTTCCACCGGTTTTATCCAGCATCACTTCCTTATCGACGGCAAGACGAGTCAGTTCAGGGATGTGTTCAGATGTTAGGCCCAATTCAGTGTAGTTTAACCATTTAGATGGATCTCGATTCTTCTCCAGCGGAGAGTGTTCACACTCCCCCAAGGAGAACAATTTACTTACTGATTCTGAATAGCTGTGTTCCACTACAGGCCCTTTGCAGAGTAGATATGAATAAAATCAAAAACAGAGTCAGACTACTCTTCAGCTTGAGCATTTGGAAGGAATTTGGGGGAGAAACCAAGCAGCCCTGATCTGCCTACCAACTTTCTGTTCCCAGTCCAGCCCGCCCACCAAAAACCTTAACAGAATTCCACACTCAGCAAATCAATGTAACATACTAAAAAGATTTAAAGTCCACATACTGCGGAGTTAACGGCAAAAGTCCATTGGGACAGAGAATATGGGGGAGAACAGAGAAAATATAGGGTGATTTTGGTCTGGCAGAGAGTGAGGGCCATTCTTGGCCTCTCTCTGTAACTATTGAAATCATTAAATGTTTTTTGAAAGCAAAAAACCCCGGGCCTTTGTGGACCCGGGGTTCTTCGTTTTGTGAATGGTGAGCCGTGAAAGATTCGAACTTTCGACCCGCAGATTAAAAGTCTACTGCTCTACCAACTGAGCTAACGGCCCTCATCTCTTATCTCTAAGAGCCACGGACCCTAACAAATTTATTTTTAAAAGGGAACGGATAATTTTCAAAAAAGAGGATTTTTTGAAAATATTTATCTCTTCTCTTATCCCTCTTTTTACTGCTCTGCCGATTGGATTAAAATATACTTTAATATTCAAATAGTTAAAATAGTTAAAATAATAACGGCTCTACATCAAGAATCTCAGATCAAGTCCATTTTTCTTCCTACCAATGAAAGATGGATAATGGAGGCGTGTCTACCCCACCAATAGATCTTGATTGACAGCATACTGCGAAGCCTTTTAGCCTGACCTCGTTATGAATGAGATAAACCTCTTTGGTTCAGAGCGATGTGGACTGATATGCGTTTATTGGAAAAACGTGGATACTCCACTGGCCGTAGAGGATGGATGATTCTGATGGGGCTGACTACCTATCCATGGGGTGGCCGTTAGAGAGCAAGCAAGACAATCCAACCTTCTCCCCACCAAGGGAGAAGGTTGGGTTACTCTTTCACTCGAAATAAAACACCAGGTTATGACTAGCGGTTCCCGGTCAGGACACTATGTTTACTCAGGGCGGCTGAGGTAAAGCTCACCTTGAACGCTTCTGACTTTCCAGAGTGGACAATACTGTTGGATCGAACCACACCGCCGGAAGGGTTGTTGCCCTCCTCTTTGTTCTGGCTACTGGCTTGCTGAACACCTTGGGAGGCTTGATTGCTCATAAAGCTGGTAACTTGATTCATTAGGGCATTGACGTTTGAAACGGCCATGGTAAGGGTCCTTCACAGTTTATGTTGTTTTGTAGGAGCCGGACTCGGAGTAGCAAAGTACCGTCTCAGGGTTTCACAGGATATTAAGCAAAGAAGAGGCCAAAGAATATCCTGATACAAAACAGTAACTTGAAGTATTATCCAGGAAAGAATGTCGAAAAAATGACTAAAAAACAGCCAAACAACCCAGCTATTTGACTGAGCAAAGCGCCAACCCCCCAAAAAAAAAGCTAGCCCCCCTCTCAAAATCCAACTCTAATGGACCGTCATATTTTTTAATATTTCCAACGTGGTAGCTTGGGCACGATCGATCTGTTCCGGGGAGAGTTGGGACGCGACATAATCTCGCACTTGCCGCATGGCCTGCTGCCGCTCTTCTGGAGCCCCTTGGAGAGCCAGACTTAACCAGATGTATGACTTGTTCAGATCTTGATCTACCCCCAACCCCTCAAAGTAGAGTGCGCCCAAACTGTGTTGTGATCGGGGGTCTCCCTGCATGGCGGCCTGGGTAAACCAGTGGACCGCTTCTGAGGGGTCTGGTGAGAGCTCTCCCGCTCCCTGGAGAAACAGGGCTCCCAAGTTATGCTGTGCCAACATATCACCTTGCTCAGCCGCCTTCTTGAACCAAAGGATCGCCTGATCCCAATCTTGCTCTACCCCCTGTCCTTTGAGATACATCGCCCCTAAATTGTGCTGTGCCTTGGCATTGCCCTCTTCAGCCAACCCCTTAACCAGCTGGAGTTGCTCTTGCATCGACATGGAATCTTCTTTTTTCATCGCAACGGTTCTCATCCATATAATAAGGGGTAGAAAGGGGGCTATTGGATCTCGTTTTTCAGGGTCATAACAGCCAATAGCAGGTTCGCTCCACTTACCGGACCATCCGGTCGGAAGGCGCCTGTCAAGTCCGGCTTCATCAATCCTCCTGCCGTCACCACCCTAACCGCACCAAACCAGTCGTCATGCTTGGAAACATCAGGAAAAGGGGATTGACTGGCCTTTGTTAACCCGGCAACCCCCTTGGCCCCCCTGATGTGTTGGAGGATATCCTCCAGTATTAGAGCCAATCCCTTGCGGTCCACCAAGATATCGGGGTCGAAGACGGTACCTCCGGTGGTTGAGTTGATCAAGGGTGAGAGCCCTTTTATCTGCCATTTTGAAAGGGTAAGAATCTCATTTCGGTAGGGGTGATCAAACAGATCAACCGGCTCAACAGTTTGAACAGAGGTGCGACCCCCCTTGGCAAAGTAGGGGTCCAGGGCCAACTCGGTCACCAGCAGAGCGGCAATTTCTCCGCGTGTGACCTCATCCCGGATGGCAATATCCAAAGCGGTGCCACTTAAGGAGTGGTAGGAGACAGATCGGAGTATCTCCTGAATTTTCTCATAGAGAATGCCCGCCTCCCTACTCCATCGTCCCCCCTCTTGGCTGACAAGCACTTTTTCTAAAAAAGGCTCGGCCTGTCTAAAGTCGGAGACATATTTTGCCACCCCCATAAAATAGCTGGCGGCATAGCGGTTTTGATAATAGGGCAGAAAAGCGCCATCCAACCCATCCCCATTCCAAGCGGCTCGATAGTGATCGAAGGCTAGATTGATCCAACCGGGACTACGCAGGGCAAAATAGAGCCGAATGGCGCCCACATGATAGACAAACCTTTCCGGTTGGCTGTGCAGGTTCGTTTCTGCTTTAGCCAGCCAGGCCAAGGCGGCCTTTTCATCATCCCGACGCTGTTTACCCTGAGGTTTTTCTGCCGCCTTCAGGGCAAAGATCAGGCTTTTGCCGACCAGAGCCGGAGAGAAAGTCCCAACTCGTGACAGGGCACTGTCGAATTTACGTTCTGCACGCCCCGGATGAGCCGCCTCCATGGCAAACATACCCTCTGCATAATCCTGCCAGGCCTCCTCTACTAAACCAGGCAGGGGTTCTTGCACCACCACAGGGGGAGATTTCAACTCTGACACACAGCCTGACAGAGTAAAAGCCAACAAAAAAAAACAGGACAGAAGAAGGCCAGAAAGCCTCTTTGAATCATTCATTCCCTAAACAACCTCAACTTCCAGCAATGGGTTTTGACCGTTTTTGTCTGCAAACAATAAATCCCCGTCCCCCTAGTCAGTTCTAAAAGGGTACCATCGTTAAGAGGGCAAGACAACAGAAGAAAAAACAACATGTTAAGGCCATGCTTAAGGGGTATGATCGACCTTTGTCTACTCTCGTATCAACAGGAAAATCAACAGCCAAGGTATAAAAAGGGTCTTAAATAGAACAGACAGATACAAACCTTTCTCTAGAAAAACCGCTTAAACATACCGGTAACCGCTTGCCAAAAAGGAGTGGGAGCGGCACCATACCTCTCTTATTTATTGAGTGCCGATTATTGTTCAAACCTAAGGAGAATGAAAGATGGGAGCGGTTAGCGCACGAATCAAACTGGTTGAGGGGATTCAGATGCTTGGTGAATCCGGTTCTGGTCACACCGTCGTCATGGATGCGGCCGAGTCGGTTGGCGGCAGAAACATGGGAATTCGCCCCATGGAACTGCTCCTGATCGGTATGGGGGGGTGCGCCAGCATTGATGTTCTGAATATTCTCCGCAAAGGTCGGCACACGGTCCAGGACTGTGTGGCAGAGGTTAACGGTGTTCGGGCGGAGACCGAGCCTAAAGTCTTTACCGAGATTACCGTCCACTACACCCTGACAGGTGAAAAAATCCCAGCCAAGGCCGTCGAGCGAGCCATCCAACTTTCTGAAGAAAAATACTGCTCTGCCTCGGCCATGTTGGGCAAGACAGCCACCATCACCTCCACCTACACCATAGTCGAGGGGTAACCATGAAGCTCTCTTCGCGCCTTGCGTTTATTTCAGCCCTGACAGCTCTTGTTCTGCTCCTACCCCTGATCCTTCCATCAGGCTCAGTGGGGCTGGCAGAGGATCTGCAGGCAGGCGTTCACTATGAACTCATCCTGCCACCGGTTCCTCAGCCAAAGGGAGAGAAGAGTGTGGTTGAGGTCTTTAACTTTAAATGTCCCCACTGCTTCAAACTCCATCCCCATATGGAAGCGTGGGCCAAGTCCCACCAAAACAGCTACCGAATCAGCTCTCTCCCCCTCTTTTGGGGTAGTCAGACAGATATACCGCTGCGGGCCTATTATGCGGGGGAATTTCTCGGCAAAGGGGCGGAGATGAAACGGGGGATTTTCAAAGCCTATTTCAAAGACTCCGTCAACATCGAAAGCCCCGATGAACTGGATTTCCTGGCGGAAGAGTTAGGGCTGAACCCCGAACAGTTCAGGGAGTATCTCAACGCCTTTGGCGTCTCGGCCAAAATTGCCCAATCCAAACGCCAGCAGCAGGCTTTTGGGGTCAACTCCACGCCAACCCTGGTGGTTAATGGCAGATATCGGGTCTCTTATGGTCAGCACGCCAAAGGAGACCCGGTCACACTCTTTAAAATTGTGGAGATGTTGGCCGCCCGATGAAGGTGATTGTTCCCATCAAAATGGTCCCCAACCCGACCTTTCCGGTTCGGATGTGTCGAGAGGCTGGCACCCTCCCCCAGCCCGATCTCTCGGGCATCCCTCTGGTGATCAACCCTTTTGATGAGATCGCCCTGGAGGCGGCTGTTCAACTGCGTGAGTCTCAGATGGCCCAGCAGGTAATCGCCCTCTCTATCGGACCGGAAAGTTGGCAGGGAGAGATGCGAACCGCCTTGGCCCTGGGGGCCGACCGGGCCATTCACCTGGTAACGGATGCCCGCCTCTCCCCCCTCACCCTTGCCCGTTGCATCCGACAGATTACCCTTCAAGAGGCAGCCCAACTGCTGCTGTTTGGGCGCCAGGGGGTAGATAGAGACCAGGGGATCGTTGGCCCGATGACCGCAGCCGTTCTTGGCTGGGGGCAGGCCACTTTCGTCTCTCAAATCCAGCTGGAAAAGGGGGTCATCCATGTGGTCCGGGAGGTGGATGGTGGGCTGGAGTCGTTGACACTGCCTCTTCCGGCCCTGTTAACCACCGACCTGCGACTCAACACACCACGCTATGCCAGCCTTCCCAACATCATGAAAGCCCGACGCAAACCCCTGGAGTCGTTGCTCCTGGAGACCTTCTGTCAGACCCACTCCATTCCCCTCCTCCTCGATCAGGAGGTTCTCTCTTATCAAGAGCCGCCCTGCCGCCCCCCTGTCACACACCTCCAATCAGTCGCCGAGTTGGCTCGGGTCATCCAAGAGAAAGGGGTCTTACCATGAAGGTGCTGGTTGTAGCCGGAGATCGCCTCGGAGGTTATGATCCCATCACGGCCCACGGGGTTGCTGCAGGGCTGAAACTGGGTGAAGTCACCGTTCTGGCTTCAGGCCCTCAGCGGGAAGAGAAGGCAAGAGAGGCCGCTCAACTGGAGGGGGTTGCCGAGGTCATTCAGACCGACCACCCAGCCTTGCAAAAACCGGGAGTCGAAAACCTGGCCCTGCTTCTGGCCGAGCTGACCACAACCTATGCTGTAATTCTTGCCGCCAGCTCCACCTTTGGCAACGACCTGATTCCACGGGCTGCGGCTCTGGCACACCGCTCACCCCTTACCCATATCTGCGCCATTCCCGATTCAACCACCCTGCTACGTCCCATCCATGCCGGCAACATTCTAACCAAGCTCCCCCTGCCCCATCCCCCCCTTTTTCTAACCATTCGCCCCACCGCTTTTACAGCAGCCGCCTCCCTTCCTCCTGATGGCCCTCAGGCGCCCATCACCCGTATCAGCCAAGGAGAGGAGAGCCATCTCTCCCGGCAGACCCAACTCACCCCCTCGCCAAACCGTCGACCTGATCCGGTTTTGGCTCGGGTGGTGGTAGCCGGAGGGGGAGGTTTATCGGCGGGAGGAAATTTTTATTGGGTTGAAGCGTTGGCGGATCGATTGGCGGGGGCGGTAGGAGCCAGTCGGGCTGCGGTGGATTTGGGGCTGGCCAGTAACGATCTGCAGATTGGGCAGACGGGGCGCAGTGTCGCCCCGGAACTCTACATCGGACTGGGTATCTCCGGGGCCATTCAACATTTGGCAGGCATCAAAGAGGCCGGGATGATCATCTCCATCAACAGCGACCCCGGCGCCCCACTCCACTCTGTGGCCGATTATGCCCTCACAGCCGACCTGTACGAGGCTGTTCCGGCTTTGATCAAGGCGCTGGATAACAACAACCGTCTGGATTGACAGGAAGAACCACACCCAAGGGAGCCAGCCCCTGACCAGGCACCAGCTCCCTTTGATTTATTTTGGTGGTTACAGCAACTATTTAAGCCAGGGAAAGGCGGTTCCGGCAAAGGCATCCCAACGGGATTCCAACTCACCACGCACCTCTTCATACTCTCTGGCCCGCCAACCGATGGCAGCCCCGGCAAACTGGTGGGTCTCCACATCATCGACGCCATCCAGAAGACCCTGGATCAATCCCGGCATGACCGAAACATCATTCATGGTACCCAAAAGCCCCTGAAGACTTTTCAGGTGGGCATTAAAGCTGTCCATCCCCTCGCCTTCAAACATGGGAGAGAAAAAGTTGGAAGCATAGCGCAGCTTTTTACCTTCGATACGCAACTGATGCAGTTCATCAATACTCATCTCATTTTTTCTCTCACCAGCCTGCAGCACCTTGGTCACCCGTTTATTGAGAGTTTTGGCGGCATAGAGACGAATAGTGGTATTCAACTTTGCCCGCACTGCCGGAGAGAGATCCTCTTGGAACCAACCAAACTCGTTGAGCCATATGTCAAAGTTTTTGACAAACGACTTGTAACGATCCCCATCAAACATGGCCCGAACCCGCTCATAGGCTTTGGCACGATGGGCATGGGCAATGACAACAAATTTTTCTTCCCCCGACTCCAGAGGAATTTTACCCGCCATCTGCTCCAGCCCCTCATCGATAAAAACATCCAGGTCCCGAGCCGGCCCCATTTCACTGGCAATCCACTTCATCTCTTCCCCCCAAGAGTCGGTAATCTCTCTGGGGACCGCTTTTCGAAAGAGCACCAAAGCTGAGCGCATGCGACGGAAGGCGACACGAACCTGATGCACGCCTTCGATATCTTTTCCATCATAGGCCGCCGGTACCCAACTCAGCATATAGTCGAAGTTATGGCGCAAAATAACACCAAAAGCCTCGCTAATGGTCTGTTTAGCCAAAATGGGGGCTGCTTTATTTTTCAGGGGCTGATCCATGTAATAACCTCATCTTGATCATTTGTTGTTAATGAAAATCAAGAGATTTTAACCTGACCGATCAGGATCTGTCCACAGACAAGTGATACCCACCCAAAAAAAAGTCATAAAAAAGAGATACAAACCACCCAATAGGTTCTATTATTGTTTTTATATCCCATGGCACGGTCAGTCGAGCAAGACATTTATATAGACAGAGGGGGAAAAGGGTCGTAGTATGGGTGAGTTTTTGACCTTAGTCTACAAGGGGATACAGGTTAATGAAATTTAGTTCCCTTTTTCTGATAATTTTTTAGTTTTGCTTTCAATCTTAATGAAACCGGCAGGAGAAAAGCATGGCACAAGAGACAAAGAAAAAACCAACCACCGCCAAAGAGATCGTTCTAGGCCGGGGAAGTCAATCTGCTCAGCAGTCTTCCCGTCCTCACGTCAAAAAAATGAAGGATAAGGAGTACGAATCCATTCTCTATCCGGATCTCAACATCGAACTACTCAAGATGCAGAGCTGGGTCAAAGAGAACGGACATCGGATCATCTGTATTTTCGAGGGACGTGACGCCTCCGGTAAGGGTGGTACCATCAAACGTTTCATCGAACATCTCAACCCTCGTGGTTGCAAGGTGGTCGCTCTCGACAAGCCGACAGACAAAGAGAGAACCCAGTGGTATTTCCAACGCTACATTCAACACCTCCCCTCTGCCGGTGAGATTGCTCTGTTCGACCGTAGCTGGTACAACCGCTCCGGTGTTGAGCGTGTGATGGGATTCTGTTCCAAGGATGAAGTTCGCGAATTTTTGCGCTCGGTACCTGAATTCGAGAGAATGCTGGTCAACTCCGGCATCATCCTCTTCAAATTCTATTTTTCCGTCAGCAAAGATGAGCAGCTTCGCCGCTTTAACAAGCGGATGACCGATCCTTTAAAACAGTGGAAGCTCAGCCCAGTGGATAAAGAGTCCCAGGATAAGTGGGAAGATTACACCAAAGCCAAAGAGGACACCTTCTTCTACTCCTCCACAGCCGAGTGTCCTTGGACCATCATTAAATCCGACGACAAAAAGCGGGCTAGAATCAACGGCATCAAATATTTCTTGAGCCAGTTGGACTATAAAGGTAAAGACAAAAAGATGCTGGATTATGATCGACGCATCGTTCGTACCGTACAGGAAGAGATCGGAATCGACTGATTTTTTTCCCATCCGGGTAGATCAGCAAATGATGAGGCTGTCGGTACTCCACCGACAGCCTCTTCTTTCTCGTTGGCTCTTCTTCAACAGACCCCGGATATAACCCTCACTCCAATTTTGACATCGAGGGTCAGCAGATGGAATTTTTTACTTATCTTTCAAATACTCTGGCCGAGAGCAATCCAGAGGTAGTTTTCAGAATCATCCTTCAGATTGTTCTGCTCGTCTCTTCGGCTTTTTTTTCCGGCTCGGAAACAGCGCTTTTTTCCCTCAGTCGGATGGATCTCCAAAAACTCCGGAACAGTCGCAACCCCCAATCAGAAAAAATTCACGAACTCCTTGATGAACCACGCCGACTGATCATCTCCATTCTTTGTGGCAATGAGTTGGTCAATATCGCCTCGACAGCCAACATGGCAGCCTTGATGATTATCGTAGTGGGAGAGGCGGATGCCGGTTGGTTGAACATTGTCATCATGGTTCCCTTGCTGCTGCTGGTCGGAGAAGTGACCCCCAAAACCTTTGCCGTCACCTTCCCAATCAAATTTTGCGCCAATTTTTCTGCCCGACTTCTCCCCAGATGGATCACCCTGATCACCCCTCTCCGAGAAGCGGTTCGCTTCATCTCCGACCGAGTGACTACCCTGGTGGTGGGTGAAGAGGTCAAGGAGGAGAATATTCTGCAGCGGGACGAATTTCGCACCTTGGTTTCGGAAGGGGTAGAGACCGGCATTATCGATGCGACGGAGCGGGTGTTGATCGATAACATGCTCGAGGCTGCCGAGACCGAGATTGACCATATCATGACCCCCAGAACCCGGCTCACCTTTCTCGATGCCGACAAGCCTCTACCAGAGTTGATTGCCCAGTTTAAAAAAACCCAACACCCCAGGGTTCCGGTTGTACGGGGTAATCGGGATAATATTCTCGGTTTTCTCCACTCCGAAGATGTGTTGCGATATATCCGTCGTGGAGAGGATTTTTCCACCCTCCATATCGATGATATTCTCAGACCGGCCCACTTTGTCCCTCCCACCAAGAAGGTGGATGAGATGTTTGAATATTTTCGACATCACAACACCCGTGCAGCCATCTTGTTAGGGGAGTATGGCGGTGTTCATGGCATGGTAACCATGAAAGATGTTCTCACCTTTTTGTTTGGTGAAATTTCCGGGACGGTTCGTGGTCACGAGCATTATGAGGAAGAGGACCATAACGTCTATACCATTCCCGCCGACATGCGCCTGGCCGATTTTAACAATCTGACCAATTTTGATGTCGAAGATGCCATGATGACCACCGTGGGCGGAGTCGCCTTTCGCCTGTTTGATCGCCTGCCTCGTGTCGGTGATGCCACCAGCGACGTAGCAGGAATCAAATTTACCGTTCTAGCCATGGATGGTCTGCGCATCAAAACCCTCCGGGTTGAGTTGACCAGCTTTAAAAAAGCTGAAGTGCCCCCCTCACCAGAGAGCTATGGAGAGTCTGAAAATCGTGTGCAACTCAAGGTGAACACCCCTTCCAAACAACCTGGTCTGCCGGTGGAGGGATAACGATCATGGAAATTCTTCTTCAACTGATTATCATCCTGATTTTTCTCGTTCTCAAAGGATTTTTCTCCGGCTCAGAAATTGCCATGGTCAACTGTGACAAGATTAAAATGCGTCACCAGGCCAAGATGGGCAATAAAGGGGCGAAGCTGGTACTGAAACTTTTTAAAACCCCCGACGTCATCCTGGGAACCACCCTGGTCGGAACCAACATTGCCACCGTCACCATTTCGACCATGGCCACCCTGATGTTTATTGAGCTGTTTGGGCCACGGGGTGATCTGATTTCGGTACTGCTCTTTACACCCTTTCTACTGATTTTGGGTGAGATTGTTCCCAAGAGTGTCTACCAGCAAAAAGCCGATGCCATCGCACCCTACATTATTTATGGCCTGCGATTTTTCTCCCTGCTCTTTTTTCCGGTTATATTTATCTTCAGCCGTGTCGCCCGTCTGGCCACCCGTCTTGCTGGGGGTAGCAGTGCCCAACAAGCCGGCTTTATCACCCGAGAAGAGATTAGAATGCTGCTCGAAATGTCCGACAGCACCTCCAACAGTGTTACCCGAGGCTTTGACAAAACCCGTATTCGTCGTATTATCCGCTTTGCCGATACCACGGTGGGTGAAGCCATGATACCTTTGGCGGAAGTGGCAGGACTGGATGAGAACACCTCCATGGAGGATGCCATGGAGTGTATTTGGAACAAGGGCTTCAACCGTCTTCCCATCTACCGGGACAATTTGACCAACGTTATTGGTGTACTCACCCTCAACACCTGGGATATGATGGACCCGGAGATCGTCAACAAGTCCATTTCTGAGTTTGTTAAGGAGCCACACTACATCTCACCCAAGCAGACCATCGACCAAACGCTGCCTACCATGCAGAATCGTGACGATCATATGGGGATTGTAGTTGACGAGTTCGGTTCCGCTGTTGGTATACTGACCATGGAGGATATTTTCGAGGAGGTCGTGGGAGAGATAGATGTCGGATACGATTTTGACGAATACCACCCGAAAAGAAACCGCACCGTCATTGAACAAGAGGGCGAAGATGAGTATGTTGTCGATGGGAGAACACCCATGTCTCAAATCAACGACGCCCTCCATACTCAATTTCCATTGGGAGAGGCTCATACCGTTGCAGGGTTGATTTTAAACAGGTTACGCACCATTCCCAAGGAAGGTGCTTCCATTGTGGAACAAGATTACAAATTTACGGTCCGACAGGCTGATAAACGGATCATCTCCAAAGTTCACATTCAGCGGGTTTGACACAAAGGGATAACAATTCTATGGCAAATGATACGCTCAAAATCATTCAATCCATCGTCGGCGCTGATCTATACAGCAGCATTCCCGCTGACAGTGGTCCTGACTCAACCGTTAAAATGGCCCCTCTGGTGACCATTTCCCGCTATTTTGGTGCGGGTAGCGGCGATGTCTCCCGGCTGTTGGCCGAAAGACTTGGGGTGCAGCTTTACGACAAGGAGTTATTAAAATCCATCGTTAAAGATGCCAAAGCCGACAAACACCTTCTCGACCGTCTGGACGAACGGGTGATCAGTTTGGCCGATGAGTTGGTCCACGCTTTCTTTTCAAAGAAAAGTACCAATAAAGACTCTTTCCTGCGTTATATGGCCAAGGTAATTCTGGGTATTGGCCCATCGGGAGGTGTTATCATTGGTCGGGGCGCCCATCTGATTCTTCCGGAAGAGCGCACTTTCCGTCTTCGCCTGGAGGGCTCCGAGCGTGTCTGTATCAAACGGGTAGCCGAGCGTAAATCCATCAAAAAAGGCAAGGCAGAAAAGTTGATCAAGTCCACCAACAAAGATCGGGATAAATTCCATAAAGCCTTGGCTAAACGGTATCCGACTCGGGTAGATGGCTTCGATTTAACCATCAATACCGATCGTTTCACCCCTGAGCAGAGTGTAGAGATTGTCCTGACTGCCATGGAGCTTCTCGGCTTTAAAGTTCCGGCCCGAGTGAAATAGTCCCGACAAAGTGAAACCAGGCTCCTGTTATCACACCAACTGAAGCGACGACGATACTATGGCCGAAGAAGACGAGCTAGAGGGGGGCGCCCCGGAAGAGGCGGCCCCAGAGGCTGAAGCCAAAGAGGAGGCGAAGGCTCCGGAGAAAAAAGGCAGTGCGGCGGTGCTGATCGTCTTTCTTGTTCTGCTCCTTGGCGGGTTTGGGGCAACTTTTATGTTTCTTGACGAGAAAGTTCAGGTCAGCATAAAAAATCTTGACCGGGTTTGGGCTGATAAACAGATAGAGCTCCGCAGCATGGCCAGGCAGCGTATGTATGACACCAGCCAAAGCCATCTTCAAACCGAGATGATGGACCGCTGGAGAAATGCCGGTCGGGGTGGCGTCGAGCCAGGTCAGATACCGTCTAAACCATGATGGATCAACCAACCGGTGCCATACGTGTCAAGGTTTGTGGCTTGACACGAAAAGCCGACATTCAAAAAACCATTCAAGCGGGTGTAGATGCGATAGGTCTGGTCTTCTACCCCCCTTCCCCGCGTCATGTCACCCTGGAGCAGGCGGAATCCTTAACGGCAGATCTTCCGCCGTTTGTGTCGATTACCGGCCTGTTTGTCAACGCCTCTCGGCAGGAGATCGAAGAGGCCTGTCGGCGTTGTCGACTGGATCTGATCCAACTCCATGGGGATGAGCCCCCAGAGGCCTGTCTCAATCTGCCTAGACGGGTGATTAAAGCGGTCCGTGTTGGCTCCCGGGCCGATTTGGTCGGCTTGGAGGGCTATCCGGTCTCCGGCCTTTTATTAGATGCGAAGGTCAAAGGGGTTTATGGTGGCAGCGGCACCGCTTTTGACTGGTCACTTCTGTCCTCTTACCGCTCCCCGGCCCCACTGATTTTAGCCGGGGGATTAAACCCAGATAACATTGCCGATGCCATCCATCAGGTGCGCCCCTACGCGGTGGATGTCTCCAGTGGCGTGGAGTCAGCACCGGGAATGAAAAGCCCGCAGAAGGTTTTACGTTTTATCCAGACCGTTAAACAGGGGCCGAGTCCCCAATACCATTGAATCAATTTTATGAGTAGAGTCTATCCATGAACTGGATCACACAGATCATCAAACCAAAAATCAAGGATAACGTCCGCCGGATGCAGACACCGGAGGGGTTATGGATAAAATGCGAACCCTGTGGCAAGGCGCTGTTTCAAAAAGAGCTGCACCGAAACCTCCATGTCTGTCCCCACTGTGACAACCATTTGCGGATTTCTGGCCAGGATCGCATCGAGATAACGCTGGACAGTGAGAACCGCCATGAGCTTTTTGCCGGCCTGCACCCGAGTGATCCTCTCAAATTCAAAGATCGAAAACGCTATAAAGACCGGATTAAAGAGGCCAAGAAAAAGACCGGTGCCAACGATGCGGTCCGAGTCTACAAAGGAACCATCAAAGGGGTTCAGGCTGTTGTTACCGCCTTCGACTTTAATTTTCTTGGTGGCTCCATGGGGTCGGTTGCCGGAGCCAAAGTAGCTCAAGGCGCTTTGGCAGCCGTGGAAAACGGTTGTGGCTATGTGGTTTTTTGTGCCTCTGGTGGGGCCAGGATGCAGGAGGGTATTCTCTCCTTGATGCAGATGGCTAAAACCTCAGCAGCCTTGACCAAACTCGACAAGGCGGGGCTGCCATTCATCTCGGTTTTAACCGACCCCACCACGGGCGGTGTCACCGCCTCTTTTGCCATGTTGGGAGATGTCATTTTGGCAGAACCCAACGCTTTGATCTGTTTTGCCGGGCCTCGGGTTATTGAGCAGACCGTCCGGGAGACCTTGCCTGAAGGGTTCCAGCGCAGTGAGTATCTCCGCGATCATGGCTTTTTAGATCAAATCTGTCACCGTAGTGAAATGAGAGATAGAATTGCCGATCTTCTCTCCCGACTGACTAAAACCGGCCTGGCTGAAGGTGACGACCCCCAGTTAGAGCTACCCCTCGCCATCTAATGTCTCTTGATCTACCCAAGCTCCTTCGACAGGTTGAGGAGCATGAGACGGGTAAGGTTGTCCTGGGGCTGTCTCGTGTTGAGCAGTTGTTACTGGCATTGAACAGCCCCCAGGATGATCTGCAGATCATCCATGTAGCGGGCACCAACGGCAAAGGGTCGGTCATCGCTTTTTTAGAGGCCATGTTGCGTCAGGCCGGCTACCCTGTTGCCATCTACACCTCTCCCCATCTCATCCAGTTCAACGAACGTATTCAAATAGATCGGACCCCTATCGCTGATGCGGCTTTGGCGGTGATTCTGGATCGAATCTTGACCGTTTGTAGAAAAGCGAAGATTCCCGCCACATTTTTTGAAATCACCACGGTGGCGGCCCTCTGTTATTTTTCTCAACAGGGGTTGGGCCGACAGGGTAAGCGGCCCGGTATTGTCATTCTGGAGACGGGATTGGGAGGACGACTGGATGCCACCAACCTTATCACCCCCCTCCTCTGCCTGATCAGCTCTATCGGTCGGGACCATGAAGATTTTTTAGGCGACACCCTGGCCAAGATAGCCGGAGAGAAGGCAGGCATTTTAAAGGCCGGCATTCCCGCAGCTGCAGCACCTGGCAACGAGGAGGCAGCAAGGGTGATTGATCAACGGGCGCAGGCTCTCTTGGCTCCTCTGATGCTTGCCGGGCGGGATTTTAACTACCAACCCCCAACAGAAAAAGAGAACCGTTGGCGCTATGAGGATCGGGAGAGGTCGATCACCCTCCCCAGACCGGCTCTTCTGGGTCGGTATCAGATCGATAATGGTGCTTTGGCTGTTGCCGGTATCGGCTTATTGAGAGACCAAGGGTTCACCATCTCTGATCTGGCAGTCCAAAAAGGGGTAGAGAGCGCATTCTGGCCTGGCAGGCTGGAGTGGTTCAATACGCACAAGGTGATTTCACGCTTCTCTTCTTCAGCGGATAAACCGTTGGATCTTAACGGCTCAGCCCCTCTTCTGCTTGATGGTGCCCATAATGGAGCCGCCGCTCTGGGGTTGGCTGACTATCTTCAAAGCCGTTTCCCCCCCCCTCACACTTTCAAGCTGATTTTTTCCGCTCTGAAAAACAAAGATATTCCCACCATCATCCGGGCCCTTTCTCCCTCTGTCGACCAGGTCTGGACGGTATCGGTTGGGGGTGGTCGAGGGGTTCTGGCTGAGGAGTTGGCAGAGCAATGGCGAGCCTTAGGACACCATGCAACCCCCTGTTTTTCCAGCAAAGAAGCTCTTTTTTCAGCACAAAATGCCACCCCAAAAGAGCAAAGAATCTTGGTTGCCGGTTCACTATATCTGGTGGGAGAGGTGCGTTCCCTGCTATAATAGTCGGGTTGTGCTAAAAAAAGAGAGAGGGCGCAGACAAAAGGTAAGGTTCCTGTTGAGAAGGGGTGGTACAAAGCCAGATTTCGTTAATAATAGTAGCATGGAGCTGTCCTATGCAAACTTATTATTAATAAAATCACTCTAATCCACCGCCCCACCTATCGACACAGATGAAGCCCTTTTTTGTCGTGATTGCCAGACTACTATCCAAGTACTGAAAAATTCGTTTTGGAACCGCCTACTGTCCAAATTGAATTCAAGAAGAAAAGAGGAAAATACCATGATCTCGACAGAGCCTTTTTTCCGGAGAGCTGAACCACACAACGCCAGTCGGCCGGTGGGGGGTACTCTCTCTGCCTTATGTATTGTGCTTGCTTTATCTATTCCTACCTCGGCTTTGACTCAAGAGAGCCCCATTGATGTGGATGCCGATAGCCTGGAGATCGATAAAACCACACAAGACATGGTAGCCAGTGGTCATGTGGTTGTTCAACAGGAGGGGGTTTTCAGGCTGGAGGCCGACGAGGCTCGTTATCAGGGGGAAGAGAATCTCATTTCAGCCAAGGGGGCCATCAAGCTGACCCGTGGTGGGGACCAATTTTTAAGCCAAAAAATCCACCTTAATCTAGCCACACGTCAGGGGATCATGGAGGATGTCACCATCAACATGGCAGGACCTGGAGGTCATGGTGGGGCAAAAAAAGTGGCGTTGACCAGTGAAAAAAAGCTGGAGATGACCGATGGCTGGTACACCAACTGTGATTGTGAAAAGCCCCCCTGGCGTGTCGGTGCCAGAAAGATTATCGTCGATCAGGACGCCAACAGTGTTGAAGCTCGGGACATGAAGCTCTATTTTGGTGATACCCCTGTAGCCTACTTCCCCTGGTGGCGCCAACCCCTTAAACAGGAACGCAAAAGCGGCTTCCTCCGACCAGAGATCGGCGCATCTGGTGGCAACGGAATGGAGTTTGAAGCTCCCTACTACTGGAACATGGCCCCCAACCGCGATATGACCGTTGCCTTGCGGGGTATCAGCCGCAGAGGTGTGATGGGTAAGGCCGAGTTTCGCTATCTTGGCCTGGGATATGAGGGAACACTCAGCACCAATCAGATCTACGACACCCAAGAGCATAGCTATCGGGGGCTCTCTACCTTTACCCACAATCAGCGGGCTGGGGGGTGGAACCTTTCCGCAGCGGGTGAGTACAGCCAAACCCGAGATTTTATCAATGACTTTAAACAGGATCTGGTCGACCCCAACTCCCGACGGCTGGAGTCTCACGTTACCCTGGATCGCCAGTGGTTCAACGATGAGGGGTATACCGATGTCCAGACCGGCCTGCTCTGGTACCAAGATCTGGAAAAAACCACCGACGATTTTACCGTTCAACGTCTACCCTATCTCTCCCTTTCAGACAACCGCCCTCTCTCCAAGGTGGCAGATGGTCGCCGGTGGCGACTGCAGAGTGATGCCCGGATCGATAGTTTCTACCAACTTTCCGGCGATGCCTCTCAACGGTTGGATCTGGCCCCGACCCTGCGCTATGACACCCCGCTCTCCGTGGGTCATTTCAGCGCTCAACTCGGGGTTCGTGAAACCGCCTACCTGATTCAAGGCGACCCCAACCAAGCGGGCCTGGATCAGGATGGTCTGGAACACAGAGAGGCCTCGTTTGCCAGTTTCCGTCTGGACACCAAACTGGAAAAGCAGGTCATGGGGAACCGTCAACACACCATCGAGCCCACCATCGAGCTGGTTGCCAACGCCACATCCGACCAGGGAAAACTGCCCAACTATGACTCAACCCTGCGGAACTTCAGTACATCCAACCTGTTTACCTCCGACCAATATTCCGGGGTAGATCGCATCAGCAACGGTCAGTGGATCAGCTACGGCATCACCTCACGACTCATCAGCTTGACATCCGACAGCTCCATCATGGAGACGGCTACCTTTAAAATTGGTCAACGGTGGGCCCCTTCTGGTCATCAAGAGTACCAAAACGACCATGCCTTCTCAGATATTGTCAGCAGTCTGGACCTCAATTTTGTCGGTGGTTGGTCTCTTCACGCCAGCAACCGCACCAATCCCCACGAGGGGGAGATTGCCCGGACCGATGCCAGCATTAAATATACCCGCGCCAATAACGATAAAATTGCCCTTGGCTACCACTTCAACCAACCCAGTACTCTGGCCCTGGCCGAAGATGGTAGTGATCGACTGGAGGATCTCACCCTGCGCTCCATTGTCCACCTCTCCGACCATTGGATCTATGCCCAAGAGGCCGACTACTCCCTGGAAGATCAGCAGATCAAAAGCTGGGAGACCCGGTTGGAGTATGAAGAGAGCTGCTGGTCTTTGGGTATAAAATTTGGTCGCAAACTGTCAGCCGATGCGTCAGATCATGATGGAGAGTATTATGGTCTGATATTCAGCCTGAAAGGGTTGGCCGGTTACGGTAAATAGTTTAAAAGAACAACCGGATAAACCATAGAGGACAGCCCCCATGATCACAGCCTGTTTTTTTCGACTTCGCCCCTTCTCACTGCTTTTTGTGGTTGCGCTTGGCGTCACCCTGCTCTTCACAACCCACGGAATGGCCCAAACACTGGATCGTATTGTCGCCGTGGTCAAAGCAGAAAATTTTTCTGCCAAAGAGGTCAAGGCAGACATCATTACCCAATCGGAGATTGACGAGGCCATCGCTCCCCTTCTGGAACAGTTCAGACAATCCGGTGAGCAGGTCGATGTGGCCAAGATCGAAAAAAAAGCACGGGATGAACTGATCCTTAACGCCTTAAGAAAACAGAAGGCCGAACAGCTCTCCATTACGGTCAACGATGCTGATATCGATGCCTTGATGGCCAGTGTCGAACGCAGCAACAACCTTCCATCCGGTTCCTTGCCGGATGTCCTGCGACGACAGGGAATCGATTTGGAAAAATATCGGCAAGGGTTGAGTAACAAGCTTTTGCAGAGCCGCTTGATCAACCGCACCATCCGCCCCCTGATTACCGTCTCCGAAGAGGAGATCCAGAGCCTGTATAAAGCCACATCCAATCAACAGACCGGTGTAGAAGAGCTGCGTTTGGGACAGATTCTTCTCGGTGTCGATCAAAATGCCAGCCCCGAACAACTGCAACAAACCCAGGAAAAATCCATCGAGCTGGCCAACCGCCTAAAGCAAGGAGAGAGCCTCTCCACCCTGGCCAGCCAGTTTTCCGATGACCCCAGCGGTCTGAATGGTGGAGATATGGGATGGTTTAAGCGGGGACAGTTGATTCCTGCCATCGAAAATGCCGTTTTCATCCTGGAAGAGGGGGGGGTCACCGCTCCACTGCGCTCGCCTCAGGGGTTCCATATCTTTACCGTGATAGAGCGGCGTATTGTCCAGCCCAACCGGTCGGAAAACACCAAGTTCAAGGTTAAAGCCCGACACATCCTCATTCCGGTTCCCCAGGGAGAAGATGATCAGCCTGCTCTGGAGGGTATTCTGAAAATTCGCCAACTGTTTATGGATGGCGAGGCCTCGTTTGCTGAGCTTGCCAAACGCTATTCCAAAGATGGGACCGCCAAAAGTGGGGGTGACCTGGGGTGGTTTAGTGAGGGGAAGATGGTCCCAGAGTTTGAAAAAGCCGCCTTTGCTCTGCCGGTGGATGTCATTAGCGCCCCGGTCAGAACCGCCTTTGGCTGGCATCTTATTCTGCTGGACGAAAAACAGGCCCTCTCTCCAGACTCTCTGGAGGCCAACCGCACAGAGTTGAAAAACCGGGTGATGGAGTCCAAGATCCAGATGCGCTACAAGCAGTGGCTCCGAGATCTACTGGCTCGGGCTTTTGTCGAATTCAGATGATTGCCATCACCCAGGGCGACCCAGCCGGTGTGGGGCTGGAGGTCGCCCTGAAGGGGTTCTCCCCTTTTCCCCGGCGAATACACCTTGGCCAGACCGCTCTCTACAGGGAGACCGCCAGGATGCTGGGCATCTCCCAGACGATACAAGAGGTCTCCTCCCTGGCGGAGGGGGAGGAGTTATCAGCTGAAATCTTTGCTGTTTTGCCTCCACCAGATCCCAGCCCAGCCGATCTCTCTCCTCTTATCACTTTTGGTCGCCCCACCCCAGAGCAGGCAAAAGGTACCGTTGACAGCATACGCTTCGCCTGCCAACTGGCTATGGCTGGGGAGGTTGAAGGGGTGGTAACCCCCCCAATCAATAAAGGGGTTTTGCATGCGGCCGGCTACACCTACCCAGGCCATACCGAGATGTTGGCCGAATTTACCGGCGGATCCCATCCGGTCATGATGCTGGCGACCCAAGGGTTGCGTGTGGTTCCAGCCACCATCCACCAAGCCCTGGCAGAGGTGCCTCACACCCTGACGCAAACTCTTCTTGAGCAGGTTATTCTCATCACCTGGCAGGCCATGAGGCGGGACTTTGCGCTGCAGGCCCCTCGTATTACCGTTACCGGTCTCAATCCTCACGCTGGTGAAGGGGGTGCCTTTGGACAAGAAGATCGAGAAATGATCGCTCCCGTCTGCCAACGACTGAATGCCAAGCTAGCTGGGACGATACGGGGGCCTCTGCCTGCCGACAGCCTGTTTCATCCTCAAGCGAGAGAACAGTATGATGTGGTGATCTGCATGTACCACGACCAAGCCCTCATTCCCATTAAAATGTTGGGCTTTGGCAGGGCTGTCAACCTGACCCTGGGGCTGCCCATTGTCCGAACCAGCGTCGACCATGGCACCGCCTACGACATTGCTGGCCAAGGAATCGCCGACCCCACCTCCTACCAGGAGGCTATCTCTGTGGCGGGACAGATCATCAAAAACCGCCTCATCCGCCCTTCAACCTAGAAACAGCCGTTGTCTCTACTGTTCTTGGGGTTCCAAGAGAGTAAACCCTTTTAATCCCAACCGATTTTGCAACAGCTCCTTTTTGGCTTCCACCTCCTCTTTGGTCACCATAAAGGGGCCGGAGAAGAGGCAGGAGTGGATCTTTTTATCCAACACCTTGGCCTGACTGTAAACCGGAAAATCCATGGCTGTCGCGGTTTCAATCACCTTTTTTGGCAAAAGAGTAGCTGGCAAAAAACAGCCCATGCGAATAACAAACTGCTGAGGTGGCGGGACCAACGGGGGTTTCTCGCTCCGTATTTCGATGGCAGAGCCCTCTTTATTGGGGCTGATGGTTTTAATGGTCATAACCTTGACCGGCTGACGGGTGGTTTTTTGCCCTTGAACACCAGCCACCGTAGAATCCGGATCCTGAAGGCTCGCCCTTTCTGGTAATTTGGCAGACTTGTCATCTCCGACAACCTCAACCTGAGAGAAGGCTGTAAACTTTTTTTTCTGCTCCATATAAAACGCCTCGGCCCTCTCTTTTTCGGCTGTAGCGGCCCTCTCTTCATCTTTTTTTTCAGGTAAGGCGGACGCACCCTCTGCCCTCACAGGCGTCAGGGGATGCTCTTTGACAGCTTGGGAGACAGGGGGAGGCAACGCTGTCTCTCCCTGCTTTTTTTTGGCTTGACTCACCTGCAAAACCCTAACCCGCTCCTCATCGGGGAGATAGCTCAGGGCACTGGTCAGCACCCTATCCATTTTTTCCTGCACCAACCCCTCGTCGCCGCCATGAACCAACAGGCTACGGCTTCTACCCGATCGGATTAAAACCGGTTCAGGTTCAGGTTCAGGCTTTGACTTCTCCACCTCGACAAAGGGCTGTTGTGCCTCAACCACAGGAATCCGAAGGCGCGCCAACGATTGCCTTACCTGCAAAACCTGGGGATGGCTTGGGCCAAATTCAGACTCGATCAATGCCAGAGAGAGATTAAAAAGGGAGGTGGCTTTTTCCAGGCTTCCGCTCTTATGCAAGGTGGCCCCAATACTGGAAAACCAGTTAGCCAAGCCTAGCTTATCCTCCTCAAAAAAGGCTTTCGCCACCTCAATCGAGCGGTCAAACTGCTTTTTGGCCAGTTGATCCTCTCCTAACCGCTGGTTGATTTCACTCAAATTACCTAAAATAAAAGCGCTCTGCAGATGGCTCTCTCCCAAGCTTTTTTGAGAGAGCGTGAGGGATTGTTGAAACTTTTCTTTGGCAAGCTTCAGTTGATTCAGGCTCATGTGAACCAGAGCCAAGTCATTCATGGGTTTGATGCGTTTGGGATGGTCCTCCCCCCACTTGTTGCTATGGATGGCCAGGATCTGCTCCATCATGGGAAGCACCTCGGCATAGCGCTTGGAGAAGACCAGCAGTTCGGACAGAGAGGCCAAGGTTTCGACAAAAGGGGGCTCCTCCTCTCCAACTGTCTTTTGGAAGATCTCCAACGCCCGACGCAACCTCACCTCACTCCCTTCCAGATCTCCCAGCCCACTCTGCAGTCGACCCAGCTTGCGCAACACCTCTGCCACAGTCGGGTGATCACGGCCAAAGTTGTTTTCTCTAATCTGTAATGCCAGCAACCAATCCTCTTCGGCCTGTTCAAAGTTTCCCAAAGCAAAGTTGGCATCGGCTCGGATTGCCAATAGCTCTGCAATACCAGGATGCTGCTTCCATAATTTCTCTTCCAGTATGGGTAGAACCTCCGACAGCATCACAACAACCTGCTCCTGGCGCCTGGGTTCTCTTCGGTAGAGTTTAGCCAGCTCTATCTGCGCCTGAGCCGTTTGGATATGGCGGGGCCCCAGTGCTGTCTGCAACGCGTTATGGGCCAGGGCCAACAGAGTCGCGGCACTGGCATGATCACCCATCCTTTGATAGAGCTTGGCAAGGGAGATGCGCGTCTGGGAGACCAGAGGGTGATCGCTCCCCTGGTTGGCAATACGAATGGTTAAAGCCCGCTCAAAAAGATCCAAGGCCTTATGCCATTCCTGATTTTGCACCAACTGATCGGCCAAAGCGTGCAGAGCCATAGCCGTATTCAGATGCTCCCCACCAAACTGCCTCTCCATACTGGCCACTCTCTCTTGAGCCTTGGAGATCTCCTCTTTTTCCTCAAGAGGCTGGGCGTGGAGAGAGCCGGCCCCCAGCATCAGAGAGAAGCCGACAAGCCAAAACATCTGCCGTCGCAAGCCGCCAGAACACCCCATCAATCTCCCCCTCCCCCATGACCGTTTTTCTCTTGCGCCTTGGCAGGCTCTTTAAAATAGCGTGACAAAAGCAGCCCCTGAGCAAGAATAAACAGAAACATCAACCCCATGAGACCAAACAGTTTAAAATTAACCCAAGTGTTTTCATTAAAATTTTTCGCCACATAAAGGTTCAACCCGCCCGAGACAAGGAAAAAAAGCACCCAAGCCAGATTGAGTCGGTTCCAGATGCTGTCCGGCATCTCCATCTGCCTCCCCATCAGCCGTTTGATGATCACCTGGTCGCCAAGGAAGTGGCTCCCCAAAAAAACCCCCGCCATGATCCACTGCAACAGGGTAGGTTTCCACTGTATAAAGAGAGGGTCCCGGAACAGCAAGGTTGCCCCGCCAAAGAGGACCAACAGCACCAAAGTCAACAACTGTGCAGGTGGAACCCGGCCATGACGAAACCAGAGATAGAGTGACTGCAGGGCGACAGTGGCAATAAGAACAGCGGTTGCCGTGTAAATATCGGTTGTTTTATATACAACAAAAAAGAGAACAACCGGAAGAAAATCTTTTAACAGTGCCAATGGAACACTCCTTGCGTGTTATTGTGATGGCTAGGATACTATACTATTCGCCTCAGGATAAAAGTGCCTGAAGACATAATGGTCATAAAAAAATGAAAAACTGCCCCATATTACCCCATACAATCAGAGGAAAAACCTCGAATGACTGAGAACGAACCATCCAAACCCATCGATTTTATCCGCACCATCGTTGCCCAAGATCTAGCTGCTGGAAAGTGGGATGGCAAGGTAACCACCCGTTTTCCACCAGAACCCAATGGATACCTTCATATCGGTCACGCCAAATCCATCTGCCTCAATTTTGGTATTGCCCTTGAAAATCCTACCGGGGTTTGCCACCTCCGCTTTGACGATACCAACCCGGAAAAAGAGGAGGAGGAGTATATTCAAGCCATCCTGGAGGATGTTAAATGGTTGGGGTTTGATTGGAAAGAGAAGCTCTTTTACGCCTCAAACTATTTCGACAAACTCTATGAGCTGGCCGAGGTGCTGATTCAACAAGGGGATGCCTATGTGTGTGGACTCTCCGCCGAGGAGGTTCGTACCTATCGGGGAACCTTGACCGAACCGGGGAAAAACAGCCCAAGCCGAGATCAATCTCCCCAGGTCAATCTGGATCTATTCCGTCGCATGCGGGCTGGGGAGTTTCCCGATGGTCGCTATATTCTAAGAGCCAAGATTGACATGGCCTCCCCCAACATCAACATGCGTGATCCCGCCCTCTATCGCATCCGCCGGGCTACCCACCACCAGACCGGAGACAAGTGGTGTATCTATCCCATCTACGACTTTACCCACGGCATCTCCGATGCCTTGGAGGGGATCACCCACTCTCTATGCACTTTGGAGTTCGAAGACCACCGCCCTCTCTACGACTGGATTCTAGACCGACTGGAGTCCCAACTCAAACACCACCCCCAACAGATCGAGTTCTCCCGGCTGGCTCTCGACTATACCGTCGTCAGTAAACGCAAACTCATCACTCTGGTCAACAATCAAACCGTCTCCGGCTGGGATGACCCACGGATGCCGACCCTCTCGGGACTGCGTCGCCGGGGGTACACCCCGGAGTCCATCCGCCATTTTTGCAGCCGGATCGGTATCACAAAATCTCCCAATAATGTCGAAATCAGCTTTTTGGAGGGGTGCCTTCGAGAAGATCTGGAAAAAAAGGCCAAGCGGGCCATGGCTATTCTCAACCCCCTCAAAGTGGTCATTGAAAACTACCCCGAAGATCAGGTCGAGGAGATCACCGCCCCCAACCATCCTCAAGATCCAGACCAGGGGGAAAGAACCCTCTTCATGAGCCGAGAGATCTATATTGATCGGGAGGATTTTATGGAGGTTGCTCCCAACAAAAAGTTTAAGCGTCTGGTTTTGGGCCAAGAGGTGCGGCTGCGAAATTCCTACGTGATTCGATGTGAAGAGGTGATCAGAGATCCCCATAGCGCAGAGATCACCCAACTACGCTGCCGCTACGACGAGACCACCCTCAACGCCAACCCCGAGGGGCGCAAGGTCAAAGGGGTTATTCACTGGGTATCTGCCAGCAAGGGGCACAAAGCCGAGATCCGCCTCTACGACCGGCTGTTCACCAAAGCCAACCCCGACGAGGTGGATGAGGGGGGTGATTTTACAGACAACCTCAACCCCGACTCTCTGAAAGTCCTCAAAGGGTGCCCCATCGAACCCAGCCTATCCCAGGCAAAACCCGGAGAGACGTTCCAGTTTGAGCGGGTCGGTTATTTTTGCAAAGACCCCGACTCTACCGAGGAGAACCCCATTTTCAACCGGGCCGTTACCTTACGAGACTCCTGGGCAAAAATCTCCAGCCAAGGAGGCCGGAGAAGATAAACCAAGTGAACCATCGGTTGCTCCAGGTGTGTGCTGACAATGGCCACTTCCAGAAAAACTACCCGAAAGAAAGCCGGCTCCTTCAGAGGGACCGGCTTTCTTTTTGGGTCTGGCGTAGCTCTTACTTTTCATGATCTTTGAAGAGAGCGCAGCGATAGTCTATTCTTATGGAGATGCTACTCATTTTTTATAAGAGGATAGGACAATGGATTCAGCAGGCTCATTGGTCATTTTAATTTTTGTTTTCGGCTTTATTCTGGTCAGCATGGGGATTAAAATTGTCCCTCAGGGGCGAGAGTTTACCCTGGAGCGACTCGGACGATATACCCGCACCCTAAGCCCCGGATTTAACGTTGTCATCCCTTTTTTAGACCGGGTAGGTGCCAAGCTGAATATGATGGAACAGGTTCTGGATGTCCCCTCCCAAGAGGTGATTACCAAGGATAATGCCACCATCAAGGTGGATGGGGTGGTTTTCTTTCAAATTCTCGATGCCGCCAAAGCCGCCTATGAGGTCAATAACCTGGAGTTTGCCACCCTTAATCTGACCATGACCAACATCCGAACCGTCATGGGCTCCATGGATCTGGACGAGCTACTCTCCAAACGTGACGAAATCAACGTCAAACTGCTTACCGTGGTGGATCTGGCGACCGACCCCTGGGGTTTGAAAATTACCCGCATCGAAATCAAAGATATCTCCCCCCCCAAAGATCTGGTCGACTCCATGGCCAGACAGATGAAGGCAGAGCGAGAAAAACGAGCGTCCATTCTGGAGGCAGAAGGTGTTCGACAGGCCGATATTCTGCGGGCAGAGGGGGAAAAACAGTCCTCCATCCTGGAGGCAGAAGGTAAAAAAGAGGCTGCCTTCCGCGAAGCAGAAGCGCGCGAGCGATTGGCAGAGGCCGAAGCCAACGCAACCCGAATGGTCTCGCTAGCCATTGCAGAGGGGAATGTGACCGCTATCAACTATTTTGTCGCACAAAAATATGTGGAAGCCCTCAAAGAGATCGCCTCGGCAGACAATCAAAAAGTGATGTTCATGCCCATTGAGGCAACCAGCATCTTAGCCTCCCTGGGTGGACTGGCCGAGATCGCCAAAGATGCCTTCCCCAAAAAGGAGGGGGCAAATGGATGATTTTGTCAGCCACCTCAACCATTATCACTGGTGGATCATCGGCGTTGCCCTGGTTATTCTAGAGATATTGGCCCCGGCCTTTTTCTTTCTCTGGCTAGGGGTCTCTGCCGGGCTGGTCGGATTGATTCTGCTTGTCTACCCAGAGCTACTCTGGAAAGGGCAACTGCTCACTTTTACCCTGCTATCGGTAGCCTCTATCTATCTCTCCAGAGCCTACCTCAAAAAAAACCCAACCCCAACCGACCGTCCAACCCTCAACCGTAGAGGAAGCCAGTACCTGGGCCGAACCTTTACCCTGACCACCCCAATCATCGATGGGGTGGGTCGTCTGCAGGTGGACGACTCCAGTTGGAAGATTATCGGATTGGATCGGCCTGCCGGAGAACAGGTCAAGGTCGTCAAAATAGAAGGCACTGCGCTGATTGTTGAAGCAGCAGATCCCCCTTCAACCTGATTCAACCGTTATCAATCACCTTTTTTTCAACCAAGAAAATGGAAACCACCCATGAAAATCAAAATCCTCGCCCTCGCCTCTACCCTCTGTCTGGCCTCTCTCTCCCAAACTCAAACCGTCCAGGCCGGGTGGATGGATATGTTGGATAGTGCCAAAAAAACCGCGGAAACCTACACCAAAAGCGACACCGCCACCCCCCCAACGCAGCAGACCGCCCTAAGCCAGGGAGAGATGAACCAAGGGCTGAAAGAGGCATTGGTTCTCGGCATTAAACAGGCGGTAGCCACCCTGGGAAAAGAGGGCGGATATCTTAACGATGCTCAGGTTAAAATTCCTCTTCCCCCCCTCCTCGCCTCTGCCACCACCTTCGCTTCTGGAATGGGCTTGGAGAAACTGACCGATCAGTTTATCGTTACCCTCAACCAAGCGGCAGAAAAAGCGGTTCCGGTGGCGTTGACTATATTTGTCGATGCCGTCAAACAGATGTCTCTGACCGATGCCCAGAAAATTCTGCAAGGACCGGACAATGCAGCAACCGACTATTTCAAGCAGACCAGCTCCAAACAGCTGATCTCCTCCTTTCAACCCATTGTCGAAAAAACCACCGGAGAGGTTGGGCTGACCTCTGCCTATAAAAAGATCGAAGCACTCATGAAGCAGCAAGGGGGGGCGGGGGGAATGGTCTCAGGGCTCTCCTCACTGGTTGGTCAAGACACCTTTGACCTGGATGGCTATGTCACCCAAAAAGCGGTTGACGGGCTGTTTGTCAAACTGGCAGAAGAGGAGAAAAAAATCCGTGCCAACCCCATGGCCCAAGGGTCCCAACTGCTTCAAAAAGTGTTTGGATTTGCCTCGGGGAAATAATCCCCTGCTTACTGACAACTGCCGTTTCAAGGGTCACCCTGAAAACGGCAGTTTCATGAAAACCTATCAGAAAAAGTCCTTTTTCAGAGGATGGAGAGCCCATGGAACAGTATGATCAGATCATCGGACTTATCGCCTTGACCATGGGAGCATCTTGGGCAAGCGGTATCAACCTTTATGCCGCTCTTGCCATTTTGGGCTTCAGCGGGTCAACGGGCTCCATGGATCTGCCGCCCGATCTTCAGGTGCTGGAAAACCCCATGGTTATCGGAGCCGCGGCCATTATGTACTGTGTCGAATTTGTTGCCGACAAGGTGCCCGGTTTCGACACGGTCTGGGATACCGTACACACCTTTATCCGCATCCCCGCCGGGGCAATGTTGGCCGCCGGCGCGGTGGGAGATGTGGGACCGGCTTTAGAGATCTCTGCCACCATTCTGGGAGGCGGAATGGCGGCAGCCAGTCACATTACCAAAGCCAGCAGCCGTGTGGTTATCAACGCATCCCCAGAACCCTTCTCCAACTGGACAGCCTCCATCACTGAAGATCTGGCGGTTTTTGGGGGTCTGTGGGCAGCCCTGAACCATCCAACCCTCTTTTTGGCCTTCATGATCCTGTTTATTCTCTTCATGATTTGGCTCCTCCCAAAAGCCTGGCGAACCATTGTCCGCTTTTTCAGTTGGCTTGGTCGCCTGTTTGCCGGAGATGGCGGGCAAACCATCCGTGTCCAACCAAGCAACAGCCAACCCCAACTTACCGACATCACCCCAGGGGTGATGCAGATAGAGACCTCCACAAAAGAGGAGCGAATTGATAAACTCGAACGCCTGCAAGCCCTGCGAGATGGGGGTACACTCTCCGAAGAGGAGTTCCAGAAGGAAAAAAACCGGCTTTTATCCCAATAGAGCAGAGTATTCATCCTGGATAAGCGGTAGCTCGAAGTACATGAATGGTGCACCTCTTTTCTATCTGTTATCCGATCCGAAGCCAAGACAAGGCGAGCCGTCTCTCTTTGTCTTGGCTCTCGGCTCTGTTTTTTCCTGTACAGATGGTCATTTTTCAGGAGGGGAAGGGAGTTTAAGGCGTGAAATATTATTTTGTGGCGAGACCTCTCTTTCAAAACCTGTTAAATTTCCTGCCTTAAACCTGTTGTGGAGTAAGTAATGAAAAGATTGATCGAAAAAATCATACCATCCGACCCCCCCATGCCCCCCATGAACCTAACCAGAGAACCCATTGTCAATCGGTTCTGGTCAACGGGGCTGGTAGGGCTGTTTTTAGGGTTTTTGCTTGGTTTTATGTTATGGCTCTGGCAACAGGGTATTGTGGAGGCTCCTGACAACTATTTTTCTTTAAAAAGTGCCCATGCCCGGTTGCAAATTCTTTTTTTTGCGGGCTCTTTTCTGCTCGGTTTTGCCCTACAGGCTGGCCCCCATGTTATTGGTGGTCCCCCTCCTCCCTCGAAAAAAATTCTCGCCTATTTACCTTTTCTCTGGGTTGGGACCGGTCTTTCTCTCACCTCAGACCCCGGGCTGGTCTTTGTGGGCAAGCTTATGGTCAGCGCCTCCTTTGCCGGACCGGCCACTCTGCTGCTGGGAATTACCCTAAAGGGGTTGGATCAGTTTCGAATTCCAAGAGGCATCCCCCTTGCTTCCTCTTTTGGCATGTTATCCATCGCCCCTTGGCTGACCCTGGATGACCCGGATGTCGCCCTGTTTGTTATCTGGTGTGGACCCGTTACGGCAGCCCTGGTAGCTGCTCAGCAACTTACCAACAATGTTCTGGGTGGAAAATTGCTGCAGGGGGTCGAGGCCAAATTTTTTGCCGCCGCTCTCTATATGGCCTGGCTCACCACCGCTGCCGCTGCTTTTCTCGAATCAGGCTCCTGGACCCTTTCCGGCCTTTTTTGGCTGGCAGTACTTGCTATCCAAGTTCGTGGCACCAACTTTCTTTCTGCCGCCCTTAACTACAGATTTTCCGGTATCCAGGTGACGCTGTTGTTGGCCTTTGCAGGGGTAGCCGCCAGCGCACTGATGCCTATTCTTGCCGGAGAAGATTTTATGACAGACTCTGCCGTCCATCTTCTGGGCGCGGGGGTGATCACCCTGTTGGTTCTTGGTGTTGCGGCTCGTGTAGCCGGTTTTTTCAGCGGCAAGGCGGTCATGCCTGACCGGGGCATCATCTATATTCTCTTTGGCTGGTCACTTCTGGCCATCGTCCGAACCCTTACCCCTCTTGGCTGGGGCAGTCCGGGATGGATATTAGGAACCTTACACTTGGGACTTCTCATTCTCTTACTCTGGTCTATTCCCATGGCCAACCGTTTGAACAAGATAGGCCAACAATTCCACAACCATTAAAACAGGTGAAAAACGATAATTTTATCAGCATGATAAAACAAAAACCAACCAATTTTAAATTTTTAGGCTTGCTCACCCAAACAGTGCTGCTATACTCTGCCATCTCTTTTGAGGCAACAAAATCAACCCTTACCTCAAAAGACCATCATTGCGCCCGTAGCTCAGCTGGATAGAGCATTTGGCTACGAACCAAAAGGTCGGACGTTCGAATCGTTCCGGGCGCGCCATAAAATCAATGACTTAGCTGGAAACGGCTAGGTCATTTTTTGTTTGAGTGACCTATAAGTGACCACGAAACATG
>PEAM01000036.1:5445-32979 GCA_002753565.1 Magnetococcales bacterium | reverse complement strand
GGCAGGTCATCTGCATCCCCAACATTCAAGCCCTGGCTCTCCATGCCGAAGAGGGCATCTAGATCAACCGGAAAAAAAATAGAGCGCAAGCCTTCCTAAGTAGCAAAAAAAAAAAAAAGATTTTATCGTTAACGTCCGTTCACTATAGTTGATATCAACGGCTGCTCATGCTACTGTTCGAGATAAAAGGTTTTTCGGTTTTATGTCAATTAAGGGGGACGTAAGAATGAAAAGAAAGAGAAAGAGTGTCTCAATAGACGCCATCGATCTAGACACCATCGAGCCGGAAATGCTCATTCAGCTCAAAAAGAGAATCGAGCGGACTCTTGCCAGAAAACATAAAAAAAAACGGCTGGCGATTCTAGAAAACATCACCCAGAAGGCCTCTGGCCGAGGCATCAATCTCAACGATTTTTTTATCGGCTCCGCCCTCTACCAGAAAAACAGGGGCTCCCCCGCCAACTCAAAATAGAGGCATAATAGAGCCCACCTACCTACTCCCACTCAATGGTACCGGGGGGTTTAGAGGTAATATCGTACGTTACACGGTTGATCCCCTTTACCTCGTTGATAATCCGGTTGGCTATCTTGGATAGCAGCTCATGGGGCATGGGATAGGCGGTGGCGGTCATGTAGTCCTTGGTCTCAACCGCTCGCAGGGCCACCACATAATCGTAGCTACGGCCATCGCCCATCACCCCGACACTCTTGACCGGCAGAAAAACCGTAAAGGCCTGGGCGCTCTTTTCGTAGTGGCCAGAACGATATAGCTCCTCCATATAGATGGCATCGGCCCGGCGCAACAGATCGGCAAACTCTTTTTTGACCTCCCCCAGAATACGAACCCCCAACCCCGGACCGGGAAAAGGGTGGCGGAAAACCATTTTTTTTGGCAGCCCCAGGGCCAGACCGACATTGCGCACCTCATCCTTGAACAGCTCCCGCAACGGCTCCAGCAGCTTCAATCCCATGCGCTCCGGCAGTCCACCAACATTGTGGTGGGATTTGATGTTGGTTGCCATGCCCGACTTGGCACCCGCCGACTCAATCACATCGGGATAGATGGTCCCCTGAGCCAGCCAGCGAACCCCCTCAATCTTGCGCGCCTCCTCTTCAAACACCTCAATAAAGGTGTGGCCGATTATTTTGCGTTTTTTCTCTGGGTCCTGTACCCCTTTCAACCGGGAGAGAAACATCTCCTCCGCATCGACCCGAATCACCTTGACCCCCATATGCTCGGCAAAGGTGGCCATCACCTCGTCCCCTTCATTGAGACGCAACAGGCCGTTATCGACAAACACACAGGTTAGCTGGTCGCCAAGGGCCCGATGGAGCAGAGCCGCCACAACCGAAGAGTCCACCCCGCCCGAGAGACCCAGCAAAACCCGATCCTCCCCTACCTGCTGCCGGGCATGTTCAATCTCATACTCCACAAATCCCGCCGGAGTCCAGAGCCCCTGACAGCCGCAAACCTGTCGGATGAAAGCGTCCAGCAGCTTTTCCCCTTTCTCGGTATGGTTCACCTCTGGATGGAACTGAACCGCATAGAGATGACGCCCAGCATCCTCCAACGCCGCCACAATGCCGTTCTCACTCTCGGCAACCACCTTAAAGCCCTTTGGGGCGGTGGTCACATGGTCTCCGTGGCTCATCCAGACATTACCCCACGCCTCACTGGGCAGGAGGGCATCAAACAGCGGGCTGCTGGTGGTGATTTTTTTTATCTTTCCGTGGCCATACTCTCGTGTTTCAGAGGCCTCCACCTCCCCACCAAAAAAGCGGGTCATCAGGTGCATGCCGTAGCAGATTCCCAATACCGGAACCCCCAACTCAAAGATAACCGGGTCTACCTCTCGGGCCTGCTGGTCGTAGACCGACTGATGCCCACCGGAGAGAATAATACCCCGAGGTTTAAAATCCCGGATCTCTTGCACGGTCAGGTTGTAGGGGTGGATTTCACAATAGCTCTGCGCCTCCCGCACCCGGCGAGCGATGAGTTGAGTATATTGAGAGCCAAAATCGAGGATTAATATTTTTTCGGCATGGATCTGATCAGACATTATCATCTCTCACTCTCTTGTTTAACACCGGGTGCAAAAAAACCAAACACGGCTCTCTCAATGGGGCGCTAGTCCATCCGATAGTTTGGCGCCTCTTTGGTAATGGCCACATCATGTACATGGGACTCTTTCAGACCGGCACTGGTGATCTGGACAAATTCCGGCTTGGTACGCAGGCTGGGAATATCCATACAACCGGTATACCCCATGGCAGCCCGAACGCCACCGATCATCTGATGAATAAGCGGGGCCAACGGTCCCTTATAGGGAACCCGGCCCTCAACCCCTTCCGGAACCAGCTTCTGAGCATCGACACCAGACTGAAAATAGCGATCTTTAGACCCCTTGGCCATAGCCCCCAACGAGCCCATGCCCCGGTAGGTCTTATAACTTCTGCCCTGATAGAGAAACACCTCGCCAGGGGCTTCGTCGGTTCCAGCAAACATGGAGCCCATCATCACCGTCGATGCCCCGGCGACAATGGCCTTGGCTACCTCACCGGAATATTTAATGCCACCATCGGCAATCACCGGCACACCATCCTTGTCCGCCTCTTGAGCACACTCCGCCACCGCGGTTATCTGTGGCACACCCACCCCAGCCACAATACGGGTTGTGCAGATGGAGCCGGGACCTATGCCCACTTTCACCGCATCAGCCCCCGCATCGATCAACGCCCGGGTTCCCTCGGCTGTCGCCACATTGCCGCCAATAACCTGAACCTCAGGATGCTCTTTTTTAATCCAGCTGATCATCTCCAACACCCCTTGGGAGTGACCATGGGCGGTGTCCACCACAATCACATCCACCTCCGCCTCAGCCAGAGCCGCCGCCCGACGGACGCCATCCTTGCCGGTACCAATCGCTGCCCCGGTGCGCAATCGCCCCGATTTATCCTTACAGGCCAGAGGGTTGGTCTGAGATTTTTCGATATCCTTCACCGTAATCAAGCCGACACAACGGAAAGCCCCATCCACCACCAACAGTTTTTCAATGCGAAATTGATGCAGCAACCGTTTGGCCTCCGACATGGCCACCCCTTCTTGAACCGTCACCAACTTCTCTTTTCCGGTCATCAACGCCGAAACCAGGGTCGACTGATCGGTGGCAAAACGGACATCCCGGTTGGTCAAGATACCCACCAAAGAGCCATCCTCTTCGGTCACCGGAATACCAGAGATCTTGTGCTTACGCATAATATCCAAGGCCTGCCGCAGAGTGGCGGAGGGTTCGATGGTCCAAGGCTCGGTGACCAACCCGGCCACAAAACGCTTCACCGCACGCACCTGACCGGCCTGCTCTTTGATGGTCATGTTCTTGTGGATAATGCCCAATCCCCCCTCCTGCGCCATGGCGATGGCGGCTCGACTCTCTGTGACCGTATCCATCGCAGCGGAGACAAGAGGAATGTTCAGCCTGATCTCTCGGGTCAGTTGTGTGCTGAGGTCCACACTTTTGGGCAGGATTTCCGAATAGGCTGGAACCAACAACACATCATCGAAGGTCAAAGCCATGTTACGAATTTTCATACTGTTTTCTCCGGCTGTGTCAAACTGAGCTATAAAGGTATGTGTGATGGAAAAACCCACGGGATCAAGGAGAAAGAATCACAACGCACTCTAGGGGGAATAACCGATACCAACCAGATAATGTTCCGCACTTCTGGCCCGGCTGGCCTTGGGTTTAATCACCTTGACCTTGTCAAAAAGCGTGCGAGTATGTCGGACCATCTCATGGAAACCGCTCCCTTGAAACAGTTTGACAACCGTCGCCCCACCCGGTTCAAGAACCTCTTCAACAAAAGCGTAGGCCGCCTCTGCCAACAGCTCGCCCCGAGCCTGATCCGCCGACTTGAAGCCGCTCATGTTGGGGGCCATATCCGATAGGATCAGGTCGGCCTTTCCCCTGGGCCCTAACGCCTGGATCAGTTGATCGAGAACCGAGTGCTGCAAAAAATCACCTTGGATGAATGCCGCCCCCGGAATCGGCTCTATCGCCAGCAGATCCACCGCCACCACCCGCCCCTGATTCCCCATTAACCTGACGGCTACCTGACTCCACCCCCCCGGCGCAGCCCCCAGATCGACAACGGTCATCCCCGGCTTGAAAAGCCCCTGCCTGCCGGCAGATTTTTGTCTCAACTGAGCGTCGATCTCCAGCAACTTGTAAACCGCCCGAGACCGATACCCCTCCCGACGCGCCTGCAGAACATAGGGATCGTCGTGGTGCTCTTGAAGCCAGCGTCCGCTGGAAGGTCTCCGCTTGGCCATGGATGGATATCAGATGTAGTTGATCTCTAAAATTTCAAAATGGCGATCACCACCCGGCGCACGAACCACCACAGTATCCCCCTCCTCTTTACCGATCATGCCTCGAGCCATGGGGCTGGTCACAGAGATTTTACCCTTTTTCAGGTCGGCCTCATCCACACCGACAATCTGATAGGTCACCTCGTCGTCGGTCTCCTCATCAACCACCCGAACCGTCGCACCAAAGACCACCTTGTCGCTCTTGATGCTGGCGACATCCACCACCTCCGCCAGGGCAATACTGGTCTCGATCTCTGAAATACGCCCCTCGTTGAAGGATTGCTGTTCCTTGGCAGCATGGTATTCGGCGTTCTCTTTCAGATCTCCATGCTCTCTAGCCGTAGAAATGGCCTCGACAATGCGTGGACGATCCTCACTTTTTCTGCGCTTAAGCTCCGCTTTCAACAACTCGGCGCCCTGCAGTGTCATCGGTACTTTTTGGGACATCTGCCCACCCTCATTCCAATACTGAACTTAATTGATGAATACCCACCCAAACAGAAGATCTCGTTAAAGAAGATCTTGATGGTAATCCTGTAGCGCCTTGCAATAGAAACCGCCCTCTCGGAACGAAGCCATGGCCGCTACCGCTGCCCGCATGCCCGACGTAGTGGTAAAATAGGGAATCCGGCTGGTCAGGGCGGTCCGGCGAATAGAGAAAGAGTCTGAAAGAGCATGCTTGCCCTGAGTGGTATTGAACACCAAAATCACCTCCCCATTTTTCATCAGGTCGACAATATGGGGACGCCCCTCATTCACCTTGTTAACCGCCACAACCGGAATGTCAGAATCGGTTAGATGCTTGGCGGTCCCCTGGGTGGCACAGAGCTTGAAGCCAAGGTCCACCAACCGTCGTGCCGGCTGGGTAACGGCAGCTTTATCTCCCGATTTAACCGAGATAAAAACCATCCCCTTATCCGAATTAAGACCGGGACGTGGCAGAATGGTTCCGGCTGCCTCTTGAGCCTTGGCAAAAGCCACATCGAAGGAGTCGGCCATACCCATGACTTCGCCGGTGGATTTCATCTCCGGCCCCAGAATGGTATCCACCCCCGGAAATTTATCAAAAGGGAAAACCGCCTCTTTGACCGCCACATGCTCCAGCTTGGGCATCCGCAACAGCTCCAGCTCTTCCAAGCTCTCCCCTGCCATCACCCGAGCCGCAATCTTGGCCAGGGGAACCCCGGTAGCCTTGGAGACAAAAGGGACCGTTCGAGAAGCACGGGGGTTGACCTCTAAAATATAGATGGCCCCATCTTGTACCGCAAACTGAACATTCATCAAACCAACCACACCCACCCCCCGAGCCAGCAGGTCGGATTGACGTTCAATCTCGCTGATAATCCCTGCACCAATGGAGTAGGGCGGGAGAGAACAGGCAGAGTCTCCCGAATGGACCCCCGCCTCCTCGATATGCTCCATAATGCCGCCACACACCACCCGCTCACCGTCTGAGACACAATCGACATCGATCTCGATGGCGTTGTTGAGAAAGTGATCCAGCAAAACCGGATGGTCTGGCGAGGCCCGTACCGCCGTGCGCATATAACGCTCCAGGTCCTTTTCGTCATAGACGATCTCCATGGCCCGACCGCCCAACACATAAGAGGGGCGCACCACAACCGGATAACCAACCCGTTTGGCAATCTCCACTGCCTCCCCTTCACTGCGAGCCAACCCGTTACGAGGCTGCAGCAGACCCAGCTCCTGCAGAAGCTCTTGAAACCGCTCCCGGTCTTCGGCCACATCGATGGCGTCCGGGGTGGTGCCGATAATATTGGCTCCAGCGGCCTCCAGC
The DNA here is from genome assembly GCA_002753565.1 of Magnetococcales bacterium. Classification (GTDB taxonomy): domain Bacteria; phylum Pseudomonadota; class Magnetococcia; order Magnetococcales; family JADFYX01. The sequence continues at coordinate 26,812 of PEAM01000036.1, read as the reverse complement.
GCCTTGGCCAGCTTGAGAGGTGTCTGACCGCCAAACTGGACGATAATCCCCTCCGGCTGCTCCAGATCGACAATCGCCATCACATCTTCAAAGGTGAGCGGCTCAAAATAGAGCCGATCCGAGGTGTCATAGTCGGTAGAGACGGTCTCCGGGTTGCAGTTGACCATAATGGTCTCGTAACCGGCCTCTCGCAGGGCAAAGGCGGCGTGGACACAACAGTAGTCAAACTCGATACCTTGACCGATACGGTTGGGACCACCGCCCAAAATCATGATTTTACGCCGATTGGAGGGGCGGGACTCACACTCTGATTCGTAGGTGGAGTAAAGATAGGCTGTTTGGGATGGAAATTCAGCCGCACAGGTATCCACCCGCTTATAGACCGGCAACACCGCCAGATCTTTGCGCCGATTACCGATTTTCTCTGGTGGAACCCTCAAGATGGCCGCAATCCGCCGATCGGAAAACCCCATCTGCTTCAGATGGCGCAACCGCCCGGCATCCAGGCCGGAAAGCCCACCCTTTTCCAAAACCAGCTCCGCCTCGACAATCTGGAGAATCTGATCCAAAAACCAAGGGTCAACCGCCGTCACCTCATGGACCCACTCCAAACTTTTCCCCAGCCGAAACGCATCGGCCAAAAAGAGGATTCTTTCCGGGGTCGGGGTGCTCATGGCATTTCTCAGCGCTACCTCCTGATCCGGTTCGGAGAGGTTGGGATCTGAGATAAAAGTGGGATCAAAGCCATCCAGCCCGGTCTCCATGGAGCGCAAAGCCTTCTGAAAAGACTCCTTGAAGGTTCGACCAATAGACATCGCCTCTCCCACCGACTTCATCTGGGTGGTCAAGATAGGCTTGGCCTGAGGAAATTTTTCGAAGGTAAAACGGGGAATTTTAGTGACGACATAGTCGATGGTCGGCTCGAACGAGGCCGGTGTGACGCCGGTAATGTCGTTCATGATCTCCGGCAGGGTATAACCGACTGCCAGCTTGGCCGCCACCTTGGCAATGGGAAACCCGGTCGCTTTGGAGGCCAGGGCCGAAGAGCGGGAGACCCGAGGGTTCATCTCGATGATAATCAGGCGACCGGTATCGGGCTTGATGGCAAACTGGACGTTGGAGCCACCGGTATCCACCCCAATCTCTCGCAGAACGGCGATGGAGGCGTCACGAAGCTCCTGATACTCCTTATCGGTAAGGGTCTGGGCCGGCGCGACGGTGATGGAGTCTCCCGTATGGACCCCCATGGGGTCCAGATTTTCGATAGAGCAGATAATGATGGCGTTATCATCCCGATCCCGAACCACCTCCATCTCGTACTCTTTCCACCCCAACAGAGACTCCTCAACCAGCACCTCGGTGGTGGGCGAGGCGGCGAGACCGCTGCGAATAATGGTTTCGTACTCTTCCAGATTGTAGGCAATGCCGCCTCCGGCTCCCCCCATGGTGAAGCTGGGGCGAATAATCAGCGGAAAAGGGATATCCCGATGGATATCCAACGCCTCCTGCCAACTGTGGGCAAAACCGGAGAGGGGCAGATCCAGGCCGATCCTCTCCATGGCGGTTTTGAATTTTTCTCGATCTTCCGCCTTTTCGATGGCCCCCCGTGAGGCGCCGATCAACTCAACGCCCAACTCATCCAGCACCCCATCATCCGCCAGACTCAAGGCCAGATTCAAGGCGGTCTGTCCGCCCATGGTCGGCAGAAGGGCGTCGGGCCGCTCTTTCTTGAGCAGGCAGGTGACCGACTCGACCGTCAGAGGCTCGATATAGGTCCGGTGGGCCATTTCAGGATCGGTCATGATGGTGGCCGGGTTGGAGTTAACCAACACCACCTCATACCCCTCCTCACGCAGCGCTTTGCAGGCTTGCGCCCCGGAATAGTCAAACTCGCAGGCCTGACCAATCACGATAGGGCCGGCACCGATGATAAGAATCTTGTTTATGTCGTCACGTTTTGGCATGGGATTCGATCAGGTGTCTTCTTCAGGAGGGTGGGCAACTCCGCTCTGCATCAACTCAACAAATTCACGGAACAGATAATGGGCGTCATGGGGACCCGGACTGGCTTCTGGGTGGTATTGAACCGAAAAAACCGGACTGTTTTTCAGGCGAATCCCTTCGACCGTACCATCAAAAAGAGACTCATGGGTAATCTCTACCTCGGCAGGAAGGCTCTCTCGATTAACCACAAAGCCGTGGTTTTGGGAGGTGACCTCAACCAGACCGGTTGCCCTGTTTCTGACCGGGTGATTTCCACCTCGATGGCCAAATTTCATCTTTTCGGTGGAGCCTCCCAGCGCCAGGCAGAGCATCTGATGGCCCAGGCAGATGCCAAACATCGGCTTGCCCGATTCGAGGAGCTTGCCAATAGTGGCAACCCCGTGCTTGACCGCATCCGGGTCGCCGGGACCGTTGGAGAGAAAGATGCCGTCGGGTTTCAGCGCCAGAACTTCCGCCGCCGATGTGGTAGCCGGAACCACCGTTACCGCACAGCCAGCTCCGGTTAAATTGCGAAGAATATTATATTTAACCCCAAAATCCAAGGCCACCACCCGGAACGGTTTACCCGCCTCGCTACCGGCCTTTTTGACCTCTAAAGAGCGGATATGCCAGGGGTTCTCTTTCCAGGGAAGATCCCCCTCTCGCCACGGATAGCTCTGGCTGCAGGTGACCTCTTGGGTGAGGTCCATCCCCTCCATCCCCGGCCAGGCTTGGGTTTTGGCCAGCAGGGAGGCGCTGTTAAAATCTTCAGTGGAGAGTACGCCCCGCTGGGCCCCCTTCTCCCGGAGGATGGTGATCAGCTTGCGGGTGTCGATCCCTTCGATGGCGGGTATGTTGTTGCGCTCCAGAAAGCTGGTCAGGGTCTCTTCACAGCGCCAGCTGGAGGGGATGCGGGAGGACTCCTTGATGATAAAACCCCGTATCCACGGCCGGGAGGACTCCATATCCTCCTGGTTGATACCCACATTGCCTATCTGTGTATAGGTCATGGCGACCAATTGACCCGCATAAGAGGGGTCGCTCATGATCTCCTGATAGCCGGTCAGAGAGGTATTGAAACAGACCTCCCCCACCTCTTCACCAACAGCACCGCAAGACCACCCGTCAAAGCGGGAACCGTCTTCCAGCATCAGTACTGCTCTGCCCGATTCATTCGTCATTTTATTGATACTACCCAGTCGTCAAGTGTCTCTGATATACCGTGTTGTATACTCATAAACCCGGAATATGTCAACGCACCGGAGAGGGTTTCCAGGTTTAACCATCCCCATCTGTCAGCCCAGAGCGATGATCGCTCTATTTGAAACAGTCCGGCATCGGCATAAACTGCCTGGGGTTGACTTTCCACTCTTTGAGGGACTCCAGCTTTTCTATCTGATAGCCCCCCTCTTTTTGGCCTTTATGGATAAGGAGATCCACCACCCGAGGCTCGATTTGAACTTTTTTTCTGGCGTCGATGATCAGGTTGACAACAGGCTCCAGGAGGGCGCCGGGATTGGAGGCTATCACCACGCCGATCAGGCCATTTTTCAGCCTGACCAAAGAGCCGATAGGATAGACCCCGACACAGTGGACAAACTTTTGCAGCAGGGCATTTTCCAGCAGGGTACCCCGCCAACCCATCATCTGCTTGAGAACAAGGTGGGGATCTTTACCTTTCCGATAGCTGCTGCTGCTGGTAATGGCGTCGTAGATATCGACAATGGCCGACATCTGACCAATCCGGGTAATAGCCTCCCCTTTCAGTCTGTTGGGATATCCGGAACCATCCAGACGCTCATGATGCTGGCTGGCGACCTCCAGGCTAACCTGTTTGATGCCGGGGGTTCGCTCCAGCAGACGCTGGCCCAACTCCACATGACGCTTTACCTGCAACCACTCCTGCTTCAACAGAGAGCCGGGCTTATCGAGAATACGGCTGGAGATACGCATTTTGCCAATATCGTGCAGCATCCCCCCCAAGCCGACGGCGATGATCTCCTCCTCCTCCATCTCCATCTCACGACAATAGGTGACCAGCAACACACCCATATTGACCGAATGGAGATAGGTGTAGTCATCGCGTTTTTTCAGCATACTCAAGCTGAGCATGGCATCTGGGTTGCGATGGATGGAGTCGAGGATCTCTCGAACCACCCCTTCCACAGGCCCCACAACCACCGGCTTGCCTTCTCGAACCCCCTCCAGAGCGCTACCGACCACCTGACGAGCCCGATCCTTGATCCGGGCCGCCTCCCCAATCTCCTGAGTATACGCCATGGGGTCGGCAGGAGAGGCGTCATCCTCCCCCAAAGCCAGGAGTTGAGCGGCCAACCGTGCTTCAACTTCTGCGTTACTCTCTTCCAAGTCATTATCTCCGAATTAATCCAGCCGTCATCCACCCCGTAAGGGGAAGACTAACAAGAGCGGTCTCTTTTTTCAATCCGCCTGAGCAGCTTCTCCACCTCAGGGGGCAGAGAGGTCAGGTAGACCTGCACGCTCTGGCGCCGCGCATCCGTTGCCAGCACTTTGCCATACAGTTGATTGCTCAGCTCTCTCCCTTCGGCGTCAAAAAAAATAATATTCAAGTTGGTATAGAGGGGTACCCGGATAGACGACTCCATCTCGATAAGCGGCATGGCCAGGGCGGTAATCCGGCTCATGGGCCTCTCATCCTGGCAGATCTGTTTGCCGACAACCTCCCGGACCACCACCGAAAGAGGCTCGGTCACAGGTTGGAGAGAGACAGGCTGAGCTGCAGAGAGGTGGATACCATCCTCTCCACCGATGCCGGCAACATCAAAAAGAATCACCGGGTGCGCCACCCCCTTGAACTTTTCTGACCACTGTTTTTTAAAGTGCAGCGGCTCATGACAGGCCTGGGCGCAACGATCGGAGATCAACACCTGCCCCCCCACCGTCAGAGACTCAATCCGGGCCGCCAGATTGATGGCCTGGCCGACCACACCGTACTTGCGACGCACATCCGAGCCAATATTGCCGGCAATCACCATGCCGGTATTGACCCCCGCCCCCATGGTCAACTCGGGAAAGCCCTCTTCCCGATTGCGCTGGTTGACCAGGCTCATGCTTTCTTGCATCGCCAACGCACAGGCCACCGCCCTTTGCGCATCATCTTCTCGAGTGATCGGCGCACCAAACAGGGTCAGAATGCCATCGCCAAGAAACTCGATAATGGTCCCTTTGTACTGGGTGATAATCCGGGTCATCTCTCCCAGATAGAGGTTGAGCATGGTCAGCACCTCCCCAGGGGGCATGCGTCCGCTCAGGGCAGTAAATCCCCGCAGGTCGGTCATCAACACCGTAACCCGCTTCTCTTCTCCCCCCATCAGCAACCCATCAGGGGTATCGAGAATAGTCTCGACCACCTCCTCCGACATGTAGCTGCCAAAGGTTTTGCGGATGAAGGTATTGGCCCGATCCAACTTGTCGTTGGCCTGCTTTTGCTCCTCCAGGGCCTGCACCAACTGCTGATCCAGCCGCTTGCGAACAATAATGATTGACAGAACCGATGCCACCGACTGGAGAAAAAGACGGTTATCCACCTTCAGGTTGGTTGCACCATCCAGGTAGAGAACCATCAGACCAGCCATCTGATCCCCCTCCATAATGGGAACCGCACAGTGAACGCTGTTCAAATCTGTCAGTTGATGATCACCCCCCCCATCCACCTGGGTGCCATGAAAAGCCAATTGGTTGGGAAGTGGCGCCCCGCAAAGGCACTGCCCAAGGGGGTGGGTGCCGGAGTGGTCCAGATAGCTTTCAACATTTTTGGTGTAGGATCGAACAACCATGCCACTCTGATCGTCACGGGTCAGGGAGATGGTTCCCTTGGGCTGGATCGGCAGCCAGGGCAGATAGAACAGCATGGTGAGAACCTGATCCAACTGATCCTGAAGCGGCACCGGCTCCATAGCCGACTCCAGGAGCATATTGAACACCTCACTGGCATCCTTGGCGTGGGCCAATCTCTCTTCGTTGAGTCGCCGCCGGATGATATCCCCCAGGGTGAGGGTCATAGCCCGAAGAAAACTCTCTGTGGTCTGGTCAGGCAGACAGTCGGACTGGAAAAAGAGGGTCAGAACCCCCTGAACACTCTCTTCGGAAAGAATGGGGACAACATAGTAGCCACAGCTGCTTACCCCTTTAAAGAGCGTCCTGCTCTCTGGGCTGTCAGGGCAGATGAAGTCAATCTTTCTGGTGGAGATCGCCTGATGGCAGTAGCTCTCTGTGGCGTGGAGCCGTCTGGTGAGATGGGCGATGGAGTCCGGCAGATCTTGTTGGGCCACCAAAAGCAGCTCTCCGGTTTCTGGTTCGTAGAGGTGGATGATACCGGCAGAGTTCAGATTAACCCAGGGTATGGAGAGAATAAGAAACAGGGTTTCATCCAGGTACGCCTCCAGAGAGAGGCTCTGAAGAGAGTCTTGAAGCATCCGGGTGATGACCGCCTGAACCTGGCTATGGATTTCATCCGCCCGGTTGCTACGCCAATCCGTTGAGTGCACCTTGCCGGACATGCAGGACAACTCCTCCCCTTATCATTGTGTGGCAATCGCCCCCTCCACAGTATGATCCAAAGATAGCAGTAGCAAAAAAAATTAGCAAACCAATACCCCCGTACACCGCGATGGAAGCAGGATGATAAAGCGTGGCCGTTTACCGACGGATTAACCGAACGAAAAACATAAGGAGAAACCGTGGCAGAGTGATTTACAGAGGCTGACAGACGAAAATTGCCTGTTGGAAAATAATTTGCTAACTTTCATCAACTAACCCAAACATACCAGCTCGCAAACAGGGCTGTTGGAGTGGATGGCACCATGTTTCAAAACAGAAAAAAAATTTTAGACACCCTCCACGCCCGCTTTTTTGAACAGACGGTGCTGGTGGTAGGGGATATTATGCTGGACCGCTACCTGTGGGGAGAGGTGACCCGCGTCTCCCCCGAGGCCCCGGTGCCTGTTGTTCGACTGACCGGTGAGACCGAAAGCGCCGGAGCGGCTGCCAACGTCGCCCTTAATCTGACCAATCTGGGCATCCACTCTCGACTGGTGGGCCTGGTGGGTGATGATGACGAGGGACGGCGTCTGCGTGACCTCATCGCCATGGCTGGTATCGACGGCAGTGGAATTCGCACCCTCTATAAACGGCCCACCATCACCAAAACCCGCATAATCGGTGGTCACCAGCAGATGCTGAGAATCGACCTGGAAGAGACCTCGCCGGTACCTGAAGAGTCTCTGGATAAACTGCTGGTCCGCATTCTCCAACAACTTGACCAAAAACCCATTCCCGGCGCACTGATCCTCTCCGACTATGGCAAAGGGGTTTTAACCGAGCGGGTCTGTCAAACCATCATTCGGGCAGCGCGCGCGCTGGGGGTGCCGGTACTGGTCGATCCCAAAGGGGTCAACTATGAAAAATACCGAGGGGCCACCACCCTTACCCCCAACCGAAAAGAGCTGGCAACCGCCATCCCCTTCCCCATCGACGACCTGCCGGGACTACTGGAGGCTGGAGAACAGCTAAGAAAGAAACTCGACCTGGATTTTCTCACCGTCACCCTCAGCGAACAGGGTATCGCCCTGCTGGAAGAGGGCGAGGCCCCCAAACGTATTCCGGCGGTGGCTCAGGAGGTGTATGATGTATCCGGGGCGGGGGATACCGTCGTCAGCACCTTTGCTGCGGGGCTCTCGGCCAAGCTGGATAAGATGGATGCGCTGCATCTGGCCAATCTGGCCGCGGGGGTGGTGGTGGGGAAGGTTGGCACCACGCCCATTAATCAGATGGATCTGATTGCCGCCCTCTCCAGCGAGGAGGCCATGGGCCAGTCCGAAAAAATCTGCTCGCTGAAAACCGCCATCAAACGGGTGGGGGAGTGGCGGCAGGCTGGCGAAAAAATCGTCTTTACCAACGGCTGCTTCGACCTCCTCCATACCGGACATGTGACCTACATGGAGGATGCCCGCAACCTGGGCACCCGACTGATTATCGGCCTCAATACCGACCAATCCGTTCGCAAACTCAAGGGGCCATCCCGGCCTATCATACACGAAAAAGACCGTGCCCGTGTTCTGGCCGCCATGGCTTCGGTGGATATGGTCATCCTCTTTGATCAAGAGACCCCCATGACCCTGATTAAAGCTCTTAAACCGGATATTTTAGCCAAGGGGGCCGACTATACCGAAGAGACGGTGGTCGGGGCAACAGAGGTGAAATCCTGGGGGGGAGAGGTCGCCCTGATCCCCCTGGTACAGGGACACAGCAGCAGCCGCATTGTGGACAACATCAAAACACCAAAGGGATAACCAAAAGAATGTATATCGTTACAGGCGGTGCCGGCTTTATCGGCGCCAACATTGTGGCAGGCCTCAACCAACGGGGTGAGACCGATATTCTCGTTGTGGACAACTTGACCAAGGGAGATAAATTTCTCAACCTGCGAGACCTGGAGTATGCCGACTTCATGGATAAAACCGAATTTCGCACCAAACTCCAAGCTGGTGCTTTCCGGGGTAAGCCGATCACCGCCATCTTCCATGAGGGGGCCTGTTCCGACACCATGGAGTATGACGGTAAATATATGATGGATAACAACTTTACCTACTCCAAAGAGCTGCTCCATTTTGCCCTCGCCCAAAAGTCACCCTTTGTCTATGCCTCCAGCGCCGCCACCTATGGCGACAGCACGGTTTTTGTCGAGCATCCCGACAACGAAAACCCCCTGAATGTCTATGGCTACTCCAAACTCTTTTTCGACCGCTATGTGGCCCGACTGATCCCCGACATGAACAGTACGGTCGCGGGGCTGCGCTATTTTAATGTCTATGGTCCCCGCGAGGAGCATAAAGGGCGGATGGCCTCGATGGTCTATCAACTACACGATCAAATTCGCCAAAACGGCACCGCCACCCTCTTCTGTGGCTCGGGGGGGTATGAGGATGGCGGTCAGCGCCGGGATTTTATCCATGTGAGCGATGTGGTCGGGGTCAATCTGTTTTTGGCCCACGCTGCTACCCCCGTCCAGGGGGCCTTCAACGTTGGCACCGGCAAAAGCCGCAGCTTCAACGCCATTGTCAAAACCCTGTTTGGCCTGTTGGGCCAGGGCAGCTTGACCTATCGATCCATGCCGGAGGGTCTTCTGGCCAAATATCAAAACTTTACCGAAGCCAATATCGACAAGTTGCGCCAGACCGGATATGACCGACCGTTCAAATCCCTCGAAGAGGGGGTCGCTCTTTTTGTTCAAGATCAAAAAAGAAGAGGCATGGCCTAAGAAAGAGCCTCCACCATGACCGATCATCTCCCTTCCCGCCCGCTGTTTCCCACCCCCACACCCCTGCCGGGGATAGCTCCCCCCTTGGCAGAGGAGCAGGCCACCCTGGTGGTCGGCCCCTCGTGGGTGGGGGATATGGTGATGGCCCAATCGCTGTTTAAAATCTTAAAAACCCGCGATCCCAACACCCCAATCGATGTCCTGGCCCCCCTCTGGAGCAGCCCTCTGCTGGCTCGGATGCCCGAGGTTCGCCAGGCCATCCCTCTGACCCTGTTACATGGTCAATTGGGATTGAAACGCCGCTTTCAGGCCGGTCGGGCGTTATGCGGTGGGTATAAGCAGGCCCTGATTCTTCCCAACTCCTTTAAGTCGGCCCTTATCCCGTTTCACGCCAAAGTGCCCAGGCGGATCGGCTTTATCGGCGAGATGCGTTGGGGCCTTCTGACCGATGCCCGCCCTCTAAACAGACAGGCCCTTCCCCGTACCGCAGACCGTTTTGTCGCCTTGGGGCTGGAGCGGGATGATCCTCTGCCCGCCCCTCTGCCCGCCCCCAACCTGCTCTCCTTCCCAGAGCGGGCTGCTGCCGTGTTAAAACGGCTGGCTATTCCCGAGGATGACCGCCCCCTGCTCGCCCTCTCTCCCGGTGCCGAGTATGGACCCGCCAAGCAGTGGCCGGAACACCATTTCAGCGCCCTTGCCCACAATCGGGGTAAGGCGGGTTGGAAGGTATTGTTGTTGGGATCCCCCAAAGAGTCAGGACTCTGCCACGCCATCGCCCAGCAGGCCGGCATCAACGGCTATAATCTGGCCGGAAAGACCTCTTTAGAAGAGGCGGTGGATATTCTCTCTGTTGCCCAGGGGGTGGTCTGCAACGACTCTGGCCTCATGCATGTTGCCGCTGCTTTGGGCACGCCGGTGGTGGCTGTTTTCGGCTCTTCCGACCCCGAACACACCCCACCGGTCGGCCCCAAAGCCCGAGTGATCTCTCTCAATCTACCCTGCGCCCCCTGCTTTAAACGGATCTGTCCAGAGCATCATCTGCGTTGCCTGGAAGAGATTACACCCGACATCGTCCTCAAACAGCTCGCCGTGGTGACCCAACTATGAGCAACAAAACTGCCCAACAACCGACCAAACCCTCCCGCAAGCATAAGCTGGAGTGGCTGGCCCTCAAAGGGGTCATCCACTACATTCGAAGAGGCTCCCTGGCCTCTACCCCCAAAAAAATCGGGCGACTTACCCCCCTCCTGCAAAAAATCCTCCGCTCCGAGCGCCTGTGGGCCGACCGTAACCTGCAATTAATCTACGGTCATGCTCTCTCCGAAACAGAGCGAGAGGTTTTGGTCAGGCTGATCTTTGAAAATGTTCTGCTAAGCCATCTGGAGGGGATGCAGATTGACGGCTTTCAGTTTGAGGACCACGGCGTTAACCACCTGAAGGAGGCCATTCAGTTGGGGCGAGGGGTGATTGCCTGCAGCATTCACCTGGGCAGCTGGGAGCCAGGCCTTAAACACTTTGCCCAGCTGGCAGCCCCCTCCCCCACCGCCATTGTCTACCGCCACGCCAACAATCCCCTGAGCGAGGCGGAGTTTATCAAAATTCGCGCCTCGTACGGGGTGGAGTGGATTCGTCGGGATCAACCTCGGCAGATTATCAAAGCCATCCAGGAAAAAAAGCTGCTGGGATTGATGACCGACATGAATACCCGTGTCGATGGTGTCACAGCCCCTTTTCTTGGGGTTCCTGCCCAATCTCCTGCGGGACCGGCTCGGCTGGCTTTGCGTTTTGGCGCCCCCATTCTGCCTCTGGTATCCATACGCCAAGCCCCAGGCCAGGCAAAGTTCATTATTTTTCCAGCTCTGGAGCCACAAAAAAAGGCCAAACCAAGCCTGGAGGATGTGGTGGCCCTGACGACAAAAATCAACGACACCTTTACCGAGACCATCCACCAGCATGCTGAACAGTACAACTGGCTTCACGCCCGCTGGCGCACACGGGAAGAGGGAACCCTATGGAAAACCGACACCCCCATCGAGCTGATGCAGTGTGCCCGCCCCGACCCCCTCGCCCCCTACCCGGAGATAGCCCAACGGGTGCTGGAGCAGATTGAACAGAGGCTGAAATAGAGCCATCAGGCGTTGAGCTGCAACAGCTCTCGCAGGGTCTGCCATACCTGTTCAGGGCCAACGGTCGCAAAACAGGGAGGATCTGGGGAATAGGGGGGCTTTAGCTGACAGCGCCGCTTCATGCAGGGGGAACAGGGAAACTGGGTCTGAAGAAAACGCTGCTGAAGCCCTGGCACACCCGAATAGGCCGGGTTGGTCGCCCCAAACAGCGTGACACACGGTACCCCCATGGCTGCGGCAAGATGGGCAAAACCGGAGTCCAACCCCACCACCCCCCGAGCCTGGCTTATCAGACCGGCCAGACCGCCTATGGTCATGAAGGGCAACACCTCCACCTTCTCCCCTACCGCCTTGGCCATGCGCATAGCCCGATGCCGCTCCGCCTCACTGCCCCAAGGGAGATAGACCTTCCAGCCGCTCTTTTCGGTCACCACTCTGGCCAACTCCATCCAATAGCTTTCCGGCCACATTTTGCTTGCCCAAGCCGTTCCATGTAAAAAAAGACAGAATGGCCGGCCCAAGTAAGAGAGGACAGAGTCGGTGGTGTTGGCAAGGGTAAGAGGGGGCGGCCCCTTGTCCAGACCAAAATCGGGAGGCGTGTCCGGCAAGGGGTAGCCCAAAGCCCCCGCAAACAGCTGGCGGGTCCGACGAATAACCGGCTGGCAGTGGCCGGATGGAACGGGATGGTCATAGAGAGAGACCGCCAACCGCTCTCTGGCCCAGGATTGGTCCGGCCCATAACACCCATCCCCACGGGCCAGTCGAGCCAGAACCGCACTCTTGATCAAACTTTGAGCATCGATAATGGCGCTGTAGTGGCTACGGCGCAAATGGGTGATAAAACGCCCCACCTCACCCTTTTTATAGGTTTGCCACGGTGTTTTACGCCATCGCCGCAGGGCGATGGGAATAATGCGGTCGACGTGGCTGTGCCAGGCGGGAATCTCGGCAAAGGGCTCCTCCACCACCCAATCCAGGGCCAGCTCGGGCCGATACCGTTTTAAATCACTCACAGCAGGCAGGGTATGGATGATATCCCCCATGGAGGAGGTTTTAATCAGTAATATACGCCCCGACCTGCTCTTTTCCATGGCGACCCCTCCCTTACTTTTGACCAGAATGCAAAGAGGTGGAAGGCTTTGGCTGCCGAAGCAGAATATAGACACCTAACCCCGGCAGGCTGGCCACCATCTGTACAATCCGGTTGATTAAAAAAATCGAACCAAACCCGGCAGCCGTCTCCACCGGTTGCAACCAATGACACAGTTGATCAAAGGCCGCCTCTCCCACCCCCAGCCCTCCCGGAGAGATGGGCAGAACATTGGCAATCCAAGCCAGGGGAGCCGCCACAAAAAAGCCCTCCAGGGGGATCACCATCCTATCCAGCCCCTTGGCAATCCAGGCCAAGGAGAAAACCCCCATGGCCTGACCAACAACCGAGACCAACAGGGCTAAGAGCACCAGACCCTTAGCGGCCATAAAAAGGCGCAAGGTCTCCGCCAACGCTGCCACCATCCGCCCCATGCGATTGGCTGGGGGGGATTGGACATAGGCCCGCAGTCGAGGTATGCGCGGCAAGAAAAAAAGGAAAAAAAGCAGAAGAACCGGAATCCCCACAACAAGCGCCGCCACAGAGAGAGTCATGATCAGCAGAGGTGTAACCGAGAACACCAGAGAACCATTCAACAACAGCCCAACCAGACAGAGACAGAGCAAGCCATAAAGACCGATAACCCGATCAGCAAAGACCGTCAAAATCGCTACACCCCGCCGCTCCGGCAGCTGTTTGGCAACATAGGCCATCCGAAAAGCGTCTCCCCCAACCGACCCGGGAATAAACAGGTTGAAACAGATGGTCAGGTAGGTCATGGCGTGGATCCAGGAGAAGGGCAGATCAATCTGCTGGCTAATCAAAAGAATCCTCCAGCGAATCGCTCCGATGGAGATCAGGATAAGATTAAACAGCAGGGCGACGAACAGGATGTCGAAGTGGAGAGAGCCATCCAGAAACAGGGTAAGGTCCAACTTCCCATGGCTCAGGAGAAACCAGATAATCCCCCCCGCCACCAACAGCCTGACAACCATCCAAAACCCATTCACCACACATCCCCTCTTCCCATTGCAAACACCATCACCCACCCAACAGAGGAGAAACCCAAAACACCCTGTGATTAACGCAGGCTCTTCAGGTAGGCCAACACATCTTTCCGGTTGGCGTCACTCACAATACCATCGAAGGCAGTGGGGTGTTTGGCACTGGGCTTACCCATTTGAGTGCGAGGAATAAAGGCGCCAGGATTGGAGATAAACTGATCCAGATGTTCATCATCCCAGATAAACCCCTCCTCAGACACTTTAGCCAAAAACCCTTCACTATGGGAATAGCCCGTCACCCCGGCTGGGCGATTATAGACCCCCCAAAGGTAGGGACCTCGCTCCTGGTTTTTAGCCGTCGTCAGATCGTGACAGATCTCACAGGAGTTGGTTACCAATCGCTTACCCATTTCAGGGTCGGGTTGACTTCTAAACCACCCGCCGACAATCAGCAGAATAAATGCGATGGCCACAACGCCATACAGAAGAATGTGCCGCACCTGCATTGAGGAGCCTCCCCTTAATCTTGAAATAAAAAATATCTCTTCTTAACTTCTGGTCAGAAGCAACAACCCTGCTCTTCCCCAACCGGCCAATCCAACCATCCATCTGGATTCGGCCATGAGAAGCACGCCAAAGGGCAGACTTGAAACGTACCCACCAGTAATTATGACACACCTGACACCCCATCCCAAGTAACCATCAAACAGCCCCCCTCTTACCAACCCGAACATTGGGCCTGAGTACGTTTATAGTTTGCAGGCGTGTCGATGGCAGCATGGGCCAGGGAGAGGTTGTGGTTCATCTGTTTGATCAGCCCGGAGGCTATTTTTTTCACCTGGCCAGCCATCCATCTCTGGGTCCCTTTGGGCCGCTTGGTCAAGGTAGGCTTGATGGATCGGGTTTGCAAAGCCACCTGCTGTTTAAGCCAGTAAAAATAGCTCTGACCTTTGGTGTTCATAATGCGTATATGTTCAATTTCATGATTGTAAATAGCCGCATACTCGCAACTTCCCGGCCGATAACGTCGGTCGATCAATACAGGAGTCCGACCAAAACCATACTCTAACTGGATAGCATTCATGGTGACACAAGCCTGATCCGATTGGTTGGATGTTTGCACCGAGAAAGAGGACAACACCTTCAGGGTGAGGCCGCTTTCTGTTAAACCAATGGTCTGGATATGGTACCCTTTTCGCCCACTTTTTCGGGCCAGTCGCCGTTGGGAGACCCGATTATTCACATAAGGAACCGCCTTGGTAAAATAACCATTAACCTGTACCATTGGCGTCGAAGCAGGACAGCTCATGGCCCATAAAGGGGAGGCGGGCCAGACGAGAGCGACAAGAACCCCCCATAACAGAGGGGATGGTCGGTGTGTTTGTCCTCGGTTATCCACCTAATCCTATCCCCCATAAATCAGGAGCCACCCATGGCCCCCACAGTCACAGCAGCCAGCCAAACAGAACCATCGGATGCCCCCCCCTTGGAGAGGAACGGTCGATCTCCCGATGGCTGGAGTCGACATCTGCTGACCATCTTAGCCCTGAGTTGGTCTCTCTTTCAACTGTGGGTCGTCCATGAGGCCATCAACGATACCCTGGTGCGTGGCATCCACCTGGCCTTTGCCATCACCCTGGCCTACCTCTCCTTCCCGGCCAGAAAGAGCAGCCCGAAAAAATCCATCCCTCTTACCGATGCCTTCTTGGCCCTGACAGCCGGCTCAGGGGCGCTCTATTTGGTGGTCAACTATAACGCCATCGCCCAGAGACCCGGCCTGCCCATTTTTCAAGATATCCTCTTTGGTGTCGTAACCCTGGCACTGCTGCTGGAGGCCTCACGGCGAACCCTGGGGCCGGCCCTGATGATTATCGGCCTGGTTTTTCTCTCCTACTGCTATTTTGGCCCCGCTCTGCCGGAACTGCTGGCCCACCGGGGTGCCTCTGTCAGCAAAATCATCAACCACATGTATCTGACCACCGAAGGCATTTTTGGTGTTCCTCTACGGGTTTCTGCCAGCTTTGTCTTTCTCTTTGTCCTCTTTGGCGCGCTTCTGGATCGAGCCGGAGCAGGACACTATTTTATTCAGCTTGCCTACGCCGCTCTAGGGAAATATCGCGGCGGCCCAGCCAAAGCCGCCATAGCCGCCTCAGGCATGACCGGCATGATCTCCGGCTCCTCCATTGCCAATACGGTCACCACCGGCACCTTTACCATCCCGTTGATGAAAAAAATCGGCTTTCCCGCCGAGAAAGCCGGCGCCATCGAGGTTGCCGCCTCCACCAACGGTCAACTCATGCCCCCCATCATGGGGGCTGCGGCCTTCATCATTGCCGAGTTTCTCGGCATCTCCTACCTGGAGGTGGTGAAGGCGGCCTTTATCCCGGCTGTGGTCTCCTATCTGGGACTTTTTTATGTGGTCCACCTGGAGTCTTGCAAACTGGGGCTTAAGGGGGTTCCCAAAGATCAACTGCCACCACTGATCAGAACCTTTCTATCCGGCATTCACTTTCTCTTTCCGGTCTTTTTACTCATCTATACCCTGGTGGTGGAACGACAATCTGCCGGCATGGCGGCCTTCAACGCCATTTTAATGGTCATGATCATCATGGTTGTGCAAAAACCGCTGCTGGCCATCCTTTATAAAAAACCTCTCTTTCCCAGTCTGCGAGAGGGGTTTTCCGACCTCTATTTTGGTCTGATTGATGGGGCACGTTACATGGTTCCCATCGCCCTGGCCACAGCAGCGGCCGGATTGGTGGTTGGTACCATTACGCTCACCGGGCTGGGTCAACGTCTGCTGGAGGTGATCGAGGTCATCGCCATGGGTCATCTGATTCTGGTGCTGCTGCTGACCGCCATCACCAGCCTGATTTTAGGTATGGGGCTGCCGACCACAGCCAACTACATCGTCATGGCCTCCCTCACCGCCCCCATTATTGTTCAACTGGGTGGCGAGGGGGGCTTGATTATTCCCGCGATTGCCGCTCACCTGTTTGTTTTCTATTTTGGTATTTTAGCCGATGACACCCCGCCGGTTGGTCTGGCTGCCTATGCCGCTTCGGCCATTGCCCGCTCCGACCCCATCAAAACCGGCATTCAGGGGTTCACCTACGATTTAAGAACCGCCATTCTCCCCTTCATGTTTATTTTCAACACCGATCTGATCCTCATCCACGGCATTCAACCCGGCGGCTCTGCCATGCAGGCCAGTAGCTGGATATGGATCGAGGGGTGGCTGCCCAGTCTGGGACTGTTTGCCTTGGCGACGGTTGCCATGTTCGCGTTTGTTTCGGCCATCATGGGCTGGAACGCCGGGGTGGCTCCTTGGTGGGAGAGAGTGCTTTTGCTGCTTATCTGCCTCGCCCTGTTCCGCCCCAATCTGCTGGCTGATCCCTTGGGAGTTGCACAAAAATATTACATGACCCTCCCCCCTCTACTGCTCTATGGGTCACTGCTATTCTGGAAGAGTCGAACCAAGGCCGTCTGACAACCAACCCCTGGTAGCTTCCGTTTTTCCTGCCAAAAAAACCACCGCCTCAAAGAGGAGGCGGTGGTCGAAAAGAGAGAGAGCCTGCGGATGGCTATTTCGTAGTACCCAATAGTTGCAGAGAGATGGCTGGTTGCTGATTGGCCTGGGCCAAGATAGCCACACCGGCCTGTTGCAAGATGCTGTTTCGGGTCAAATTAGCCGTCTCAACAGCAATGTCGGCATCCATAATCCGAGAGCGGGCTGCCGTCGTGTTCTCGATCACGTTGGATAGATTGGCAATGATCGATTCAAACCGTCCCTGCACCGCCCCTAGAGAGGCGCGGATGTCCGACACCGAATCCAAGGCATTATCGATATTGGTCAGGTTTCGGGTCGCATTGGAGACCGCTATGGCACCACTGACATTTAAACCGATACTGGCCATATAGCCACCCACGGTTGTGGTGGGTGCCGAAGCGGAGGTGATATTGATGGCAAACGCCGACAGACTGACCCCCTGAATGGTCATGGAGATCTGCTGACCGGAGCCGGCTCCCACCTGAAACTTTTGACCAGAATAGGTGCCATCCAACAGTTTGACCCCATTAAACGATGTCGATGAGGCAATGCGGGCAATCTCATTTTTCATCTCAATGATCTCATTCTGCAGCGTATTACGATCTGCTGAACTGTAGGTGCTGTTCGCCGCCTGCACGTACAGCTCTCGCATCCGCTGCAACGCATTGACGGTCTCACCCAAAGCCCCCTCAGCTACCTGGGCCAGTGAGACACCATCATTACTGTTTCTGATTGCCGCCCCCATGCCTCGAATCTGGGCCGTCATCCGAGAGCTGATCGCCATTCCGGCAGAATCATCTTTAGAACCGTTGATCCGCAATCCTGATGATAGCCGAGCAAAAGTCTGGTTCAAAGCCGAGGTGCTACTCATCAACTGCCGCTGGGTGTTGAGTGAGGCAATACTGCTGTTAATTGTCAGTGCCATTTGATGTACTCCTATCTTTTTAACACTACCCCGCCTATTGGCTCAAGAGCGTCAAGGCAATGGCTGGCTGCTGGTTGGCCTGGGCCAGAATGGAGACCCCAGCCTGTTGTAGAATCATGTTTTTGGTCAAATTGGCCGTCTCGACAGCAATATCTGCATCCATGATCCGTGACCGGGCCGCCTGGGTGTTTTCAACCACATTGGAGAGGTTGGCGATAATGGACTCAAAGCGGGATTGAACAGAACCCAACGAGGCCCGGATATCAGAGATCGAATCCAGCGCACTGTCAACATTGCTGATGTTGGCGGTGGCAACAGCGACCGCACTGGTTCCCACCATCCCCAAACCGATACTACCCAGGTAACCACCCACCGTATTGGTGGTCGCACCCGCCGAGTTGATGTTGAGCGCAAAGGCAGAAATACTGATACCGGCAATAGTCAGTGAAATCTGCTGACCGGAACCGGCCCCTATCTGGAACTTTTGCGACGAATAGGTGCCATCAAGCAGATTGACCCCGTTAAACTGGGTGGAGGAGGCGATACGGGCAATCTCGTTTTTCATCTCGACGATTTCATTTTGCAGCGTCGCCCGATCTGCCGAACTGTAGGTGCTGTTGGCAGCTTGAACATACAGCTCTCGCATCCTTTGCAGGGCATTGACCGTTTCACCTAAAGCCCCTTCTGCCACCTGGGCCAGGGAGATCCCATCGTTGTTGTTTCGGATGGCGGCCCCCATTCCCCTGATTTGGGCCGTCATCCGATTGCTGATCGCCATCCCGGCCGAGTCATCCCCGGATGAGTTGATCCTCAGACCAGATGAGAGCCGAGCAAAGGTGACGTTCAGCGCTTTGGTGCTCTTCATCAGCTGCCGTTGAGCATTGATGGAAGCGATACTGTTATTGATTGTTAAGGCCATTTGGTGTTACCCCTTAAACCTGCTCTCGACCCTGACTCTCTCTCGGAAGGGCCAAACAGCCCTTCCGATAAAAAACCAATCCACGGCAAAAATCAGATTAAAATGCTGCGTTAGCTAATGGTTACCGCTGCCCCCCCAATAGGGACAAAGCAATTTGTGGTTGCTGGTTGGCTTGAGCCAAGATCGAAACACCAGCCTGTTGTAAAATTATGTTTTTGGTCAGGTTGGCTGTCTCCACCGCAATATCGGCATCCATGATCCGTGACCGGGCCGCCTGGGTGTTTTCAACCACATTGGAGAGGTTGGCGATAATGGACTCAAAGCGGGATTGAACAGAACCCAACGAGGCCCGGATATCAGAGATCGAATCCAGCGCACTGTCAACATTGCTGATGTTGGCGGTGGCAACAGCGACCGCACTGGTTCCCACCATCCCCAAACCGATACTACCCAGGTAACCACCCACCGTATTGGTGGTCGCACCCGCCGAGTTGATGTTGAGCGCAAAGGCAGAAATACTGATACCGGCAATAGTCAGTGAAATCTGCTGACCGGAACCGGCCCCTATCTGGAACTTTTGCGACGAATAGGTGCCATCAAGCAGGTTGACCCCGTTAAACTGGGTGGAGGAGGCGATACGGGCAATCTCGTTTTTCATCTCGACGATTTCATTTTGCAGCGTCGCCCGATCTGCCGAGCTGTAGGTGCTGTTGGCGGCTTGAACATACAGTTCTCGCATCCGTTGCAGGGCGTTGATGGTCTCACCCAAAGCACCCTCGGCAACCTGAGCCAGTGAGATGCCATCATTATTGTTTCGAATGGCGGCATTGATACCCCGAATCTGTGCCGTCATCCGATTGCTGATCGCCATACCAGCCGAGTCATCTCCGGATGAGTTGATTCGCAAGCCAGACGACAGCCGGGCATACGTGGTGTTCAAGGCCGAAGTACTCTTCATCAACTGACGTTGGGCGTTGATGGATGCGATACTGTTGTTAATTGTTAAAGCCATTGGTTCTCCTCCGATAATTAGGCTCTTTAAACTTGTTGGTTAAAGAGCTCGATTCAGTACACGCCACTCCTTGGCTGGAGGTAAGTTGATCATTTCTGTAATGAGGGCCAACCCTAACCCGTTTTCAATCAATACAATCCCATTGGGGCATACAACCCGCCGGCAACTGCATTGGCTGTCCTATATGTTCTTTTTTATCATTATTTGAAAAATGGAATACGTTAGTTCAACACCTCCATCAAATCACATAAACTTATATTAAAAAAATCCCCTTAATCTTTTTATCGGTCTTTAGATAACCAGCTAAAGAACTTTTTTTAATTCTTTTTTACAGGGATCTCACCAACTCTATTTTGACCAAAAAATTCCCTTAATCTTTTTATCGGTATTAGGATAACCAGCTAAAGCGATTATTTACCTACCAACCCTTTTTTTAATCCTTGTCTTTCAGACATTCGCCAAAGAGCGGCCACAACAACGGCCCCTTAAAGCTGAGAAACCAGAGGGGGTGATAGATCAATCAATGAGAGTGGAGGAGTGGAGGGTGCCAGGGAATACCCAGCCGTATACGCCTTGTGGGTAGATGAGACGACAAAAAAAAGGCCGATCCCCAAAGGGACCGGCCTTTTTTTTTCAAACCTTTTCAACCGCTAGGCGGTTGCCTTGATGAGAACACCTTCTAAATCTCTCATCTGTTTAACCAGATCGATCATCCGTTCTCCAGGAATTTGGCGGATGACGTTGTCAGTCTTTTCATCAACAACCCGCACCACAACCCGTTTCATGTCTCGATCCATACTGAGCCTGAGAGATTTAAATCCCGAAAGCGACTGGGTGATCTCTTCAGCCAAACTTTTCAAATCTGTGGTATTGGATCTCTTCTCCACTCCCACATGGGGCTTGGATATCCCCCCTTCAAACAACTTGCTTGTCGGTAAGACCGGAGGGTGTTTGGTCGAGAGCGACGCTCTCTTTCCTTCCCTCCTTTGGGCTTTACCTTCTGGCAACACCTCGCTCATGTTATCCATGAATCTTCCTCCTGATCAGAATCACTGTCTAATCCAAGTGGGAAAGATAATGGTCAGACTGGCTTATCCTTAAGTCAGAGACCACCCTATCCCAATAGTTGCAGAGCAATCTGCGGTTGCTGGTTGGCCTGGGCCAGAATAGCGGTACCAGCTTGCTGCATAATGGCGTTCTTGGTCAGACTGGCAGTCTCTGCCGCAATATCCGCATCCGTAATCCGAGAGCGGGCTGCCGAGGTGTTCTCGGAAACATTGCCCAGGTTGGCGATAACCGCCTCAAAACGGTTTTGGAACGCACCCAATGAAGAGCGTACTTCCGAGACCGATGTCAAAGCAGCATCCAGCTTGGTGATGGCGATATCAATAGCAGAGGCAGTGGTAGCCATGGCGGTGGAACCGATATCGACACTGCCGATACCCAGTGCAGAGGCGCCTG
>PEAM01000036.1:0-4894 GCA_002753565.1 Magnetococcales bacterium | reverse complement strand
TGTGGAGGTGGGCCGTTCATTTTTAAGGGCCGACCCAACCCTACCTCATCATCTGCCTGGCCTGGGTATCCTTACCCAAGCAACTGAAGGGCGATTTGAGGTTGCTGATTGGCCTGAGCCAGGATAGCCGTGCCAGCTTGCTGCATAATGGCATTCTTGGTCAGGTTGGCGGTCTCCGCCGCAATATCAGCGTCCAGTATTCGAGAACGCGCTGCTGAGGTGTTCTCGGAAATATTACTTAAGTTTGCAACAATCGACTCAAACCGGTTTTGATACGCACCAAGCTGAGAGCGAACATCCGATATGGAGCTTAAAGCTGCATCCACTCGATTTAAAGCCCCATCAATACTACCGACAGCCGCGGCTCCAGAGCCGATACTTACCCCTCCCACACCCGCTAATGACAAGCCGAGGGCCGAGGTGCGAGCATCCTTGATGGTAACCTGTATCGTCTGCCCAACATCAGCTCCAACCTGAAAATTTTCAGAGACAAAAGAGCCGTTCAAAACATTGAGATTGTTGAACTCTGTCGTGGTAGAGATCCGTTCGATCTCGGCCATCAACTGAGTTACCTCTTTTTGCAAATCGTTCCGATCGCCATCGGTCATGGTGGCGTTGTTGGCCTGGATCGCCAGTTCACGTATCCGTTGTAAAGCGTTCGTTGTCTCGCCCAAAGCCCCTTCTGCTACCTGAACCAGGGAGATCGCATCATTGGTGTTGCGAACCGCCATGTTCAATCCACGGATTTGAGAAGTCATCCGGGTGGAGATAGAGAGTCCAGCCGCATCATCCCGGGCGCTGTTGATACGGAGCCCCGAGGAGAGCCGCTCAAAAGTCCGGCTCAAATTATTGGTAGACTTCATCAAATGCCGTGTAGCATTGAGAGAGGCGACATTCGTATTGATGGCAAGCATGTTAAAATCCTCCGATTACGCGGTATTCCATGATCCGCTGTATCAAAATACCAATCCCTGGTTTGGAGGTGAGCACTTCATTTTTTCTGGACCTGCTCGGGTCACAATTAATCTAATAGTTTACCATAATTGATAACTATTATAATTACACTGGGTACTTTTCTCTCGTCAAAAGATCCCTGGATGGGAACACTCTGATCAACAGACCCAGATCAGCCAGTGGCTGTTCTGCCGGTCGAAAGAGAGCTCTATTGCAACAGGACTTGAATCCATCAAGACCCATTCAGTCGCAACCATCCACTCAAGATAGAGAGAGCCAGTTTACTTTTGGTCAAACCTTTGGCATCCAAATCCCAGACAGATCTCTGAGGCATCTATTCCAAATGGATTGACTTAAAATTCTATAATATATGGGGTTTCATCCACCTTAATCGTTCGCTTGACAGTTTAAACCAGCGAATCAACCGAATTCATCAACACCATAAAGAGCTCTGCACTGGCTGATGGATTCCTAAACCCTGTTCGACAACGGTTCCGGGCGAGCCCGTCTCGTGGCGATCGGTTTGAGTGGCATACTTTGGGGGGGACCCCCCGCTTAGGGTACAGTGAGACTGAAACATGGTACTACCTCCTTAAATGCGGTCTATCCATTATTAAGAACCGCGACAATTTCCATCCTTGGTCGGAGGTGGGTTGATCATTTTACAGGGCCAACCCTAACCCATACACCTTATATCGAAACAAAAGAGCCAATCAGTCAAACACTCTTTTCGGCTATCGAACCAATACTAAAGAAGAAACCTCTTTAAATATGACCATCCTGGTCTATGATCCGACTCTTCTCTATTGCCTCTGTTATCTAGCTTTTCGGCAGAGTCTCTTTTTAACTTGAGACTTTTTTTCTTCCTCTTGTTTTCGTTTGATTTGGGAATCTTCCCGATCCCTGCTTCATAACAATTCAAGAGGATTTCCTGCCTGTTGATCTCTCTTATCGGTGGTAGTGTAAACCAGCTTTAAGAGTTTTTTCCCTTTGCTCTTTTTGATGATCAGGGAACCTTTTCAATCTCTTCAGCGACTCTATTCTCGCCGCTTAATTAACTTATCGGCCCTATTATCGAATCCTTGAATAGTTTTTTCACTTTTTTTGCATTTTTTCATCTAAAGAACTGCAACTATCTGCCACGATTACGTTTTTCTGCAATAGAAAGTCCCAATTCATTGGCCAATGCGACCGCATTCCCCCCCTTCATTTTGCCAAGGATCTTACCAGCCACCTTCTCAGACATCACTTTAAGTACCTTGACAGCGGTATCCTGATCGATGGACTGCAGGCCCGAGGCTGCTGATTTAGCTTTCATGTTGCCATAAATCTTCGCCAAACGGGCAATGTTGGCGGTATCGATCTCCTTCTCCTTGGCCAGATCTCTTTGAATCACACCACGCAGCTTCTCCAAGCTCTCAATCCGCTTGGCCAACTTCTCTTCAAGTCGCTTGAGATCCCCCTCCCGGATGGCCAACTGCTCCTCCCGTTTATCCAGGCTATCTCGTCGCTCCTCCAAAGATTTAAGCAACAACAGGGGATCTTTGATCAATCCCGGCCCCTCTTGAGCCATAGCCGGTGCCGGTGTCAAAAAAACAAGAGATACCAAGAGGACCACGTGCCAGCCCGGTACTGGGGAGAAATAGTGTCTGTTCAAGGGAAACCTCTCTTCCTTCAGGGACGAAATTGATTCTGAACAATTCCAATCATGTCCAGTTCTTTAGTCTCATTGCGGCGCACCGTCTGGTCGTGTTGCAACCGCTCTTTTTCTGCCATTTTTTCTGCCTGCTTCAATTGTGTTCGGGCAGCCAACCACACCAGCCTGGCACTATTGGCCTCTACCTGGGCCATACTGATTTTATCTTCCAGCTTTTTGACCCGCCAGCTCTGACCCCGAAAAAAATCATCCATTCGGACGGCCCCGGGGGTTTGCCCCTGCTTCACCATCTCAACAGCCATCTCCTGGCCCTCAGCCGTCTCTTTTTCCAGCATGCCAATCTTCTGCCGAAAAGACTCAATACGCCCTAAAATACGTGAATAAGCGAGACCATCCGCCTCTTCGCGCAATCTTCTCAGCTCGACAAGTCTGGAAAAACGGCCCATGAATCTCTCCTGGTAATAGAATAAAACTCGCCAAAAAACCTATAATCAGCCAGACTACTGGCTATAAAAGAGTCTGTTCAAGGCGATCAGGCAAGACAAAACAGCCCGCTCTGTTAATAAGGCCCACTACACTTACTCTATGGATAATAGCAAAAACCATGCCCAAAGCCACACTTATTCTCTCTCTTTGCCTGCTCATCCTGGCTCTTCTCCTCTCTCCCTCCCCTGCCCTCTCCAAAGAAAAGAGCAACCAACCGATCATCCTCATTACCGGCCCGGAAACCACCGACTTTCTGGATGAGTTGGGCAAACCTCTTTTAGAGGCCGCCGGTATCAGTGCCGAGAACGTCCAGTTCCATGTCCTTCTCGATACCTCTCTCAATGCCATGGCTTTAGAGAGTAATGACATTGTTTTCAATAGCGGTCTTTTGCTGGCCGCTGACACCGTGGATGAGATAGCCGGGGTCATGGCCCATGAGATCGCTCATCTCTCATCGGGTCACCATATCAAGTTAAAATCGGAGGTGGATAACGTCTCGCTGCAGACGCTGCTCTTTGGTTTGGCTGGGGTTGCTGCGGGGGTGGTATCGGGAAACGGCGAAGTGGCCCAGGCCACCATTATTGGCGGAACCGCAGCGGGACAGGCACGACTGCTATCGGGTCAACGTCAAAAAGAGACCCAGGCCGATCGGTTAGCCATCTATTATTTGGCAAAAGCCGGTTTTGAGCCGATGGGGTTATCCTACTTTATGGAACGTATCCAGCGGGAGCAGCGGGAGAATGCCATGCCTCCTCCCTACCTGCTCAGCCATCCATTAAGTTCGGACCGACTCGTCGAAATCCGGCAGATGGCCAAAGAGATTCGGCCCAAAGTTCTCAGAAAACAGACCAACCTTGAACTGTTCCATCGGGTGCAAGCCAAGCTGTTGGCAAGCAGTGCCGCTACTCCGGATATGATTGTCCATCATTTTCAGGCCCGACTCGACACCCACCCCGAAGACCCTATCGCGCGCTACGGAATCGCAGTTGCCCAGCGATATACCGGTCAACTTCCAGAGTCGGAGGCACACCTGACCCATCTGCTTATCAAACAGCCCAACGATCCCCACCTGCTCAGAGAGCGTGGCAGAACCCGTATGGACTGGGGAAAAGCGGCCTTGGCAGAGGAGGATTTTCAAGCGGCCTTGAAATTCCGACCAGAGAGTCAGGATTTGCGCTATTGGCTGGCATTTGCCTTAAACGAACAGAAAAAATATCAACCCGCCAGCCGTATCCTCCGCCGTCTTACCACCGAATATCCCAAGCAGGCCAACTACTTTTATCTATTGGGTATGGTGGAAGGAAAAAACAGCCGGGTGGCATCTGGTCATCTGGCTTTGGGGCGCTACTACAAGTTGATTCGGGAGAGGAAAACAGCCATCTGGCATTTTGATGAAGCCATGCGCCTGGCCTCTCCAGGGGCGCTGGAGAGGGAGATTGCTCAAGGGGAAAAAAGCCGTCTTGTGGCTCTGATGGAAGAGAAGAACAAATAAAAGCAAACACCATACCGTGGGCAATTTGGGTCTGATTTGACGGTCGTTTTCATAGTCAGTCTAAACCACAAATCTAGACAAAGGCTGAAGGCAGTTACAGTCAATTAAAACCAGATTTGGACAACAGTTTCAGGCAAAGTCAACACCTTGGGAGGCCTTGCAGGCCCCCAAACCCCCACGCTTTTATAGCAATTCCAAAATAAAATGTCACATCAACAGCTTTTCTAAAGGCTCAGATGGCTGAGTGGATAAACGCCGTTTTTTGAGAATTGCGAACGACTGCTCAATTGGGTTGAAGTCAGGGC
>PEAM01000035.1 GCA_002753565.1 Magnetococcales bacterium | reverse complement strand
GCCCTGACTTCAACCCAATTGAGCAGTCGTTCGCAATTCTCAAAAAACGGCGTTTATCCACTCAGCCATCTGAGCCTTTAGAAAAGCTGTTGATGTGACATTTTATTTTGGAATTGCTATATAGTCAAATCAAATCGGAACCAGACACTGTTGAGGGTTTAGGGACGGCCCGTCTCTGGTGGGTTTAGGCAATGCCCAAGATTTTGTTTTTGCTTTTAATTTTAGAAGCTAGGGGGTCTGGGAGGCTACAAGACCTCCCAGGAGATAGAGTCAGTTAAAACCAAATTTGGACAATGACAATGGTTAAAGGCAAAGTCAACACCTTGGGAGGCCTTGCAGGCCCCCAAACCCCCACGCTTTTAAAGATAAAAAATAAAAGCAAAGTCAAAGGATTAGGACATTGGGCGCTGCCCAAACCTGCTGGGAAGGCATTCATACCTTCCCAGACCCATCCGCAATCGTTTTGTACACATTTGGTTTGAAATCTCTATACTGTCCATTTTTCAATGAGAATGACAATACATTGCTCCCTTTAACCTGGAAAAAGCCGTTGTCAGCACGCCTCTGGAGCCCCTACACTTTTTGACGACTCCCTTTTTTCTCAACCTAATCCATAGTCTCGAAGCCGCTTCCATAAAGTGGTTCGTGACATGTTAAGCTGCTTGGCGGCCTGGACTTTATTCCCCTTAACCGACTGTAACACACGAAGAATCAAATCCTTTTCTGACTCCCCTATTGGCTTTCGATAATATCCTACAGTTTTCTGCCCAGTCTCAGCTTTTTCATCTAGCGCTTTCGGCATCTTATTTACCATTTTATCAGGAAAGTGCTGATTGAAAATTTCTCGACCCACCGAGTGAACTAAAGCATACTCAAGTACATTGCTCAACTCGCGGACGTTTCCTGGCCAATGGTAGGACTCCAACAGAGCTATGGCTTCACGAGAAAGAGAGACCCCCTCTCGACCATAACGTTGCGCCATCTCTTCTAACAAAACCTGAGCGAGGACAGGAATATCTCCACTTCGCTCTCGTAAAGAGGGCGTTTCTAAAGGCAATACATTTAGACGATAGTAGAGATCCTCTCGAAAAGTCCCCTCTTGGACCATGGATTGCAGCCCTCGGTTGGTTGCCGCAACGACTCGAACATCAATTTTTCTAGGGCTATTCTCCCCAAGTCTCTCTACCTCTTTTTCTTGCAGAACCCGCAGCAACTTAACTTGAGTGGTCAATGAAATTTCACCAATTTCATCCAGTAGAATGGTTCCCCCATGGGCAGCCTCAAAGCGGCCCATTCGATCAGATTGAGCTCCAGTAAAGGCACCTTTGACATAACCAAACAGCTCAGACTCTAACAAATTATCTGGGAATGAGGCACAATGGACTCGAATATAAGGCCCCTTGGCTCGTGATGAATTGTCATGGAGTGCCTTGGCGACCAACTCTTTTCCGGTTCCACTCTCCCCTTGAATAAGAACCGTCGCGCTGCTCATGGCCGCACGAACAATATTTCTAAACAGTTCTCTCATAACCGGACTGTGTCCTACCATATTCCCCAAAGAGAACCTGTCCTTCACCTCTTCCTCTAGCAAAACCTCTCGTGTACGGTCTCTAAGAATGACGCTAAAAAGGGTTTTTCCTTCTATTTTGGGCAATCGTGTTGCCCACATTCTCAGAAAAACAGGTGAGCCGTCCTGACGCTCCAAACTTAATGCCAGGCTTTCATCCTCCATCGGCTTATCCTTGGATGGGGTTAGAACACATTTTTTTGTCTTGGCACATTTTTTAGCACACTCCGTTCCACTAAACAGGGTAGGGCAAAGTTCACCCACCACCTGGTGCAACTCTCGACCAACCATCTTTTCAGCCGCCTGGTTGATGGTAATGATTCTTAACTCTCTATCCAGGAAAAGAACGCCCTCTTCTAAACTGCTGAAGAAGGGCTGCAAGACTCTTAACATTTCCAAGGTATCTGAACACCCCCTTCCAGTCTGTTCACTATGAACAGTTAACTTTACAGTATAGTTAACACACCAAATGGTACAAACGCCATTTTTTTCTTTGTTATACTTGCAATATCAGCTGGTTAACAATTATGGCATATACCATGCTGTATATAAGGCAGAAGCAATAAAATGAAGTTTTAAATATAACCCAATAGTCAACCAGGAGAGTAACCATGACCAATCAAACCAACCATTTTTTCAGCTACGCCATTTTGACCACCTCTTTGGGTATCCTTACCGTTGCCACTATTTTCTCTCTTCCCAGCCTGATTTGGAGCGTCATTCAACTGTTACCAATCAGCTGATTTTAACAGAAAAAATGGTATAAGTCCGATTTACTACCACTGGATATCCATCCCTATCAGGAACCGCCACCCCTCTGGACTCTCTTCACGCCCAGAGGGGTGGCTGGGAAGATAGACCGCTTTAACCTGTCATACTCTCCTCTTTTGAGATCTTTTCGTCTTATCTTGCCCACTTTTCATCCTGGGACAAACTGTCGCCCCAAAGCAGATTTCCCCCTCTGTTTATGCCGCTTCTTTCCAGAGAATTGTAGCTGTATTCTGTGGTTTTGTCCTTGACATTATTCTAAAAAAATATCATGTTACCATTTACATAAGCGGTTTGATCAAGGGGTAAGCAAAGAAATGTTACCTTGTAAAATCGTCTCATGAAAAGGGTTGAAAGATGCCACTCTTACCACGCCACTTTTCTTCTGTTACGTTTACATTTTTTTCTTCTTCCAACCAGATGAGTATCGTTTAGCGCATGAGACGATCAACCTTCCTGTTTTTCATTTCTTTTTTATTGTTTTTTCCCCCTTATGCGGGAGCGGATTCCATTTCTCGCAAACAGCAGAAGAATCTCATTCACATGCTTAAACACGACTGTGGCTCTTGCCATGGGATCACGCTTAAAGGGGGGCTTGGGCCGCCTTTAACGCCTGAGGCGCTTGAAGGCAAGCCCTTAGAATATTTAACCTATATTATCACTAACGGCCAACCGGACCGAGCCATGCCTCCCTGGGGTGTTTTATTGTCTCCTGAGGAGATTGCTTGGCTGGCCAAAAAGCTTCAATCAGGGGTTACGCCATGATCCACCTGTCAACCTTCCGTTTTTTACTCGCTCTTCCACTGTTTTTCCTTTTAGCTCTCTCTGGCTGCACAACCCTTCGCGGGGTTGGCGATATGGGTTTGATCATTGAGCGTGCTTCGGGTCGTATCCAAATAGTCGAAACAACAGGAAAAACAATTCTTAGTCAAATTAAGGGGCTGGGGGACCTTTCTCACGCTTCGGCTGTCTACTCTCGAGATGGTCGGTATGCCTTTATTTTTGGTCGTGATGGCGGATTAACCAAAGTTGACCTTCTCTCAGGTCAACTGGTTAAACGGGTAATGCAAGCTGGAAATAGTATCGGTGGCGCCATTTCTCAAGATGGTACTTTGGTTGCTGTGTCCAACTATACACCTGGTGGTGTTCGTATTTTCGACAGCCGTTCATTGGAGATGATAGCCGATATTCCTGCTATTGGGGCGGATGGTGAGCCATCTAAAGTGGTCGGATTGGTTGATGCACCGGGCCAACTGTTTGTTTTCAGCCTGTTTGATGCCGGGGAGATCTGGATTGCAGACCTGTCTCAACCCAACCGACCAACCATTAAAAAATTTACCCAAATTGGTGAACAGCCCTACGACGGTCTTATCACACCCGATGGCAGGCACTATATTGCCGGACTGTTTGGAGAAGATGGGTTGGCCCTTTTGGACTTATGGCATTTAGACGCTGGTGTCAAAAAAATTCTTAAAAACTATGGCAAAGGCGAAAAAAAACTTCCTGTTTACAAAATGCCTCATCTTGAAGGGTGGGCCATGGCAGGTGGAATGGCCTTTTTCCCGGCGGTTGGTCGCCACGAAATCATGGTTGTAGAGACCAAAAACTGGCAGGAAGTAACCCGTATTCCGGTTCACAGCCAACCGGTTTTTGCCATGGGGCGCCCGGACGGCCGACAGGTCTGGGTTAATTTTGCCTTTCCAGATAATGACACCCTCCAAGTCATCGACGTCCCCTCCCTCTCCCTGATCAAAACCCTTAAACCGGGTAAGGGGGTCATGCATATGGAGTTTACACCACGGGGTGAGCATATCTGGGTTTCCGTCAGGGATTTAGATCAAGTTCACGTCTATCATACCGATCAATTTGATAAACTGGCCACCCTGCCCACCGAAAAACCCAGCGGTATTTTCTTTAGCTCTCGGGCCCATAAAATCGGCCTTTAAGCACTTCTTGACACATTTTTTGTATGAAAACCGACTCTATCTTCTCTAGATTGGGCAGGGATTAGCGAGGCATTTAGATGGGATATCACAAACAAATTACCCCACTCACAGAAGATGTGCTTTCTGCTTCGCTCTCTTTAACTGTGGCTGATCTTGCCTTATTGAATGCCTATCAGAAAAATTTTCCGCTTGTTTCTCGCCCCTATGCAGAGATAGCCGCAGGATTACAGTTGACCGAAGAGCAGGTTATCCAACGCTTGACACATCTTCGAAAAGTAGGGGTTGTCAGCCGGATTGGGGCGGTTCTTCAGACCGGAAAGGCTGGCATGAGCACTCTGGCTGCCATGGAGGTTCCTGTCAGGGATCTTGAAAAAGTTGCCCAGATTGTTAACAGCTATCCAGAGGTCAACCATAATTATGAACGGGAACATGCCCTTAATTTGTGGTTTGTTGTTACGGCTGCGGATGAAGAGAGATTGATGTTTGTGCTCTCCGAGATTGCTGAACACGCTGGAACAGAGGTCCACATTCTGCCCATGCTGGATAATTTTCACATTGATCTGGGTTTCCCCCTTACACAGGAGCAAGATGAGAGGGTTGATGATGCAGGACCGGACTTTAAATAATAGAGAGCTTACGCTCTTAACAGCCATTCAAGAGGGGTTTCCTCTAACAAGTCGGCCTTTTCAGCAAATAGGCCAAAAGGTGGGTTGGTCTGAAGATGAGGTTATTTCTGGCCTGTCCGATCTTCAGAACAGAGGTATCATCAAAAGAATGGGCGTGATTGTTCGCCACCGTGAGTTGGGGTTTAAAGCCAATGCCATGGTGGTTTGGGATGTACCAGAGGATCAGGTCAGCAGATTAGGGAAAAAAATCAGTCAGCTTGATTTTGTCACTCTTTGCTACCACAGAAGGCGCTCCCTACCCCGTTGGCCCTACAATCTCTACTGCATGATTCATGGTCGTGAACGGGATCAGGTTTTAAAAAGCATAGACTCTTTAGAGGGTTATTGTGGTATGAAGGATATTCCCAAGCAGGTTTTGTTTAGCTTGCGGCGCTTCAAGCAGCAGGGTGCACACTATTTTCAACCAAGCAGCAAGAGATCCTGACATGGCCCTTCTCGACTCTGTTTCATGCCGTATCATCAACGAACTTCAGAGCGGCTTTCCTCTCTCCTCTGCTCCGTTTCTGGAGGTTGCTCATCAGCTTGATTTAACAGAAACAGCGTTAATCCAGCATATCGAAAAGCTTCTTTCTGGCGGCTATCTAACCCGATTTGGTCCCCTTTTTAATGCAGAAAAAATGGGTGGTGGGTTAACGCTAGCGGCTCTTAGCGTTCCTAAAGAGCGTTTGGATGAGGTTGCTGAACGGGTTAATCTCTTTCCTGAGGTAGCCCATAACTATGCTCGTGAGCATCTGTTGAACATGTGGTTTGTCTTGGCTACGGAGACCAAAGAGGAGATCCAGCAGGTTATCGATCAGATCGAATCTGCGACCAACCTTCAGGTGTTCAACCTGCCTAAGTTAACCGAATATCGACTGGGCTTTAAGTTGGCTCTACATAAGGATGGCTCCATTGATACGGTACCGTTCAATAACATCGAACAGCCCTTTGAACGGGAGAGCACCCTCAGCCCGACAGCTCAGGACCGCGCTATTGTAACGGCAACTCAGGCAGGACTACCCCTCCTCCCCTCCCCCTTCAACGCCATAGCCCAACAGCTGGGCCTGACTTTGGAGACAGTTCTCAACCGTTTTGAAACGATGCTAAAGCAAGGGTGGGTGCGCCGGATTGGTGTGGTCCCCAACCACTACCAATTGGGCTTGAGAAGTAACGGCATGTCGGTCTGGCATCTTCCTTTAGACAAAATAGACCATTACGGCAAGCAGATAGGTGCCCTACCCTTTGTCAGTCACTGCTACCGTCGTCCTCAAAAACTCCCTGAGTGGCCCTACAACCTTTTTACCATGGTCCATGGCCAGGATCGTAGCGTGGTTTCTGAACGGGTTGAATCTATCTCCCAACTATTGGGAGAGGATGACCTGGACCATACCATCCTCTACAGCTCCCGTATTTTAAAAAAAACTGGGCTTCGCCTAAAGAGAGAATAGCTCACAATGTTTCGCCTTACTCAAATCATGCGTCAACTGCTTCAGCCTCAGCCCGAAACCCCTGGTCGTGCCCGTTCGGCTACCGGTCCGGTGGTGGTTTGGAACCTGCTTCGCCGCTGCAATCTTACTTGCCGTCACTGTTATTCGGCCTCCTCAGACAAAGATTTTATGGGAGAATTAACAACGGAAGAGGTGTTTCGGGTTCTGGATGAGTTAAAAGCCTATGGTGTGCCGGCTCTTATTCTATCTGGTGGAGAGCCCCTGCTCCGTCCCGATCTTTTTGACATTGCCAGACAAGCCAAGCAGTTGGGGTTTTATCTGGGACTCTCCAGTAACGGCACGCTGATGGATAGAGAGACTTCCAAAAAAATTGCAGCAGCCGGGTTTGATTATGTCGGCGTCAGTTTGGATGGCCTGCAGGCCAATCATGACCATATTCGAGGGCGGGTTGGTGCTTTTCAGGAGTCTATTGAGGGTATTCGAAATTGTCGAGAACAGGGGGTCAAGGCCGGGATTCGCTTTACACCGACCCAAGAAAATGTCGGCGATCTTCCCGGACTTTTTCAACAGATGACGGCGGAGTCCATCGACCGTTTTTATCTCTCTCATTGGAATTATGCTGGCCGAGGAAAAACCAACCGCGAAGAGAACGCCCAACACCACGCTACCCGCCAGTTGGTTGAGTCTCTTTTTAACCGCTGTTTACACTCTCTTGAATCAGGAGACAACCAGGAGATCGTCACAGGTAACAACGATGCGGATGGTGTTTTCTTCTTGATGTGGGTAGAGAAACAGTTTCCGGACTATCGGGATAAGGCCCAGGAGATGCTGACCCAATGGGGCGGAAACGCCTCGGGTGTTGGTATTGCCAACATTGATAACCGGGGGTTGGTCCATCCCGATATTTTTTGGTGGAACTACTCCCTGGGCGATCTGAAAAAAAACACCTTTCAAGAGATTTGGGGCTCCAATCCAGACCCACTTCTGCGGGGTTTACGTCAACGCCCCCGCCCGGTCAAAGGTCGTTGTGGCCTTTGCCGCCAACTGGCCATTTGTGGAGGCAATACCCGTGTCAGAGCCTTCCAACAAACAGGCGATGCCTGGGCAGAAGATCCTGGCTGCTATCTGACGGACAAGGAGATTGGCATTGAATAAGAGAGCATTTATCATGAAGTACTTCATTTTTTTTCTGCTGTTATCACCCCTCTTTCTTTCTTCAGAGAGCTTGGCGGGTTGGAGGAATGTCGAGGCACTTTATCGCGGTTATTGTGCCGAATGCCACCATCCGGAACGGTTGGGTAGTATTGGTCCAGCACTGCTGCCAGAAAATTTACGACGTCTTCGCAAACCCATGGCTTCACAGGTTATTTCCGAAGGTCGGGCTGCCACCCAAATGCCCCCCTTTGCCCAAGATCTCGCTCCCCAAGAGATTCAATCTTTGGTCGACTATATCTATCAACCTCTGGAGACCATGCCAACTTGGGACATGGAAGAGATTCAATCCAGCCGGATCATCCACATTCCCGATGTCGAACTCCCCAAAGAGCCTCTCCATAGCGCCCAACTGTTGAACATGTTTATTGTTGTTGAAATTGGCGATCACCATGCCACGGTACTCGATGGAGATCTACTACGGCCCATCCACCGTTTTCAAACCCGGTTTGCCCTCCACGGGGGACCGAAATACTCTCCGGATGGTCGTTTTGTCTACTTTGGCTCACGGGATGGTTGGATCAGTAAATTTGATATGTTCAGCCTGAAGGTGGTCTCAGAGGTTCGAGCCGGCATCAATATGAGAAATGTGGCCATATCTGGTGATGGCAAGAGCCTCATTGCCGCCAACTATCTTCCACATACCCTGGTACTTTTCAATGCAGACGACCTCACTCCCATCAAAGTAATCCCGGTTACGGATGAAGAGGGGAAGAGCAGTTCACGTGTGAGTGCTGTCTATGATGCCTCACCAAGAAACAGTTTTATCGCTGCGTTAAAAGATATCCGGGAAGTCTGGGAGATTCCCTATAACAGTGAGGCCAAAATTCTGCAATCAGAAGAGGCCAAGATGGCTCCGTTTGCCATCCGCCGGATTTCTTCCAAAGATTATCTGGATGATTTTTTCTTTACCCAAGACTATCAAAAGCTGATAGGAGCCTCTCGGGATGGTAACCTGGGACAGGTAGTCGATCTGGATCAAGGTCGGCAAGTGGCCTCGATTGATATACCCGGCATGCCTCATTTAGGCTCCGGCATCACCTGGACCTGGAATAAAAAGCGGATCATGGCCACACCCAACCTGAAGGAGTCTGTTGTTTCCATTATCGATATGGAAAACTGGAAGGTGATCAAAAGATTGCAGACAAAAGGACCCGGATTTTTCATGCGGAGCCATGAAAACAGCCCCTATGCATGGGTCGATGTTTTTTTTGGTCCCCATCGGGATCTTGTCCATGTCATTGACAAAAACAGTCTGAAGATTGTTCGCACCTTGCGTCCAGCTCCTGGGAAGACATCAGGACATGTGGAGTTTACCCGAGATGGTCGTTACGCCTTGTTAAGCATCTGGGACCCTGATGGCGCTGTTATTGTCTACGATGCCAGAAGTCTACAGGAGGTCAAGCGGCTTCCCATGAATAAGCCATCTGGAAAATACAATGTTTACAATAAAATAACCCGATCATCCGGAACCAGCCATTAAACCTATACAGATTCCAAACCCAATTTATACAAAATAGTAGCGGATGGGTCTGGGAAGGCATGAATGCCTTCCCAGCGGGTTTGGGCGGCGCCCAAGGTCCTAAGCCTTTGACTTTGCTTTTTTTTTATTTTTAAGAGCTTGGTGGTTTGGGGCCTGCAAGGCCTCCCAAGGTGTTGACTTTGCCTTTAACCGTTGTCCCAATTTGGTTTTAAAGTTGCCATCACCTCCTGGCTGACAAGAGTTTCTGCTGTTTTCAGGTTTACTACCGGATCGTTTTGAGGCAACCTCCCCTGCAAGGCATGGGTCAGGGGAGGTTGCACTTTCCCACTGAGTTGGCTTGGCAAATTTTGCCATTTATCCAGTGGGCCCCATCCAACCGTGCTCCATTCCATTGAGCCTGATCCAGGTTGGCTCCAAACAGGTTCGCCCCTCGCAGGTCGGCTTCTGTCAGATCCACCCCCATCATGAAAGCCCCTACCAGATGGGCCTCCCGAAGATCTGCTTTGTTCAGGTTGCATCGGTCCAGGTTGGCTTGGTCCAGATAGCCTTTCGTCAATACCGCCCCCACTAAAACAGCCTCACCCATATCAACCTGTTCCAGCCGAGCCATTCGCAGATTGGCCCCACTCAGATTGGCCTTCCGCAGGTGGGCTTTATAGAGTTTGGCGCTTTGCAGGTTGGCCCCAGCTAGATTGGCTTGTTGCAGGTTAGCCCCTTGCAGGTAGTTTTTTTTCAGATCAGCCTTCTCCAGGTTGGCCTGCTGCAGATCACATTGAACGCATCTTTTACTCTTGATCAATCGCTCCAAATCTTTTTGTTCAAAAGCCAAGGCTGGCAAGGAGAGTAGAATTAAAAACAGAGAGAGGGCAGATTTCATTTTCATTAGAGTTCTCAACACAGTTTGGTATGGGAGATAACAAGGGATAATTGAACTTTTAAGGTTGTTTGACCTCTATTATCCTAGAAACGGCCGTTGGGCCATGTATGAATGGCGCAAGATATTGGTTTAGCTTCTGACATAGAAATAATCGAAGTCACCCAAACAGGTGATATGACTTTTTCTTATGACAGCAGGTGAATCAAGTAGGTTAGGCCATGAATGGGTTAACAACAACCATTTTCAGGTTTAACCATTTGGCCATGGAGACTAAAAAAATCTTATTCGAGCTTGCAAAGATCCAGTCAATTTGAGAATCTTCCGCTTTATCAAACTTGATGTACCATCCCCTAAGACCAAGGAGAACTTCTATGAAAACCAACGACAATCTACAGGCCGCCTTTGCCGGCGAAAGCCAGGCGAACCGTAAATATCTCGCTTTTGCCAACAAAGCCGAGAAAGAGGGTTTTGGCCAGGTTGCACGACTATTCAGAGCCGTCGCCGAAGCAGAAACCATCCATGCCCATAGCCACCTTCAGGTTCTGGGCGGTGTTCAGGAAACAACGAAAAACCTGCAAGAGGCTATTGACGGTGAAAACTACGAATTCACTGAAATGTACCCTGAATTCATCAAAACAGCCGAGGCCGAAGGAAACAGTAAAGCGGTCCGCTCCATGCACAATGCCATGGAGGTGGAAAAAATTCACCACGACCTGTTCAAACAAGCGTTAGCAGCCATTCAAAGCGGCAAAGATCTGGAGAGTCTCTCCATCTATGTCTGTCCAATTTGCGGTCATACCGAAATTGGCACGCCACCGGAAAAATGCCCGGTCTGCAACGCCAAAGGTGAAAAATATCGAGCTATCAACTGATTACACTGGATGAATAACGTTCAGATAACAGACACTGGCTTTTAACTTGGCAAGACACTCTCTATCCAAAGATCCGCGCTTGCCGCGGCAGGCAAGAGTGGGCTGATAGAAAAGAAGGCCGGCAAAACAGACTGTTTTGCCGGCCTTCTCCATAACCACGCCTCAATCACCCCAAACAAACCGCACAAGATGTCTAGAGCCAGTCGTCAAGAGTCGTATTTTTGACATTTTCTTTACATGGCAATCAACTTCAGCATGGCATAACAGACAACCATTGACGCAAAAAAGATGAGGGTGGCAAAACTGGCTGTTCCAATCCAAGCCATTATTTTCTCCTGATTATATCGATAACGTATTTTTGATTAAGGGCGTTTTTTTCTCTCTGCTTCCTCCCCACCCGCAACCCAAATGCATGTCTGATGCCAACAGATGAACCTTCTATCTCTTAAATCTGGATTCGGCAACTGGTCCTTTCTACAGCATGCAATCTCTTGGTTTATCAGCTGTTTTTAGCTAAAAAATCAAAAACAGGGTTACATTTCACCCCCAATTTTTGGACAAATTTCAACATGGCTTTCGTTAATAAACCATTAAGATAATTATAACAATCCAACATAGCGGCCTTATCCCGATGTAGAAGAGGAAAAATCTTCAATAAAACAATCTCATTGCTGTCGATGTAAGAGGAAAAATCTCTCTTTTCCACTCCTTACGGACACCAGCCATGGGTTTTGTTGGAGAGTTTTTGGTTGATTTTTTGCTGTTATCCCCCATAATTGCTGGAACTCAGGGTGGGGGTTCCATCCTACAATTTTGTATCGAGAGAGATCTCTTTCGAGACCAAGCACTTTAAACTTTTACAAAAGAGGTATTATGAAAGTATCAAAAATCTCCCTTTTATTTGGTATGGGTTTCCTGTCCCTGACTCTGGGCGCCTGTACAACAACAGAACATCCGGGTAGCTGGAAAGCAGGTGGCTTTACCCAACATCACCCACAGATCGGTAATAAAGCGATCTCTGGTGTGGGTACCCAGTGTTATTTCTGCCCCGGAAAAACAAAAGTAGACACCGATGGTGATGGCGTATATGACGACAGTGACAAATGCCCTGAGACTCCCGCCGACACTGCTGTCGATGCCAAGGGATGCGCTCTGGATACCGACATGGACGGCGTTCCCGACTATAAAGATCACTGCCCCAACACACCCAAGCAAGCCAAAGTAGATGAAAGAGGCTGTGCTCTCGATGGCGATAAGGATGGTGTACCCGACTATCGTGATAGCTGTCCCGAGACACCAGAAGGGGTACAAGTAACCCTCGCTGGTTGTGCTGTCGATACCGACAAAGACGGTGTACCCGATTATCGTGACAACTGTGTCAACACTCCGATGAATGTCAAAGTAGACACCAACGGCTGTGCTTTGGATACAGATGGAGACGGCGTTGTTGATTTCCGTGATGACTGCCCGAACACACCAAGTGGAGCCACTGTGAATGTTCTGGGATGTTGGGTTCTTGAGAACCTCCACTTCCAGACCGGCAAAGCGGTTATTCAATCTCGTTCATACAACATGTTGAATGACACAGCCGATATCATCAAAGAGGCCTATGACCTGAATGTTGAGATCCAAGGACATACGGATAGCAAAGGCAGCGTTGCTCTTAATGAGAAGCTCTCTTTGGCTCGTGCACAAGCGGTTCTTAACTATCTCGTCAACAAAGGCGTTTCTGCTAATCGTTTGACAGCTAAGGGCTTTGGTTCAAGCCATCCTGTCCAGTCTAACGATACGGAAAAAGGCCGTGCCATGAACCGTCGGGTTGAATTGAAGCCTATGCGGCGGTAGTTTTACTCAAATAGAACAGCACCAGTAAGCTGATCTTTTGACCCCTAATCCAGTTAGTGTCGGATTAGGGGTTTTTTTATGGTCAGCCGCAAAAGAATGGATGATGCCATTGAAAAATTCTCATCCTCTTTGTATCATGAGTGGTAGAGTGAGGGGTTGATTTCTGCTACCGCTCTTTTGAACAGATGTGCTAACCGACCTCATTGGATAAAATCATGTTGCTGAAAGAAAACGCTGTTGCACCCAACCTGACCCTGCCCGATCAAAACGAACAACTCCACGAACTTGCTTCCCTTTATGGGCCTAACGGCTCGGTCGTCTATTTTTACCCCAAAGATAACACGCCGGGGTGCACCTTGGAGGCCAAGGATTTTCAGGCGCTCTCTCCAGAGTTCGAAAAACTGGGAATCCATGTGATTGGCCTCTCAAAAGACTCAACAGCCTCTCACGCCAAGTTTGCCAACAAACACAATCTCTCTTTTACTCTGCTAAGCGATAGTGAAGGCAAAGCCTGTGAAGGGTTTGGGGTTTGGCAAGAGAAAAAGAATTATGGCAAGGTCTATATGGGCATTGTTCGCTCAACGTTTCTTATCGATGCCAAAGGTGTCGTTCTCAAGACCTGGACCAAAGTTAAAACCAAAGAGCACGCCCAAAAAGTGTTGGAAGAGGCACGAAACAGGGTATCAGGGGAAGGCTAAAGCCTGTGGAGACCCCGGATAACCCCCTGACCAACCCACGATGGCAGCAGATTGAGTCTCTCATCAGAGAGGTTGAAGCCCTCTCCTGCTCCACCCAATGGCGGCAAACTGCCAAGAGCATGAGACAGCTTCGGTTAAGATTCCAAGCCGAGGGGGAAAACCCCAGCCCCGAACAATGCCGTCGGTTTGAGTGTGCTCAGCAAGTTTTTCTCGATCGACAGGCTGTTTTTTTTGCTCAGGAAAATCGCCAAAAAGGAGAAAGGCTGATTGAGTCCATCGCCTCAATTCAGCAACAGTTATCCCAAATTCAAACGTCAGTCCGCCTTTGCAACCAATCCTTGGATGCGTTTAATCAACAATTGGAAACCATTCAAGATCAGCCTCACCAAGAAGAGATCAAAACTTTTATTCAAGAGTCGATTTCAACCCTTAAACAGGATATTTTACAGCAAACGACCAAACAGCAGGTGTTGGAGGAGCAAGTTGCTCAACTTAGTTCCCGATATTGTGGGCCATAGGATGGTGTTTAGATGATTAAAAAGATATCGGTTGAACAACTGGAAGCTGGCATGTTTATTCGTGACTTCAACCATCAATGGCAGAATCCCTGTTGTCAGGATAGCGACCCTAACGCCTTTCGTGGTGCACGATTGATCCGAACAGATGAAGAAGTTATGGCGGTTATTCATCATGATATCAAAGAGGTCTATATTGATACCAGCAAAGGGAAAGATCTTGAAGAGGCCCCAACAGCCCAAGAGGTTGAGGCCGCCCTGGAGGCTCAGATGCGGGAGTTGGAGGAGGATGAAGATCGGACTCCCCCAGAAGAGATCCCTTTTAACGATGAAATCAAGCAGGCGGGAAGCGCCAAAAAACAGGCCCGAAAAATAGTCGGCTCCATCTTGGAGGATGTTCGTCTTGGTAAGCAGGTCACGTTGGGGCCGGTGAAAAATGCGGTCAAGGAGATGGCCGACTCCATGTTTCGAAATCCTGATGCCATTCTCTCCTTGAGCCTGATTAAAAAACGAGATGAATACACCTTCATGCACTCTGTTAATGTGGGGGTGTTTCTCATGTCTTTTTGTCGGGCAATGGGGATGGATGAAAAGACCATCATCTCGGTTGGTATTGGGGGGATGCTTCATGATATCGGCAAAATGCATACACCAGATGCCATCTTGAACAAACAGGGCAAACTTACCGATGAAGAGTTTGCCATCATGAAACAGCATGTGGTCTTCAGCCGCAAGCTATTGGAAGAGACACCGGGTATTGAGGAGGTAAGCATCAGTGTGGCTGCCCAGCATCATGAGCGCTATGATGGATCGGGTTATCCACAGGGTCTTAAAGGAGATGCAATCAACGCTTTTGGGCAGATGGCAGCCATTGTCGACGTCTATGATGCCATTACTTCCGACCGTTGTTATCACAAGGGCAACCCCCCCTACCTTGCCTTGAAACGCATGTTGGACTGGAGCCGTTTTCATTTCAGCCAAGAGCTGTTTCACACCTTTGTTCAGTGTGTTGGCATCTATC
Source organism: Magnetococcales bacterium (assembly GCA_002753565.1). Taxonomy (GTDB): domain Bacteria; phylum Pseudomonadota; class Magnetococcia; order Magnetococcales; family JADFYX01. The sequence goes on along the minus strand of PEAM01000035.1, from coordinate 18,119 downwards.
CCATGGGTACGGTTGTTCGTTTAAAAAATGGCCTGCTGGGGGTGGTTACCCGACCCAACAAGGAGAGTCTGCTCCACCCGGTCATCAAGGCTGCGATGAACTCTAAAACCAGACAGTTTATTCAACCTCGAGAGTTGGATCTGTTCGCTCTTAGAGACAAAAAAATAACGAGCCTTGAGATTGTTCAATCAGAATCCCATGAAAAATGGGGTATCAATCCCGCTGACTACATGACGGAGCCGCATCTCTATCAGGATTAAGGGGTGGATAAAGAACGAACAACATCAACATAGGCATCGGCTACCTGTTGCCAGTCATGAGCCTTGACTGTTTGCAGCCCTTTCTGACGAAAAGCCTCTCGCAAACGGGGATTTTCGATGAGAGTGGAAATGTGGGTGGCCAACTGCTGGGCATCTTCCACATCGGCAAGGAAGCCGTTTTCTCCCGATAGAATCAAATCCCTCGGCATACCAACCCGTGTAGAGACCAGAGGGACCCCCGAAGCCCACCCCTCCAACAGAGCCTGTGGCCCCCCCTCACCTCGGGAGGCAATCAGATAGAGATCCAAGGCATGATAGTAGGGGGTGATATCAAAATAGTCCTCTAAAAAGGTGTGCCTGTACGGTATCCCAATACGATCCAAGCCCTGTTTGACATACCCTCTGGCCGGACCCGTCAATAGAACCATCAGGTTATCATGTCTCTCTTTGAGCCGTGCCATGGTTTCGATAAAGACATCGGGACCTTTGATCCACTTTGGCTCCAACCCCTCCTCCCAACCATTGCCATCTTTTTGGAAAGAGCCAATGCAGAAAACATGGGGCGGTATATTGAGTTGTGAGCGGATTGTCTGTTTGGTTTCGTTATCGACGGGATAGAATTTTTTCCTATCGATCCCGAGCGGGATCTTAACAAGCTTATACTCGGGAACACCATGATCCATCAAAACTTGTGCTGAATAATCACAAGTTACCACCACCCGATCCACACGATCAAAAACCCCGGGAAGCTGTTTGATCATTTTTTGAATACCCGGCCCAGCATCTGCCGGGTCCCCATGGCACCAGGTAACCACCACCTTATTGGAGTGGTGTAATCTCTCTCTTGGACCAAAAAACCATGGGTATCGATTACCAAAAATCAAGATCTGGTGACGAAGATCCCAGGGAGGAGTATTGAGGGGAATGGCATAACCCAACTGCCGAGACATCCCTTGGGTTACATAGTGGGCAACCCACTTGAAAGCCCAGTTGTTAATGTCGGATATATAATGAACCTGTTGATTTTTTCGGCCGGAAATTTCATTCTTAATGATGGATTTTATCCGGCTTAACCTGTGACGGACCATTTATTTCACACTCCCTGACTCAAGCACGACCTCCTCCAAGAGAAAGCCCGTTGAGTTTACCTGAAGCCAACAGCCATGACAACGTACCCCCAAGCCACCCTTTATCAACTGAATAACGGCTCTGCAAGCTTACTATTTAATCGTGACCATCACCGGCAGACACTTTCTCTGTTCTCTCTTATATGTTATCCATGCCCTTTACGTGTTAAGAGGTTGAAACCTTTGCCTGATACTAATCGTTCACCAAGTTGACAACATGAGCCACCCACTCTTAAATTCCATCCTTCCTCTTCTCGAAGCTTCGCCCCCCCACGCCATACCTTCCATTGGCCCTTTACCGGATGGTTCTCTCTCTTGGCTGACGGCAGAACTGGCGCAAACGTCACCGGCCCCTTTGGTCTTGGTTACCAGAAAAACCAGCCGCGCCGAGGCCCTCTATCGAGAGCTGCTTTTTTTTTCCCAGCAAAAAGGCCCCTCGCTCTCTCTTCTCCCTTTTCCAGCCTGGGAGACCCTCCCTTTCGATCGTTTTTCTCCTTTTTCGCCCCTGGTTGGCGAGCGAATAACAACGCTCTTTCGTTTAACTCAGATGGTCGGGTTGGGGCCGGTATTAGCGGAAAATGAGGCAGGAGACAGCCAAGGCGTTATCATCACCACCACCCGAGCCATCATGCAGCGGCTGATGCCCAGAAGCGTACTAACCGAACACGGTTTTTCCATCGCCAAAGGGGATCAGCTCAATCTTTCTGCTTTTCGAACCTTTCTCACCACCGCCGGATACTACACCGCCTCTCAAGTGGTAGAGCCTGGTGAGTTTTCTGTTCGTGGCGGTATTCTTGACTTTTTTCCCCCAGGCCATGAAGACCCTGTTCGGGTTGAGCTTTTTGGTGACGAAGTTGAAACCCTGCGTCTTTTTGATCCCATTTCTCAACGTTCAACCGACCGCATCCAGCGGGTTCAGGCTCTACCCATTGGCGAGGTGCTGTTAAACGAAGAGACCATCAGCCGTTTTAGAACCGAATTCAGACAGGCTTTTGGGGGCAATAGTTTTCAATCAGATCTGTACAAAGGGATTTCCAAAGGGGAGAAAGTCCAGGGAATGGAACATTTTCTGCCCCTGTTTTACGACAAGGCAGAAACCCTGTTTGACTATTTGCCATCCGGCAGCCGTTTTCTGCTGGATACCCAGGTTTTTCAGGATATGGAGCTCTTTCATCAAGAGATCCTGCAAAGGGACCAACGCCTAAGCCAAGAAAAAAACGACCCGACCCTTCCTGACAACCTTCACTATCATCTTAAGCCCGAGAGCCTCTACCTCTTACCGGCTGAAGTTCGCACATATCTTGCCAACTTTCCGGTTCTGCAAACCGAGCCAGATAGAGTTGACCAATCTCCCTCCACAGGTTTTTCTGCCACACCAGACTTTGTTCTTGAGGCGCAGCGGGATGAGGCACCGAAGAAAAAATCGGCATTTGATCGGGCCATTCTGTTTTTAAAGAACGCTCAGGCAGAAGGGTTGAAACTCTGTGTGGCTGTGCGCACCATCGGTCAACGTGAACACCTGAGGGAGACCCTGGAAGATCAGAAAATTACCGTAGCGGATGCCCTGAACTGGCCTATGGCCCTTGCAGCACCTGCCGGGCCGATTCGACTGGTTATTGGTGATGTTGATCAAGGCTTTATTCATAACCGCTTTGGCCTGGTTCTACTGACGGAGGCCTCCATATTTGGCACACGAGTCCGACGTCGGCAGGTGGATCAGCGCTATCTGGATCAACTTCTAGCCAGCTTTGCCGACTTGCGAGAAGGGGATCTGGTCGTACATAACGACCATGGCATCGGCTGTTTTGGTGGTCTGCACTCTCTGGATGTCGGCCAGATCCGCAATGATTTTCTTCTGATCACCTATGCGGGCTCCGATAAACTCTATGTGCCGGTGGAAAACCTGGACCGGGTCAGTAAATATTCGGGGGCCGATGAGTCCAGTCTGGATAAACTGGGCAGCCACAAATGGAAGGCCACCAAGAAGAAGGCCAAAAAGAAAATTTTGGAAATGGCCGCCGAGTTGGTCGCCCTGCAGGCTCAACGAGAGTCCAGAAAAGGCTTTGCCTTTTCTGGGGCTGATCCGGTTTACCAAGAGTTTGCCGCTATTTTTCCCTTTGAAGAGACCCCCGATCAGGCCCATGCCATCACCACCACGCTGGAAGATATGGCCTCGAGTCGGCCCATGGACAGGCTGGTCTGTGGTGATGTGGGGTTTGGCAAAACAGAGGTAGCTTTGCGGGCCGCTTTTCGGGCTTTGATGGATGGCAAACAGGTTGCCGTCCTCACCCCCACTACCATTCTGGCTCAACAGCACTACGAGACCTTCTCCAACCGATTAGCTGCTTATCCCATCAACGTCGAACTGCTCTCCCGTTTCCGCTCACCTGGCCTGCAGAAAAAGACCGTCAAACAGCTTGCTGTTGGTGGCGTCGACCTGATTGTCGGCACCCACCGTCTTTTGCAAAAGGATATTGCGTTTAAGGATCTGGGGCTACTCATCGTTGACGAAGAGCAGCGGTTTGGTGTGACGCACAAAGAGCGCATCAAGCAGCTCCGGGCTACTGTCGACATCTTAACTCTGACCGCCACCCCCATTCCCCGTACCATGCACATGGCCATGGCGGGGGTTCGAGACATCTCCATCATCTCTACCCCCCCCGTTGACCGTCTGGCCATCCGTACGGTGATCTGCCAATATGAACAAAATCTGGTCCGAGAGGCCATTTTAAGAGAGATCCATCGGGGTGGGCAGGTTTACTATCTTTACAACCGGGTGCAGGATATCGAAAAAATGGCCGCTCAGTTGAATGAGCTGGTCCCAGAGGCCAAAATTGGCGTTGCCCATGGTCAGATGAAAGAGAGCCGACTGGAGAAGGTGATGCTCTCCTTCTATCGTCAGGATTTCAACCTGCTGCTCTGCTCCACCATCATTGAAAACGGCGTGGATATTCCTACCGCCAACACCATCATCATTCATCGTGCCGATAAGTTTGGCCTGGCTCAACTGCATCAACTACGGGGTCGGGTGGGGCGTTCCAAACATCGAGCCTATGCCTATCTGCTGACCCCTCACCCGAAAAGCATCTCTTCGGATGCCAGAAAACGGCTGGATGCCATTGAAAACCTTTCTGGTTTGGGGGCTGGGTTTATGTTGGCAACCCATGACCTGGAGATTCGTGGGGCTGGCAATCTGCTGGGAGACGAGCAGTCTGGTCAGGTTCGAGAGGTGGGGTATGAACTCTACAACCAGATGCTGAAAGAGGCGATAAAAAAGCTCAAAAGCGGTGGAGGTCAACCGCAACCCGACGAGGTGGAAGAGGAGATTGTACCGGCAATCAGCCTCCATCTCTCCACCCATATTCCCAGCGAGTACGTCCCGGATGTTCACCTTCGGTTAACCCTGTACAAACGTATTGCCGAACTGGCCAACTCGGATGAAATTGCCGAAATGCGGGTAGAACTGATTGACCGCTTTGGCCCCCTCCCCGACTCGGTGGATTATCTGCTGCGGGTCATGGTGCTAAAACGGCGCTGTCAAAAGCTGAAAATTCTTAAACTGGAAGCGGGGCCAAAAGGGGCTGCCCTCTCTTTTCATCCCGACCCGGCCATCAACACCGATGCCCTGATCGAGATGATTCAAAAGGGCGGGGGGTGGATCACCTTCAACCAAGCGTCACGCACGCTCTCTTTCAGAGAGCGTAACTGGGCCGACCCGGCTGATCGGCTTGCGGATTTGGGGGATGTTTTAAAAACCTTGAGCCAGAAAAAGAAAAAGGGCTAAAAAACAAAGGGGTCTGTTGTGTGGTGCTTTAATCGAACTCCACACGATTTTTGCCCTGTTGTTTGGCTCTGGAGAGAGCCTTTCTTGCCTTTTCTTGAAGGGTGGCAGAGTCGAAATAGTCAGGGAAGGAGACAACCCCACAAGAGAAGGTCTGGTTAAAGAGGCCTTTGGCGGCACGATGCTCTATCCGGCTGAAAGCGAGACGGACCTCCTCAAGAATTTCCAGAGCCTCACCAACCGTGGCACCGAGAAAAAGGACCGAAAACTCCTCCCCACCAATTCGGCCGACGATATCGGTCGTACGCATCCGTTTTTTCAACAACCGGGCAAGGCTTTTGATAACCTGGTCCCCCATGGGATAACCATGGCTCTCATTAACAGACTGAATGCCATCCAGATCGATAAGGGCAAAAGAGAAAGTACTCTTTTCTCGTTTTGACCGCTCAACCTCCAGGACGAGACGTTCGGTGGTAGCGCTGTGATTCAAGAGTCCGGTTAATCCATCATAGACCCTGTTGGAGCGACATTTTCTAGCCCACTTGATGCGGGCTTGAACCGACAGAACAAGATGGTCTGGTTCAATGGGTTTGGTCAGAAAATCGTCCCCGCCCTTGCTGATGGCTAACAGTTGTCGATCCCAATCCTTTTCGACAGAGAGAAAGACAATGGGGATGGAGCCTGAAGCGGCGTGCTGGCGAATAACAGAGGCCAGCTCCCAACCGGTACAGTCAGGCATATACAGATCCATCAAAATCAGATCCGGTTGAAACTGTTCCAGCGGTTCCGTAACTTTCAGGGGATCGGTCACCACATGACAGTGCATGCCAGCCCCCTGCAAAACATCCGCATGGAACTGGGCCAGAGATTTGGAATCATCGACAATCAAGACTCGAAAAAGCTCCTCGTCCCCATCCAAAAAAAGCCCATCCAGCAGCCCCATCAATCGATCCAGGTCGATAGGGTGTTGAAAGAAACCGATTCCACCCGCCCGAATGGCACTCAAACGACGAGGCAGATCCCCTTCGGAAGAGATAAAAACGGTCTGAACAGCCCCTTTCTCCTGCCGATGAATCTTTTCGGCCTCTCTTACGCCCAGGCCATCCTCCAGATCGATATTCATTAAAAGCACAGAGGGAACCGAGCGGTCCATCTCTTCTCGAAGCTCTGGGAGGGTGTGACAACAGCGGCAGCCATAGCCATAATAGTGCAGTTGACTGGCCAACTCTTGGCAATCCTGGCCCGGCTCATCGACAATAATAATCTGTTTGCGGCGGTTTTCTCCGGCTGGCCCAATGGGCTGTGGCTGATCCGATGGTGCCGCACGGTTCTCTTGGGATAGAGGGGGAGGCTGGACGGATGTGGAAGCGATGTAGACTTTATTCAGGGAGATCAGTTGAGCGGTAATCTGATCCTTAGCCCGTTTATCGGGAGGTTGACCACTTTCCAGGATCAACTTCAACAACATCTCGACCCCTCGTGCGGCCTGGCCGATTTTCGGAAAACCAAACGTCCCGGCCGATCCGGCCAGAGTGTGAACCTGTCGATGAAAAACCTCAAACTGTTCCGAATGCCAAGGACCGTAAAGGAAGGGATCCCACCCTTTTAAAATAGACTGGATTTTTTCAGGCAAACCGGCAGCATATTTGACCTTTGTTGCTTGGAGCCTCTCCATCAAGATATTTTTCTTACGCTCATCCATCCAACATGCTCCAATGGTTGCTAAAGGCAAATCTCCCCGGGCAGGAGCGAGTTTTTACTGTGCATCATGGTGATGAAAGTATACTATAGAATAAGAGAAAAATATCAATTTATATGTTTAGGAATGGCCTGCTTCCAGGCAATATCAGCCAAAAAAGAAGAGCGTGTCAGGTGGTCAACGCTCTTCTTTTTATTTAGGAGGGGATGATCCTGAAAAAACAGAGATAGTAGGTGTCACCTTCATGATTATCGCTAATCTTGCTGATTTTGATGCGAGACTTTTTCAACCCTCCGGCTTTGGTGGTCAGGGTGATTAACTCTGTCCAGTAGTCCATGGGCGAAGAGTCTGCAGCCATCACCTTCTGAACAATCGATTCATAATCCCCTTTTTGGATGAAAAACAGTGGCTTTCCCACCACCTCTTCTCGGGAATAGCCGACAATTTTACGAAAAGAGGGGTTGGCATCCACCACCTCTCCCGACTCCGATATGATTACAATCACATCCAGCACCTCCTTAAAGATGATGTCTGCCATCTTTAACTTGATTGAACCGATTGAATGAAATCGCGCACTCATCGTTACCTCCTCTTTTAGACCACTTTAATCAATAAATATAATCCCTATCCTATTCTTACCTGTAAACAATAACGGGATTTTCTTCCGGCCTGCTGCCAGGCAGCAGGCTCTGGATTGGTTGGTGCAGCATTGGTATTTTACAATTAAAAACTCTTCCTTGTATTAATAAGCCGCAATTTAAGGGCCACTCGGGTCAATGTGATATTATCCTGTTGTTTTCATGACTAAAACCCAAATTTGACCCCTCTCTCATACCCTGTAAAACCAGGAGATAGCTCTTGCAATCTGCAAATTTTTGCGTTATGCAACATCAGGAAGGCCCCTTTTCTCTTCCCTATCGATACGGAGAAAAGAGCAGCCTCTTTCTGGGAATGTCGCGTTGACTGGAGAGTGACAAATGTTCCATATAACAAACAAATCTGCCTTAATTGTGGAAGATGACATTCTGTTGTCCGGCTATTGCCAGAATATTTTAAAGCTCAATGGCTGGGAGGTAGAGACCGTCCGGACCGGAGAAGAGGGGTTAAAGCAGATCCACAACACCCCCCCTCAAGTGGTACTGCTGGATATCTTCTTGCCCGACTCCAATGGGCTGGATATTCTGCTCACCATTCAAAAAGAGATGATTGATACAACAGTGGTCATCATGACAGGAAAAGGGAGTGTGGATCTGGCTGTGGAGGCCATGCGCTGTGGTGCTTTCGACTTTTTTGAAAAACCGGTAGAGCCAGAGCGGTTTCTTGCTACCATGAACAACGCCATCCGCCACCAAAAAGCTTGTCAAATCATTAAGGAGTATGAGAACAACAGCAAACGTGACCGGCTGCAAAAATTAATTGGTGCCTCCCTGCCCATGCAGACCCTCTTTCGCATTATCGATAACGTCTCCACCAGTCGGGCTACGGTTTTTTTATTGGGAGAGAGCGGTACGGGAAAAGAGTTGTGTGCCGAAGCCATACACCAACAGAGCAGTCGAAAAAACCGTCCTTTCATTATTCTAAACTGCGCAGCCATCCCCCACGATCTGATGGAGAGCGAAATTTTTGGCCACAAGAAAGGGGCTTTTTCCGATGCCCAACATTTTCGTCAAGGGGCCGCCTCTCTTGCCCATGGCGGCACCCTGTTTTTGGATGAGATTTGTGAGATGGAGCTGGGACTGCAGAGTAAGTTGCTACGGTTTATTCAATCGGGTCGCATCAAAAAAGTGGGGGGAGATCAGGAAGAGTCCGTCGATATTCGCTTTATCTGTGCCACCAATAAAGATCCTCATGAAGAGGTCAAAAGAGGCCGGTTTCGAGAGGATCTACTCTACCGCCTTCTTGTCGTCCCCATTACGGTTCCTCCCCTGAGGGAGAGGGGAGATGATATTCTGCTGCTGGCCCACCACTTTTTAACCCGCTATGCCAAAGAGGAGAACAAAGCTTTCACCACCTTCTCTACCGAGGCGGCCAGTGCCCTGCTTCAGTATGAGTGGCCGGGCAATGTGCGAGAGATGCAGAATGTCATCCAACAGAGTGTGGTCCTACACAATGGCAAAAAGGTCACCAAGGAGATCCTCCCCTCTCCTCTGGATCAGATTGAAACCAGACCCCACCACTTTATCCCTCCCACTCTCTCTACTGACCATTCCCACATGTCTGCCGTCGAGGGACAACAGCCCACCCCCATCATCCCCCTGGCTCAGGTAGAGATGGAGGCCATAGAAAGGGCCATCAAACAGTGTGAAGGGAATGTCCGTCTGGCAGCCGACCTGCTGGAGATTGATCAGTCGACAATCTATCGCAAACGAAAAAAATGGGGACAACGAGAAGAGTCAAACACTCCAGAGTAAAAAAAGCACAAGACACGAGGAGACTCAGGGGTTGCCAACCGCCAGATAGAGCCCCTGACACCCTTTATCTGATCGAACAATGCGTAGGGTTCCCTGACTCTTTTTAGTGGCCTGACAGCGGTAAAAGCCCAAGAACCGCTTCTCGATAGCCAACTGAATCGTCACCCCACTCTTGTTTAAAGCAGTCACTTTGCCACCAAAAAGCCTAGAACCTACCCCTACCCTCTCCCCTTGAATGATGGCCCAACTCTTTTCGGGTTTATCCTGGTAGAGCTTGACCACCTCCACAGGCCAATACAAGCTGGAAAAGAGAGCGCGGTCGCTCTCTGGTGAAAAAAGATCCACCGACCCTTTCAGGTTGGTTGGCGTAGAGGCGAGGGGCAGAGTCGGATCAGAGAAGGGCGGGCTCTCCTCAGCCCCCAACACCAGCTTTGGGGAAAGAGGGATGAGCAAGAGAAACAGCAGAATAAACGGGAGCAAGGGTCGAATAGAGGCAACCAAGAGAAAAATCGCTAGAAATGATAGAGGAGAATCATGACGCCATACGCCACCACAAAGGCATTTTTGCCGTCAAGATTGTAGAGATCTCCCATCAACTTAGCCATCGCAGCCGGATTGGATCGGGTCTCTTTGGGAATCTCGTTAAGCCATAAAGAGAGCTTTTTACGACCAAATGTTGCCGTAACCGCGTCGATCCAATTGCCCGGAAACCCTTCGGCATCACTCTGAAACAGATCGGCCCCCATGCGGGTCATTTTCAGGATCTCTGCCTGATTAAAACGGTGCAGCCCGGTGGCATCGGCTAAGGTGGAGACAATATTATCCACATACCCTTCAACCGTTGAACCACATAAGTTGGCAGAGATCTCGATGGATAACCGGGTTTTTGCCACCCGCTCCGGGTCAACCCCTGTCAGCCTTTCATCGAGGATTTTTTGGGCATCGATAACCGCATAGCGCATGGCTCCATCAAAGGGACCTTGAGAAACCGAGGTGTAGATGGTGTCGCTGTTTTCAAGCTCATCAAAGACAACATTATAGTAGAAATTTCTGATTTCACCCAAAATCCGGTCTTTATGATCGAGGAAAAAAATCCGCATACCCAACCAAGCCCGATCATCCATCCCACCCATGGCATAGAGAGGGGTGTAATGATAGGAGATATGGGTAACCCGCTTATCAATATCTCTCTGCACCATCTGGCTGGCTTGGTTCTCCTGGAAATGGAGAAAAAGCTGTCCATCTTGCAACTCAGCAGTAGCTTCCGGTGAGATGGGGCTGACAGCCCCTGGCTCTGCTGTGCTGGTCAACTCTTGTTCAATCTCTTTTTGCAGAGGATTATCCCCTTTTTTTGTGGTCGCGGCCTTTTTCTCTTCTTCCTCAAAAAACAGGGTACGATTCTGAACCTGTGCCGTTGCCCGGTCAAAATCCAGGCACTCTCCTCCACTGAGGATCTCCTGCCAGCCGTTGCCGACCACCACACTGTTGGGGCGCTCAAAATCTTCATTAAACAGTCGCTCTCCAGCCTGCACCACAGCAGGTGCAGGCAAGGCCCCCACACAGAAAAGAAAGAGCCCACCCAAGAGAATCTGTTTATATCTGGAGAAATACACGGTTGTCGCCCCTCCCACTCCCTAACCCAGTCACATGGATTTCTTATAGGTTCGATAAAATTTAAGTACTTTGGATATATAACGCCGGGTTTCCGGATAGGGCGGCACATCGTTACCATATTTTTTAACCGCACTGGAGCCGGCATTGTAGGCCGCCAAAGAGAGACGAAGATTGTTATCGTACAGGGTCAACAACTCTCGCAACATCTTTGCCCCACCGTTGATATTGGCAACCGGGTCCAATCGATTCAAAACCCCGTAGCGCTTTGCCGTTCCCGGCATCAACTGCATCAGACCCACCGCCCCTTTTCGTGACACAGCCATGGGGTTGAAACCAGATTCAGCTTTGATGACAGCCTTGATCAAGGCACTTTGAACGCCGTGACGACGTGCTGCATCGGAGATAACCGAATGAAAAGGGTCTGCCACTCCCAAAGTGGAAACGCTCTTTTTCCCTCCCCGCTTCCCCTTTCCAGCTGCAGAGAGCAGCCGATAGCGAGGATCGGTAGGACGATCGGTCAGATGAACAATGCCCCGTTCATCCACATAGGAATAGACCGCGCAAGAAGCGGAAAAAGGGAAGGATAAAACCCACAATGTGGCTCCGACCGTTATGATATGTCGACGTCTCATGGTTCCACCAGCAAAAGCCCTCCTGTTTTAATGCCGACACCAGAGCCACAATAGCGTGGTCAGGACGGTCCGACAATTCAACTCACCCCTCCCAAGAAGCGGGTGTGCAAAACAAGATGTCGCAATTATTGCGCCAAACAATCCGACTTCAGACCATTGGAGAGATGGCAAAACAGCCGAATCAATCCAACACTTTTTTAATATGGTTGCGGACATGGTCAAAAGAGGCCGGTAGAATCTGGCAGCGGGTTGGACGCTCCATCACCCCTTGTAATGGGAGTGGCAGTTCCGGCTCTTGACCGCTTGCATCCATCACAGCCTGACCAAATTTTGCCGGATGTGCCGTCGCCAGACAGATGGCCCCCACGATCCCCTCTGCCGCACAAACACCGACAGCCGTATGGGGGTCCAGAAGATAGTTATCCTTTTTATAAACAGAACTTATCGTCTCTTTCGTCTCCTTTTCGCTAATGGCTCGAGCAGAAATAAGTGGCTTGGATTTGGCCAAAACAGCATCGGAAACCCCAAAAGATCCCTCTTGAGAAAACTGCTCCATCAACTCTTTAACCTGGGCACTATCCTCATCGAGAAGATAGTAGAGATAGCGCTCAAAGTTGGAGGAGACCTGGATATCCATGGAGGGGCTGATGGTTGAGAAAACTTCTCCAGCCTGGTAGGTTCCGGTATTGAAAAATCGGGATAAAATATCGTTACGGTTGGTTGCCAACAGCAACTTTTCAACAGGCAATCCCATCCTATGAGCCATATAACCGGCGAAAATATCCCCAAAATTACCTGTGGGTACAGAGAAAGTGACAGGTTGTAGCGTACTTTTACCTACCTGACCCCAAGCGTAAAAATAGTAAACAATTTGGGCAAGAATTCTTGCCCAGTTAATCGAGTTTACCGCGCCCAACTGATAGCTCTCTTTAAAGTCAAGGTCGTTAAAGAGCTGTTTAACAATCGCCTGCCCATCATCAAAGGTCCCCTCAATGGCGATATTATAGACATTATCATCCTGCACCGTAGTCATCTGCCTCTCCTGGATGGGAGAGACCCGGCCCCGAGGGTGGAGAATAAAAATTTTAATCCCAGCCCGACCCCGAACACCATGAATAGCCGCAGACCCCGTATCCCCTGAGGTGGCGCCGATAATATTCAACTGGCCGCCTTTTTTAGCCAGGATATACTCAAACAGATTGCCTAAAAACTGCAGAGCCACATCTTTAAAAGCCAAGGTCGGACCATGGAACAGTTCCAGAATATAACGATCCCCCACGCTGACCACAGGCGTAACCTCCGGGTGGCTGAAACTGGCAAAGGAGCGATCCACCAACTTGGCCAGATCGGAGGCCGGAATATCATCCTCTTCCATAAAAAGGCCAATCACCTCCTTGGCCAGATCGGGAAAAGAGAGTTGAGACCACTTTGCCAGGGTCTGCCCATCCACCGTGGGAATCCGATCCGGAAGGAGAAGCCCTCCATCGGTTGCCAACCCCATCATAACCGCTTCAGAAAAGGTGACAGGTGAGACCCCGCCACGGGTGCTGATATATCGCAAGTTCTTCTCCTAACTTATAATAAGAGTAACCGTGCTAAAAAAATCCGGTTTTAATCCGTCCTCTTAGGCAGAGCAATGCCCAACAGATCCAACCCCAGGGAAAATTTTGAGTGGCTGGAAGCGTTCAGCCCATATCGTTGGGCTAACTCTCCGGCAAACGCCGCCATGGGTGATGATGGCCCCGCAAGGCGCTCCACCTCCACTTCACATACCGTACACGCTTTGCCTGCAGCCCGAATTTCACCCCAGTCCAGGGCTATTTCGACCCGGCTGCCTTTTTCCAGTTCAACCACTCGGGTCTGGCGGTGGATCTCCGTCTCCATCAGAGGCTGAAAAAAAAGATCTCCCTCTGCTAATGGCGAGGCGAACATCCGCCGCAGTTGATCTTTTACCGGCCCGGCAAGCAGGTGAGAATAATGTAACCCAGAATAGAAGCTCTCAGGGGGTTGGGTCAAGCACTGTTCCCACTCTCGTCGTTTTGCCACCCCACCACAGACAGAGCCAAACCCCTTTAACCCCAGCTGGCAAGAGGATGAGCCCAGAGATCTTAGACGTAGAGCTATTTGGTTTTGGAGAAGAAGGTGGTCGGAAGTGTCAAAATAGCGGGTAAGAAAAAGCTGCTGCTGCCAAGCTCCAACAGCTCTGTTTTCTGGAAGTGGCTCTTTTTGAATGCGGGTAAAGACCTCTCGGGAGGCAGCATGAAGTTTAATTTCCTCTTCAATACGACCCGTTTGATCCCTGTTTTGTGCCGTATCGGGAGAGCAGCCAGACTCAACCAACGCCCTCCTCCTCTCTCATTTTCTAACAGGGTACCCCTGCCCCTGCCATTGAATCATACCACCATCGACATTATAGACATGCTCAATACCGGCCCGTTTTAAAACAACCGAACCGTTCAGGGAGCGACTACCGCTGCGGCAGACAACCGCCACTTCACCCTGAGAAGCCAGCTGCTTCACCTCATCAACCCGCCGCTTCAACTCCGACAGGGGAATGGATAGGGCAGCCGCCGCATGACCGGCCTCAAACTCGGCGGGGGTGCGCACATCGACCAACACGATCGGGGGTTTAGAAGAGAGTTTGCTGTTCAACTCGTGGACAGTCAATTTTTCTACACCCAAAATCCGCGAAAAAATGTGCCCCCGCAGGATAAACCCCAAAAACATCAACATAACCAGCCATTGAAGGCTGTTATCTGCCAATTCTGCCATTATTGCATCATCCACTAACTAAAAAATTAAAGCTCTGAATCTCTATCTCTGGGAGCCGTACAAAAAATGGACTTGGTTAATACCACCAGATCCAGCACCTTGCAATCACCCACGCGATAAAATACCTGATTGGCCTCCCGCCTGGAATCGAGAATATTCTTATCCCGCATTATGGTCAAATGTTGAGAAACATTTGACTGGGTTGTGCCAACCGCTTCGACCAACTCTTGAACACTCAACTCTTTTTCCTTGAGAGCGACAATAACCTTCAAGCGTAAAGGGTGAGCAAGAGCCTTCATGCAGCGGGCCACCTTTTCAATATTGTTCTCGTTAAAATCTTCCGCCACGGTTACTTCCTTCCCATTATGGAGCATATCGCGGTATAATCAGCGGGTTGATGATCTTGACTGCCGCACCCAATATTAGTTTCCACTAATAATAGACCAGGCTCGGACTTACGTCAACTAATTGAGACATAAATATTATCAATCCACTTCTTACACTAAACCGAAGAGTTTCCAATGGATTCCGACCTTACAATGGAAGAAGATCAAGTCTGTAGCTGGTTGAAAGATCACCCGGATTTTTTCACTACCTACCCCGATCTCCTCCCTGCAGCTATTCTAGCCTCAGGAAAGGTTCTCAGCCTGGAGGCCGGGCAACTCAAACGGCTTCAACAGCAGAACGAGCAGCTCAAAGAGCGGTTGGATGGCATCCTCGATCGTATTCAGCGTAATGATGAGATTCATCAATCATTCCATGCCATTCAAATCAAACTGCTCACAGCCGAGACACCAAGAAACTTTCTCCTGGCCGCCACCTACGCCCCAGAAAAACATTTTTCCATCGGTCGAATCACCATCGCCATCAACCGATCCGAAAAAAAAATAGTCCATCTCTTCAAGAACCAATCCGATGAGCTTCCAGAAGACCGCCTGTTTCTGGTCGACGAATCAGAACTCTCCTCCACCCTCAATACACCGCCAACCCCCTCCATTCGTGTGGGTTTGGAGGGGAACAACCGTCAGCTTTTTTTTGGTCCCCATACCGATAAAATCCGCTCAGAAGCCCTGATACCCCTCTTCAGCCATCCAGACCCCCAGCATAAAGAGTCTCGGCTTATCGGCGCACTCAACCTGGGAGACCCCTCCCCCAGCCGTTTTTTACCCAGCGACTCCACAGAACTTCTCCAAGATCTGGCCAATGTATTGGGACTCTGCTTAAATCGTCTCGCCAATAAAAGCCACTAAAAAGCCGCACCTCCTCCTCCAATCAACTTTTTTCCGGTACGGTATATGCATTTATTCCATCGTACTGTTGATTTCTGGTTTTTTCAGGACAGATCCCAAGGTTGAGGATAAAACATGGTGCCAACAGAAGAGCTTTTCACCCCTTTTCGTGACAGTATGATCAGCAAATCTCCCCATACGGTCTCTGCCTACATGCATGATCTCAGTCACTTTTCCGACTACTGGAAGCAACTGGACGGCGCACCCCTGACCCTCACCGCCGCAACCACGATTCAGCCGGCTGATATTCGTGGTTTTCTCGGTAACTGTCACCGCTTAGGCCTCTCAAAAACCACCATGCAACGTCGCATGGCCTCTTTAAGGTCCTGGTTTCGCTTTCTAGAGCGTCAGGGTATCGTCAAAAACAATCCTGCTGCCCTGGTCTCCACGCCAAAGGTTGGACAGAGATTGCCAAGAGCACCAACCGAAGAGGATACCGTCCGCCTTCTGGAGCATCATGCCCCCCATCATAAAGGGGAACCGGATTGGGTCTTGAAGCGAGACAGAGCCATTCTGGAGCTGCTCTACGGGTCTGGATTACGCATTAGTGAATTGTGCGGGCTCGCTTTGCAAGATATCAACCTGAGAGAGAACGAGGCCAAGGTGCTGGGAAAGGGCAATAAAGAGCGGGTAATCCCCCTGGGTGGTGAGTCTATCCGGGCCATACAGCTCTACTTGAAAAGTAGAAAAGAGTCCCTGGGGAGCTATGGAATGGACTCACCCCTGTTTATTGGTGTCCAACAGGCCGATAAACAGCGCCCTCTCAACCCCAGACAGATTCAACGGCTGGTTCGGGATAGGCGTCGATGGTTGGGACTACCCGAGAAGGTTACCCCTCACGCCCTACGCCATGCCTTCGCCACCCATCTTCTTCAGGCTGGTGCCGACCTCAGAGCCATCCAGGAGATGCTGGGCCACGCCTCTCTCTCGACAACCCAACGTTACACCCATCTGGACCAGGCTGGACTGGCACGAATCTACGACGCAGCCCACCCCAGAGCCAGAAGAGAGAAAGGACGGTAAGTGACCATCCAACTCACCCGAACCATCGAATGGCTTCTGCTCCCACCCGGGATTCTCGTCCTCCTGCTCTTGGTGGCTATCCGACAGTGGTACGCTTTCCAGAAGGGGAGCCGTCGTTCCAAAACACCGGTATTACTCTGGTTTCTTCTGGTTACATTCTATACCATGAGTATCAATACCACCGCCGATCTTCTCACCTCTGCCCTGGAACGGCCCGACCTGTACCCACCACTCTCCACCCAACAGATTGAGGCCTCCCAGGCACAAGCCATCATTATTCTCGGTCATGGGCGCTATGCCAATGCTCCTGAATATAATGGAGAAGATACCTTGAATACCGGAGGACTGGCTCGGGCGCGTTATGGTGCCAAACTGCACCGTCAAACCGGACTCCCCCTATTGACCGCAGGGGGGGCAACCAGCCAAGAGGCTGTTTCTGAAGCGGCCATTATGAAGCGGGTTTTGGAAACAGAATTTAATGTACCGGTTAAATGGGTGGAAGAGAAGAGCAGGAACACCTATGAAAACGCTCTATTCAGCTCGCTTCTTCTTAAAAGAGAGGGGATTGAGCGGGCCTTGCTGGTAACCCATTCACAGAGCATTACCCGTGCTTTGTGGGCTTTCCAGAAAACAGGGACCCTCGAGATCATACCGGCCCCCACCCTGTTTTCCAAACCGTCCGGCCACACCAACCTGCTGGAGTGGGTACCCAACCCCTACGCCTTGACAAAGACAGCCATCGCCCTCCATGAACACATCGGTATTTTCTGGTACAGGTGGCGATATGGAATGGACACGGTCTGGTAATCTGGGTAAAGAGAGTCGCGCTATCTTACTTACTCTTTCGACTCCGTTTGCGCCCGGCTTGCAATTTTTCGCCAAGACCGGCCTCAATAGCCAGTTTGCGCCTTCGAGCCGAATAGGAGGGGGCAACCATCAGAAAGTCACTGGGAAGGCCGAACCTCTCCCGGTACTCCTTGACGTCCATACCGTGGGTGCGGGATAGATGGCCTCGAATGGCTTTATTGGATTTGCCACAGATCAAACAGATGACCGCATCTTCCGTAATCGCCTCAGAGATGGGTACAGCCGGCTCCAACGGCATCTCTCCTTCCTCTTCCACCACATGAAGAATCCCCTCCTCGGCCTCTTCCACCTCCTGGCTTAAAGAGGATGGCAGTGGGGAGATATCCGACAAAGATTGTAGAGAGTGGTGGACACTAACCAACAACTCTGGAATCTCTTCAGGGGGAATTTCATTGCGAGAAACATAGGATTTTACAATTTCGGCTGTAAACTTCAGTAAAGACATGGTTCCTCCAGATTATCACACTATTGGGAATACCGTTCTTTTTTTTGACATACTCCCTACGAACAGAAAGCCAGAACGTCAAAAAGAGAAAAGGTATCGCATAATAGGAAAAGAAAGCATAAAAAGAGTAAAATTCATTATGATACAGTCACAATATCAATAACAAGGGCTATTATCTTCATCTATTTAAAAAACACTC
>PEAM01000006.1 GCA_002753565.1 Magnetococcales bacterium | reverse complement strand
AAAGAACCCGCTGCTACACCAAGACTTTCCGCCGCTTCCGGTATGCTGTCCATCTCCTTGGCAAGCCGAACGGCCTCAATCTTGTACTCCTTCGAATAGTACTTCCTTGCCTTTCCCATAGCTCACCTCCTGAATGGATTATCATCCTTTTCGGAGTGTCCATCAAATCGGTGACCTACCATTACCCGATCTCGTGGATATCCTGAACCTGCCTGGGTTTGAGGGTAACGGTTTTTCTTCTCGATTCATGTTGTAGGCGTAACAGGTCTTGGAATATGGCGTCCACGTCATTGTCGTTCTTGTTTATTACCTCCTCAGCTCAACATCTTCTTTGCCTCGGCGAGATTGATGCGGAATTTATAGCCATGCTGCTCCAACAGGCCTAGCAGTTCATGGCCGTTGATGAGCGTGATCGGCTTATCCTTGGCAAACGAGTATGATTCCGACCCAAAATGGCTGGTAGTCACGAGGATACCCTTCATTGCCCCCTCGTTCATAACAGCGCCGTAAAGGTCCCTGACAGCGGAGACATCGACGGTGTTGGTATATCTTTTGGCCTGGATGACGATCTTGCCGCTACGCAGTGGGTCGTGATCGAATACGATCGCATCGACACCTTGGTCCCGGCTTGCTTGCGTGACCTTCACCTCTGCTCCGGCACTAGCAAAAGCTCGTTCGAAGAGTTCCCTGCACAGGTGCTCGAAATCCTCCCAGTCCATAGCCGCGAGATTTTCCCCCTCGGCCATCTTGGATATAACCTCTTTGGGGTCAACGAATCTTGAATCGCTCGTTTTCAATCTGACGATCGGAGCGATTGGAGTCAGTTCCAGCGAACGGGCCGCAATTCCCTTCAACGCCGCGAAGGCTTCCAGAGGATCAAGGGCCGAAAGGTTGAGGCCCATGATTTGCTCTTTGGTTGCGAACAGGCTAGCGCAGTATGCCCGTTTTTCCTGCCCTGTGCTCTTTTCCGTGTAATCGGCCCAGCCGTTGATGGTGATTGCCTTGATAATTTCCTCATCGTCGAGCCTTGCAATCTCAGCGGCCAACCTTAGACAAAGTGTCGGGTGCAATCTGGCTACCGCATCCTTCTTCTCCTTTTGGTTAGCGGGCTTTTCGGTCCATCCAGACTTCAACTCGACATGTTTGATCCACTCCGCTCCAGAGGGGTCTGGGTAGCGATGCTCATGGATGAGGATGCCCGACTCAGAATCAAATTTAGTCACGTACTCTCTGGATACAAACGACGGAAGGGACATGGACCGCATGGTCAGTTCGATTCTCTTGATCAGCCCTACTTCCCCGGAGGCCATAGCCTCGGCTTTAAGGCCTTTAATTCTGGATTGCTCTTCCAGTAACGACTTGTTCCAGGCTTCCACGTTCATCGCAAACGCCATGCTTGCAGCTAGCCATGACTTCTGCTGCTTCTTGGCGGCCTTCTCGAATGACCTCTCAGCTTTGGCAGCCAAATCCTCGACAGACTTGTTTCTTTCCGAACAGGCTTCCCTTATCTCGAACTTGCGGTACAGGGCCGTTTGTTTTTTATGGATTTCCCCCGCATAAGCGGCGAGGACATGCTCATTGAACATGCTCCTCCATCCGGTCCATAGGGGAGGCTCGAATTGCGGATCACCGAGAATGGGTGTCCATGGCGTCCATGGCGGTGGAGGTTCAATGTCCTTGGGCTTGACGGGCGGAGCTTCTGGATACTTCAGCTTATCCGAGAGGATGGAGAACGCGGCCTCATAGGACCGGGATTTGGGCATTTCAAGAATCTTGTGGATTTTATGAATGTCGATCTCCCGGATCGGCTCCGTAGGATCTTTGAACGAGAAAGGCCACTCAAATGCGATGCGACCGGGTATCGGCGTCAGCGCTGGTTTGGCCGTATAGGTTTTGATGGCGATCTTATCAAGGTCGGTCTCGGAGACTGGGCTCCTGCCCTCTTGGAGTTCCTTTGGGATTGATGCGGTCATGCCCAGGGACTTCCTTCCCAGCACTTTGGCGATGACTTCGGAAAGTCCCTTCGATGCTGAGTCGGTGGCTGAAGCCATTCCGGAAAGGATGGCTCCGATGGCCCAGATGACTCCGACAAGGATGACAAGTCCGATTATGACGTAGTTCATAGGTCAAGTGCCTTTCTCGCCTGTTTTTGAATCTTTACTTTCATGGCCGCGATGGTAACTCAGCCTGATCGTTTTCTGTCCGCTGAGAACCTTCCACGCCTCGGCCACCGCCCCTTGTTTGTCGTACCAGTCCAGTGTCGGCATGGTACTTGTTCTCTTCCTTTTCCACAAACCGGACAACGGCCCGTTCCGTTCAACGATGACATGGCCGAAAGTCCAGACCACAAATGTTATTTCTAGCGCATTCTTGCCGATTTTGAAAGCCCTGCCCGCCATGGTGAATGGACAAGGAAGGTCCGGCAGGAAAATTTTCCTGTTGAGAAATATATCCAAATTGGTATAAAATGCCAGCCATGGAAAAGGTACTGAAACCGTTGGTGTGGATAGGGGACAGTCGAAAGTGTTTGAAGGCGTTTCCCGAAGATGTACGGGACGGTATGGGCTTTGCCCTGTACCGCGCCCAGGAAGGAAGAAAGCATCCGAACGCTAAGCCATTGAAGGGTTTCGGCGGGGCAGGAGTGTTGGAGGTGGTGGAGGATTACGACGGCAACACCTACCGGGCCGTCTATACCGTTAAGTTGGCCGGAGTGGTCTATACCCTGCACGCCTTCATGAAAAAATCCAAGCAGGGTATCGCTACTCCCAAGCCGGATATGGATAAGGTCCGGGAGCGGCTGAAGGAGGCGCAACGCCGCCATGCGGAGTGGTCCAAGGGAGAGAGGAACGAACCATGAGTGAAGAGCGTATTCCAGCCGAACAGAGCAGCGGCAACGTGTTTGCGGACCTCAACGTGTCCGATCCGGAAGAAGCCCTGGCAAAGGCCATGCTGGCCAGTCGGATCAGCGATATCATAACCCATCGCCATTTGACCCAGGCCCAAGCCGCTGAAATATTGGGAATCAAGCAGCCCCATGTTTCCGATTTGGTGCGGGGCCGCCTGAAACATTTCACCATGGACCGTCTGTTCCGCTTTCTAAACGCCCTGGATCGGGACGTGCAGATTGTCATCAAGAAAAAGCCCCGCTCCAAACCGGCGGCGCGTACCTTTGTGGTTCCGGTTCAGGCTTGAATCCCTACCGGGCCGTTGGCCGCAACTCCTTCAACTTCAGGAGCATGGCCAGGGTCTTTTCAAACTTGCGGTCCAGGTGAATTTCATAACGGGCCAATCGGTCCAGGCGGTGGGGGTCGAAGGCTTCACCGAACGCCTGAGCGCGGATCAGGGGGCGGTTGTCCAACTCCTGCCGCCGTTCGTCGTACCAGGGCATGACGGTTGATTCCAACCACTGGCGCAGATTGTTGGCATCCGCCTGCCACGTTCCATCGTCGTCAAACTCACCGTTCAGGGTGTCCGCCCACTAGTTCATGGTATCGGAATCCAATACCTTCAACGCTCGGTCATAGGCTCCGGCCTTGCTCGCCTTCAGGATTGCCAGCGCCTTTACTGTCAACGCCCTGTCTCTTTTCATCTCGTCCCGATCCCTGGCGGTATCCCTGGCCGTGGCCCGCACGGCGTCAACGGGTCGTTCGGTTTGGTTCTCCCCGGAATCCAGGTGAACCAATGCCCGGCGGGTCACCTTGCCCTTATCGAAGGCATCTTCGGTAATCGCCCCTTTCAGGCCCCGATGAAAGGTGGCCCGTTCCGCCATGGCTAAACGCCGCTTACGCCAGACGATACCGGCCAACTCCTCCACCAGATGCGCTTCCGTCGCCCCTTGGGGATCATGATCCGCCTTTATGGCATCCAACAACCGGCGGTAGGCGTCGGCATCCTCCCAGGGCAACACCGTTTCCGGCAGCGCCGGTACATCCGGCATGGGTTTCAAATTTTCCAATTCCATCACTTGTCCCGTCATGTCCAAAATCCTTTTTCTATCGGCCCAACCTGTCTTGTCATCCGGTCAAGGGCTGCCGCCATGATCCCCTCGGCCCGTTCCTCCAGGGTAAACAATTCATCACGCAACCGTTCATAGCGTTCCCGGCGCATGTATGGGGGCCGGATCGGAATCGGCTCCATGGTTCCACCCGGTTTTCCTCCCAGTAGCGCCCGAATCTGGTTCATGCGAGAAATCACCCGGTCAATGCCCCGTTCCCGCTGGGAGCGGTAGGAAAGTCGGTAACAGTGACGGCAGGCGAAATACTTTCCCGCTCCGAACAGCTTTTCCACCCGGCGGCCACAACCGACGCCTGGGCAGATGAAATACCGCTCCTCACCGCCGAAATGGCGTGCAACACCAACGATGCCGACGGACTGTTCCACCTCTTCCCATTCCCCGCCTCCCTGCCTGAAACGGTAGGATAGCATCAGCAGGTCATCGCGCCGCATATGAAAACGGACCGAAGCCCCAGACGCCCAAGAGACGGAACCGTTAAAACCCGCCGTCAACGCCCCCTCCTGGCGTAGCATGTTTATATCCAGGTGGCGGTTGCCTTCCACGGTTCCGTATCCCCGTTTATTGTGTCCGCCACTTCCATAGCCACCCATTTTTGCCGAATCCTATTGGAAAAGTTGAATTATTAGTTGAGAATTTTGAATTGGTAGTAATTTGATACATGCAGAGATAACAAATGGGTGTGTAAATTTAGTTAGTTATCATGCTTTGAAAGCTTACCTCCACTCAACTTTTTGGCTCTCAGTAGGTGGATGGCAACGACCACAATTCCAATTTTTCCATGACGGTTTTTTCCAAAACTCAATCCCACCACAATTATAACATTTTGTTTGTTCTTCTTTTTCATTCAAAACAGCTACTGAAGGTTCGCTCTTTTCTCTTGGATGCTCCATCCAATATCCATCCCGGACCCATACCAACCGTCGCCCATTCAGATCAAATTCCAGTTTGTCGCGGTCTGCGTGGATCAACTCAGCACCCTCAGCTAGCATGACGGAAAGTCCAGGCAAGTCATCATAGGTAGTAGCCAAGTTCGGATCCAAGCCGGAGAATAGATCCTCTCGGTTCCAGCCCAGCCTGCCTAACAGACCCTCATTCATCTGGAAAAAAAGTTTGCTCACGGTCAGTATTTGTTGCCTATGAGCGACTGGAACGGGCATGGATTCCGATGGATCAGCTTTGTTCAGAGGGAGGGGTTCAACCTCCTTCGCAATATTCGCAATATTCGCAAAATCAGCTTTTACCGGACCATTCTGCGAATTATGCGAATATTGCGAGCCACCATGGGAGGGGTGATCCTCAACATGCATGAGTGCCCGCCAGTTCATCAATTCCACTCCGCAACCAGAACAGGGTGCACGACATATTCCTTGGTTTTGCGGCCCGGTCCACGCTTATCATCTTCGGTCTTGAACAGGTGATGACGCTCAACCAATATTTCGAGAGCCGGGTTGAGCGCATCCATCCGTTTGAAATGCCCTTTGACCCCTTCAAAACAGTCTCGCGCTGAAAACCGCTCCAGCCGGTTACGTTCAACCCAACGCCACACCCGCCTTGCCCCTTCCAGATCAGGGTCTGCTCCCATCAAGTCAAATACTGCCAACGCATGTTCTGCCAGGATAGCTGCTATGGAGAGCGCTTTAGACATGGTTTCCATGCTGATTTCAATATCTTGTGGTTGACCATCAGCATGTTCTGCACAGTGTAAAAGCCCAGCGATTCTCGCAGCCGCTCCTGGAAGTTTCCCCGCCCAATCCTGAATCATTTCAAATCGACCACCTTCTCTGAGGTCAACCTCAACGGTTTTTGAAAACGCCAGCCATTCACCGAAAGCTGGGCGACTCATTTTGATGGTGTGCGAAATTTCATGATCATTTTTATTGATTCCAGGTTTTTTCTTGAGCAATGCCCTAATATTTTCGCGATATGCTTCTTTCACGGGCTTTGCAATTGGGTTGGATTCCAACGCTCTGAAACCGAGTGGAGATGATGGCAGGGCGTAAAGAAACCGCGCCAACAATCCCCGGCCACGGAATCCAGGTTTTTGTGCAATGTCGCGTAACACATCTGGCTGTGGAGATAATCCAATCGTAAGGGCTGGATGGTGCAGATACACCGGAGGGCGACTACCTCGATCAACGCGAACCTCAGCTCCCGCATGCGCTTGCAAGAACACATCGAGATTTGGAATGCCGCCGCTATAGCGTCCCGCCATATTTTCGAAAATTCCTCCTTCATCGCTAAGTAATGCCAACTTTTCTTTATTGTCAGCCATCACCGTTCCGACCCGTTCAGGTGTGATATCCTGTGACCACAACTGAGGCGGGGCCGGAATCTCCGGGAGTTTCGCTTCCAAATCAGAGATCTCTTTTTTCAACTCCTCCACTTTGGCTTGGTTACTTTGTTTGCCGATTTGTGCCCGTTTTGATGCAATGATTGACTCTTGCGTCTTGCGGTCAGAGGTGGCCTTTTTGATCAACGGCTCCATGCTTTTGGCTAATTCACGCTCGCATTCAAGAAGATCGGCGGTCATGGCCTTTTTTACAGATGTCTTCCGGTTGCCTGGGCCTAAAGACGGAGCAGCCCATATATTTAACGGCTCGAAATAGTCCTGCTTCACTCTGACTGAAAACGTTTTTTGGCAACATGTCCCCAAGACGGCCATAGCAAACAAAGCCGCAAGTTCAACCGGGGTTTCGGTCGTTGCCGCTACTCCTTGAACCATATCTTCAACCCAAGGCGGAAAAAGATTTTTCGGCCACCCCGGTAGAGAATGCGTTTGCAGCGGAATTGGCTTTGCGTAAGTTTCTGCCTCTTGGACGGCCAGTTTTAATGCGTTTGTATTCATGCTGCGTGATCCTCTTGCTGTAGGATGTCGAGCCAATCCACGCCCTTGCTGCCTGCTGGGATAGGTCCTGGTGGGAAAATAATGCGAGCATCAACACCCTGTCTTAGTAATCGTGCTGCCAATCGATCTGCTGCATTATGACCGGCCCGACTTTTGTCCAGATCAGCAAAGATTAGCACTTTTTTTATGTTTTTTGGCACGATCAAGTTGGCCATCCCGCCAGCACTAACTGTTGACCAGACCGGAAGCCCGGTTGCAATTCTCACTGCCAAGCCGGTTTCCAAGCCCTCGGTGACGCCAAGTTGGGTGCCGTTCTGGTAGAGACGGATTGCAGCACCTCGGCTGGCTCCTTCGAAAATAGGCGGCATCAGTTTTTTTGCTGTCGGTACCGGTGCCTTATCACCAGTGGCACTCAAATAAGTGCGGTGAAGCGTAACAGCTATGTCATTGGGAGCCTGGACCAAGCCAACAAGTGCGGGGAACCGTCCGATCTCTTGGCCGCCATGCCAATATGGCAACTCCGGCTGGAACCGGAGAACGTCACCTCCGGGCAGGTCGAACAGGATGGGGTCCAGTCCCCGGTTGAGAAAATATTTTTTGACCGGTTCGGCTTCAGGACGGAGCAATGGAATGGAGTTATTCCAGATAGTGTTCAGTCGTTCGCGAGCCTGTGAATCCACTTTTGGCGGCTCAGAATGATGTTGTTTAGGTAAAACTGCCACCGGCACCGGGCTGGCCGTGATACCGAGAAGACCGGCCACCGCCTCCACCACCTTAAGGAAATCAGTTCGACTATCTAAACCCAGGAGCTTGGCGGCCATGGTGAACCCGTCACCAGCCCCGCAACCATTGCAAAAAAAAGAACCGGTCCCCTGGCGATTGTCATACCGGTAGCGGTCACAGCCCCCACAGAAAGGACATGGGCCATGCTTACGGCGTTGAAACTCAGAGGCCAACCCCAAACGGTTGTGGATTTCCGGCCAACGTCCCCGGGCGGCCTCACGAATTTGTTCCACATCCCACATCAGGCAGCATGTCCTGTTGCCTGCTGGGCCTGGGCAGTGGATTGCATCCGCCCATGGGCATTCACCCAGGCATCCAGATCCTCCTTGAAGTAGAAGATCCGACCCCTTTTGACGAACCGTGGTCCTGTTCCATTGCTGCGGGCCATGGCCAGAGTCTTTTCCGACAACCCCAGGTAGGCCGCCGCATTCCGGGTATCCAGCCGACCATCAGGGAGAACCTTCACTGTCACCGTTTCAATTTTCATCTTCCACCTCATTTAATTTTCTAGATGGCACCAGAATTGTTGTTGCACACATAGAATACGAGAGAACACATGTGTTGACAAGTGTTTTTTGTCAGTATAGAATAAGTCAGAACAAATTAGAACTCATGCTCATTCTGACATGGAAGAGGAGAAGGTAATGGCTAAAAGAAAAGGTACTGGAAGCAAGTTGTCGCGCTCAATGACGGTAACTGTTCGTATGGATCCACAGCTAAGATTCGCCGCAGAGCTAGCCTCGCGTATTCAACGGCGGACTGTTTCCAGTTTTATCGAATATGCGGTACAAGAAGCAGTCGCCAGGGAGAAAACTGAATTTGGTAAGCAGGATGGCCCCTCAATTCATGATGTGGCTACAGATTGTTGGGATGTTGATGAAGCAGACCGATTTGTGAAGGTTGCGCGGCGTTATCCCGAACTCTTGAGTTTTGAAGAGCAGAAAATTTGGAAATTCATTTCCGGTGAGGATCTGTTTTTTCAGGATGGGAAATTGCGCCTTGGTTTCCTTTCCTACTGTTTTGGAACATTGAAAGATATGGTTGAGGGAGTTCCAGGCTGGCGGGATGATCTGTATGGGGACAAAATTGGAGGGTGGGAAGGGATTCTTGATAAAGAAGGTGATCGTGTAGAACGGATGGAGGAGTGACATGGCACTCAAATTTAAAAAACTAACTCGGCCTGCTATGCGGAAGCTTCAACCCAGCCAAACGATCACGGAACATGGCATTAAATTCGAACGACTTACCAATGGTGACGGCAAGTTTTCAGTGAACATCATGGTGGATGGTCAACGTGTCCACCGGGTTGTCGGCAAGGAGTCCGATGGGGTGACCCGGCAGCAGGCGGAAGGGTTCATCGAACAGGCTCGAACGGATTCCCGCAAAGGACGGCTCAACCTGCCAAAAGGACGCAAGGTGGTGTTGGGATTTGATCAAGCGGCAGGAGACTATATTGCCCGCCAAGAGAAGGAAGGCGGAAAAAATCTGGCGGAAAAACGGCGGCAGCTTCGCTTGCATCTGATTCCGTTTTTTAAATCCAAGCCCCTGTCCGCCATCACCTCATTCGACATTGAGCGATACAAAAAAGCCCGGCGTGAAGCTGGAATCGCCACCGGCACCATCAACCGGGAGTTGGCTGTCATCAGCCACATGTTCACCAAAGCCATGGATTGGAAATGGTTGGACCACCGCCCCGCCGCCATCAAGCGGTTCAAAGAAAGTGCCGGACGCATCACCTATCTGACCACAGAACAAATTGACCGGCTGTTGAAAGCGGCCAGGGAGGATCAGAATGCCGTTGTCTATCCGTTCATTGTCATCGGCTTGGAAACCTCCATGCGTCGAATGGAAATTCTCTCCATTCGAATGGAGCATATCGACTTGGCCCGGCGGATGATCTTTATCCCCAAGGCCAAGGCGGGAGCCCGGGAACAACCTATCACCGAACATCTGGCTGGATTTCTGAAAGGATACGTGGAATCGGCAGATGCGGGCCAGGAGTGGTTGTTTCCCGCCAACACCAAAACCGGTCACAGCATGTGGATTGAAAAAGCATTCCGGCGGGTGGTTGCCAATGCCGGATTGGACACCAAGGAAATCACCCGTCACACCCTACGCCACACGGCGATTTCCCATCTGGTTCAAGCGGGGGTGGATCTCCCGACCGTCGCCCGTATCTCTGGCCACGCCACGTTGAGCATGGTAGCCCGCTATGCCCACCAGAATGGAGCCCATATCCAGTCCGCCATGGATAAATTGGAACAACGATACCAGAGCGGCACCTGATGCGGTTTTTCTGACACGATTACACAGGAATTACACACAAACAAAAAATGACCTGCCCGGAACACATGACAAGCCATTGTTTTAAATGGTGTCCCCGGCGCGATTTGAACGCACGACCTACGGATTAGGAATCCGTTGCTCTATCCGGCTGAGCTACGGGGACGTTGTTTGTTTTCAATTGGTTGCAAATTTAAACAGTATGTATGCGTTCTTCAGAGACACAATAGGGATGCATAAGGTTTAATTTCGCTAGAATCCAAATTGTTCCTGCAGACTCTTTATCTCATATCGATGTAGCTGTTGGCAACGGTAGGCTTTATTTGATAGGTTTCTGGTTTGATTGTAGAATGTTTGATCTGGCAAGGCTTTTCTGGGAATAAGTTTGATAAGGCTTCTTCCCTTTTGACTGCACAAAAACCCCCACTCTACCCTATAAGCGGAGTGGGGGGGGGTTTGGGTTGGGGTAGAAAAAGAGGGTATATTATTGCACCAACTGCTGAACGCGTGCGGAAGAGAGATTGGCTTGAGCCTGAATGGCAAGAGAGGCTCTGGCTCGGATGTTGGCTGTCACCAATCGGGTAGACTGGGTGGCAATATCAACGTCATGGATACTGGAACCAGCCACAGACAGAGCCTGGGAGAGGGCGTTCAATCGGGAGGCTGACCCGTAAAGATTGGACTCAGCGGCACCCAGTTCAGCCCGACCAGAGCTTACCTGTGCCATATCACTCATCAAATTGACCAGTGCAACCTCAGAGGCAGATTGAGTGGAGAGATCCAGGGGGGGGTGGGATTTGGAAAAGTCGGTGAGTTGAATCGCCGTCTGATCTCCTGCATTGGGTCCGGTCTGAAGATGAATTTTTTCGCTGGAAGATAACAGCTTGATATCGTTATATTCGGTATTGGAGATAATGGATTTGATCTGATCCTCAATGTGCGTCACCTCCAGCTGAATCGCTTTCCGGTCCCCATCTGTCAAGGTTCCGTTAGCGCTCTGGACGGCCAATTCGTTGAGTCGCTGTTGTCCCTCTTGAATCTGCTGCAGTCCGGCATCGGCAACCTGAATAATGGCAATGCCGTCGTTGACATTCAGGGTGGCCTGATTAACTCCTTGAACCTCTGCGTTAAAACGCTCGGCTACTGCTAATCGGTCTGCACTGTCGGTAACATGGTTGGCACCCAGGTTGTTAGCCAACTCCCGAAATACCTCTTTGAGAGCCTGTTGGCTTTTTTCGGTGTGGTTTGCCCCTTGAATTGCTCCAATACCGCCTACTGAAATGCTAGCCATGGTATCTGCCTCTTTAAATAAACAAGTAAGAATGAACTGTTCGTATCAACCCCGGATGCTCCTCGGAGTGGTGGCGCTCGCACTGTTTGAAGAGTTCAACTCTCTATCATCTCACTTGCCCATTGCATGCTGCTCTACCAGCTGAAAAAAGCGTGACAAGCGGTTTGTGTCTCTATCAAAACGGAGCGTACAGACAGTTAATGCAAAAAGTGTGCATGATTTCATTAAAACAAAAAAATTTTTTCAATTTGATAAGTAAACAGTTAAACATATTCATTTTTTTTATGATTTTTTATCTGACTGTTGTTTTGAAAAAATGAAACAAGCCACGTAACCGATGATCTGTCAATAGTGAGAAGGGGGCAGTTTTTGCCGGGTCTGTTTGAAGAGGAAGAGGAGAGAGGGGATGCAGGGAGAAAAAATTGCCGTCAGCAGATTTTCTGGTGTTATAGAGACTCCAAACCAACTTTCTACAAAACTATTGTGGATGGGTCTGGGAGGGCATTCATGCCTTCCCAGACCCATCTGCCGCGTTTTGTACCCATTGGGCTCTTAGCGTCTTGATAGTCTGCCTTGATAGTCTGCATAGCGGTGGTTGGTGCTGTTTTAGATGTCCAGGTTGGCTACGTTCAAAGCATTCTCCTGGATAAAATCACGACGAGGCTCTACCTGATCTCCCATCAGAGTGGTGAAAACAAGATCCGCCTCGACTGCATCCTCAACCCGGACCTGAAGCAGGGTGCGAACGGATGGGTCCATGGTGGTCTCCCAAAGCTGCTCGGGGTTCATCTCACCCAAACCTTTATAGCGCTGAATGCTGGAGCCACGACGCCCCTCGGCAGAGATCCAGTTGATCAACGCTTCTGGTGTGTGAACAATCTCCTCCCGATTGGCCTTGGAAATAAGTGGGCTTTCGCCTAGAACCTCTTTAATTTTGGCAGTAAGTTCCAGCAAATCTTGATAGTCCGGCTTGTTGATCAGATCAATATTGAGAGTGGCGGTACTCTGTACACCTCGGATCAGACGATCAATGGTGATGGACTCCGTGTTGCTTTCCTCATCATGGGTTACCAAAACATGAATGCGAACATCATCGCCAACACCCAATAGAGTCCGCAAACTCACCGCCGTAGCCTGGGCCGCTTCATGGTTGGCAATACTGGCCTGAGTCACCTGGGCCGCCCCGGTAGCCGCTACCAGAATGGATCGTTCGGTGTGGCGAGAGAGACGGTCCAGGCAGGTGATGTAGCGGCGGGAATCATCGATGACCGTGGCAATTTCATCTTCGCTCAAAGGGCCCGATGCGCCCGTTAAGGCAATACCTCCGCCCCCCTCTTTAAGGAGGAGTTCGGTCAAGGACTCTTCATCTTTTACATAACGGAAACTCTTGCCCTTGCTCATGCGGTAGAGGGGGGGTTGTGCGATATAGAGATAGCCCCGCTCGACAATTTCTGGATACTGGCGATAGAAAAAAGTGAGCAATAGTGTGCGAATATGGGAGCCGTCCACATCGGCGTCGGTCATGATGATGATGCGTTGATAACGGAGTTTGGCAATATCGTACTCCTCCTGACCAATGCCGGTACCCAGAGCGGTAATCAGGGTGCCCACCTCTGCTGAAGAGATCATCTTGTCAAAGCGTGCCTTCTCTACGTTGAGGATTTTACCCTTGAGAGGCAAAATGGCTTGGTGCTTGCGGTCTCTTGCCTGCTTGGCAGAACCGCCAGCAGAATCACCCTCCACCAGATAGAGTTCACACAAAGCCGGGTCTTTCTCTTGGCAGTCGGCCAGTTTTCCCGGCAGAGAAGAGATATCCAACGCACTTTTGCGCCGGGTCAACTCCCTCGCCTTCCGAGCCGCCTCCCGCGCGGAGGCCGCCTCTAAACTTTTAGAGACAATCTGCTTGGCCTCCTGAGGATGCTCTTCCAGATAGGTGGCTAACTGAGCGGAAACAATGTTCTCAACCGCTGTTCTTACCTCTGAGGAGACCAGCTTCTCCTTGGTTTGTGACGAGAATTTGGGATCGGGAACCTTAACCGAAACCACAGCAGTCAATCCCTCCCGACAATCTTCTCCACTCAGGCCGCCCTTATCCTTTTTTAAAATTCCAGAGGAGAGAGCATAGTTGTTGAGGGTTCGCGTCAGGGCCGCCCGAAAACCGGCCAGATGGGTACCGCCATCGCGCTGGGGAATGTTGTTGGTGTAGCAAAAAACATTCTCAAGATAAGAGTCGTTCCACTGCATTGCTACCTCGGCGTGGACATCTCCTTTGTCTGCCGTAAAATAGATGGGGGGTTCCATCAGCGGTGTCTTGGCCTTGTTCAGATGCTCGACAAAAGAGCGAATACCCCCCTCATATTGAAAATCATGGGATTTTTCCGACACCTCATCCCGAATGAAGATATTGACGCCAGAGTTGAGAAAAGAGAGCTCTCGCAGCCGTTTGGAGAGAATGTCGAAAGAGTATTCCGTCTGGGTAAAGATTTTCCGGCTGGGCAAAAAGGTGACTTCAGTTCCCGTGCGGTTGGTTTGGCTGATAACCTTGATGGGAGCCAAGGCATCGCCGTTGGCATACTCCTGCTGCCAACAATTTCCCCCACGATGAATGGTCAGAGTCAACTTTTCAGAGAGGGCATTGACCACAGAAACCCCCACACCATGCAGTCCACCGGAAACCTTATAGGAGTTTTGATCAAACTTTCCGCCAGCATGGAGAACAGTCATGATGACCTCGGCCGCCGAACGGCCCTCCTCTTCATGCATGTCGGTGGGAATGCCCCGACCGTTATCGGTAACTGTTACCGAGCCGTTCCGGTTGATGGTAACGGTAATCCGGTTACAAAAACCGGCTAACGATTCATCAATGGCATTATCCACCACCTCAAAGACCATATGGTGAAGTCCGGTACCATCATCGGTATCACCGATATACATACCAGGACGTTTCCGTACCGCCTCCAGCCCCTTCAGGACTTTAATACTATCAGCACCGTAATCCCCGTCCACATCGGTTTTCAAGGTGTTCAGATTTTCCTCTCTGGAGGTTTGATCTTCTGGCGTGGTCATAACGTATTTTGCTCCGTCAAAGTTTGAAATACCCCCTCTGCCACCGAAAAGGTGGTTGCGGGTTCTTCAAGCCGGGGAATCTCTCCGGCATGGCAAGCGGTTATAAAAACCTGCTGCTTCTGTTGGGCAAGCAGGTTGATCAGTCGCTCAATCCCTTCCCGGTCCAGTTCGGCGACCGGGTCGTCCAATAATAGCAGGGGGGTTTCCCCTATACTCTCCTTCAGTAGTGTGGCCTCGGTTAGTTTCAAGGCGAGAACAAACCGTTTTCTCTGTCCTCGTGAACCATAACGGGCCAGCAGGCGGCCATCGATCTGAAACGGCATATCATCCCGATGGGGACCAATGGATGTAACGCCGGATCGCAGGTCGGATGTCCGACTTGTTGCCAACATGTGCCGATACTGCTCGGCCAATTCGGTGGTCTCAACAACCCCCTTATGGCGGTCCATCTGACAGGAGAGCCGCAACTTGAAACGAACGGGGTCCAGCGCCAGAGCCTCCAGATAGAGGGGAAGCATCGCGACTATTTTGCCAACCATCCGCCGACGGCGCCAGGTAATGACCGCCCCAGAAACAGCCAGGCGATCTTCCCAGGCCGCCAGTTGGTTCTCATCCCGACAGCCGGTTTTCAGCAGCCGGTTTCGTGCCTTCAAGGCGCCGTGATAATCCCGTGCCGTCGCCGCATGACGACGATCTTCCGAAAAGACCACCCAATCCAGATAGTCCCGTCTCTCTCCTGGTCCTCCCTGAATCAGGCCGGGAGAGTCCGGGGTGGAGACCACCGCCGCCAAAGCCTGTCCCATGGCGGAGGCCATGGCCATGGCTTTGCCGTTTAACCGAGCCGTCTGTCGATGGCTCTCCCCGGTAAAGTCCAATCGATGTTGCAGACCGTTTGCCTGGGTCTGGCCGCTCAGTTGATAGAGAGGCTGACCATGGCAGCGCATGGCTTGTGGTGTGGCCTTGCGGAACGATCGGCCGGTCGCCAGCAGGGCAATGGCCTCCAACAGGTTGCTTTTTCCCTGACCATTCTCTCCGGTAATAAGGTTGAATCCGGGGCTGAATTGCAGGTGCGCCTCGGCTATATTGCGAAAAGCGTGGAGACGTAACCATTCCAGAAACAACGTTACACACGCATGGGCATCAGGACAAACAGAGCGTTGTCCCGATCCGGATCGAAAACCAGAGAGGGGGCTTCATCGTCCCGGAGTAAAAACCGGACCTGCTCACCCTCCATGGCGGTCAGGATCTCTCTCAGGTAGCGGGCATTAAAACCGATGGTGGTCTTTTTCTCCCCCTCATACACCACCGGCATCTCCTCCTCACCGGCCTCCTGCTCCGGGTTGTTGGATGAGATCAGCATGGAGTCGGAGGAGATGGTCATGCGCACCCCACGGGATTTTTCATGGGAGAGAACCATCATCCGTTTAACCACCTCATCCAGTTGGGCGCGGTCCATGGTAAGGCGGAGGTTGTTTTGTGAGGGAATAACCCGTCGGTAGTCGGGAAAATGGCCCTGAACCAGTTTGGAGACCAGGGTGATATCCGGTTTGATAAACTGAATATGGGTATCCCCCGCCACCAACTCTACCTCTTCGTCACTCTCTTCCAGCAGTTTTTTCACCTCATAAACCGTCTTTTTGGGAATGATCAGCTCCATGGATTCCGAGACGGTTTTTTCCAGGAGAATCTGCTCAATCATAGCCAGACGGTGGGTGTCGGTGGCGACCATTCTTATTTTGGCAGGCTCTCCCGCCTCACCATTGGGAGAGAGCTGTAAAAAGATACCGTTAAGGGTAAAACGGGTATCGTCATAGGACATGGCAAAATGGGTTTTGTTGATCATGCCCAACAGCATGTCCCGTTCGAAAAGATGCCGTCTGTCACCGGACGCTTCGGGTATCTCTGGGAAGGCGGCACCGGGAAAGCCGCTCAAGGCAAATTTGGCCCGCCCCGAACGCAACTGTAAACGGTTGTTGGCCTCTCCTCGGAGATGAATGGAGCCTTCCGGCAGCTCCCGGACAATATCGTAGAGGGTTCGAGCGCTGACCGCCAGACTCCCCTCATCCGCCACTTCTGCCTCGCAGGAGGTGCGCAGGGAGACCTCCAGATCGGTGGCAGAGAGGGTGATTCTGCCCGGAGAGGTCTCGATAAGCGTATTGGCGAGAATCGGCATGGTGTTCCGTCTTTCCACCACGGTTTGGATTCGGGCTAGGGCCTTTAAAAACGGATCTTTATTGATATGGAATTCCATATGATAAACCCTGATCGTTTAAGTGTTCAGTTGCTTAACATCTCGGTCAAAGATTTGAGTTCCCGAGAAAGATTTTTGTTCACATTCTGCTTCTCTGTAATGCGACTTACCGCGTAGATCACAGTGGTATGGTCCCGACCACCAAAAGCTTTGCCAATATCCGGGTAGGAGCTGTCTGTCAACTGTTTGCACAGATACATGGCTACCTGACGAGGATGGCTGAAAAGCCGGGTCCGCTTTTTGGAGCGGAGATCTTGAGGGGTAATTTTGTAATAGGCAGAGACGGTCCGCTGAATCTCGTCGATGGAGACCTGTCGATGGTCCGGGCCGCGAAGAATGTTCCGCAAAGACTCCTTGACCAGGGCCATGGTAATCGGCTCCTTGCTCATGGAGGCCAAAGCAAACAGCCGGATTAAGGCCCCTTCCAGCTCTCGGACATTGGTGTGGATGGCATCCGCCAGAAAAAAAGCCACATCGTCTTGCAGGTCGATCCCCTCAAGCAGAGCTTTTTTCTTCAGGATGGCAACCCGAGTCTCCAGGTCCGGCAGATAGATGTCCACCACCAACCCCTGAGCAAATCGAGAGCGCAGACGCTCCTCCAGGAACTCGATCTCTGAGGGCAGGGAGTCGGAGGTGAGGATAATCTGTTTGTTGGCACCGTAAAGGGCGTTGAAGGTGTGAAAAAACTCCACCTGGGTGCCGGTTTTGCCAGAGAAAAATTGAATGTCATCCACCAGCAGGATATCCACCGAACGAAACTGCTCTTTAAACTGGTTGGCGGTACTTTTCTGGATGGAGTCGACAAAAAGGGTCATGAAGGTCTCGGAGGAGATGAGACGGACTTTTTTGTCGGGAAATTTATCGAGAATTTTATGGGCAACCGCATGAAGCAGATGGGTTTTTCCCAGACCAACCCCACCATGAATATAAAGGGGGTTGTAAAACCTGGCCGGTGCATCGGCTACCTTGGCGGCGGCGGCATGGGCAAAGGCGTTGCACTCCCCGACAACGAAGGAGTCGAAGGTGTAGCGCTCCAACAGGCCGGTCTCTTCCGGGCTGGCCTGAACAGGCAGGGCAGGTGCTTTGGGTTCTGGTCGGGGAGGGGGGGCCAGAGGGATGGCATTGGGATCGGTTCGAAAGGCCAGTTTAACCGCTTCTCCGCTAATATTCTGGTAGGCCGACTCCAACATGATGCCGTAGTTTGTACCGACATATTCAGCAGAAAAATCGTTTTTGGTCAAAATCTCCAGCTTGCCATCATCCCGTTTTTCTCCGGGACGCAAAGGTCTGAGCCACAAATCGTAGATTTGCGGCGCAATCTGCTCCTGAATGGCCGTCATGACCTCTGTCCAGATACTATCCATAAATCTCTATAGTCAACTGTTTAACACGGTGAAAAAGCTCTTTTAGAAGAGAACGTCTCCGCCAGGGGGAAAAGAGGCACGAATGCCCACCTCGCATGGTTGGCTTGAGTGGGCCGAGCAGAAGGGGGTCGTCCCCTCTTTGTCGACGCGCTTTCGGCTGCTTTTTCTTGCTGTTTTATTCCATCCAGGCAGAGTGGATGAAACCGCCGCAGGGGTCCCGATTCAATTCTGCATACCGATCACGCCCTCAACCTTCTCCTCTATTACTGAAGGTAGCCCATAAACCAAAACAGCCACCTGATTGGTAACCTTCAGAATAGCATATTATAGAGATTCAGAACAACGTAAAGAGACCGAAAAAAATGCACAAGAAAAGATCTCGGGTGTCGGTAGCGGGTTCGTGCTTACTGTGACAACAGAAGGGGAGAAGAAGAACCTGAAATAATTCAGCAGAACCTCTGGCTCTGTACCGGGCATCCGCTCTGACGATTCTAGTCTGCCGACCTATTGGCTGGCAATCTGGACGCAAGGAAAGCCACGCCAGCCGGTCGGGCAGGGTGTCTACTCAGCCTTGGCGCTCCAGTCGAAGCCCAATGCCTTTTTCACGTTTATGGGCAACGGTTGCGGCAAAAGTGGAGGGGCGACCAAACAGCTCAATTTTTAGTTTTACCCGGTCACCAATTTGAACGCTCTCAATCTCCGTCGCATCCGACAGCTCTAGAAAGGCCCCGCCATGACCCATGTCTGTTGCTGTCCCGGACACCTCACGACCGTTGGGTAGGATCAGGGTTATGGCATTGAAAAAAATAAGACGCTCAAACGCTCTGTTGGCCTGTGCGTCACTCACTTTGTTCATCTCTCATGCTCCGGTTTTGGCCTGGTTGAATCATTGTCGGTCTCTGGTCAGGGTGAATTGCCACTTTCACACATCATAGGTTGAATTGGTTCAGGGGCCAAGCTTTTTTTAAGTAATCGTCCCGCGTCACCCTGGCGGCGGGAGGAGGGGAGAAGCGCTTTTTTTTTCTCTTTTTTCATTAACTTTAAATAACGTTAAATTACAGCAAGATAACGTCCTGTTTTATCAAAAAAGCAGCACAATAATTTAATGGTCAGCTAAAAAAAGAACCTTTTTCTCTCATGCTATCTTTCTAATCACCGATAAAATGAACAAGAGGTTTTTTATTTTGTCATTAGGGCGAAATAGAGAGACTAATGAAAAGAGGTGAATAAGATGGCAATCAACAGTCAAGAAATATTGGATGATGCGTTAACCCGGCTGCAGGGGATATGGAGCTCTCCCTTCCCTCTCTTCCGGTTTGAGCTTGAAATAAAACGGTTGGAGAAGGTTATTAAAGAGCATCGGCGGCGGGACCCTGTCCGGGCGTTCTATCTGTTGGGGTTGGCTGCAACCCTTCGGGAGAGCAAAGAGGAGATGCGGGCCCATTTCAACAACGCTCTCAACCACAGCGGCAACGATCCGGATGTTCGCCATGGATTTGCCGCCTGCCTCTCCCGTCTGGGGTTCTACATCGAGGCAAGAAAGCAGTATGAGATTCTTCATAACGAGGACCCTGAGGATCTGGGGGTTTTGGCTGAGTTGATCATCTCTGCTCTGGCGTCCGGCCGTATCCAGGATGGTGTTCGCTGGATAAGCCACTGGAGTCAGGTCAATCCAGACCGTCCGTTTGAAGAGGCG
The DNA here is from genome assembly GCA_002753565.1 of Magnetococcales bacterium. Taxonomy (GTDB): domain Bacteria; phylum Pseudomonadota; class Magnetococcia; order Magnetococcales; family JADFYX01. The sequence goes on along the minus strand of PEAM01000006.1, from coordinate 139,191 downwards.
GAGACCATCGAAAAAAGTGGGGCGCTGCTGGAAAAATTTGGAATTTCCGATGACCATGTCGAGCGATTGCAGTCGTTGGCCATGACTATTTTAGAAAAAGAGCGCAAAGAGATTAAAACCATCAACTATCGTGGCATTCCCGAAGAGGATCCCGAGTGGATCGATGCCAACCTGGTGGTAGATGAGAGTGATGAGGAGGAGGTGCGGCGGTTGAACGGTCAGCTTAACCAGATGCTGGCCAGTACACCGACCCCTCGCCGTGTAGCTGAGTTATTGGTTTTTAACTTCTCTTCGGACGAAGCTAAATCGGTCTCTTGATCACGTAGATTTCTGGGTTGGTCCGGCCTGTTTGGCCCCATCCCGACTTGGTGACCACTATCGGCAGGGGAGGGCTTTTTTTCGAAGCTGCTAAGGCAATAGAAAAAAGGCACTGCTGATAGTTGGACCCAAGCTAACGATTTGTTGTTGCGATTTGAGCCATCGCACCTTTCAAGGCCCTTCGGGGCCTTTTTTTTTGGGTGATCCCATCCAGAGTGACAATTTTTGTCACTTCAACTGACAAGGCGTGTCACAATCCGCCCATTCCCTCCTCTGTGCTTTGTGTTTAAATTATTGATAAACAATAACTATTTTAGTTGGCACAGTTTGAGCAACAGGGATTGGCAAGTGAAACAAATGAAACAGTCAAATTGACTTTCAATCATTTATAGGAGCATTACCAATGAAAACCATGAGCCAAATCAAACGTCTTAACCAAGAAGAAGGTTTTACCCTCATCGAGCTGATGATTGTGATTGCCATCATCGGCATCTTGGCAGCGGTCGCCCTGCCGGCCTACCAGGACTACACCATCCGCGCCAAGGTGACGGAAGGTTTGGGGCTGGCTTCTGCGGCAAAAGTGACCGTTACAGAGAACTGGATGTCCACGGGTGTCTCAACCTCCGGCCTGGCTCTCGGCTACACCGGCCCGGCTGATACCGGAGACGTGGATAGCGTAGCAGTAGCTGATACCACCGGTATCATCACTGTGACCTACGATGCGAACACGGTTGCCGGTACCGTCATCACCCTTACCCCAACTTTTACGGCAGGTGAGCCGGTTGTCTGGGCTTGTGACACCACCGCAACCGCTAACTATCGCTACGTACCAACCGAATGTCGTTCCGGTGGTAGCTGATCCTGGCATCAAACAACGTCCCCTTTTGGGATAGTCTTCAAAGAAGCAGAGAAACCCGGCCCTGGCCGGGTTTCTCTGCTTTTATAGAGATTTCAAACCAAATTTGTACAAAACTATTGCGGATGGGTCTGGGAAGGAATGAATGCTTATTGTTACCCATAAGTATCAGAAATTTCCCATTGTACTTTCCTTGCGATGACAAAATCTCGTAGTCGTTGTAATCCGATCCATATTGTTTTTGGCCCGGGAAAACCATCTCCTTTACGTCCCTGAAAACCACCAAAATTTATATTTGCCAAGACTTGATCTGACAGTTGGCCATTCTCAAGCATTCGTTAATCATCACCTGAGAGATACGCTACCAAATATGTCAGATAAACTCTTGTCTATTACAGTTAATGATATTGGCTGCAAGCCCTCCCAGGAGGTGGTTTCCAGTTTGACAATAGCCCTGTTTATTAGGGTTTGTTGCCGTTTTGTTTCGGTCTTTTCCACGGACCCATGGAGCCACTGATGAGAAAAGAGTGTCCTCCTTCTAGCTCTTGCCATTTAAAATCACAGCAGTAGATGCGGGTCTCTCCGTCGTTGGCGGCTCGGGCAATGGAGAAGGTGATACAAAAGGTGGCATCGGGGATGGAAAAATAGGGTCCCGTCACCTGAACCTCCCCCGGATAACGTACCGCTCGGCGGTAATAGGGACGACGAGACCAGTCGGAGTCTTTACCCTGCAACAGAGGATTGTGTTTGGTTTCTGCAAGAGGGCTCTGGGTTTGGTTGTTTTGTAGACTTTCTCCCAACTGCCACCCCTTCTCATCCAGAACATACCAGCGCAGCATGTTGGGGTGGTTGAAGAGATAGGTTGGGTACTCCTCACCCTGCAGCTTTTCTACCCCCTCCCAAAACTGACCAGCATGGGTGGCAAGCCAGCCGATGTGGTGTTGGGATAGGTGGTTCTCTTCCTCAAAGATCTGCTGGGATAGATCTTGGAAAAAATCTTTTTTTACCGTAACATCCAACAGTTGAGGCTGGGGTTTGGCAAAAATAAATCCCTGGACCAGATCCACATCGGCATCCAGGGCGATCTTGGCCTCCTCTTCGGTCTCAACCCCTTCCAGCAGTACCAAGCCACCAAACTGATGCATGAGGTTGACCAGGCCGGGTAGTAATCGCTTGGCTTGCGCGTTGTGTCTGGCATTGAAAATCAGGGAGCGGTCCAGTTTGATAATATCCGGTGATAGCTTCCAGAGCCGATCAATATTGGACTCTCCTGCCCCAAAATCATCCACTGCAATCTGAAAACCCACGTCACGATAGTGTTTGATCACCTCCATCAGGGCCGTCTCATCAGGAATGGCGCTCTCTAAAATCTCGATGACAACCCGCTCTGGCTCCAGACCAAATCGTTCAACCAGGCTTTTGGTATAGGCGGCAAAGTTCATCTGTCGGGAGTGGAGAATGACATCCGGGCTCAGGTTGAGGAACAGCAACCCCTCTCCGGGATCTTTCTGAATAAAGTTAAGTACATGCAGAAGCCGGGTTAGGCGATCCAGATAGAGAGATTCTAAGGGGTCATCACTTTTGTTGAAAATATTTTTGGGCGAGACCGGTTTTCCCTGGAGGTCGTGCCCTCGTACCAACCCTTCATAGCCAATGACCCGGCAGTGTGAAGGGCTGAAGATGGGTTGAAAAGCGGAGGAGAGACGGAGATCTCGGTATCGGCCCAGGGTATCATTCTCCTCCTGTTCTATGATTGACTCGTACTCCTTTATGTCGGAATAGAGGTCTGAGTCAGTTATTATTGTCCTATCATTTAAAGCGTGGGAAAAAGGGTCACTTTTGTGTCTCATTTTACATCTCCTCAGTGCTACATGAGTCCCCGTTCTTTTGGTGTGAGACTCTTTTCTCATCATGTTCGACTGTTTTTGGAGCGATTATTGTGGGATTGCCTGTTTATTAGGCTTGGATGGCTGTCACTCTTTTCAGATTGGTTAAATCAGCAACTTGCGGGCCAATGTTAATATGTCTGTTGTGGCAAGAGTGGCTTTGGCAGGCTTTGAAAAGGAGTTTCTGGTCTACTTCTGCTCTTTGGCAAGAAAGGCATCAAACATCAGCACCGCCCAGAGGGGGCCATGAAAATCTTTTTTACCGCCCATATGCTGCTCTTCCAAAACCTCCAGATAGTCCATATCGAAAAAGCCGGTGTCGGCCATCCGCTTGCTGGTAAAGCAGTGGCGCAGACGTTTGCGCAGAGGGCCGCGAAGCCACTGGGCAACCGGAACGGCAAAGCCCTGTTTTTTCCGGGTCAGGATGTCCGGGGGCAGAAGATCTTTAAGGCCTTGTTTGAAAATCTGTTTTCCAACGCCGTCACGGAGTTTCATAGCGGAGGGCAGAGAGGCCATCCAAGCCACCAGTTCGTGGTCCAATAGAGGCACGCGAACTTCCAGACCGTGGGCCATGCTGGCCCGGTCGACCTTGGTGAGAACCCGACCGGCCAGGAAGGTTTTAAAATCGAAATATTGAATACGGGAGAGCCTCTCCTCTGGAGCGCTTCGTTCCAGGTTTTCAAAGACATGCACCGCGCTGAAACCCTGCAGGTCTGACTGAAAGCGGTCGCTGAACATGGGGTCGCGAATATCGTCGGGGGTTTGGGATACCCCATGAAAATAGCCCGCCGTGCTTCCCATGCTCAAGGATTGCAAGGTGGTTTTGGCGCGAAGATAGCGGGGCAGATTGTCCGCCTTGGGATAGGCCCACCCCAGCAGGCCAAACAGGGGGGCTCTCATCCACAACGGCAGGGTGGAGCGGAGCCTCTCTTCCGCCATGAAAAACCGGTAGCGTTCATAGCCGGCCAGGGATTCATCCCCGCCATCCCCGGAGAGAATCACCTTCACCTGTTTTCGGGCCATTTCGCAAACCAGCCAGGTCGGCAGGGCGGAGTTGTCGGCAAACGGTTCGTCGTGGTGGTAGGCTATCTGGTCCAATAGATGGTAGTGGTTGGGGTCGGCCTGTTCGATCACATGGTTGAGGTCATACCGTTTGGCCATCTGTTGGGCATAGGGCGTTTCATCATGCTGCGTATCGTCGAAAGAGACGGTGCAGGCTAGGATAGGCTCTGTCGACTGTTGAGACATCAAGGCGGTGACTGCGCTGGAGTCGATCCCCCCGGAGAGAAAGGTGCCTACCGGTACATCAGAGACCAGTTGAGAGCGGACCGAATCTCGCAGACGGTCGATGAGAACTGTTGCCGCCTCCTCTTCCGAGAGGGTTTGGGTCGGCTGAAAGGTTAAATCCCAGTAGGGCCGTGGTCGGCTCTCTCCCACACCCCGGCGAACGGTCATCAGATGGCCGGGGGGCAGTTTATAGCTCCCTTTATAGATGGTCCGGGGGTCGGGAACATACCCCAAGGCAAAGTAGCACTCCACGCTGCGTGGATCTATTGTGCGGTCCACCTGGGGGTGGGCGGTCAGTCCCTTGAGTTCCGAAGCAAACAAAAACCAGCCGTTGGGCAAAAAAGCGTAGTGGAGCGGTTTAACCCCCAGGTGGTCCCGAGCCAAAAAAAGGCACCCTCTGTTCTTGTCCCAGATGGCAAAGGAGAACATGCCTCGCAGCCGATCCACACACCCTTCACCCCACTCCTCCCAGGCATGGACCAACACTTCGGTATCGGAGAGAGTGCGAAAAAGGTGGCCCAGAGACTCCAGCTGCGTGGTCAAGGTTTGAAAGTTATAGATCTCTCCATTGAAAACAACCGCAACCGAACCATCTTCGTTGAACAGGGGTTGTCCTCCCCCAGCCAGGTCTATGATGGAGAGCCGTCGATGGCCCAGACCAATGCCGGCCTGGGCAAACAGCCCATCACCGTCTGGTCCCCGATGGCGAATGGCACTATTCATATCAGCCAGGACCTCTCGGTCAGGCTGCCGCTCCCCTCGTATATCAAAGAGTCCGACAATACCACACATCTCAAACGCTACTTTCAGACCTGTTTTCAGGCCAAGTGAGAAAAAAAAAGTTTCGGCTGTTAAACACGAGATGCCGTTTCCAGATTAAATGGGGGTGTGTTGTACTCTGTAAGCCAAGAAAAGGGCTAAGTTAATTTTCTCAACGCCAAGAATCAAGGCATGCCAAGGGTGAATGGTTGGTAATATAGGTCGGTATTTTCGCTCAAATCTCTTTGTTTCAGTGTGGATACACCCTTTTTGAACGCTGTAAAATAATTGGTTGAAGAGGAGTGTAGAGCAGGTTTTTTCCGGCAAGAGGGTTGGTTTTTTACGTTTGTGAGATAGAGTCCCTAGCCCTTGAGAGAGTGCCTGTTCAAGACGAAAAGCCAGCCATCAGACCAGTCGGCGATTTTGTACCGTAGGTCTCCAACGTCGGGAGAGTTTGTGGGTCAGGTGAGAAAAAAGCAGCGTTGGCGGCATTTTCAGCCAGTGGGAACGGAGGTAGAGAGGCCACCAGGCGAGGATACGAAGTAGATTGGCCCGCTCTGGATGGCCGGGAAGTATGGCTAGGGGAATCAGAAGGCCCATTAACGGACGCAGGGGCCAGATGGGGCCATCTTTTTGGCTGTCGATCAGAACCGCTTGCGGAATGGGTGTCTGCATCAGGCTGTTTAGATGGGTCAGGGCATGAAAGAGAGGCCGGCCCAGCCCCAGTTGTCGGGCACGAGGAGTCAAGCTGGCCCAGAAGGTTGGCTCTGTTTTGGCAAAATGGCGAAACAGGCCGTCCAGATCCACCAGATCCCGCAATCCTCGGTCAAAATCGGCATCGTGGAAAAGATGGACCATGGCATGCAAGGTCATATCCACCGCAGAGAGGGTCCAGACCCCGCTCTCCCCAACCACCGGCACTCTATCCTGCCACAACAGCGCCGGGTTGGGTTTGAGTCGTCCCGTGATCGGAAGAATGGTGTGGTGCAGATCTACCTCGGTCAGGCGTTCCCAATGGCGCATGGGGGGTAGCTCGTGCATCCACTGCCGATAGTAGTTTTGGTCATAGCTGTTGAGTTTGACCTGCTTCCAGCCATGCTCGGTCAAGGCCTGCTCTACCTGGTCCAGATCATCCCGGACAAAGAGCAGGTCTACATCTGCCACCAGCCTGCCTCGGGCCATGGGCAGTCCGGCATGACAATAGGCGGCCCCTTTAAGAAGCGTGACAGGAATACCGGTTCCCAACAGGGCGCGCCGGATACGGTTGACCTCCCAGCGCAACATCCGTTCATCCTCCACGGCCACCACCCTGGCCCCCTCCAGATGGTCTCGAACCTTGGGGTGGAGAGTCTGCCAGCTATCTCCCTCCTGTAGCCGATAAAAGAGCCAGGCCAGAAGACCGGCCCGCCGCAGCAGCCTGAGAGCCAGATCTTGCTCCGGCAGGGTCAGGTTGGGAAAAGAGTCCGGCTGGCGCAAGAGGGTCAAAAGCGGTGTTGAGAGGGTGCCATGGGTCAGGGTCATGATGAAGTTTCGGAAGGAGAGGGTTGAATATCGCGGGTTGAGAGGCTCTCCAGAGCCACCACCGCCTCTTCTAGATTATCGTGAAAAAAATGATGGACCGAGCAGCGGTTGACCAGGGCGGCAATGGCATGAAACCCCGACGCACCTCGGGTTTCATAGTTGAAGGCGTTGGCCCCCAGGCGTAACAGGGCATGGTCTGGTGCAAGGGGTGTCAGGTGAGCGGGACGATCTGGTCTGTATTGGGGGCAGATCACCCAGGCTGGTTGGGCCGGTTGCTCGTGGGCCTGGACACTGGCAGCAGGGGGTTTAAGGTGGGCGACGGTCCCTTTGCGTGTATTGGGAAAGGCCGGCCCGATTAGGTTTTCGGTCGTCAGGTTGCGGATGAGGTCGATGGATTGGTTTTTCAGGGCTGCCGGTCGTGCCAGGGGGTAGACCATGCCGTTATCGGGGTGGACCAGGGAAAATTCATCTGAAAGCAGACGCCACCCCTTGACCACCAGCGCAGCACAGAGGGTGCTTTTCCCGCTGCCGGGAACCCCAGAGAGCAGCATGGCACGACCCCCCTTGGCCACCACAGCGGTATGCAGCAGCAAAAAATGGTTGGCACGACCGGCAATACAGAGATTCAACCCCCACTCAAACAGCGGTGGGGCGTGGTCCAGGGGGAAGGGGGCGAAGAGGATGTTGCCATCGAGAAGAAAATGCACCTGAGGCCGCCACCAACGGCGCAGACCCCGCCCTCGCCGCATCTGGAGATGAAAATCGATGATTTCTGGTTCTGTCACCACCGGGTGTTCACCGTACATGGTGTGCAACCAGGGGGTAAGTTGGGGGATATCGGCCTTTAAGCGAAGGATGAAAGGGCCGGTACGCCAACATAGCCCCGCCTCTCTGAGTTGACCGTCAAGCTGCTCCAGGGAGTGGTCACCAATCTTCACAGTCCAGCCGGAAAAATCAGCCCCAACCGATCCAACTCCCAGATGGTGCGATTAAATTTCTCTCTGGCACCCTCTCTCTCTTCTTGGGAGAGTCCCAGATGTTCCATCAGTGCCGAGAGGGAAACCGGCCCCTGACGCAACGCCTCGAGAAGATCCATAACCCACTGTTCCAGCCGGTGGGTGCGACCGGAGCGGGGGTTGAAGACCAGGCAGGTTTCGCCATAACAGTGCCAATGGAGTTGAAGGTCAGGTGGAACAAACCACCGCTCGGTATCCGGCAGCAAGGGAGGAGGGTGGGGGTTGACCAATTAGAAAGAGGCCCAACAAGAGGAGGTGATGGCATAATAGCTGGTATTGGGGGTGCCTGTTGCCGAACCATCGGCCCCCCAGCGGTTGGCAGCGGGGGTATTTTGCGGGGCTAACGTACCGGTAGAGTCCACATAGATCAGGCAGTAGCTGTCTCCATCGGCGTTGTTATCCAAGGCATCGGCAGAACCACCAGCAAAAGCTGATTCCTTCTGGTAGGCCCAGTTGCCAGCGGAGGTAAAGGCGTCGGTGCCTGCTGCGCAACGGGTTCCGGTGGCTGTTTCGGTGATGGTCTGCTTGTTGGACGGGGCCAGAATACAGGCGCCATTGCTGCTGGCAGCCGCCAAAGCGGCCCCACTTTGCAGGGTGACAATAGCCGGAACCCCAGCCGCCAACCCTTTAAGAAGGCGACGACGACGGGCCATCTGCCTGGATTGGGGCTCCTCAACTCTGCTGTCCAGACCACCAGCCCCAACCTCGGTTGAGGTGTTCGGTTTTGTTGGGGTGGGGGGGTTCTCTTTCTTGGACATCTTTTTTGGCTCCTCGGGCTAGGCTGCTTTCGGTACGCTGACGCATCCATAAAGGTCATACCCGGTCAGGATATCCCATCAAAGGGGGGAAATCAAAAGCAGAATTGTAATTTACTTTGTTTTTTGTAACAGACTGGACGCAAAAAGGTGCGCATACTGATGCACCATCTGTTCCAAGGTGAACTGTTCCAAAAACCGTTTCCGTCCCGCCTCTCCCTGGGTTGGGGCCAGGAGGGGGTCGGTAAGATAGGGGTGAATGGCCTGAGCCAGAGCAGGGGGGTTGTTGGCCTCCACCAGGGTGCCGGTCTCTTCCGGAATCACCAGATCGGCCACCCCTCCCACCCGAGTCGCCACCACCGGCAACCCGGCGGCCATGGCCTCTAGAATGGTTAAGGGGGTCCCCTCGGCCAGAGAGGGGAGGACAAACAGATCCAGCCCCCGCAACAGTTGCTCCACATCCTCCCGCCAACCGCTGATCCAGAGCTGTTGGGCCATGTTCAGGGAGCAGGCCAGCGCTTCCAGCTCTTGTCGTTGGGGTCCATCCCCTATGAGTACCAAGCGCAGTTTTTCTCCCTTATCTCGCCCCACCAGGGTGAGCAGATGGGCAAAAGCCCGGATCAGATTGGCCTGATCTTTAACCGGCCAAAGGCGTCCCACCGTTCCGATGATAAAGCTATCGGCTTCCGCCTTTTTGGGTAGGGGAAGAGGGTGACGATGCTGGGCTGTTCGAGGGGGAAGGGTGGTCTGGATACCGTTGACAATGGTTCTGATTTTACCCGCCGGCACCCCGACGCGGTTTTGTAACCACTGCTGCAAATCCGCCGAGACCGGGACAACCGTATGGACCAACGGCAGCAGAAGGCGCCTGAGCAGCAGATATTTGGGGTTGCTGCCGTCCAGGTCATAGCTATCCCGACCGTGTTCAGCATGGATGACAACCGGTACTCGGGCCAGGGTAGCGGGAATCACCCCCTCCAGGGCCGCCAGATTGCAGGTGTGGAGAATATCCGGTTGCAGGGTGCGCAACAGTCGCCACAACCGCCACCAAACCGGCCAATCCTTCCCCGGTTTTTTGTGCAGGGCGTGAAAGGTGACATGGGGGTGGTGGATGCGGTTTTTAAAGTCGGAGGTGTCGGTCAGGGAGATGACGGCATGGTGAAATCGGTCCGAGGGGAGTTGGTTGATCAGATTGACCACCACGGTCTCCAGTCCGCCTATATCCAGTCGATAGAGTAAATGGGCCACCAACATGGCTCTACCCCTCCAGCCGCTGCAAAACCCGCTGCAGATTCTCTTCCCAGTTATAGCGTTCCACCACACAGCGTCGACCCACCTCACCGGCCTGGGCTGCGGCGGCAGAGTCTGGCTGACCCGGTTGGCGGTTTTCACCCAACAGGGTGACAATCAAGTAGGCCAACCCCTCTGCGTCGTCACTGACCCACTGGGTCAACCCCAAGCAGAGGCGAATCCCCTCCATGGCCTGGGAGGTTGCCACCACCGGACGCCCCATGGCCATGGCCTCCAACACCTTATTCTGAATACCCCGAGCCAGACGCAGCGGCGCCACCGAAACGGCGCCATGGGCAATATAGGGACGCACATCCTCCACCCGCCCGGTTACCGTGACACCCGGCAGAGCCGAGAGGGCCAGCACCTCCCGACCGGCCCCGCCACCGACAATAATAAACTGGCAGTGGGGCACCGTCCGGCGGACAAGAGGGAGGATCTCTTGGGCAAACCAGACAACCGCATCCACATTGGGGCGATAATCCATGGCCCCGGTAAAGACCAGGGGTATCTGATCCGGCGGGTAGGGGCAGGCATAGGGGTGGTTGGGAGAAAAATAGTCGCTATCCACGCCATTTTCCCAATAGTCAATCTTGGCTGATGACTCGGGAGCGGCCAGTTTGAAGAGTTCGGCCTCGGTGTGACTGACAAACAGGGAGGCGTGGAAAATCTCTGCCAACTTGCGCTCCTGCTTTTGCAGTTTTCGCCCTTCCCGACCAAAAATCCAGCGGTTTATCCCCCCTTTTTCCTGGGCATACTGCAGCCATTTGTCCGAATCCATATCGACAAAATCCAACACCCTACGAGGGGCATTGGTCAGGGGGCCATCCACGTACGGAGCCAAGGCCGCCGAATAGACGACAATCTGGTCGATGGTGTTTTTTCTGAGTATTCCCTTCACCCAGAGGGCCATTTTCTTATCTCGATAGTAGGGGAATGTCAGAGCTTCACCGGTTAAAAAACCACGCAGAGAGCGCACTTTGGCCAGGGTGGGGTTTAAACCAACAAAGTGGCTCTCTCCCCCCACCATCTGTTGAACCTGATCCACATGGTGCCAATCTTCCGGGCTGTCGATAAAGGTGCCCAGATGGACCCGATAGTGACGCGATAAAAAGCGCAACAGGTGGTAGGCACGGATTTTATCCCCTTTTTGGGGTGGAAAGGGGATTCGGTGACAGAGAAACAGAAGATCTTTCATCCGGTCAGTTTGCCTTGGTCCCCCCCCTTTGAAAAGTGTTTTTTTTACCATTAGCAGACTACCGCAATAGATCAAGGCGGGGTATAGTTGCCTCTCTACCCTATTTCTATCAGGCGGATCAAAGCAATGAAACCAGGCTATTTTGGCTCCTATGGCGGGGCATTCATACCGGAAATACTCCACGAAACCTTCCAGCAGCTAACGGCACACTACGAGGCAGCTCGGGAAGATCCGGCCTTTTGGGCGGAATATATCGCCTTGATGGAAAACTATTCCGGCCGTCCCACCCCTCTGACCTTTGCCGCCAACCTTTCCGACCATTTTAACAAACGGATCTATATCAAACGGGAAGATCTCAACCAGACCGGCGCCCATAAAGCCAACAATGTCATGGGGCAGGGGCTGTTGGTCAAGCGGATGGGTAAAAAACGGGTCATTGCCGAAACCGGAGCCGGGCAGCACGGCGTGGCAACGGCAACCATGGCGGCCCGCATGGGGTTGGCCTGCACCATCTACATGGGGGCGATTGATGTCGAGCGGCAGCGGCCCAACGTGTTTTGGATGGAGCAGTTGGGTGCCCAGGTGGTGCCGGTTACCTCGGGCTCTCAAACCCTGAAAGATGCGGTCAATGAGGCCATGCGGGATTGGGTCGGCAGTATGGACGATACCCACTATGTGCTGGGCACCGCCTGCGGCGCCCACCCCTTCCCGGAGATGGTCTCCTGGTTTCAGTCGGTGATTGGCAAAGAGGCCCGAGAGCAGATTCTTAAACTGGAGGGTCGACTGCCGGACCGGGTCTACGCCTGTGTGGGTGGCGGCTCCAACGCCATGGGGGTGTTTCAAGGCTTTTTAGAGGAAGAAGAGGTGGCGTTGATTGGGGTGGAGGCCGGTGGAAAGGGGTTGGAGACCGGTCAACATGCCGCACGTCTGGCCTCTGCCGATGCCACCGAGGGGGTTGCACAGGGTTATCGAACCTTCTTTCTGCAGGATGGTGATGGGCAGATGAAGGATACCCATTCGGTTGCCGCCGGGTTGGACTATGTGGGTGTGTCGCCTATTCTGGCCGATCTCCATATTCAAGGCCGGGTCCGATTTATGGCGGCTACCGATGATGAGGTGGTGGAGGCGTTGAAGTTTTTGATGAAAAGTGAGGGGTTGATCGGCGCTTTGGAGTCCAGCCATGCGGTTGCCGGGGCGCTTCGAGAGCTGCCAGAAATGGCGGACGGCTCTGTTGTCATCATCAACCTATCCGGCCGGGGAGATAAGGATATCTTTACCATTGCCGACGCTTTGGATGATCCCGGTTGGCGACAGTTTATCGCTAAAAAGGCCCAACAGTATGCCCAATTGGATAAGGAGAGATCCTGATGGAGATCGATAAACAGACTCAGGAAAAGCCCATTTTATTGATGTCCCATCTGGTTTTGGGCTACCCAAGTCTGGAGGAAAACCGCCAGGTGATCGCCCAGATGGTTGCCGGTGGCGTGGATCTGATGGAGCTGCAGATCCCCTTTTCGGAGCCTATTGCCGATGGGCCCATGATCGCCCGAGCCAATCAGGTGGCTCTGGATGGGGGGTTCAAGGTTCGGGAGGGGTTGGCTTTTATTGCCGAGATGGTTCAAGAACACCCCATCCCTTTTTTGATCATGACCTATTACAACATTCTGGTGGCGTATGGGGTGGAAGATTTTATTCGGGAGGCGGCTCGAATGGGTGTAAAAGGGTTGATCATCCCCGACCTGCCGCCACAAGAGGCCGGGCAGGCCATGGATTGGTGTCGAGAGCATGGGGGCGGTGAGCTGGATTGGATTCAACTCATGACCCCCACCAGCAGCGATGCCCGTTTGGCAGAAATTGGTCATAATGCCAGTGGTTTTGTCTACTGTGTGGCTCGCAAGGGGGTGACGGGCAATCAGACAGATTTTGGCAAAGAGCTTGCCACCTTCATTAAGCGATGTCGGGCTGCGACCACTCTGCCGTTGGCGGTGGGGTTTGGGGTAAAGTCACGAGAAGATGTGGCTCAGTTGACCGGCTTGGCCGATATTGCCGTCATTGGCACTGCAGCCATCCACATTCATGAGGCGCAGGGGGCCGAGGCGGTTGGTCAGTTTTTCTCTACCCTCAGGTAAAAAAAACATCTTGATATGACTCGAATGACAACACCATGAATTCCGCAAGCTTCTCCCTCTCCTCTCCTGTGGGTGATCTATATTTAAAGATCGCCAATGAGGCGGTGGTTGAGCTCAGCTGGCAGGCACTACCCCAGTCCATTGGGGGCATCACGCCCGTTGAGCCGCTTCTTTTTCAACAAGCCAAAAAATGGCTGCAGGACTATTTTAAGAAAATCTTCTATCCTCCCCCCTTCCAACTCTCTCCCTCTGGCACCCCGTTTCAACAATCGGTCTGGGATGCTCTATTACACATTCCTGTTGGAAAGACCGTCACCTATGGAGAGATTGCCCAGGCACTGAATACGGCTCCACGGGCGGTTGGTCGAGCGGTTGGCTCCAACCCCATCCCCCTTCTTATTCCCTGTCATCGAGTTGTTGCAAAAAAGGGTTGGGGCGGTTATAGCGGCATGGGTGGCATTGAAACCAAGAAGCAGCTCTTGGCTCTGGAACGTTGATCAGGGGTCTCGCCTCAACCGGGGCCAGGGGCGACCCAGGCAACCTCTTTAGCTTTTGAGTGTAAACATTTCAAAAGCTAAAGAGGTTGCCAACCCAATGGGTTACAGTATCCTCTGTTTGTTGTTAAAACCTTGTTGAGGCAGATAAAACAATCCATAATTCTGGCAGGATAAAACCATCGTTCATGTTCTCAACTTTGAGGAGAAGTTTATGTTTGCAATAATGAAGAGGGTATTGGTGGCAGGGTTGGTTCTTCTGGGAGGTTTGTCAACGGCTGGGGCGACAGAGATGGCCACACCCGATGAAGCCAAGGCGATGAGCATGAAAGCCATGGCTGCGATCAATCAGATGGGGCCTACCCATGCGTTTGCGCAGTTTTCCAAGGCAGATGGTGGCTTTTTGGTGAAGGATCTCTATGTTTTTTGCATGGATAAAAAGGGTGTCATGTTATCCCATGCCAAAAAACCGCAGTTGGTAGGAAAAAATCTTCTTAACTTCAATAAGTATGGGGATCTGCTGTTTCAAGATATGATCAAGACGGCTGCTACCAAGGGTCATGGCTGGGTTGACTATCGCTGGCCCTATCCTGGTAGTGATGAGGTCAAGTCGAAAACCAGCTATATTATCAGCCATCCATCCGGATTTTTCTGTGGGGTAGGGGCTTATAAATAGGGGTATCATCTGCCCCTCCTAACCTTAGGAGGGGCGACCAATCCAGAGGGGGGCCGCTGTTGTATGCTCTGGTATTTCGACTATCTACAAGTGGGGTGGGGGGTAACCCCAAGCAGACGCGCAACCTTTGTGCTCCCACCTGTCGCCAGCGGCGACATCTTGATAGGCTGCACCGAGCCGAGTTGGCAGGGGGCTGTTTATGCCGGTCTATTATCTTCCGGATGAACCCATTTTTCCGCCACCCTATGACGCAGAGCCCAATGGATTGCTGGCTGTGGGTGGCGACCTCTCTTCTGAGCGGCTGCTGGCGGCCTACCGGGAGGGTATTTTTCCCTGGTTTTCTCAGGGGGACCCCTATCTATGGTGGAGCCCCAACCCTCGCCTGATTCTAACGCCGGACCGTCTGCATATCTCCAGAAGTCTTAGAAAAACCATCCGCAAGGGCTGTTTTCACACCACCATCGATTGTGCTTTCGATGCGGTCATACACCAGTGTGCCGAGGTGAAGCGCCATCATGAAGCGGGAACCTGGATTACTGCCGAGATGAGAGAAGCCTATGGGGCGTTACACCGTCTGGGCTATGCCCACTCGGCTGAGTGCTGGGTTTTGGAAGGGGACGAGGCGGTTTTGGTTGGGGGAATGTATGGTATTGCTTTGGGGAGCTGTTTTTTTGGGGAGTCGATGTTTCATCACCGGACGGATGCCTCTAAAGTGGCTTTTGTTGCTCTGGTAGAGCAGCTTAAAAAGCGGCATATCGGGTTGATTGATTGCCAGATGAAGACCGATCACCTGATTCGACTGGGGGCTTGGGAGATACCCCGAGAGCAATTTTTGCAGCGGCTACGTCAAAATCTGACTATCGAACCGCCTCCCGGATCCTGGCGAACTTAGGGGGATAAAAACAAGAGGGTTAGTGGCGTCCCTCGCTGCTCAACCCCATATTCCAAAAAAACAACACTGGATGGGTCTTGGAAGGCATGAATGCCTTCCAATCGGCTTTGGGTAGCGCCCAAGGTCCTAAGTCTTTGACTTTGCTTTTTTTACATTAAAAAGCGTGGGGGTTTGGGGGCCTGCAAGGCCTGCCAAGGTGTTGATTTTGCCTTCTACCTCACCTGTTTTTTTCCAAAAACATAGGCTGGCTTAAACAGCCAGATCATTAAAGGTAAAAAGGTGAGAGCAGTAAAGACGTCGATGATAATGGCCTCTCCGATATACATACCCAACCCCCAGGTGTTGCCCAGTTCGGTCGAAACCAGGGGAATAAAACTACCCAACAGGACAATAACCGAGGCAATCACAGCCGAGCCGGTCGAGGAGAGAGTGTTGGTCAAAGCCAGCTTCCAGTTTTGGTTGGTGCTTGCCATCTCCTCTCGTAAGCGGAAAATAATATAGATGCTGTAGTCAACCCCCAGACCCATGGCGATGGAGAGGGCGACCAGATTGGCAAAGTGGAGGTTTCCCGACCAGTTTTCGGTGGCGGTAAAATATCCCGCCAAACCATACTGGGCAAAAAGGGTGATAAGCAGCACAGAGACCAACATGCCAGAGATCGCCAGAGAACGAAACATCAGAGCACCAATGACAAAAATAGCCGTGGCGGTCTGAAGAGGACCCCGCAGCCACTCCTTGATGCTCACCTCCCAGGTGGCCTCGGTGGCGCCGAGAAACCCGCCGATTCCCGGCGCTATATAGTCCGGACCCGGCTTGGAAAGATGGTTGGTGTCCCCAGAGGTGTCTTGATTGCGAAGCCCAAAATGAACCTGGGAAAAGCCTGGATCATTTTTATGTTTTTCGATGTAGGCCTGAATATCGGCAACAGTTTGATGGGTTTTTTTCGGGTCCATGGTGTTGACAAACCCCAAGACAACCCCCTCATTCCATGTTTGGTTGTTGACAAAAGCCGATAGCTCGCCGGCACTGGTCATGGTCTCCAGCAGCCCGTTATACATGGAGATGATCTCATCGGGATTTCGATCATCTTCCGGGTCGACTGCCAGCATGGCAGCCCGAGTTGGCACCGTGAGATCAGCCAGGTTGACCTTCTCTCCCGGCTCAGCCGACATGAGCATGTTTACCAAGCGGATATATTGGGCATAAGAGCCGGTAAAACCGATATAAGGGTGGTTACGCATCCACTCCTCCATGGCGACAATATCGGCAATCACCTCGGCTTTATTGAAGATACCCTGAGCACCCATCTCTTCGGAGTCGTGACAGAGAGGGGGCTCCACATCCTCCATCATCTCTTCACAGAGAGGCTTGATCGGCTCTTTGCCACGAATGGGAACACTCAAGGAGATCACACCCGGCATGATCTCACTCAGTCGGGTGATATGTTTGATGGTGATGGACTCTTCTTTAAAGGCGGCCCGAGCATAGTTGATGCCCTTTTCCACACCCGGCATCAGGTCGTCCTGGGTTCCGTGGATAATACCGGTATAGTAAGTGGAGACCAGCAGTATCAGGGCGACCAAGGCGGCAGGCAGCCATTTTTTAGGACCGGTAAGCAGCTCAGCCAGCCAGACACCCAGGGTGTTTGTCTCTGCACTCTTTTGGTCTGTGACTGTATCGGGGTCCTGGGTTCTGTCGGGGAATGTCACCAGCAACAGGGGGATGAGGGTGGTGGTGGTAATGAGCAGGGTAAACATGCCGAACATGCCAAAATAGGCATAGGCTTTATAGAAGGAGATATCCACCAGGGAGAGGGTGGCAAATCCGGCAACATCTGTGACAATAGAGAGACTAGCCGGCACAATGGTGTGGGCGATGGCATTGGCGCCCGCCTCTTCGGTGCTGGCTCCCTCTTCCCTCTCTTGAATATGGCGTCGGGTAATCTGTACCGCATGGCCGATTCCAATAGCTAGCAGCAACATGGGGGTTAAAACCATCATGGTGGTCAGCTTGAATTGCGAAAACCCCATCAAGCCCAATGTCGTGATAATGGTCGCACTCACCCCGACCAGTGGAATGACTGCTCGGCGTAGATTGCCGAACTCTTTGAAGAGAATAAGAATAACGATGGCAATGGAGATTGCGAACAGCCACCATTTTTTCTTCAACTCCAACATCATATAGGCCAGAAAATAGGGCTCGCCCGCCACCAGGATCTCAACCCGCTCATCTTTACTGTAGGGAGCAAGCAGCTCTAATACCTGTTCAACCCAGGGGACATAGATCTCTTTGACGCCATCGGTATAGTCGCCAATAATAAAAGCTGCTTTGGCCGTACACTCTCCGTCGCTAAATTGGCAGCGATTGCCCGCCCCATCCTCCCCATGGAGCAGCATGGGAGCCATGACCGGATTCTCCTCCAGCCCCCTCTTGAGGAATTGAAGCTGCTGGGATGCCAGCTCCTCGTCCGTCAGGCTGACCCCTTCCGTGGGAATCAGCCGTTTAAAGATCAGGCCGTTTTCGTCAGTGCCCATATATTTGACCTTTTGGGCGGCCAAAGACAGGAAGTTTTCCGGTCTGGAGGTAGGGAGATCGGCCATTTTTTGGTGGATCTCCTGGACCATATTGATAAACCAGGGTTGATAGATATCCCCCTCTTTAATCTCTACCCCCACCACCATCATGTTACCCATGCCAAAATGGCTCTCGGCATAGGCGTTGGTTGCAACGTAGCGGTTGGAGGGGGGAAGCAGGGTATCGGGATCGTTGCGGATGTCCAGCTTATGAATTTGAAAAGCCGCCAGCAGGGTGGTCAGAGCGACGATAGCAAAGATAATCCGCCGATTGTTCATGACAAAGCGGGCATATCGGCGTGAAAGTCGGATCTCCTCTTCACGCAGGCTTTCTTGGCTGGACATGAGATCTCCTTAAGACAGCTGAAATCAGGATGGGGCGGTTAGAGTCAAATCGATCAAAAACGGTCAACCGTTGGAGGCAGGGATGGCAACCCCTGATACCGACTGCCTAAAAAAAGGGTAGGCGTGCAAAAGGGTTGCTTTTGCACGCCTAACGGTCGTTTTCAGGGTCAAAGGGTATCTGTTTAAAAAAGATATTTTAACCCAACTTGAACATTGGAGCTGTTTGTAAATTGACCAAACATGGTCTCTTCTTCACCAAAATAGGCGTTATATTCGGAGCTTAAGATTAGCTCGTCCGTGTAGGCATACTCGACATCAAAGCGGTTCCAATAGCCGCCCCCCTCTTCGATCATAAAAATATTGTTCCAACGGCCCTGCTGCTCTTCACCAAAAGGCTTGGAGAAGAAGATAGAGTAGAACTCTTTATATTTCCGACCTTTTTGCAGTCCATTGCTCAAATGCATGACCGTGGGGTCCGCCGTATAACGGTTGCTGCTTCCCTCATCGATAAAGTCCAGATTGACAAATTGGATGAACTGTCCACTCACCATCATGTTGGTGAAAAAGGTGAAGTCGGCACCCAACACATATTTAAACATATCGGCATCTTCCATCTTCATGCCGCCAACCAGATCACCATAGCCCAGTTTGGTCCGGTCGATAACCGGTGTTTTGGTGTCAGCCTGATAGAGGAACTCCCCTCGAAAAACAACCGGCCCAACGGCCTTAAAGTCTGCGGCATAGTCGAAGGAGGAGCCAACACTGTGGATACGATTAAGCTTTTCGACAAAAACCAGCTTGGCCTTCTTGGTGGTGTCGGTAGCCTGGGCCGAGCCGCCGTAACGGGCTCCAGAGTCATCCGCAAGGGTAACGGTGGTGTTGCCGGTGCCAAAGGGGTCTGCGGAGGTGTTGACGTTGAGCCTGTTGCCGTTGCTCCCTTCCCAATGCATGTCGATGTAGGGGTTGGCATCATAGTGCCAGAGATAGTTGAGGGAGAAATTAAAATTGCTGCCTATACTGTCCTTGATGCGAAAGCCTACGTTGGGCGCCAACTCACCGGGATAGTCCTTACGATACTCGGAAGAGGCGTTGACGAAGGCATCGAAGGTGGCAAAGGTGGCGTTGGGCATATATTCGAAGGTGGAGTTGGGATTAGAGGCCGAATCCCAGTTGCTGCCGCCGCCATCGATCAGGTTGGTCTTCTGGTTGTTGGTTGCCTGGGCGACGTTGTTGAGACAGGTTGCGTTGGCCGATGTGGCCCCGGCCCCGACCGCCAAGCCGTTACAGGGGTATCCCGCCCCCGACATCAGGGTGAGAAAGCCGGTCGCGCCGGCGGTACTGCCATCGACAAAATTTTGTACCGTGGTATGGGTTACCCCAGAGAGAGCCGCAGTAGAGCCAAACCCCACGGTTGCTCCTCCCCAAAAGGTGTTGGAGACCGCACCCAGGGCAGGAACCAGATTTAAAAAGCCGTTGACCGGGCCGGTGATGGAGTCCACCCCCTTCATTTTGAAGGGTTGGCTGATGTCTCCACTGCCGTTCATGCCGGGAATGGCATTCTCTTTCCGTTGGGAGAGGATAAATTGGAAATTTCCGGTTTCACCCATATCGGTTTCGGCCTTGATCATCCAGACCGGAAGCCGAGCATCTTCGGTGGTGTTTTGTACAAACTCCCGCCAGTCGGTAGGGTTGACAATATCCAATAACTTGATGCCGTCTGCCGTTCCCCAAACCACCTGCTGTTTGCCGATTCTCAGGTCGATGCCGTTGGCTACCGTATCGACATAAAGCTCCCGCACAATATCGTGCTGGCTGTCCAGGCTGTGGCCCTTGTAACCGGTGACCCCTTCGGTATCGTAGACCAGGTTGAGCTGAGCATGAAGAGAGGTTTGGTAGGAAAACTCGCCGTTTATAAAAAGATTCAGGGCATTTTCAAACTTGAGCATATCCCCCGCATCTTGACCAGAGGTTGTGTTGGTTGACCGAAGTTCACCGATGGTTGGCCCATTGCCGGTAAAAAAGGCGGTTTCGTTTTTAAGATAGCCGGAAACCTCCCACTCAGCCTCCCATGGATTCTCCTCCTCTTCTGCCCAAACAGCAGTAGAGGATACCAGGGCAAACAAGGCCGCCATTCCCACGATGCTTGATTTAGTCACGTCTTTTTCCCTCTTTTTTTAGAGTGTCAAGGTACCCTTGTAGCACAAAGGAAAGGGTACAGGAGACTTCTCGGTTAGCGCTTGATTTTTCTTAAGGTTTTTTCCGACCAAAAATCTCCAGGCATGGCGCTGTTCCACTCAGCTACCTCATCGGGAATGGAGGCCATGGTTTCGTGATTGGTCAGCAGATTTTTGCCATACCAATATTTCCACCAGAGCCCGCGGGGATCATCCAGTTTCATGGAGGTCCAGGCCCGATCGATAATCTTGATTTTTTTGCCGTCTTTAAAATATTCGGTGCGGTAGTCGCCAAAGGTTTGGGTGTCGACCAGGCTGATGCGATAGTCATACCACCAGTTGGAATACAGGGTGGTACTTTTGAGCTTATAGACCGAACGCCCTTTGGGGCTGCAATCGGGGCCGTGAATGTTTTTGGAATATTTGTTTTGATGTTTTTTGGGAATCTCCATGGCCATCAGACAGTCGTTCATGGTTTCGGTGCCCAGCAGTTCATGGGTCTCATGTTGCGGTTTGCGCAGGGTTACGTCGCCAAAGGTGAAGTCGGTTCCACCCCAGGCATCGTCGTGGGCCGGCTGGGCAAAACGGCGAATTTTCCGCAGAGCCGGTAGCCAGATAGAGTAGGATTGGCTTTTGGCATCATCGACAAAATCGGTAATCAACATACCGGTCCCTCTGAGCTTGCCAGAGCGGAAAATGGCTACATCACGCCCTTTGATAACACCATCGTCATAGTCGTTGTTCAGATGCCTTTCGACCGTATTGGTCTTGGGCTTGCTTCCCTCGGAGCGGCTCAGCAGCACGGTAATAACTTTTTTGCTGACTCGCTTGATGGAAAAATTTTTGACGGAATAGAAGTGGTTGACAAAATAGACCTGTTTGGCAACCTCATCGGCTGTGGGGGTGCTCTGGGGGTAGGGTAGATCTTTTGGAACACTATTGGCCCAGGCCGATGTAACGCCCAAGCTGGCAGCCAATGCCAAGCCAACCATCCACTTTTTGCTATTCATTCAAGTGTCCTCCGAAAAAAAACGTTCTGTTGCGCTCTGCTCAACCGGCTGTTGGCAACGTGTAGGCTAGAATATAAATTTAAGATAAAAAAGGTAATAGATCATGATAAACGATCCTTCCTTCTTTCAGCAATAAAAAATTTTTTCCACTATTAAGAAAACTTAATGGTCAGCTGCCATTTTTATTAACTATCTGCAAACAAAACATAAAATTGTAAGAAACGCATCACTATGAAGTGTTGAAAAGGGGTGTTGGGAGGGGTGTTCAATGGTTCTGTACCGACGTGGTTAGAAGGAGGTTATCCAATCAACCTTATATTTTAAAATAGAGTGAACCAATAATCAGTAGGCCACTCTAAGAATATAAGAACATGGTAATAGTCTAATATTTTCTGAGTGGAGGAGAAAATGGTTAAAATAATGGTAGGATATCTTTTGGCTTCCCTCTATGGTATCGGGGCTTTCCTCGTGCTGGGTTATGAGGGGTTGATGGCAACGCCACAGGTCAGCTTTGTTTTCTGGGGCTTGATTCTGTCCGGTTTTGTGCTGGAGATTATCAACCTGACCATCTGTCGGCCCGTTTGTCGCTCTCTTTCGCGCGGGCATTTTGCCGCTAAGTGGATGCGTTGTTGCTTCAGGTAGATAGGGTGTGGTGAAATGGGGATGGAATGGATAACCAAGGTGAGGTAGAGTGGATAGATGGTTGAGGCAGATCAGACACCTGAAAAAAGAACCCTGTTGATAACCGGTTGTTCAACCGGAATCGGTCGTTGTGTCGCAGAGGGTATGCGGGAGCGGGGGTGGCGGGTATTTGCCACGGCTCGAAAAAGTGCAGATGTTGCGGCTTTGCATCAGGCTGGGTTTGAGTCGTGCCGGATCGATTTGGCGGACTCCGCCTCCATTCAGGAGGGGCTGCACTGGGTTTTAGAGCAGACCGGCGGGGGGCTGGATGCTCTGTTCAACAATGGGGCCTATGGTCAGCCTGGAGCTCTGGAAGATCTCACGCGGGAGGCTTTAAGAGAGCAGTTTGAGACCAATCTTTTTGGCACCCACGAATTGACCCGACTGGTTCTGCCTGTCATGCGCCAACAGGGGGCGGGCCGGATTGTTCAGAACAGCTCTATTTTAGGGTTTGTCGGCTTGCCCTTTCGCGGGGCTTATGTGGCCAGTAAATTTGCGCTGGCCGGATTGACCGAGTCCATGCGTCTGGAGATGCGTGGCAGCGGAATCGATTTTATTCTGATTGAACCTGGGCCTATCGAGTCGGATTTTAGAAAAAATGCCCGCCAGGCCTTCCTGAAACATATCAACGCCCAAAAAAGCATCTACCAGCAGAAGTATCAGGGGTGGAGTAAACAGGTAGAGGAGGGGGTAAGTGAGAGGTTTACCCTTCCCCCGCAGGCGGTCTTGGATAAAGTCATTCTAGCTCTGGAGAGCCGGCGTCCCAAGCTTCGCTATGGGGTAACGACCCCCACCCATGTTTTCTGGGTTTTGCGCTGCCTGCTTCCTCGCCGTTGGGTTGATTTTTTGTTGAGTCGGGCAGGTCGATAATCTTGAGTCTGCACCCTTTGTGGTTAAACCTGGAAACGGTACCATTCACCCCTTTTCCAACCCCTGGAAAAGCCTCAACCCTCCTGTAGAAGCGTCAACTGCGGGTCAAGCTCTGGAACCGGGAAGGGGAGGGGGTAGTTGCCGGAGAAACAGGCATCACAATAACCGCTGTCGGCTCGCCCGTTAATGGCTTGATACATGCCCTCCATAGAGAGAAAAGCCAGTGAGTCGGCCGTGATATAGTTTTTCATCTCCTTGACCGAATGGCTGGCAGCCAACAGCTCTTTGCGGGTTGGGGTGTCAATGCCATAATAGCAGGGGTTGGTTGTTGGCGGAGAGGAGATGCGCATATGGACCTCTTTGGCACCCGCCGCCCGAACCATCTTGACAATTTTGCGGCTGGTGGTTCCCCGTACGATGGAGTCATCCACTAAAATTACCCGCTTACCCTTAAAAACACTGGGGTTGGCGTTTAGTTTGATTTTGACGCCAAAATGGCGAATGGCCTGCTGTGGCTCAATGAAGGTTCGACCGATATAGTGGTTGCGTATAATACCCAGCTCAAAAGGAATATTGGCTTTTTGCGCATAGCCCAACGCCGCCGGAACACCGGAATCCGGCACCGGAACCACCAGATCCGCATCAACCAGACTCTCAACCGCCAACCGGGAGCCAATCCGTTTGCGTGACTCATACACATTGACCCCATCGATGGTAGAGTCCGGGCGGGCGAAATAGACATATTCAAAAATGCACAGGTGCCGCTTGCGTTTGGGAAAAGGGTAGAAAGATTCCACCTTATCCCCCTTGATGACCACCATCTCCCCCGGCTCGATATCACGAATAAACTCCGCATCAATCAGCTTCAAAGCACAGGTTTCCGATGAGAGAACATAACTCTTGCCGATCCGGCCCAGTACCAGGGGGCGGAAGCCGTTGGGATCTCGCACGCCGATAAGATGATGCTCATCCAGCGCCACCAGGGCATAGGCCCCTTGAACCTGACTTAAGGCTTCGACCAGGCGTTCTGGAAAGTTGCGACAGCGTGACAGGGCCGTGAGGTGGACAATGACCTCGGTATCCATGGTCGATTGAAAAATGGAACCTCGTCGCTCCAAGCTCCGGCGCATCTCGACGCCATTGACCAGATTGCCGTTGTGCGCCATGGCCATGCCGCCATGGGCAGTATCGACCACAATGGGTTGAAGGTTGCGTGTGGTGGCGCTGCCCCCCGCTGTGGAGTAGCGAACATGACCGATGGCAAACCGGCCTTGCAGTCGATCGACATCGTGCCGTTTGAAGACATCGGCCACCAAACCCCTGCCCCGTTTACAGTGGAAGATACGATCTTCGACTGTGACGATTCCGGCCGATTCCTGACCGCGATGTTGGAGGGCATAAAGACCCAGGTAGACAAGGTTGGAGGCTTCAGCATGGTTGCTGATCCCGAAAACACCGCACTCATCGTGAAAATGGTCATCTGTGATGGAAATCAAAGGGTAGTATTCCGCCTGTTCAGGGAAATTCAAGGCGTCTCTGTGTGAGATGCGCCGCCAATTTTGACTCTTTTGGCAGGTGATCCGTCAGCCGATCCAGCCCCATAGCTGCGTAGGGAAGAAGCATCGAGCTTTTGACCAGTGGCGTAGTCGGGACTGTAAAATAGAGGGTGATACCGATAGCCAGTATCACCATCTGAAGACCTCGCCACAACCCAACCACCAGACCAAAAAGTCGATCCGACAAACAGAGATCGCTGGGAACAATCCAACGGTTCAAAAGCCGCCCAACCAGAGTAAAAAAAACCAAAACACCAAAAAAAACAACCGTAAATCCGATGCTTTCTCTTGTCAGCAGATCAGACGAAAAAAGCTGAAAATCGTGAGAAAGCTTGGAAAAAAAAGCTCCTGCTCCCACCCAAGCCATCGACCAGCCCATCAGGGTGATGATGTTCAGGGTGACGGGTCGTAACATGCTGAAGACAACTGAAAAGCCAACGACTGTCAACAGCAGATAGTCCAGTCCAGTCATCGTCGGCACTGTTCCAAACGGTTGATTGTGTATTTAAAGAGAACCATTTTAGAAAAGACTTTTTTAGTCCACAACCCCTGTCTACGCAATGAAAAAACCGACCTTGTTCCATCGGCAAAATAATACGTAAAAAGAAATGTTCTATAGGTCTCAAATAACGACATATCATGGTTGATAATAGAAAAAGCCATGACTATCCGTTGGGTTGAACGATCATCAGTCCCTGCTCTCTATCATGACTTTATCCCCTTCAAGGTGAGATTTTTCGTACTTTTTTCCAGTCAATCTGTTTGGCGTATACACAGGGAAAATGGATGACATCCGGGCAGGAGGGTTTGATGGAGATGATCTCCTCGGCAACCAATCGCACCCATTTTTCCCGCCTGTTTATCCCGGCTCTGAGCAGTCCGTCCTGGGAGGGAGAGGCGGCAGGGGTGTGTTCAAACCGGGTTTTGAGAATAAAGATCTCAGCATCGGGTTGTCGGGCCACTCGATAGTCTCGATTAATACTCAACCCCACCTCCCGCCCCCATTTTTTCAATTGAACGGCCTGCTCTTTATTCAGGGCAAGCAGGGTATAGTGGACAATGTGGGTTTTGCGCAGCAGGGAGGAGCTGTTCTGTGTGGTGCTGAACAGAGTCAAGCGTCTATCCTGTTGAGAGGTGATGAAGACGGTCCCTGCCTGGTTTTCTCGAGCCAGCAACTGGGCCGCCAGGGTGGCCGCCGAACGACGGCCAGCGGAGTTATGGTGGAAATTGAAATATTCGAAGAATTTTTTTTCCAACAACTCGACAAACCCATCCCCCTTCTCATAAAGATCTTTCTCCAGGTAGTTCAGAAAGATCCCCATGGAACGCAAGGCGCTGTCGAGAATGCGCTCAATCTTGACATGAAAATGGGTCAACTCATAGACCGATTCGTGGCGCTCCTGATCCAGGGTTTGCTGGATCAGGAGAGAAAAATCCAGGGGAAGCAGTCTCTGGATCAGTTGATCGAAGTCGGGGTGGGTGGAGTATCTTTGCTGGGGGTTATAGTTCTTTAAAGAGAGCAGATCCGGCGCGACATCCATCAGATTGCTCATCCGCATGCGGTTTCCCGGTCGACAGCGAAAATGTTTGCGTAGCTTGGCAGGCAGATGACCACTGAGCAATAGAACCAGGGCGGAGTTGTGAAGATGATACTCTTTGGAGGAGGAGACAGTACCCGGACGTAACCGGTGGGGGTGGACAAAAGGGTAGGGTTCGTTTTCCTGGTTAAACCGTTGCAGAGACTCTATGAGGGTGTTGCGAATCAGCAAAAGAGTGATGCGTTCTCGTGTACAGTGATAGCCGGAATCTTCCCCTTCGGGAGCGAGGGGGCAGTGGTCGCCTGGAGAGAAAGTAGAGGGGGTGATCGCCATTGTCCTCGTCGTTTTCTTGGATCTGTTAAAATAACCCTTTGTTGGAAAAGTAGGGAAAGGAGTGGCATGGAACCGTTCTGGTATAGTCTTTGAAGATTTGGATTTAAACGGTAGCCGACTCTCTCAACCTCAGGGCTGATTCTAACAAGAGTGTGGAAGTTTACCAGAAAAATAATGGTTAACAGGGGATAATACCGGCTAAGGAATTGACACGGAGCCCAAGCACAGATAGATTGATTCGTTGGTTCTTTGGGCATAAAGATGTGTGTGGGCTTCCCCACCTTTAACCGAGACTCAGCCGTTGCGGTCGCACTTGCGAGCAACCTTCTGACTACTCGCAAGGCAAAAGAGCAGACCGAATGAATGGTGAGCAAATATTGATTTCTGGTGGGGCCGGGTTTATCGGGACCCATCTTAGTCGGCGTCTGCTGGCAAAAGGGTATGATATTCTCTGTGTCGATAATTTTTTTACCGGTACCAAAAATAATATTATCGAGTTTCTGGACAACCCCCACTTCGAGATGCTTCGCCACGATGTTACCTTCCCGCTCTATGTGGAGGTTGATCAAATCTACAATCTGGCCTGTCCCGCCTCACCGATCCACTATCAGCATGACCCGGTTCAGACCACCAAAACCAGTGTCCATGGTGCCATCAACATGTTGGGATTGGCTAAACGGGTAAGAGCCAAGATTTTGCAGGCCTCAACCAGCGAAGTCTACGGCGACCCGTCGGTTCACCCACAGACCGAATCCTATTGGGGTAACGTCAACCCCATCGGGCCTAGGGCCTGTTATGATGAGGGAAAACGTTGTGCGGAGACCCTCTTTTTTGATTATCATCGCCAACATGGCCTTGCCATTAAAGTGGCTCGGCTGTTTAACACCTATGGTCCGAACATGCACCCTCAAGATGGACGGGTGGTCTCTAATTTTATCATGCAAGCCCTGCAAAACAGACCCATCACCCTTTTTGGTGACGGAGAGCAGACCCGCTCTTTTTGCTATGTAGATGACCTGATTGAGGCACTCATTGCTCTGATGGAGTCTGATAGCTCGGTCACCGGCCCGATGAATTTGGGCAATCCGGTGGAGTTTTCCATTCGGCAGTTGGCGGAAACCGTCATTCGTTTAACCGGCTCATCTTCCCAAATCATCTACAAATCGTTGCCCACCGATGATCCCAAACAGCGGCAACCCAATATCGACCTGGCTCGAAAAATGTTAGGCTGGGAGCCCAAAATTCAGTTGGAGGAGGGGTTGAAGAGAACCATCGCCTACTTCGACGAGCAACTTCAATCTGGCAAAATAGCTACTGACTCTTAAAATTTTTATGTAAAGGCTAAGGTTAATGGGACAAAAACAGTTATTCCTCAAGGCGTGTGCAAGAGAGCCGGTAGAGAGAACCCCCGTCTGGTTGATGCGGCAGGCGGGTCGCTATCTACCAGAATATCTCAAGGTTCGACAGCAGGCCGGCAGTTTTCTCAATCTGTGTAAAACCCCCGCTCTGGCGACAGAAGTTACCCTGCAGCCCATTCGTCGGTTCGGGCTGGATGTGGCTATCATGTTTTCAGATATTTTAGTCGTCCCTGAGGCCATGGGCATGAAGCTGGACTTTTTGGAGGGGGAGGGGCCGGTCTTTGCCGAGCCACTGCGGGAGAGTCGTGACCTGAATCGACTGATCCGTCCCAAGGTGGAAAAAAAGCTGGGCTATGTCTATAACGCCATCGAGGAGATGCGAGCGGCTCTCCCGTCCAAGGTACCCCTTATCGGTTTTGCCGGCAGCCCCTGGACCCTGGCTACCTATATGATCGAGGGGGGGACCACCAAAAAATTTACCCATATCAAAACCGCCCTCTACCGAGACCCTGACTTTCTGCACATGTTGTTGGGTGCTCTGGCGGATACGGTGATTGACTATCTGAACGGTCAGATCGACCATGGCGCCCAGGCCATCCAGATTTTTGATACCTGGGGCGGCATTCTCGGTCCTAAAAATTACCGGGCGTTCTCCCTGGACTACATGACCAAAATAGTCAGAAACCTCAAAAAAACCGGCCCGGACGGCGAGCGGGTTCCGGTTATTCTTTTCTCCAAGGGGTGTGCCTCCTACAGTAAGGATATTGCCACTTCGGGGTGTGATGTCATCAGTCTGGATTGGACGGCGGATGCCAAAAAAATTCGTCGCCAGTTGGGGGATAAGGTGGCCTTTCAGGGCAACCTGGATCCAGCGGTTCTTTATGCTCCTGAAGAGGTCATCCGTAAAGAGGTGCGCAAAACCCTGAAGAGCTTTGGTAACAAACCGGGCCATATTTTTAACCTGGGTCATGGCATGGAGCCGGATATGAACCCGGACAATGTCCAGCTTTTGGTGGAGATTATCCGTGAGGAGAGTTCGCACCTTCTCAAACGCAACAGCAAAAAACGGTAAGGGTGTGCCATGACTATCCGAGGGCAGATCTCCCAAGAGGTTCTCGTTGATCGCAGTCTGATCAAAAAATATAACCGGGCCGCCCCCCGTTATACCTCCTATCCTACCGCTCCCCACTTCAAGGAGGCGTTGGTGGATGAGACGGTCTACCTCCAGGAGGTGGCTCGGGTGGGCCGGGAGTCTCCCCATCGGCCGCTCTCCCTCTATGTTCATATTCCCTTCTGTCAGCAGGAGTGCTACTACTGCGGTTGTAACCGGATGATCACCCAAGACCGCAGCCGTTCCCAGCACTATCTGGCTGCGCTCTACCAGGAGATTGACCGGGTTGGCGCCCTGTTTGACCGGAAAAAATCGGTGGTGCAGCTCCACTTTGGCGGGGGAACCCCCACCTATCTGGATGGGGAGCAGTTGGAAGGGTTGATGGCGAAGATCAGTCAGAACTTCTCCCTGCTTACCGACGGTAGCGGTGACTACAGCATCGAAGTGGACCCTCGGGAGGCCTCGGAGGGAAAGCTGGCCCTGTTGCGGCGGTTGGGTTTTAACCGGATCTCCTTTGGTGTGCAGGATATCAACCCCCAGGTTCAAGAGGCGGTCAATCGGGTTCAGCCGTTGGCGTTGGATGTGCGGGTGGTTCGGGAGGCTCGGGCGGTTGGCTTTAAGTCGGTCAACATCGACCTGATCTACGGTCTACCCCACCAGAGTGCCAGCAGTTTTGCCCAGACCCTGAAGACGGTTCTGGCCGAGCTGGACCCGGATCGGCTGGCTATTTTCAACTTTGCCCATCTGCCGGATCTGCTTAAAAATCAGAGAAAAATTGAGGCAAGCCATCTGCCGCCCCCCGATGAAAAAATGCAGATTCTCGAGGAGTCCATCCGCATTTTAGAAGAGCGGGGCTATCTCTATATCGGTATGGACCACTTTGGCAAACCCGATGATGAGCTGACTGTGGCGCAAAGAGAGGGAAAATTACACCGGAATTTTCAAGGTTATACGACCCATGCTGAGTGTGATCTGGTGGGATTGGGGGTCTCATCCATCAGTCAGATCGGTCCTATGTATGCCCAAAACCTGAAAAAGGTCCACCACTACCAAGAGCGGCTCACCAGTGGGGGTCTGCCGCCGTTTCGAGGCTTGATCATGAGCGAAGATGACCGTATCCGCCATACGGTCATTATGAAGTTGATGTGTGATTTCCGACTGGAGTTTGCCACCATAGAGGCTCAGTATGGGCTGGTTTTCGAGGACTATTTTGCCGATGGCCTGGTGCAGTTGGTTGAGATGGAGGCAGATGGTCTGTTGACGGTGCGGGATCGGATGATTCAGGTCACCCCATCGGGAAAGGTATTGATTCGCAACATCTGCACCGCCTTTGATTGGTATCTGGCCCAGTCACAAACCAGCACCAACTTTTCCCAGGCCATATGAGCAAGCCGATCGTTATTGTTGGGGGGGGGATCTCTGGGCTTTCGACGGCGCTTTTTTTAAGTCGGGCGGGGAAAAAGGTCCAGGTGCTGGAGTCCCGCAAGCAGCCGGGGGGTAACCTGCTCACCTCTACCGCTTCTGGTTATCGCATCGAACATGGTCCCAACTCCACCCTGCACAAACCTGGTCGCCAAGAGGATGCTCTGGGGCGGTTGATGGAGGCGGTCGGGTTAACTCCTCTGGAGGCCAATTCAGAGGCCAACAAACGCTTTATTGTCCGCAATCGAACCCTGTTGGCTCTGCCCTCTTCTCCTCTCTCTTTTCTTACCACCAAAGCCTTCTCTCCTGCTGCCAAGTTAAGGCTACTGTTAGAACCCTTCATCGGTCGGGGAAAAAGCGAAGAGAGCATTGCCCAGTTTGTTAAGCGGCGGTTGGGACAGGAATTTTTGGACTATGCCATCGACCCTTTTGTCTCGGGTGTTTATGCAGGCAATGTTCAGCAGCTCTCTGTGCGGGCGGCGGTTGCTAAAATTTATGCTCTGGAAGAAGAGCACGGCTCGTTGATACGGGGGGCTCTGTTTGGTCGCCAGAAAAATGTAAGCGGCATGCCCAAGGGGCGCCTGATCTCCTTTGAGGGGGGGATGGGTGAACTCCCTCAGGCGGTCAGTCGTGCCTTGCCGGAGGGTACGATCAAGCTGTCAACTCGGGTTGTTCGGCTGGAGCGGGCCAAGAGGGGATGGTCGGTCTATTGGGAGGGTGAGGGGGGCGAGGCCGGTATCGAGAAGGCTGCTCAGGTGATTCTCTCCACCCCTGCCTCACAGAGTGGCAAGATTCTAGCGGAAATTTCCCAAACTGCCACCCGGCTTTTAGAGAGCATCCACTATCCTCCCATCCTATCCATTGCGTTGGGTTATCGACGTAATCGGGTGGCCCATCCCTTAGATGGTTTTGGTTTTTTAGTGCCAAGAAAAGAGGAGATACGCACTCTGGGCTCTCTTTTTTCCAGCACCCTGTTTCCCGGTCGTGCCCCGGATGGTCAGGTGTTGTTGACCAACTTTATTGGTGGGGCGACGGATCAGGCGGTTGAGGTGACCGATGATCGGGCTTTGGCGTTGGGGGTCTCTCGGGATCTCTCCTCTTTGTTGGGTATTGAGGGTAAGCCAGATTTTGTTCAAGCCACCCGATATCGGGAGTCCATCCCCCAATATACCCTGGGCCATCTGCAAAAATTACAGAATATCGACCGGGCTTTAGCCTCAGAGAAGGGGCTGCACTTGCGTTGTAACTGGCAGGGGGGGATTTCGGTTGGGGACTGTATTCGCAATGGGGAGCTGTTGGCAGAAAAAATCATTCAGGGTGGGTAGAACCAGCCACCAAACCGAGGGCAAAATTCCAGGTAAAACGAGTGGGGATGGGTCTGGGAAGGCATCCGTGCCTTCCCAGCGGGTTTGGGCGGCGCCCAAGGTTCTAATCTGTTGACTTTGCTTTACTTTTAAAAGCGTGGGGGTTTGGGGGCCTGCAGGGCCTCCCAAGGTTTTGCCTTAATCTTACCTCAGCCTTATTTTTAAAAGCGTGGGGTTTGGGGGTCTGCAAGGCCTCCCAAGGTTTTGCCTTAGCCTTTAACAATTGTCAAAATTTGGTTTTGACTCTCTCTGGTCGATGTCGTTTTCAGGGCTTGGCTATAGGTAAATTGACACTCTTTGCCACTTTTTGGCCAGAGGTGAGTTAGCTTTATGGGTGGCTTGATAGAAAAAAAATCAATTTGGATAACAGGTTGCGATTTAAATTAACGAAACTTTAATAAATGGCACATCTCTTGAAGTTCCTAAAGGTATCGACATCCCTTTTTTGGAGACACCAGCATGCAAGAGTCCATCCGTTATCAACAAGCCACCAACCCAAAGCGCCTGCCTCTTCCCCTCGCACTCAATGGTATCCTGACCCCACGAGAGTATGAAGAGCAGACTCAACTTGGTCTGTTGCGGGGCGTTTTTCAGGAGGAGCCGGCCTCTAAATCCACCTTGGATCTGGACCTCTACCACCCCTATTTCATCCATTGAACAGATAGGTTGGTTCTGGGAAGGGAGATAACTCCCTTTCCAGAGGGTCGGGAGCACCACCACGGTTGAGTGGGGCTTTAGTCAGCCGCCAAGGTGAGGTTTTCAATGATCTCCCGGTAGCGAATCGACATCTCCCGCATGATTTTATACGCCAGGGAGGGGTCTTGATGAATCCGCTCCGTCAATAATTTTTTATCCAGTTTTAACAGCTTGGTTGGGCCTTTGGTCACTGCAGTAAACTCCCGCTGGCTACAGCCGAACAGAAAAGCAATGCCGACAAAATCTCCCGCCTTGACAGATAAGACTCTTCGGCCACTTTTGGTCAAAAAATCGACCTGACCAGAGACGATTGAGTAGATTTGATCGGGGGTCTCCCCAATCTCGAAGAGAACCGTACCATCCTCATAGGTTGTGCCCACCTGCCGACCGAAAACCTTCTTTAAAACGCCCATAAATGCCATCTCTCCACCCTTGAAAGTCAATCATTTCCCTGTTTTTGCCCTGTATGCTAACCACACAAGGCCAACTCACACAGTAAGACCTTGCCTGTTGGCAGATAGTTTCAAGAAAAGAAAAACGGTTGCTTAGGCTGGATTGTCTGTTATCTGCTAGACAGAGGGCCAGATGTGGAAGGCCATCAGATAGACAACAAAACCAGAGGCTGAAACAAACAGCCAGAGAGGCAAGGTTTTTTTTGCGAGAGATTGGTGGGTAACAAAGGTCCCTCGAACAGCACGAAAAAGAGTCATGGGAGCCATCACCAGGATAAAAACAGCCCCAATGATATGAGCGATGAGCAGGCCGAAATAGAACCATCTCACCTTACCCTCTCCGGCAAAGGCGGCATTGCCTACCTCCAGATGGTAGAGAACGTAGACGATGAGGAAAAGAACCGCGACAGCCACCGCACCCAACATATACCGCTTGTGAACATCCCGTTCTCCCCGGCGAACCGCTGTGGCTCCGGCAATCAGCAAGAAGACCGTAGAGACATTGAAAAAAGCCAGAAGATGGGGAAAGATGGGGACCAGTTCACGCATGGTAAAACCTCGTTATTATCTGGGGCAAGGTGGGTAATCCTGGAACCGGGTTTGGTTGTTGATAATCAGCCGTAGCAACAACCAAACCCGGTTTTGACAAAAAAAGGGTTACGAGCTCTATTGGTTGGTCGCGTTGGGGTTCATCATTTTGGGGGTCATCATGTTGTGGTTGTTCTCCTCAGGAGCCATCTTCCCCTGATTCATCATGCAGCCACCCTCTTTTTTTCCTGCGTTCATACAAAAAGGACAGACCTTTCCCTCTGCACCACCTTGTCTATGGGGGCAAACCATGCCCTCTTCCGAGTCCGATAGTGCCATCATCTGGTCACGCATTTTTTCGTGGTTTACCCTGTTGTGCTCCATCATCTGCTGATGGTTCATGTTGTTGTGTTTCATCATCTGCTGATGGTCCCCATCACCCTGCTGAGCCATGGTGTGGTTCATCATCATCTGATGGTTCATGCCGCCTTGCTGAGCCCTGTTGTGGTTCATCATCATCTGATGGTTCATACCGCCCTGCTGGCCCATGGTGTGGTTCATGGTGCTGTGGTCCATGGTTTTGCCGTTGCCCTTTTTAACATCAACCGCAATCGGAAGAGCGGAGCCGTCGCTAAAGGTGAGGATAATGTCAATTTGGTCTCCGGGTCGAATCATCCGTTGAGGGGCGATCAGCATCATGTGGTAGCCACCAGGAGCCAATATCACCTGCCCGCCGGAGTCGATAACCAAGCTCTGCCGTGCCACCATGGAGGCCATGCCGTTACGCAGCAGGGTTTCGTGAAACTCCACCTTGGCAAACTGCGGGCTGTGGGCGCCAATGATGGTTTTGCCGATGGTGCCGGTATTTTTGATGGTCATGTAGGCCGCCAACACCTGAACCGTGGGTGGGGCC
This sequence comes from Magnetococcales bacterium, assembly GCA_002753565.1. Lineage (GTDB taxonomy): Bacteria > Pseudomonadota > Magnetococcia > Magnetococcales > JADFYX01. The sequence goes on along the minus strand of PEAM01000006.1, from coordinate 105,190 downwards.
GCTCGAACCCACGCCCCCTCTACCTGAATGCCACCGGCCCAGGCTGGAAGAGATAGAGTGCTCAAGAGCAGGGTTGAAATTATCCAAGCAATTTTGTTCATTTAAGGGTTTTCTCCTAAGGTAGTCGACGCATGGTGAGATACGACTGGGTTATCTTCTCCGGGCTGAAATGAGCCGGTTGAAACAGGGCATAAAAGGCCCCTTTTGGGTTGATCAGAAAAAAGGAGGAGGTGTGGGCAACCTGATAATTTCCCTCTCCTTCTTGGTCGGGTGAGAGCAGGTAGACAGCACCCAACTGTTTGCTGAAGGCTTGGATCTGTTCGGTGGTGCCGGTGGCGCCGATAAAATCCGGGTTGAAGTAGGGGACGTACTCTTTCAAGGTTTCAGGCCTATCCCGCTCTGGATCGACGCTGACAAACAGCACCTGAGTGGTGGCGAGGATCTCTTTCTCTCCCTTTAAGCCGTCAAACACCTCCGCCAACTGTCCCAAGGCGGTTGGACAGATATCGGGGCAGTGGGTGTAGCCGAAAAAAAGAAAGGTCCACTGTCCCTTCAGGCGGGAGAGGTCGAAAGGGGCCTGATTGTGATCGGTCAAGGTGAAGGGAGAGAGAGGTCGGGCCTCGGGCAGAACGATGCCGACAAGCTCTTGAGGAATCGAGGAGGAGCCGGTTCGGTTGGCCAACTGCAGACCAACGCTGATGGCCCCGCCGATAATCAATACGATCAAGGCTATTTTGCGCATGGATAGGCGTGTTGAAGAGTGGCTCATGGTCTTTTTATTGAATACCTGGGCTTGAATTAATCCATCTATTAATTAGTAACTTCTAATAATACATTAAAATGGGCAGGAAGGAAGTGGTCAGTTGTGGTTTTTACCGATGGCTTGCTTTTTGATGATTTAGTAGATGCGCACTTGTTAAATTGAGTAGATTATACTAAATTTCTCATGTTTAAACACTACCTTCAGGTGATGGAATATCATTCTTGTTGCTACTCCATCACTGTTTTGACAAGTTGGTTATATATTCAATCATTGAGTACAGGAGAAGCCCCGTGAGCAATGCGTCCCTGGAAGCCACTGTTGACCCGGCACAGGTTCAAGGCTGGATCACCACACTTGGCAAAGAGCCATCCGCTGCCGTACCTCTGCTTCAAGCCGTTCAACGCGCCTTTGGCTATCTACCCAGAAAAGCCATGGATCTTATCGTAGAAAATACCGATATCAATGCCAGCCAGCTTTTTGGGGTTGCCACCTTCTATGCTCAATTCCGACTGGACCCGGTTGGGCGTAACCTGATCAAGGTCTGTCATGGCACAGCCTGTCATGTTCAGGGGGCCGACCGTCTCAACACCTCGTTGCGTCATGTTCTCGGCATCACCGACGAAAGCGAGGATACCGCCTCCAACGGCAGCTATACCGTCGAAGATGTGGCCTGTATTGGCTGCTGTAGTTTGGCACCGGTCATGCTGATTGGCGAACAGGCCTTCCCCAACCTGAAAGGGGCCGATGCCCAGCGCCATCTGGTTAAACATGCCAAAACGGTCAGTGAGATTTTGCCGGGTAAGGATGGCGGGGAAAACCCGAAAAGTAAGGAGAACAAATCATGAGCGGCAACGGCATGGTCATCACCGTCGGTGAAGGAACCTGCGGTATTGCCGCTGGGGCACCTGAAGTTACCGAGCTTCTAAAAAAACGGTTTCCCGAGGCGGAGTTTAAAGCGGTTGGTTGTTTGGGCATGTGTCACCAAGAGGTGATGGTGGATATTACCAACCCAGATGGAAAATCCTATCTGTGGGGTAATGTCGGCAAAAAGAACATGCCCAAAATTGTCCGGTTTCATCGGGGTGAAGGGGAGATCCCCGAGCAACTCCTTATTCGCTCCAGTGACGAAACAGAGACGGAAAAATACCAATATCTCACCAAACAGACCCGCATTGCCCTGCGCAATGTCGGGCAGCTGAACCCCACCTCCATCGAGCAGTTTCGGGCGAGAGGTGGTTACAACGCCATCGAAAAGGTCATCAAAGAGGGGATGACCCCGGAAGATGTGATCGAAGAGGTTAAAATTGCCAATATCCGTGGCCGGGGTGGGGCCGGTTTTCCGGCGGCCATCAAATGGGGCTTTGCCCGTGGGGCGGAGGGCGATGTTAAATATCTGGTCTGTAACGGCGATGAGGGGGATCCGGGCGCGTTTATGGATCGCTCCCTGCTCGAAGGCGATCCCCACACGGTTCTGGAGGGGATGTTGCTGGCGGCCTATGCCATTGGAGCCAGCAAGGGGTATGCCTATATTCGGGCGGAATATCCTCTGGCGGTGGAGTATTTTGGCAAGGCGTTGGATGATGCCCGCCAGAGCCGTTTGCTGGGTAATAATATTCTGGGCTCAGATTTCAGCTTCGATATTAAAATCAAAGAGGGGGCCGGGGCCTTTGTCTGCGGTGAGGAGACCGCTCTTTTGGCCTCTATTGAGGGTGAGCGGGGTATGCCGCGCATTCGCCCACCCTTCCCGGCCATCAAGGGGGTGTTTGGCAAGCCGACCATTATCAACAACGTCGAGACCCTCTCCAATATTCCCTGGATCATCAATAACGGCGGTGCTGCCTACGCTAAAATTGGCACCGAAAAGAGCAAGGGAACCAAAGTGTTTGCCCTGGCTGGTGCCATTAAACGGGGGGGGTTGGTAGAGGTTCCCATGGGTTGGACCATTCGCCAGGTGCTGGAGGAGATCGGCGGCGGTTCGGCTTCGGACCGACCTCTGAAGGCGGTCCAGTTGGGCGGTCCTTCTGGGGGGTGTATCCCTGACTCCCTTTTCGATACCGAGATCGACTATGACGCCATCAACGCCACCGGCGCCATTATGGGTTCGGGCGGTATGGTGGTGATGGATGGCAAATCCTGCATGGTGGATCTGGCGCGCTATTTTCTGGAGTTTACCCAGCTTGAGTCGTGCGGAAAATGTACCTTCTGCCGAATCGGTACCCTGCGCATGAAAGAGCTTCTCACCAAGATTTGTGAAGGTGAGGGGACCATGGAGGATATTGCTACTCTGGAGGAGTTGGCACCAAGCATCAAACAGGCCAGCCTGTGTGGTTTGGGCCAGACCGCTCCCAACCCGGTAGAGACCACCCTTAAATATTTCCGTGATGAGTATATTGCCCACGTGAAAGACCACCGCTGTCCGGGCGGGGTCTGTAAGGGGTTGATTACCCACACCATCATCCAGAAAGATTGTACCGGCTGTTCCATCTGTGAGCGGTACTGCCCGGTAAACTGTATTACCGGAGAGCTGAAAAAGCCGAATACCTGGGTGATCGACCAGTCGGTCTGCATCAACTGTGGCATGTGCGTCGAAGTGTGTAACCCCGATGCCATTCTGGCTGCTTGAGGCCGGTTTTCAGCTGAGACATTGAATCTAAAATTATAGGTACGAGGAAATCCAATGAGTGACTCCGTTACCATTAACCTGAACGGAAACGATGTTCAGGTAGAATCTGGCTCCACCATTCGTGAAGTGGCCAAGGCTCAGGGAATCCATATCCCCACCTTTTGCCACGATGACCGGCTTAAACCCTTTGCCTCCTGTTTTCTCTGTGTGGTTGAAGTGGAGAAAGCCCGTGGTCTGCTTCCCGCCTGCTCGACACGGGTGGCACCGGGAATGGTGATCCAAACCGATAGCGAAAAGGTGATAACCAGCCGTAAGATGGCTCTGGATCTGCTGCTCTCCGACCACGCAGGAGACTGTATCGCCCCTTGCGAGGCCACCTGTCCGGCCAACATCGATATTCAGGGCTATATTGCCCATATCGCCAATGGCGACTTTGAATCGGCGGTCCACCTGATTAAAAAACGCAACCCTCTGCCGGTGGTCTGTGGTCGAATCTGTCCCCATCCGTGTGAATCGGAGTGTCGTCGGGGTTTGGTGGATGAGCCGGTCGCCATCAACCCGCTCAAGCGGTTTTCGTCGGAGTATGAGCTGGAGAATGGACCTTTTGTCCCGGATGCCGGTCCGGATACAGGGAAAAAAGTGGCGATTGTCGGTGGAGGGCCAGCGGGGCTGGCTGCAGCCTATTTTCTCCGCCAGAGTGGACACGCTGTCGAGATTTTCGAAGCGCTGCCAGAGCTGGGTGGCATGGCCCGTTATGGTATTCCCCGTTTTCGTATGCCGTGGGATATTCTCGATAAGGAGATCAAGGCTATTCTGGATATGGGGGTGACGGTCCATTTTAATAAACGCCTTGGTACCGACTTTACCATCAAGCAGCTCAAAGCGGAGGGGTACGGTGCGGTTCTGCTTGCCATTGGCGCCCATAAAGCCAAACCCATGCGGGTGGAGAACGAAAATGTTCCCGGTGTGATTGGTGGTGTGGATTTTCTCCGCAAAGCGGTTCTCAACGAGCCAATAGAGACCGGTAACAGTGTGGCGGTGATTGGTGGCGGTGATACGGCCATGGACTGTGCTCGGGTTGCCCGTCGTCTGGGAGTGGAGAATGTCACCCTTCTCTATCGGCGTACCCAGGCAGAGATGCCGGCCCTGCCGTTGGAACAAGAGGAGACCATGGAGGAGGGGGTAGAGTTTCGCTTTTTGACAGCCCCTACCGAGGTGATCGTTGAGAATGGCCGAGCCAAAGCTCTACGGGTCATCACCATGGAGTTGGGCGAGCCGGATGCTTCGGGTCGTCGCCGTCCGGTGCCCATAGAGGGGAGTGAAGAGGATCTGGATTTTGACCTGATCATTCCCGCCATTGGTCAAGATCCGGATATGTCCTGTCTCGATCAAGAGGAAGAGAGGCCGGAGACCACCCGTTGGAGTACCTTCATCTACGATGAAAAAACCCAGGTGACCAGTCAGGAGGGGGTTTTTGCCGCGGGTGACTGTGCCTTTGGCCCGGATATCCTTATTCGTGCCATTGGTGAGGGCCGTCGGGCTGCGGAGGCGATCAACCTCTATCTTCTCGGCACCAAAATGGAGCTGACCACCCCCTATGCCATCTCTCGTGGACGTCTGCGTGATCTGGACATGGCGGACTACTCCCCCCGATTCATCCATAAAAAACGGGCATTGGAGACCACTTTCGAGCCGGAAAAACGGGTGAAGACCGATGGCGGTTGGGCACCCATCAATGCCGGGCTGGAGCAGGTTCAGGCCATGGCGGAGGCGACCCGTTGTATTGAGTGTGGCTGTACGGCTCGTTTTGATTGCGACCTGCGCAACTACTCCACCGACTACGGAGCAACCGAGAAAAAACTGGCCGGTCACAAACGCTCTTATGAGGAGGATAAACGCCATCCGCTTATCCGCATCGAGTCTGACAAATGTATCACCTGTGCTTCGTGTGTTCGGGTCTGTGATGAGGTTCGGGGTGTGCACGCCCTTACCTTTATCGATCGGGGCTTTACTACCCAGATTGGACCCAACTTCAACGACCCTCTTCAAGACACTGGCTGTGATGCCTGTGGCATGTGTATTGATGTCTGTCCCACCGGCACCATTTCCGCCAATACCGGCAAGGAGACCGGGCCTTGGGTTTGGGATGTAACCCAAAGCACCTGTACCGGCTGTGCAAGAGGTTGCGGTTTGGCGGTTCATGTTGCCCGAGGACATATTGTCAAGATTGGTGCCATTGATAACGACCCGGTCAATGGCGCTGTCATCTGTGCCGAAGGCCGTTTTGGTTACCAACTGATGGCCAAGCGGGGGAACAGATCTCTTAATGGTCAGATGAGCAGTGCCCAGACTCTGCTCGCCAAGGGTGGTACCTTCTCTATTATTGTCTCCTCCAAGCTAACCGTCGAAGAGGCCTATGGTGCGGCACAACTGGCCAAGCAGCATCGAGCCGGTTTGTACTATGTGGCGGGGGGGGCTGTTCAGAGTGGAGGCAAACCGTTGAGTAAAATCAGGGGGGAGGCCAATGTTGCTCTACTGACCCGTTTGGGGGCAACGGCTTGGAATCCGGCAACGGTTTCGGATGTTGTTGTCTTGGTTAATACCCAGGCGGAGACCCCCAACACCGAGTCAGCCAACATTATTGCCATCAGCGCCCATGATGTAGGGTCCCCGGCTGGGCTGCATCTTCCCATTGCTGATGTCTTAGAGACAGAGGGGGCGTTCCTCAACCGGGATGGCAACCTTGGTTTGTTGGGCTGTGGTCTAGCTGATCCGGGCGATCAAGCGGGCTATCGGGTCTTGGCTCGACTGGCTGGATTGGATGATCTTACCGATCTTGGCAATCTGCGCCGATCTTTGGTTGATGAGGTGCCGGAACTCAAAGGGCTGATCTCACATGAAGGCAGTAGCCGAATTGTTAAGACGGATTTGAGCCCAGAGTTGACGGCAGCAGCCATGGATAATCGAGAAGCTGCTTTTGCCACTCATATGGCACAGTTGAAGCTACCTTGGGGCTAAACCTTCAGTATTGTTTTTGCCGTTATAGTCAAATCAAACCGGAACCAGACACGGTTGGGGGTCCAGGGACGGCCCGTCCCTGGTGAGTTTAGGAAACGCCCAAGATTTTGTTTTTGCTTCTAATTTTTAGAAGCAAGGGGTCTGGTGGGCTGCAAGCCCTCCCAGGATGTTGGCTTTGCCTTTAACCATTGTCCCAATTTGGTCTGAAATCTCTATAGTGTTGAAATTTAACAAGTTACTTTAAAAATGGTGCGAAAGGGGGGAGTCGAAACTCCAACCAGAACCATCAATAAAACCAATCATTTCCAACTGTTACCAACCGAAAACACCGTCAAAAGTGGACCACTTTTATGGATCATTAAATGGACCATCATGCTATCGGTTCACTTAGAATGTGGCAAGATCAATTAAGAAATATGATTTCAGGCGAACATTCGCCATTCCCTATAAACCTTTACTTCTATATTTTCACTCTGGGTACATTAAAGTTTAACGTTAACGGTTCGGGTACAGAAGAGGCAGCCAGGAATCAAGAATATGTTCTGGGAACCCCAGACGAACCGGTTTTCTTGGCCCATCGGAAACAAGCAGACCTTTTTCGGTCAATGCTTGCAATACCGTTCGAGCCTGCCGTTCTTTATAACCGGTAATAGACGGGGCTTTACCCCTTGGGAACTCACCAGTCAAAAGAGCTTCCCGCAGCAAACTCCTGGAACCGGAAGGCAACAGCCCGGCTTCAATTTGTTGGGTGGAGTACCGTTCGATTCGTCCTAAAAGATCTCCTAGAGAAAGTAATGATTCCATGAATTGCACTTGATCTATGCATTTTGTTAAGAAAAACAGGCAAAAATTGGTTAACCCTTTTTCTGACAAATTTCCTCGCCCATCCAAGTCTCCCGCCCTATCTCCGTCAGCAGCCATAAGACGCCTTTTGTACTCTGCCTCATGCCGGGCCAACCCTCTGGAAATGGACCACAGTCCACTTCCTACACCTACATCTTTAAGGAAAGCATGGGAGAAAAGTCGGGCCACTCGACCATTCCCATCCAAAAACGGATGAATCCAAAGTAACCGGTGGTGAGAAGCCGCCGCAGCTATAACCTGCCGTACCCTTGATAGCCTGTGTGGGTTGTAGGCTTTTTCAAACCGAAGCATAAACGAGGCAATATTGATGTGCTCAATTGGAACGTGTCGCCCCACAACTACCGATCTGGTTCGATATTTTCCCGGAAGAACCTGATGCCTTTCTCCAGTATCTGGGTCGGTAACCCAGCGTGAACTTTCAGAAAGACGGCGATAAAAAGCCATATGAATCCATCTAATCCTGTCATCATCTGCCGTTCCCACTAGGGACAACTTTCCATAGTCAATGGCTTGCTGGACCATGATGTGCGCACGAGCCTCCTTTTGCAAATCACGTTGCAGGGGGTCTATTGAGAAATCTTTTTTCAATGCTTTCTCAATATCCCTCGGATGAGTATCATGACCCTCAATCAGGTTGCTATAGTAGCAATTCATGGAGCGCACGAGTTCACTTACAGAATTAATGACTGTTGGGTGAAGCTGACTCGCCAGCCCAGCAGCCTCTTCAACCAAGGATACCGCCAAATCCTCTAACTCACGATTGCCCTCTGACGGCATCATTGGATCCATCAAGCTAACATGCTCTGTCATCATCTTATCTCAGTAATATTGCCGGTTATCTATTTGTTTTTTTCTCAATGATACCAATATTTTGAATATATTCAACTCATATTGGTTGCCGGTATTTTTGCCGATACTGATTTTTTTTGGTTTTCTGACGTAAAAACCAATTGTTACATGGCTATTGGTCATTTTTCAAAATGACAACTGACTAGCCGAAGCAACCGGAACTTCTTGGTTATTGAATATCCAGGGGAATGGAAACACTTTTTTCAAAAAAATGAGGATGAAAGAGGCTATTGAATAATGGAAGTACGGCATGGTCTTGACGTCACACCATCAAAATAAGGCCAAAATTCAACCTCTCAACAGTCGACAGGCTGGAGATCCGCACGGTACCAGAGCCCAACCTTCGGTGATAAAATCGTATTCATTCTCACCCATTAACTTCATCTCCAACCCATCAAGGGCGATCAATAAGGGTCTGGCTTGCTGTACGGCAACCTTGCGGTCATATGTCTGCAAAGACCTTTTGAACTCACGTGTTCCAAAAAAGCCACGTAGGATAGGCGACAGAACACGCCTGAAGTAGAGTCTATCGAATCTGTTTTTCCAAAGATAGGTAGGGAGTTTATGCATTCAAAAAACCTCAAGAATGGACCACCTAAATGGACCACCTCAAGGAAATTCGATTACACAAATAAGAAATGACCTGCAATTGCAACAAGTTACTTTAAAAATGGTGCGAAAGGGGGGAGTCGAACCCCCACGGCGTAAGCCACTGGATCCTAAATCCAGCACGTCTACCAGTTCCATCACTTTCGCAGTTAGATTAAGCCAGCTCTGCTCAGCAACAATCAATCGATGCGGGGCAGAGTGGTTAAACCGGAGCCACTATAAAACAGATTAGCCGGGCTGTGTCACCGAAAAAAATCACCTTTTGCCATAGCGGTTTTTTTCGATCAACCTGTGGACAAAAAAAACGCCCATCCCCTAACTCAAAAAAGTTAGCCATCCCCTTTTAAAATCCTGGATTTATCACGATTCCAATCTCGATCCCGCATGGTTTTTCGTTTATCGTGGAGTTTTTTGCCTCGACCGGTGCCCAGCTCCAATTTGACCCGCCCGCCCTTCCAATAGGCCTTTAGGGGAATTAAACTCAACCCCTTCTCCTTGGTCAGTCCGATCAACCGCTCAATCTCCTTGCGATGGGCCAGAAGCTTTCGCACCCGCAAGGGATCGTGATTGTGGAGGTTGCCATGGCTATAAACGGGAATATTGGCGTTGTGAAGGAAGAGTTCGGCATTTCGAACCTGGGCATAAGACTCCCCCAAGTTGAATTTTCCAGCACGCAATGTTTTTACCTCGGTACCCAGCAGGATGATACCTACCTCAATCTTATCAAGAATTTCGTAGTTAAAACGAGCCTTGCGATTGTCGGCTATGATTTTGATTCCCATAAGGCTACTCCCCGTCCCTTCTCAGCCGCTATTTTAATGTCCTAAGATAGGTAATCAAGTCGGCCCGCTTCTGGGGGTTGCTGATTCCGGCAAACAGCATTTTGGTCTCTGGAATGAACGCCCTGGGGTTGGTCAGGTAGTGATCCAGATTTTGCGTCGTCCAAACCAAGCCATCCTTGGCCTTTTGTTGTAAGGCATCGGAATAGTCGTAGGTTACTACCCCACCTGCCGGTCTTCCCAGCAAGGCAAAAAGATGGGGACCAACCACGTTCCGCCTTCTTTTGGAGAGATCGTGACAAGCTCCACACTTTTCGGAGACAATCTTTCCTCGCTTAACTCGAACCCGATAGCTGTTGGCATCCCCTTCCGTGCTGGTGGAAAATTGCAGTTGGTCAATGAGGGGACGTTGATCCTTCCCGTTGCTCTCTTTGTCTTGAAGGGTTTTCAGATAGGCCAGAAGCGCCCAACGCTCCTCATCCACTTTAATACCGGCAAAAGCCATCCGATTGCCGGGAATAAAGGCTTTAGGGTTGGTTAGATAGCTATCGAGATTTTCCTCCGTCCAGACCAAACCCGCCTTGACGGCCTCGATATGAGCCTTGGAATATTTGTAGTCGGAAACCGAACCGGCCGGGTGGTTGAGAATACCCCACAGAGGAGGGCCGATAAGGGTCGAACGCTTGGCACTGGTCAGATCGTGACAGGCGGTGCAGTTTCGAGAGACACGCTTGCCACGCTCCACCAGAGAGACGACTGATGAGACCGGAGTTTGAGAGGGGCCAACGCTAAACTCATCGGAGAAAAACTGAAAAAAAACAACCAATGCCGCTACCCCTATAAGGGTAAAAATAATGGCATGAAAATCTTTGTTTCCGTTATCCGACATGGTTCCCGACCCAATAAAGGGGCTAGCTGATCATTAAGGGGACAACTATTTTACAGCAAAAAAATAGAGGGCAGCGGATGCTACCCTCCATTCATAATAGATCTGATCGTGGGTGTATTCTATTACAGCGTCTTCAGGAAAGCAATGACATTGGCGCGATTAGCCGCCTTTTTGATGCCTGGGAAAGAGGACATTTTTGTGCCCTTGATAAACTTTTTGGGTTTGGTCAAAAACTCATCGAGATTGGCCTCATTCCAAACCAAACCAGCTTCTGCTGCCTTTTTCATCCCTTTGGAATACTTGAATCCGTCAACAGCACCCGCTTTTTGGCCCAAAACACCGGCTTCCAAAGAGGGGCCGACTTTACCCTTCTTTTTGAATTTGTCACCAAAGCTGTGACAAATGGTGCATTTTTTATTGGTAAACTTGGCTCCTTTAGCGGCATCCCCTTCTCCAGCAAAGGAGGATGAGACGGCAAATGAGGTGGCAAACAGGGCTGCAATAACAGTGAGTCCAATTTTCTTCATGATGTATCCTTTAGCAAAAAAATTAAGTCGCATGGCTTCCATATGGGTTTAGATGAAGGAAAAAGGCCTCCACCACTATCTTTATGCTTTTTAAGTACCGGGGCCTTACCAAAAGTTCACTCGGTTATCTTAAGAAAGTTCAAACAGGTTCAGAGCCTCCATGGCTTGACGTAACGGTTGCCGATGTTCTGGAGAGAGAGGCGTCAGGGGGAGACGTAGCTCAGGCCCCGACAGGCCGAGCATTTCAGCAGCGGCCTTGATGGGAATAGGGCTGGTTTCGCAAAAGAGCAGTCCGTTCAAGTCGAGCAGATCTTGATGCCGTGCGTGGGCCGTGGCCCAGTCACCACGGAGCCAAGCTTTCCACAACGCTACCATGGCCGCTGTGGCAATGTTGGCAGAGACAGAGATCACCCCTCTGCCCCCTACAGCCAGAAAAGGTAGAAAGGTGGCATCGTCACCGGAGATCAGGGCGATGCTATCTCCACATTTTTTATGAATGATGGAGGCTCGCTCCAGATTGGCTGTGGCCTCTTTTACCGCCACAATATTGGCTGTTTCAGCCAGTCGGGCAACGGTGTCAGCCCCCATATCCACAGCTGTTCTCCCCGGCACGTTGTAGAGCACAATAGGGATATCCACCGCGGTTGCAACCGCCTTATAGTGTTGATACAGCCCCTCTTGGGTTGGTTTGTTGTAATAGGGGGTGATCAGTAGGGCGCCGTCGGCTCCGACCTCTTTGGCAAACCGGGTCAGCGCGATAGACTCTTGGGTGGCGTTGGAGCCGGTACCGGCAATCACAGGAACCCGCCCATTGACCAGCTCAACACAAAATTGGATCACCTCTTTGTGTTCGTCATGGGTAAGGGTAGCGGACTCACCGGTGGTGCCGCAGGGGACAACACCAGAAATACCTTGTTGGATCTGGTACTCTACCAACCGGGTAAACGCTTGTCGATCGAAGCGACCGTTGGTAAAAGGGGTGATCAGTGCGGAAAAAACGCCTTCAAACATGGGGCAACCTAAAAAACAAAAGGGAAACAGTGATACGCTATTTTAACTGTGAGAGCGACTTGCCACCCCGCTTGTTAAACAGCCAAGAAGAGGCGCAACCCGACAGCAACTCTCAAAGGGGATAAAATAGCGTAATCCTGCCGTAGTAACAAGGAGAACTCACCGACCGATCAGGGATTGCAACATTTTTGTTGCCTCCCGATCCTCGACCATCCCCCTATCCAGGGGTAAAAAAGAGGCGGCCAAAACCGACAAGCTCTTTTTTTCTACCGGATGGACCATATCCGGCATCAACTGAGCCAGGGGGAGCGCCACAAAAGAGCGGCTGACAATATCCGGGTCTGGCAACACCATCTCTGGTCCCGTCATCACCCGGCTCCCCATCAGGGCGATATCCAGATCCAAAGAGCGGGGAGCAAACCGGTTGGGACTGCGAACCCGATGACACTCCGACTCAATTTTTTTGAGTATTTTTCGCAGAGAAAAAGGGTCTATCTGCGTATGAGAGAGGACCGCGCCATTTAAATAGCCCCCCCCCATATCATACGCCTCCTGCTGTTTGGGGTCGGGTAGCGGATCGGTTTTCCACACCGTGGATATGGCCTGCAATTCGATGGCCCGGTGCAGATGAGAGAGACCCTGCAACAGATTGTTGAGGGGATCGATGTTGGCGCCAAAGGCGATCAGGACCGGGCCGCTCACCCCTGGCGACTTCTCTCGATGGTAACCCCCACACTGCGGGAAAACCGCAATGCCCCCGGTTTTTCCACCGAAACCCGCACCGACTCAACCCGCTCATCACCCAGTGCCAGCCTGGCAATCTCTTCCGCCAGTCTCTCCACCAGAAAAAAGGAGGAGCCTTCCGTCATGGTAATAATCTGTTTGCACAAGGTCTTGTAGTTGACCGTATCCTCTATGTTGTCACTCTCTCCCGCCGCCGACAGGTCGGTGGTTAGAGTCAGGTTGATCAGCACATCCTGAAGAGTTTTGCGCTCCCACTCCTGGATACCGATGACACAACGCAGCTGCAAATCTCTAATATCAATTTTGTCTCTGTTTATCACCACTCCAGCCCCTTGTAATATGGGTATTTGAAAAACTGTCTTTGTCAAACAAGATGCTCTCCCCCATCCACACAGACCATCTCTCCGGTAATAAAGGTCTGCTCAAGCAAAAAAATCAGCGCCTGGGTAATATCTTCCGGGCTTCCCGGTCTCCCCAGGGGGGTCCTTTGGGCGACCCGCTCAAACCCCCCTGGTTCATGGTTTGGAGCAGGAAGAATGGGGCCGGGGCCGATGGCATTGACTTGAATGTTGGGGGCCATCTCCTGGGCGGCCATCTGGGTAAGTGCCCATAAAGCGCTCTTGGCGGCGCTGTAGGCAACATGACCCGGGCGGGGGCGCAGTACGCGTTGATCGATCAGGTTGATGATTTTGCCAGGGGTCTCTTCTGGTAGTCGACGTGCAAAGGCCTGCATCAGGAGAAACGGGGCGGTCAGGTTGATGGAGAGGTGAGCCTGCCACTGTTCCAAGGGGGTCTCCTTGATGAGACCGGGCTGAAAAATGGCGGCGTTGTTGACCAAAATCTGCAGAGGACCAAAAAACCCTTCCGCTCGCTCGACCAGGGTCTCTACCTGATCCGCGCTCTCCAGGTCGGCCTGGAGAGTAGCCCCACGGCCCCCCTGTTGCTGAATTTTCTCACAGAGGGTTTTGGCCTCTCGGTCAGAACGACCATAGTGGATGACAACCGAGGCCCCCTTGCGAGCGAGTGCCAGGGCGGAGGCGGCACCGATTCGTTGGCTGCCACCAGTCACCAAAGCCGGCATCGTGCGGATATCGATCAAGGGACGCTCCCCAACCCGCCCATTAACTGCGTCGGGCAGAGTGAGAGAAGATGTCCTCTTCTGCCCATCCAGCCAGATCCAAGGTGACCCGGTGCGGCAGAAAATCCATGCAGGCCTGAGCCATTTCGGTTCGACCATCCCTCTCCAGCATGGCTACCAGTTTATGTTTCATCTCGATTAAGTGGGTCACATCCGAGGCGGCATAGGCAATCTGCTCGGCAGAAAGCTCGGCAGCAGCCCAGTCGGAAGATTGCTGCTGCTTGTTCAGCTCGATACCCAGCAGCTCTTGGGTCAGATCCTTTAAACCGTGACCATCGGTATAGGTTCTGACCAGCCGAGAGGCGATCTTGGTACAAAAAACCGGAGCCACCCAACATCCCATCCAGTGACGAAAGGCCGCCAGATCAAAACGGGCAAAATGAAAAATCTTCTCCACCTCAGCCGCCTCCATGAGTGCTTTTAAGCGGGGTGCCTGATACCGCTTGGTCTGAACCAGTACCGTCACCCCCTTTTCATTGCACATCTGTACCACACAGAGCCGATCTCGACTAACCTGAAGACCCAACGTTTCCGTATCCACAGCCAAAAAACGGCTTTTCATATAAATATCAAAGTGGGTTTCATCCAGGTCGTCTTGCAGGACGACAGGTTGCAGTGAGGGGGAAGTCATGAGTTTTTCCTTATTCATAATCTGCTCTAAGAGTTTAATCCGGCCAACTATGTTTGCTAAATCGGTTAACGCTTGGAAAGCAGATTATTTTCTGGCATAGTTGCCCTTGGTGGAAAGGGGCTGTTATGTGAATAATCTGATTGCCTTCCGCTTTACTTAATAATGGAAAAGGTAGCATTGAACAGCTAAGATTTCAAAACCAATTATCAATTCAGTCTTGGGATCAACCCCGAGCAATTGCAAGGAAGGACCCGGTCATGGCAGAGCGAGACCTCTATACATCGGATCAACTGGCAAAAATCAGAGCCACCCTACAGGATACTTTGGGAGAATCTTCCGGAGGCGCCCTGGAAAATCTGGATGCCCGCTTTACGGCCAAGGAGGATGCCCCCAAGGAGGAGATTAACCCCAAAGCCTCTGCCAGAGCCAAGAAAAAGGCTCAAGAAGAGAATGCCGTTGCGGACATCAAAGAGCTGTTGGAGGAGAACAAGCTCAAAAAGATGATTGCGGCAGTCTCTGAAGTCAAAGACCAGCCCGATGAGGTGCGGACACTCATCGGTGCCATCTTGGCCCATCCAGAGGTTAAAGCTTTCCATCTGGTAGAGGCCATCTCAAAAATCAAAAAGGATGATGTACCCCTGATCGATGCCCTGGTAGAGGGTATCACCTCACGCAAGGGGGTCAACCCCCTCATCGAGGCCCTGCGCCATGCAACCGCCAGCACCAACGCCGTGAAAGCGCTGGCCATGGGCATTGCCGAACAGGGGACAGTCAACCATCTGATCCGAGCCATTGCCACCTCCCCACGCGACCAACCAGAAGCAGAAATCATCTGGGCTATGGAGGTGATGGGTAAAGGCTCCATGGAGCAGCTGCTGGAGGCCATCAAACTCCTCGACCCCGCCTCTCCTGGTACGGTCATCCTGGCGACAGGCCTGGTCAACCGCAAGGAGGTAGCCATCGAACCCCTGGTTCGTGCCCTGACCGCCGCCAAAGAGAACGCCAAAGCCTGCTCTCTTCTCGCCGTCGCCCTGGCTCGGCTGGCGGATCAGCCCCAGCTTATCTCTCTGCTGGAAAAATATGTCTCCGATGATACCGAGGCCGCGGAAATCCTGGTTGCCAAGCTGGTTTTGGTCAGCCTGCGAGAGAAGGGTCGGGCTAAACTGATGGCCAAAGCCACCGGCTTCATGCGGGGGGACTCCATGGCGGGGAAAATATTGGCTATGGGTATTGTCGAACAGGGGGACCATACCCAACTGGAGCGCACCTTTGCTCGCATGAAGAGCCATCCTGTCGGACAAAAAATGGCGGCTGTCGCCATCAAGAAAAAGTTGGGCGGCATGAAGGCCATCAAACTGCTGGGTGGTGTATTTTTCCAACTCTCCAAATTTGAAGATGAAGTACGCAAGGCAACAGCTGAAGCCAAACAACGCTATAAACAGATTACTGAGGATATCTTGCAGGATATTCCTCCAGCCAAATCGGCCAAAGACTCGCTTCTTGAAGATATCTAAGAGAAAACAGCTGAAGAGAGAGGATCTCGGCACCTGTATGATCGTGGGGATAAAAAGTCAAACCATCGGAGTGACCGGGTGCTTGGAGTCAAGGGGTTCATTCATAAGCTGATCTGGAAAGATCAGGTCGATTCGGTCGGGCCATGGAAGGGTCGGCTGTTACTCTTTGTCCAGATTCTCCATGTCATGTTTCAAGAGCTGTTCAATGGTCGCATGGCTCGCCATGCCATGGGGCTGGTCTATACCACCCAGCTATCTCTGGTACCCCTGCTGGCGGTGAGCTTTGCCATCCTGAAAGAGATGGGGGTTCACAACCAGTTGAAACCGGTACTGCTGAGCTTTCTTGAGCCTTTGGGTCCTCAAAGCTACACCATTACCAACCAGATTGTTGTCTTTGTAGAGAATGCCCGTCTGGGCGTACTGGGTCTTATCGGCTCTCTGCTCTTGCTCTACTCGGTCATCTCTTTGCTTAACAAGGTAGAGGTGAGCTTCAATCTGATCTGGCAGGTTCAACAGAGCCGCTCTTTCACCAGACGGTTTGCCGACTTTGTCAGTGTCTTGGTCATTGGCTCTCTGCTGATCATCGCCACCATCAGCATCTCAACCGCCTCCCTGAGCAGTCAGTGGGGACAGTGGCTGATCTCCATCGAACCTCTCGGCCTCTTTGTTCAGACCGTCACCCGTCTGTTGCCGGTTCTGTTGACCCTGGCCACGTTTACCTTCCTGTATACCTTCATACCCTACACCCGAGTACAGCTCTACTCCGCTTTTTTGGGGGGGTTGGCAGCCACCATATTGTTGAAAACCAGTGGCTGGGTGGTGACCAGTTTTGTCATCAACTCCCCCAACCTGACAGCCATCTATTCCACCTTTGTCGGCCTTATTCTCTTTCTCATCTGGCTCTATGTGGGGTGGCTTATCGCCTTGGTGGGGGCCTCCATTGCTTTTTATCACCAATACCCGGAATACCTGACCCACTTAAACTACAGCTTAAAGCTCAGCAACCGGATGAAGGAGTATCTCTCCCTACAGGCTTTTTATTGGATCGGTCAGCACCATCTGCAAAAAAAACCGGCCTGGACCATCCCCAAACTGGCTAAAGCTCTGACGATCTCCCCCATTCACATGACCCAGGTCATCCTGACCCTCAAAGATGCCGGATGGCTGCATCAATCCCGTCATCGTCCCCCCCAATTTACCCCCAGCTGCCCCCTGGAGACCACCTCGGTCCACCAGGTCTTGAAATCGGTCCGAACCGCGAACGAATCCCACTTTGTTGGTGTGTCCGACCTTACCCTGGAGCCGGCAACCAGACAGATCATGAAAAGGTTGGAGCAGGGGGCGAAGCAGGCATTGCAAAATCTGACCATGAAGGATTTCATTCTGAACAATGACCCCGTAACTCTGGCCGGGCAGGAGGTTGCTGGAAAAGAGGTGACGGGTGGATAAGCACGCCGTTGATGCGCTATAGTGTTTTCACCTTAAAGAGTGATTAGCCTGCGGCTTGTTAAAGAGTCGCCAAGGCGACAGGGAGTGAGAAAAAATACATGCCATCCTGGCTTCTGGGTTTTTTACAAAAAAAATTTTTATATCAACCTGTGATAGAAAAAAAAGGCATCTCCGTCGCCGATCCTCCCCTGTTTGATACCGTTTTTTTTGAGGTTCGGACCCGCTGTAACGGTGAGTGTGCCTTCTGTCTGGCGGCTGTGGCTACCGATCCTCGTCCCGATCAATCCATGTCGTTGGCGCTGTATGAAAAAATTTTGAACGATCTGTGTGCTATCGGTTTTACCGGTCGTTTGGCGTTTCATAATAACAGTGACCCACTTATTTTCAAACACCTGACCGAGTTTGTTGCTCTGGCCAGGAGACGGCTTCCCCAGTGTCGTATTCAAATTTTAACCAACGGCAAAGCGCTGAATGTCAGGCGGGCAGATGGTCTGATAAAAGCGGGCATCAACGAGCTGCTGGTCAACTTTTACCACGACGATCCCCAGGCAGCGTTTCCGGCTGCCTTCCAAGAGATTGCCCAAACCGTCCTGCCCCGATACTATCCACCGGAGGCGCTGCATATTCAGGGGGTAGGGGAGGAGCATCGTGGCGACAACCCACAATTTCACTATCAGGTTACCCGCCGAGCAGTCACGGCTGTTCTGTCCAGCCGAGCTGGCAATGCCCCCAACAAGTCGGCCCCCTCCCCTCAACCTCGTGGCTTCTGTCAATATCCCTGGACCCAATTTATCGTGACTGCGGATGGTCGGGTGGCTCTCTGTTGCAACGATGTCCTTTTTGTCGAAAAAATTGGCTCGGTTCAAGACAACACGGTCCTCGAAGTGTGGCGGGGCGAGGGTTTTCGTTCCTATCGAGAGCGGCTGATCAACGGTGAGCGGCATGCCATGCCTAACACTTGTGGTCAATGTGATTTTTACGGCATCAAAAAACCTGGCAAGGGGTGGTTGGCCCGTTGGATTTATGAAAAAACCCTATAAATGGCCTCTCTCTTGGTCCTTGTCCCATCATGGATGAGATAATCTGTGTCCGGCATCCCCGTCCCCTGTTGGGGGAGGGGCCGGTCTGGTCGGCGGAGGAGATCAGCTTTTTAGCCTTCCAAGGCTATATCTGGAGTGCCCATTGGGGTGGGGGCCAAATTACCCGTTATAGTCAATTAAAACCAGATTTGGACAACGGTTTAAGGCAAAGACAAAGGCTCAGGACCTTGGGCGCTGCCCAAACCCGCTGGGAAGGCATTCATGCCTTCCCATACCCATCCGCAATCGTTTTGTACCAATTAGGTTTGAAATCTCTCTATGCGCCAACAGGTGAGATTGAGCGGGTGATTATCCTGCCGGTTCGCCGTCCGACAAGCTGCACCTTCGGCGGCAAAAACCTGGACCAACTTTTAGTCACTTCGCCCCGTCAATCGTTTCATGGTGCGGGTCAAAACAGCCCATTGGATGGGGGGTTGTTCCGAATCGATGTTGGCATTCAAGGTCTGCCCAGTTGATGGCCACCATGTTTGCACAAGTTGCCCTGCCCATACCTAAACGGTCTCTTTTTACCTATCGGCTTCCTGAGCGGATGGCGGCTCGGCCCGGTTGTTTGGTGCTGGTGCCGGTTGGTCGCAGCCAACGGGTCGGTGTCTTATGGGCCTGCCAGGAAAAACCGGCCTGGTGTGAGGGAGAAATCCGCTCCATTACCGAACTACTCACACCAACCCCCCTGTTGGACCGGGATCTGCTCTATCTGTTGGACTGGATCTCTCGCTACTATCTGCGTCCACTGGGGTCGGTGGTTTCTGTTGCCATGCCGGGGCATCTTCGTTTCAAGCGCCATCAAAACGCCATCTGGACCGGTGAAGGCTCCGCAACCAACCTCACCTCGGCTCTTAAACCCCTTGCTGAGGCCATTCGGGACAGCCGGCATCAAAAACTGACCCTTGCTACCCTGGAAAAAAAATTTGGCCGCAGCGCTCTGACAAGCCGCCTGAAAACCCTGGTGCGGCATCAACTCATCACCCTGGAAGATACCTGGCGGACCCGATACGACAGCCAAACCCCTTCCAAAGCGGCTCCCGAGGCCAAGCCGGAGATCCCTCTGCAGCCTGAAACCGAACAACCGCTCACCCTCAATGGAGAGCAGACCCACTGTGTGGCGGCGGTTGCAGCGGGCATCGTCTCGGGGATCTTTACCCCTTTTTTGCTTCAGGGGGTAACCGGTAGCGGCAAAACCGAGGTCTATTTTCAGGCGGTGGATGCCTGTCTGGCCCAGGGGCGCCAAGCGCTGCTGTTGGTTCCAGAGATCGCCTTGACACCTCAATTGGAAGATCGATATCGGCGTCGGTTCAGGGTTGAGTTGGCTATTTTTCATTCGGAGCAGAGTGACAAACAGCGGTTTGACCATTGGGTGAATATTCGTGATGGACGGGCCCGGGTGGTTATTGGCGCCCGTAGTGCCATCTTTGCCCCCTTTGAGCAGTTGGGGCTGGTGGTGGTGGATGAGGAGCATGACAGCTCCTACAAACAGGAGGGTAACGTCCCCTATCAGGGTCGGGATATGGCGGTGGTGCGAGCGCGGCGGGCGAACGCTACTCTTATTTTGGGTAGTGCCACCCCCTCCATGGAGTCTCTGGTCAATGCCGAGCAGGGGCGATACCAACTGTTGACCTTGAGCCAACGGGCGACGGGCGCCACCCTCCCTGCCATGGAGGTCATTCATCTGGCTGGTAAGGTGTTGAAGGAGTCCATGAGCCGCATGGCCCTCCTCAGCCCACCGTTGGTTGAGGCCATGGAGCGCACCTTGGCGGATGGCAGACAGGTGCTGCTCTTTTTGAATCGGCGGGGTTATGCCCCCTCCTTGCTCTGCCGTCAATGTGGGCAGGCGGTGATGTGTCCCAACTGCTCGGTAACCCTCACCTTTCACCGGGCCAAGGGGAGGTTGATCTGCCACTATTGCGACTTTTGGCAGCCGGTGATGGACCTTTGCCCCGCCTGTGGTCAACTGAGTCTGTTCTATTTTGGGCCGGGAACGGAGCAGTTGGAGAAGGAGACCAGAAAAAAATTCCCCGCTGCACGTCTGGCCCGCATCGACCGAGATTCGGTCTCCTCGGGAGAGGTGGAGCTGAGTTCGGTGTTGGCGGGATTTCGGGATCAGCAACTGGATATCTTGCTGGGCACCCAGATGATTGCCAAGGGGCACCACTTTCCCAACCTGGCTTTGGTGGGGGTGGTGCAGGCGGAGACCTCTCTGTGTCAGCCCGATTTTCGTGGGGCGGAGCGCACCTTCCAACTCCTCACCCAGGTGGCGGGCCGGGCGGGGCGGGAGGAGGTGCCCGGTCGGGTGCTGATCCAGACCTTCGACCCCAACCACTATGCTATTCGTGCTGTGATTGATCAGGATATGAGCACCTTTATCGAAACCGAAAAACAGTTTCGGCAGGCGGCGGAGTACCCCCCCTTTCTGCGTATGGCCCTGTTGCGGGTTTCTGGTACGGTGGAAAAAAATGGCACGCTGTTTTGTCAGCAACTGCGGCAGCAGTTAGCCCCCAATCAGGACGCCTCTTTTCTCGGCCCGGCTCCCGCTCCTCTATCCAAACTGCGCAATCGATTTCGCTGGCAACTGCTTATCAAGGAGAATCCGGGGGGAAAACTGCACCGGGCGTTAATACCGCTGATGGCTCTGGCAGAGCAGTTGGCAGGCTCCCGCCTGCGGGTAGAGATGGATGTGGACCCTCACTCTTTTTTATGAGACGTTGAATTCCGCCAACAGATTGGGCATTAATAGCGTCTGATTACCAGCGTATGTTGTTACTTTTTTGTAGGGAATCCAGGACAGATGGCTCGACTGCCTATTTTGACCGCCCCGGACCGGCGCTTAAAACAGAAATCGGCTCCGGTAAAAGCGGTGACAGATAAAATCCGAACCCTGATGCGGGACATGGCAGAGACCATGTACGCAGCCCCTGGTATCGGCCTTGCGGCGCCTCAGGTTGGGGTTCTCAAGCGGGTCATTGTGGTGGATATCTCCCATTATGACGATGAGAGGCGTGAACAGCAT
Organism: Magnetococcales bacterium; assembly: GCA_002753565.1. Classification (GTDB taxonomy): domain Bacteria; phylum Pseudomonadota; class Magnetococcia; order Magnetococcales; family JADFYX01. The sequence goes on along the minus strand of PEAM01000006.1, from coordinate 83,678 downwards.
CAACTCTTATGTCTGGCCAACCCGGAGATCATCGACAAAGAGGGAGAGATCATCTGGCCGGAGGGGTGTCTTTCGGTTCCGACCTTTACCGAAGATGTTCTCCGTGCTGATCGGATTCGGGTTCGGGCCTTGAATCCAGACAATGCGTTGGTTGAAATCGAGGCTCAGGGGCTGTTATCGGTCTGCCTGCAACATGAGATTGACCATCTGGATGGCACCCTTTTCATCGACCATGTCTCCACTTTAAAGCGGGCCATCATTTTGCAAAAACTCAAAAAAAAGAAAAGATCGGAGTAACACTATGATTCCTTGGCGTATTGTCTATATGGGCACCCCCGACTTTGCCGTTCTGCCTCTCAAGGCCCTGTTGGCGGGTAAGGATCAGGTGGTGGCTGTCTTTACCCAACCGGACAAAAAAACCGGACGGGGCATGAAGTGGCAGCCCACTCCGGTCAAAGTGGCGGCTACCGAAGCGGGTATTCCGGTCTTTCAACCGTTAAAGATGCGTGACCCTGAAGCGGTTGAACAGTTAAAAGCCTTAAAGCCGGACCTGGTGGTGGTGACTGCTTACGGGCAGATTCTCTCCGAGGAGGTGTTGGCGATCCCCTCTCAGGGCTGTATCAATATCCACGCCTCCCTTCTCCCCCGATGGCGAGGGGCAGCCCCTATCCAGCGGGCGTTGCTGGCGGGTGATTCCGAGAGCGGCGTTGCCATTATGCAAATGGAAAAGGGGCTGGATACCGGCCCGGTCTACAGTAGCTGCCGAACCCCCTTGAGAGCGACCATGTCCGGTGGTGAGCTCCATGATATTCTAGCTCAACAGGGGGCCGATCTCCTGATGAAAACCCTGCCCCGGATGCAGGCCGAAGGAGGCATGATACCCACACCGCAACCGGAGGAGGGGGTAACCTACGCCTCCAAGTTGACACGGGAGGATGAAAAAATAGATTGGAGCCGGTCTGCAGAGGAGATTCAGCGGCAGATTTATGCTCTGAACCCCTGGCCTTCGGCATCGACCCAGCTGGGAAACAAGCGGATTAAACTTTTTGGCTGCACGTTGGGGAGAGCCTCTGCCGGCCAACCTGGAGAGGTGGTTGCCCTCCATGAAAATGGCCCAGAGATAGCGTGTGGGGTCGGAACGGTGGTTCTGACCGAAGTGCAAAACCCTGGCAAAAAAAGAATGGCCGCTTCCGACTGGCTACGAGGTCGTCCCATTCAGGAGGGGGACCGCCTCACCTAGAGGGTGAGTGCTTGTTGGCAAGCAGCCAAAAAAACGAGGGCAGAGGTTCGGAGACCGTCTCGGCCCAGGGCGCGATCAGATTAGAGTTTGAAAACAGTTGATTGTGGTTGTGAATCTGGTAATGGTTAGAGTGAGTAAATGTTGGCATTCAGTTATCCTTGGGTGGCGCTGTTTAAGGGGTAACTTATTAAATTGAGTGCATTCAAAAGCAAACAGGAGGCTTTGATACCATGGATTCTGGGACAGTTGATTGTGAGCGAAAAGAGGGAAAACTGACGATACGTTTACAGGGATCGTTCGATTATGGTGTGGTGGTTAAGCTCAAAAGGTTGCTCGAAACCCAGAGCAAGGCTTCCGAATATGTTATCGACCTGCAGGAGGCGACCTACATCAACTCTTCTGCTTTTGGCGCCATGGTTTACATTAAAGAGAAATTTTCGGCAAGCAATGATGAAATCAGCATTATCAACGCCTCACCCTCTATCATGAAGCTGCTTAAATCAGTCCATTTCGATCAACTGTTCAGGGTTGTCTGAGACTCTGCGGCCACAGGTGAGAGGGGGGAGGCTGTTTTCCGGTCACCCCCTCAACCTACTTCTATGGTCTGCCTATGCCAGAGCTTCCTGCCCTGGATTCCAGGATAAAAATTGCTAACAATGTAAATATAATGTAAATTCTTGTCTCTTATTCCTTCTACCATTGTGCTTGCAAGAATCTAATAGCATTGGTCAGCATGAGGACTGAATGAAAATTCACGCAAGAATCTTCTCTCTTCAGATATTGATGGCCTTTTTTATCATTCTGACCATGTTTACTTTCAGCTATCTGGCTGAAAAGTTGGAAGGTGAATTTGATGCCATGGAGTATGAGACGATCCCGGTCTCTCATCTGTTGGCAAAAATCCAGGCCAACGGTTTGGGCATCTTCTCCTCGACCAACCGCATTCTTTTTGGCAAATATGTCCTTGGTCAGAGCCCCCAAGAGGAGGCTGACACCAGCTTCAATTTGAATAGTGCCCACGAACTGGATGAGCTTGAGGGCCACATCAATGATTTCAACAGAAATCTGGCCGCTTTCCAGCAGTTATCCGAGCAGTTTTTCCCTGAAGATACCCAGACAATCGAGCAGATCAGACAGTTGGGCAGTGGGTTGATTGAGCTGAGTCAACGGTTGCTGGTTATTCCTGTTTCTCAGGATAATATCAAAGATATTCAAGAGCTTGAACGGAAATATGAGATAATTAAACATCAGTTTGATGGGGTGGTTCGTGGCGCGTTGGATCTGGAGGCCAGCAAGGTGTCAGCCCATCATGAAAAACTGGAAGAGTCTATTGGAAATATTGAATTAGAGTCACGATTTGGCGGTGTTCTGCTGCTGTTTGTCGTGGTGGTATTGGGGCGTTATATCTCCCGTTCCATCGTTGACCCCATCCGTCAAATTTCTGAATGTACCAAGAAAACAGTCTTTAAAGTGGAAGATTTGCAGACGATTGGCGAGAGAAAAGATGAGATTGGGGAACTGGCTCTCTCCTTTTTGAGTCTGTTCAACAGCCAGAACCGGATCAAGAGTGACGCTCTGAATCAAGCCAATTTTCACACATCCCTCATTAAGGCAATTCCCTCACCGATTTTTTTTAAAAATGTTGATGGTCACTATTTGGGCTGTAACAGAGCGTTTGAACAGTTTTTGGGTCGACCCCTCGAAGAGATTATCCATAAGACGGTCTATGATCTCGCCCCTCAAGAGCAGGCGGATATCTATTTCAAGGCAGATCAGGCGCTGTTTGATCAACCCGGCTCGCAAATTTATGAAGCCTCTGTCATGACCCCGGATAAGGGGCGCCGTCATGTGGTTTTCCACAAGGCAACCTACCTGGATCAATCGGGTCAGGTGGCTGGTCTGGTTGGGGCGATTCTGGATATTAGCGACAGAAAAGCGGTCGAGGAACGGCTGGAGACAGAACTTGAATTTTTTGAAGGGGTTGTTGAGAGTCTCCCCGGTCTTTTTTATCTTTTCGATACCAAAGAGGGGTTGGTACGCTGGAACCGAAATATGGAACGGGAAGCGGAGTATACTGCCAGCGAAATGAGGGGAAAAGGGCCCCTGGCCTTTATTCCACCGGAAGATCGCCCCATGGTGGAAAATCGTATCATGGAGGTTTTCAGCTCTGGTTACTCATCAGCCGACAGCTATCTGTATAGCCGAACCGGCAAGAAAATCCCCTATTTTTTTACCGGCTCCACCATCACCCGGCAGGGTCACACCTTTATGGTGGGGATGGGGATTAACACCTCCGAGATTAAAAGCATGGAGCAGGAGTTGCGTCTTGCCATGGAGAGAGCGGAGGAGGCCAGTCGGACCAAATCTGAATTTTTGGCCCATATGAGTCATGATATTCGTACCCCCATGAATGCCATTCTGGGTATGGGAGAGATGTTGGCAGAGAGTAAGCTTGATGGTATCCAGAAGCAGCAGGTGCAGATTATCAATCATGCCGGAGAGCATCTGCTTGCCCTGATCAACGATATCCTGGACCTGTCAAAGATTGAGGCCGATCAACTGGAGTTAGAGTCCATTCCCTTCAACCCCCGCAGCCTGGCAGAAAGTACTCTGGCCATTCTCAACCCCAAAGCCAAAAGCCGGGGTATCGGAATGGTTGGTCAGTTTGATGAGACCTTGCCAGAATGGGTGTTGGGAGATCCTCAGCGGGTGCAGCAGATCATGCTCAATCTGCTCTCCAATTCGGTCAAATTTACCGAGCAGGGTACCATCACCTTGATTATTGAGCAGGTAGAGAAGGGGCGCCTGCGGTTTCGTATTATCGACACCGGGGTGGGTATACCTCAAGCGCGGCAGCAGACTATTTTTCAACCGTTTGTTCAAGCCGACCGATCTACAGCCCGTCGTTTTGGTGGCAGCGGTTTGGGCCTTTCCATCTGTCAGAAGCTGGTGGAACAGATGTTGGGGAGCATCTGGGTAGAGAGTGAGCCGGGGGTGGGAAGTACCTTCTTTGTCGATATCCCCTTCCAAGAAGCTCCCGCCAAAAAAGAGCCACAACAGGATGTTCAGCCAAGGGGTTTCAGCCAAAAGGCCGTCACCAGTGCAGGGTTGAACATTCTGCTGGCTGATGATGCCGAAGAGAACTGTCTGGTTGTGGAGGCCTATTTAAGGGCTACCCCCCATCGATTGACCATTGTTGAGGATGGGGCCAAGGCTTTGCAGACCTTTAAACAGGGTGGGTTCGATCTGGTCTTGATGGATATTCATATGCCTAAAATGGGAGGCCACGAGGCGACGCAGGCGATTCGTGAGTGGGAAAAAAGTCAAGATCTGCCACACACCCCCATCTTTGCCCTGACAGCCAACGCCATGAAAGAGGATATTGAAAAAACAAGGGAGTCCGGTTGCAACCTCCACCTCTCCAAGCCTATCCGTAAAGGAAGATTATTGGAGGCGATTGACCATTTTCACAAACTCAAAACCGAGAGTGGATGAATGGCTCGGTTGTGATATAATCAAAAACAGGTATCGTGTCAGCAAAGAGTGATTGTAGGGGTTAGGGGGTCCACCTGTTTTAAAAGCGTGCCTGGTAGCTGTAAGGCCTGGACCTTGCCAGCCACCAGAGTGAAAGCCATCCCAAGCACCCCAATCGTGACCAGTTTTTGCTAGACTCCTAAGACGACTATAAACGGGCAAAAAAGGCCCATAAAAGGGGTTGATCATGAAGATCCAGCAAGCCATCTCTCGACTCATTGACGGGGGTGATCTGATTCAGGTTGAGGCACGTCGGATTATGGAGCGGATTATGTCTGGGGAGAACACCGATGCCCAGGTAGGCGCCTATTTGACGGCTCTGCACATGAAGGGGGAGACCATCAGTGAAATAGCGGGATCTGCCCAGGCAATCCGAGAGAAAATCCGCAAAATTCGTGTGAAAGGGGCGATGATCGATATCTGTGGAACCGGTGGAGATCGGGTGGATACCTTCAATATCTCCACCACCGCCGCTTTTGTTGTCGCTGGAGCCGGAGCCAAAGTAGCCAAGCAGGGGGATGCCTCCTCCTCTCTCCGGGGTGGATCAGCCGATCTGCTGAAGGCTTTGGGGGTTAATGTGCATGCGACAGAAAAAGGGGTCGCCCGCTGTGTTGAAGAGGCCGGAATCGGCTTCCTGTTTTTGCCCCTCTACTCGGAGTCCATGAAATATGTTCTAAGTCCCCGTAACGATTTGGCTATGAGTACCTTGCTCAATCTACTCGGACCCTTGAGTAATCCGGCGGATGTGCCGTGTCAGGTTATGGGGGTTTATGATGGAATCTACACGGAGACCTTGGCGACTGTTCTGGGCAGGTTGGGTTCCAAGCGAGCCTTGGTGGTCCATGGCATGGATGGGCTGGATGAGATGACCACCACCAACTCGACTCGGGTGGCGGAGCTGGATGAGAAAGGCCGGGTAACCGCCTATCTGGTTGAACCGGAACAGTTTGGACTACCCCGGGCCGACCTGGGATCTCTCCGAGGGGGGGATTTGGCGGTGAATGTCGAGATTACCCGTGCCGTTTTGGCTGGAGAGAAGGGACCTCACCGGGATATTGTTGTCCTGAATGCCGGTGCAGCTCTCTATATCAGCGGCCTGGCTGAGAGTATAGAACAGGGCGTTGTCTTGGCTGGTCAGGTGATTGATGCGGGAAAGGCCCGTGAAAAACTGGAACAGCTGGTTCGACTCTCCCACAAAAGTTGACCACGGCTTCTTCCCATTCCATCCGGATGCGGTGCGGCGGCCTCTTGGCTGGCACCCCGATCGCAACAACAACAAGAAGGAGACAGGTATGAAACGGGTTTCAACGCTTATTGCCTTGGTTGCCGTATGGGGTGTGGCTCTAGAGGCTGTTGCGGCTGTACCTCTTGCTTTTGAAGGGCAGCGGTTGTTTGCCTCTTATTGTCAACTTTGCCACGGTACAACAGGTACGGGAGCCGGTCCTCTGGCAGAAAAGATGGGTATAACCCCGGCCGATCTGACCACCACGTTGCGGTCTCGCAGCGATACCATCCTAAAAAAAATCATCACCGGCCAGGGGCGCCAGACCATTACTGGTCGGGATCGGCACAATCTGATCAGTGAGGCGATGCCGGAGTGGAAGGATGTCTTCAACGATCACCAGGTGGAGGCTTTGATCGCCTATCTACGGTTTTTGAGCACCTCCAAACACAAGCTGATGGGTGACCCGGTCGTGGGTAATGAACTTTATCAGCAGTACTGTGCCGTTTGTCATGGCGAAGAGGGGGGCGGGGATGGGGTGATGACCAAACTGATGAATATCCATCCGGCTGACCACTCCAACCCGAATGAGATGAACGAGTTGAGTAATAATCAGCTTGTCAATATTGTCCGTCGGGGTAAGGGGAGGTATATGCCTGCCTGGAAGGATATTCTGAGCCGGGATGAGATTGAGGCGTTGGTGAGCTATATCCGCCTGCTTGGTAACTAAAGGATTACCCCCGAAAAATAAAATAGACCGCTCCCATCAGGCAGAGACCAGCCCAGAGGTAGTCCCACTTTAACGGCTGCTCCATGTAAAACAGGACAAAAGGGATAAAGATCACCAGCGTGATGCACTCCTGAATGATTTTTAACTGGGGCAGGGAGTAGACGGTATAGCCGATACGGTTGGCGGGTACCTGGAGCAGGTATTCAAACAGGGCAATACCCCAACTCAGCAGGGCAGCAATATACCAGGGCTTGCTGTTGAGATGCTTCAGATGGGCATACCAGGCAAAGGTCATGAAAACGTTGGAGGCGGTGAGCAGTATGAGCGTAAGAATAGCTGGTTTCATAGTGGGTCAGGGGTGGTCGGTTGGCAAAAGCGCTTGCTCTGCAACCGATCCACCCTGGGCTTGGTCAGGGGTTTTTTAAGATTCAAACGGTGTTCGGCTTAAACTCTCCGCCAGGCCAATATAGGTGGCAGGGGTCAGCTCGGTCAGATCCTCCTTGGCCTGAGCGGGAATATCCAACCCTTGGATGAATTCAGCAATCCCCTCTCGGGTGATGGCGTTGCCTCGGGTTAGCTCTTTAAGTTTTTCGTAGGGTTTTTCAATACCATAGCGGCGCATGACGGTCTGGATTGGTTCGGCGAGAACCTCCCAGTTGGCGTCGAGGTCGGCAGCCAGGCGCTCTCCATTGGCCTGTAGTTTGCCGATCCCTTTCAGGGCCGAGGCGTAGGCCAGCAGAGCATAACCCAACCCCACCCCCATATTCCGCAGCACGGTTGAATCGGTCAGATCTCGCTGCAGGCGGGAGATGGGTAGTTTTTCGGCCATATGGTTTAACAGGGCATTGGCCAGCCCCAGGTTTCCTTCAGAATTTTCAAAATCGATGGGGTTGACCTTATGAGGCATGGTGGAAGAGCCAACCTCACCGGCCTTGGTTTTCTGTTTGAAATAGCCCAGGGAGATATAGCTCCAGATATCCCGGTTGAAATCCATCAAGATGGTGTTGAAACGGCTGAAGCCATGGAACATCTCTGCCATGCCGTCGTGGGGTTCGATTTGGGTGGTCATGGGTTGATGGGTTAGCCCCAGACCCTGGACAAAACGGCGAGAGAGAGCCGGCCAATCCACCTCTGGATAGGCGACAATATGGGCATTGAAGTTGCCGACGGCCCCGTTGATCTTGCCGTAAATGGGTGTTTGGGCTATCCGACGGCGCTGTTGGTCCAGTCGATGAGCCACATTGGCCATCTCCTTACCCAGGGTAGTAGGGGAGGCGTTCTGGCCATGGGTTCGGGCGAGCATGGGCAGGGCGGCGTGTTGGTCGGCCAGTTGGGAGATGGCTGCAATGATTCTCTCCAGGGCTGGCAGCATCACCTGTTGGGTCGCCTCTTTGAGCATCAGACCGTGGGAGAGGTTGTTGATATCTTCGGAGGTGCAGGCAAAGTGGATAAACTCCGATACCCCTTCCAGAGGGGTGCCGGTCAGCTTCTCCTTTAAAAAATATTCTACCGCTTTGACATCATGATTGGTGACGGATTCAATCTCTTTGACGCGCAGGGCGTCGGTTTCTGAAAAGTGGCTGGTGATGTCGGTCAGTACCTGAACAGCGGATGGGTCGAAGGGGGGTACTTCGGGAATTCCCGGTTCATCGGCAAGAGCTTGGAGCCAGGCCGCCTCAACGAGCACACGAAAGCGGATCAGACCATATTCGGAAAAAACCGGACCCAGGTCGGAAACTTTGCTGTGGTATCGCCCATCCAATGGGCAGAGGGCGGTAAGGGTGTCAGCGGTCATGATGGCTCTCTCATAAAAAACGGTTTACAGAGGTGGGTCAGTCAAAAGAGGAATGGTACCTAAGATAGGGATAAGGTGCCAGAGCTTATCGTTGGAAAGATAGGATTCCCGAGCCTGGAGAGGGTTGTAGATGGTGCCGGTTTGATACCCTTCAGGCGTCTCGGTCACCGTTTTTCATCTACCAGGATGACAGCCCTTACCGTTTTGTTGTACCCTTCCATCCCAACTGACACCCTGCTGAGGCTGGTTATCTGAACGGGCTGGTTTTGGCGGGGCAGAGACGAGATAGCCCAGATAAAACAAGTGATTCAGCAGGTATCATGATACGCAACCCCAACAAAGCCATGTTCTCCCTTCTCAAGCCCTCTACCTACAAGATAGAGGCGTTTATCCGCTCCCAGCAGGGGGAGCCCTTCACCTACCCGGAGGTGGGCTGTACCCGCGATGGTCCTCTGCCATTGGACCACCCCCTCTCCAAACAGTATCGACTGGTCAACCATCGGTTTTCTCTCGGTGAGGGGGAGGCGACGTTTGAGCGGGCAAAAAAGGCCTTTCGCCGTTGGGGCATGTTCTCCCTGGACTGGGTTAAAATCCACCCTCCCAACACCTCCATGGATGTGGGATCGTTGATTGGGATCGTCAGCCATGTCATGGGAGTCTGGTCCATCAACGTCTGCCGGGTCATCTATCGGCTGGATGAAGAGAACGGGCCGGTGGCGCGTTTTGGTATTGGCTATGGCACCTTGCCGGGCCACGCTATTCGGGGTGAGGAGCGGATGGTTGTTGAGTGGGACCGGGAGCGTGACGAGGTCTTTTTCGAAATGGTCTCTTTTTCTGTCGAAAGCCAACTTATCGCCAAAGTCTCCTCCTTTCATCTGCGCGCTCTCCAAGACCGTTTTGCCAGGGAGTCGGCACGGCAGATGCGGCATTTTGCCCGTTGCTAAAAAGAGGCGCTGTTCCTATAATAAAAATCTGCCCTGTTGGATATCATTTTTTTTTCTATCCAAAGGGTTAACTCTCTTCATCTATCAGCACTGATCTTGCTCTTGATCTAGGTCAATGACAGGGGATTGTATCATCTAGTACCAATCAACCATGATGTGGCATTGCATCATATGAATTTGTGATCACTAACTATTAAAACTGGGAAAAGGAAGATCGTTATGGGAAGACGGTTGGGATGGAAGGGAGTGCTTGTATCGCTCCTGACTGCGATGGGGATGGTTTTTTCCGCTTCGGCGGCAGAGAACCTGCAGGATGTAATGAAACGGCGTGGCCTAAATCAAAAGGATCTCTTGGCTGCCGCCAAAACCTATGTACCGACAGGCAAGCGAGACGAGTTTATCGTCTTCAGTTCAGCAGGACAGTGGGGTGGTGTCATCGTTTATGGCATTCCCTCCATGCGTATTCTCAAATACATCTCTGTATTCCAACCTGAGTCTTGGCAGGGATATGGTTTTGACGATGAATCCAAGCGGATTCTGTACGGAGAAGGCCAACGTAAAGAAGGCCCAACCATCACCTGGGGTGATACCCATCACCCGGCCATCTCCGAAACCAATGGCGACTATGATGGACGTTGGTTGTTCATCAACGATAAAGCCAATCCTCGGATAGCCGTCATCGATCTGCACGACTTCGAGACCAAGCAGATTGTCGTCAATCCCCATTTCAAATCGGAACATGGCGGCTCTTTTGTCAGCCCCAACACCGACTACGTCATTGAAGCGGCACAATATCCTGCTCCCTTCGAGAAAAAGTATGTCCCCCTTGAGCAGTTTAACGAGAAATATCGGGGTGGTGTAACCTACTGGCGCTTTGACAAGAAGGAAGGTCGTATCGATCCTTCCCAATCTTTCACAGTCGAAATGCCTCCGTACACCCAAGATATCAGTGACTTTGGTAAAGGGGCATCCGATGGCTGGTCCTTCACCAACTCGTTCTGTGCTGAGCGTTACACCGGTGGTTTTGAAGAGGGTCGTCCTCCCTTCGAGGCAGGCTGTTCCGCCAACGATACCGATATGCTCCACGTGGTTAACTGGAAGAAAGCCGCTGAACTGTTCAAAGCTGGCAAAGGCACCATGATCAACGGCATGGCCATGCTGTCCATGAAAACCATGGTCGACAATGGTGCGCTGTTTTTGGTACCAGAGCCCAAAAGTCCCCACGGTGTTGACGTAACCCCGGACGGCAAGAACATTATTGTTTCCGGTAAACTGGATACCCACGTTTCGGTATTCTCCTTCGAGAATATTCAAAAAGCCATCAAAGATAAAAACTTTGCCGGTAAAGATCCTTACGGTATTCCCATCATCGATATGAAAGTTGCCCTGCATGGTCAACTCTCTGTCGGCCTGGGACCTCTGCACACCCAGATGGGTTCGGAAGATGGGGTGGTTTACACCTCCCTCTATGTTGATTCCATGGTTGCCAAGTGGAACTACAAAACCCTCAAGATTCTCGATAAAGTACCGGTCTCTTATAACATCGGTCACCTGATGACCATGCATGGCGACACCGTAAATCCACGAGGCAAATATCTGGTTGCTCTGAACAAGCTGGCTATTGACCGTTTCAATCCGGTTGGTCCCCTGCATCCGCAAAACCACCAGTTGATTGATATCTCCAACAGTAAAATGACGGTTCTGTATGACATGCCGCTGCCGTTGGGCGAACCGCATCTGGCTGTGGCGATTGATGCCAAACTGCTCAAGCCCCATGTTCGTTACCGTCTGGGAACCGACAGCCGTACCGGCAAAAAGTCCCCTTTCCGTACCCGTCCTGGTCGTGAAAAGACCACACGAACCTGTGATGATGCTGGCAAATGTACCGTCGAAGTCTTCGGCACTCTGATCCGCTCTCATATCAACCCGGAGAGAATTGTTGCCGAAGTGGGCGATACGGTTAAAATCCATCTGACCAACCTGGAGCGGGCCCAAGACGAGACCCACGGTTTCACCGTTGATCTCATGAATGTTCACGCCAGTGTTGAGCCAGGAAAAACGGCTTCTGTCACCTTTGAAGCTACCCAAGAAGGTGTCTTCCCTTACTACTGTACCGAGTTCTGTTCCGCTCTCCACTTGGAGATGGAAGGGTACTTGCTGGTTAAACCCAAGGGTGGTGGCGGTGCTGTTGTGGCGACCAAAAAACTGACAGCCGCAGAGCAAGCTAAGTTTAAAACCTCCTACGAAGCCAAACTGAAGACCATCGCTGCAACCAACGATGTCATCAACAGTGTGGTTAAGCAGATCACGGATCTGGGCTATGCCAAAGACCCTCGGACCAAGGCTCTGATGGACGATGCTGTGGATCAGCTTAACCAGATCCCCGGCGTTGAAGAGAAGATGAAGTCTGCCGTCGCCTCGGGCGATTGGAAGAATGCAGCGGATTGGGCTGAGATGATCTGGCAGTATCAGGTTAAAACAGCTGACATCGGCTTGCGTATCAAGATGATCCTGGAAGAGGGCGCAAAATAAGCGCTGGACTCTATTGAAAAACGGCCGGGCCCGGTGGCCCGGTCGCCTTTCATTTCGGGGGAGGCGACCCCTCCCCCGCTTTTTTTGTTTTTTTTGAACGATTCCCTCATTTTTCGGTCTATCCTATTTGAATAATTAATTTTTTTGTTTCTACCAGCTCTCATTTTAGTGCTTAGTGTAGATCTGTCTTATCCTTCGGAGTCTTTACCTGCAATGAACAACTCTTCTCAAGTTAAAACCCTGGCCCTTATCTATCGCGGATTGACTGTTATCGGACTGTTTTTATTGGTTGCTGCCTATTTTAGTCCAGTCTGGTGGGTCTCCTTGGAGGCACCCCAATATCCCAAGGCAACCTTTCCTGACGGGATTCGTATCCACTTTCATTTTACCGGGGTCCATAACGGCTGTACCGAACAGGAGAGTGAAGAGATTGAGGTGGGAGAGGGGATTGATTGTGTCGAGGAGATGGATACCATCAACCACTATGTTGGCATGGCACCCACTTCTGCCGGTGGGCCGATTGAAAGAGGACTGTCGCACTTCTCTTTCTCTATATTGGGGGTGATGTTGCTTGTCTTCATGATGCCGGATGGTCGCAAGCAGATTGTTGTACTGGGAGGGGGTTTTGCGGCGATTATGGTCTGGATGTTGGTCTCCCTCTATGGCCAGGGCTATCTGGAGGTGATCGCAGCCGGATTTGCTGAGGGGATGGGGCAATTTTTTAACGATAAAAAGCAGATTATCGAAGAGACTGAGGCGTTGAAGAGAAATGCCGGTATGGTGGTGGGGGCTTATGGATTGATCATGGTTGCCATCACTCTGGCACTCTGGAAAGCCGGTACCGGTTTGCGCTGGGTATTGGCGTTCATTCCGGCGAGTCTATCGGTTATCTTTGTGTTGGATTATGCGGCGTGGCTCTACTGGTTTGGCCATAACCTCCATCCGTGGGGAGCCTTTTCGGTCAAGCCTTTCATGCCGACGGTTTTTGGTGACGGCAAGGTGGCTCAGTTTACCACCCACTCCTATCCTCATTACGGCTACTTTTTTCTTTTGGGGGTTAGTTTTGTGCTGTTACTGGCGATGCTTCTACGCAGAAAGATGACTCGTCTGGCGGCTGAAGGAGAGGCTAACCAAGGGTGATGAGAGCGATTAACGCCCTCTCTTCCTGGATAGCTCTTCTGGTCTCGGCTCTCCTGTTTGGTTGGGTAGGGCAGGGGAGTGCAGCGCTTATTGTTGGTCTTCAGGCCCGTTTGGATGCCGCTCCAGAGGGGGCCGTTCTCATGTTGACGCCGGGAACCTACCAAGGTCCCCTTGTCATTACCAAGCCGGTCACATTAGATGGTGGCGACCAGGTGCTTATCAAGGGGAGCGGTGAGGGGACCGTTTTGGTCATCAAGTCGGACCGGGTAACGGTAAAAAATTTAAAAATCCAAGGGTCTGGAAAGCTGCACAACAATGTGGATGCCTGCATCCACTTAAAGGGAGATAACAACCAGATTCTCGATAACCAGTTAAGCGAGTGTCTGTTTGGAATGGATGTGGCCGAGTCGGATGGCAACCTGATTTCGGGTAACTCCATCTCCTCCTACGACATGGAACTGGGCCTGCGTGGGGATGCTCTGCGACTCTGGTACTCTAAAAACAATATTGTTCGCAACAATGTGGTGCGCAATGCCCGAGATATTGTCATCTGGTACTCTGGGGATAATCTGCTGGAGGGCAATGATGTGATGGGGGGGCGATACTCCATCCATTTCATGTATGCCAACGGTAACACCATTCGTAATAATCGCTTTGATGATAATGCGGTAGGCATTTTCCTGATGTATACCGAAAAGACATTGGTTGAAGGGAACATGATCCGCAATGCGGCGGGTTCGACCGGTCTCTGTTTGGGGATGAAGGATGCCTCGGAGGTGCAGGTTATTGGCAACCAGATGATCTACTGCTCCTCAGGTATCTATCTGGATCAGTCCCCTTATCAGCCCGATACAGAGAACCTTTTCAAGAATAATCAGGTAGCCTTTAACGGGGTAGGGGTACTGTTTCATATGAGCCTCAAGGGGAATCGATTTGTCGGCAACCAATTTATCGGCAACTTTATTCCGGTTTCGGTAGATAGTCGGGGTCATGCCAAGGACTCTGTTTGGCAGGGGAACTATTGGGACACCTATCAGGGGTTTGATCGTAATGGCGATGGGGTGGGGGATACCCCCTTCAGCCTCTATTTTCATGCGGATAAACTATGGATGGATGCCCCTAATTTAAAATTCTTTTTTGGATCACCCGTTTTGGCAGCGCTGGACTTTCTCGAGAAGCTGGCCCCCTTTTCCGACCCGGAACTGGTCATGAGGGATTCGGCTCCGCTCTTTTCTCCACCGGCTGACCACCATTCAGAAACCCGTAACGACTCGTTGAATCATGGCTGAGACCACACCTACCAAACCAGCTCGCAAAAAGATCTCCCGTCGATCCTTTCATCGGGGGGTGTTGCTGACTCTGGCTACTCTTTCGGCGGCAGGAGCCGGATATTTTCCTCTATCCGCTCGGCCCAAACCTTTTTTGCGCCCTCCTGGGGCGGTGCCCGAGGCTGAATTTTTGGCCTCTTGCATCAAATGTGGTCAATGTGTGCAGACCTGCCCGGTAGAGGCCATTGAGCTGGCTTTTTTAGAGGATGGCTTTGGGGTTGGTACCGCCTACATCGATGCCCGTAAACAGGGGTGCGATTTTTCCTGTGATGCCCTCCAGTGTATTCTGGCCTGTCCGACCGGGGCATTGGACCATCGTATCGAAAAGCCGGATCAGGTTACAATGGGGTTGGCGGAGTTGACCCACCCTGCCCAGTGTCTCGCCACCCAAAACAGGGGCTTTTCCGGCCATCCACGGGGGGCCGATTATGAAGGTCTGTTGCGTTATAGCGAGATAGATCGCTGGAAACCCCAACGGTTGCGGGACCATCCGGTGGATCGAGAGATTTGTGATCTGTGTGTGGAGTTTTGTCCCATCGATGGGGCCATTACCCTGGAGAAAAAAAGCCAACCCAACGGGGAGACGTTTTGGGTTCCCGAGGTTCATTCCAACTGTACCGGCTGTGGTGTCTGTGAAATGGTCTGTCCGGTGCCGGAGGCTGCCATTGAGATCATCCCCTGGAAAAAAGCCACGGATGGAGTGACCAATGAGGGTGTGAAGGAGCCTGCCCATGTGGGGTAAGAGAGCGGTAGCACCAGAGGTTCAGGAGCTTCACGACAGGCGTCGGCAGGAGGTTCGAGCCGGGGGCAAGGCCAAGGAGCATTTGGCCAACCAAGCCTATGCAGGTCGGACTAAATGGCGTAACCGTCGTTGGGCCACCCTGATCATCATCAATCTTTTTTTCATCCTCTCCTACCACTACGATCTTCAACTGCTGGAGGGGTCGCTTACCGCCTCACGGTTTTTTGGTTTTCACATGGCAGACCCCTATGCCACCATGCAGATTGGCCTGGCCTTTGGGCAGGTTATTCTCAATTTGGTGATTGGGACGGTGACAGTTGTTCTGATCTACCTTCTGGTTGGTGGGCGGGCTTTTTGCTCCTGGGTTTGTCCGTATCATCTGGTTTCGGAGTGGGCGGAAAAAATTCACCTGATACTCCGAAAGCGAAAGATTGTTCGGGATCACCGTTTTAATATTGCCACAAAATATTGGATCTGGGGTCTGTTTCTGGTTGCGGCCCTGGGGACCGGTTACACGGTTTTTGAGACAATTTCACCCTTGGGCATCTTAAGTCGTGCCCTGATTTATGGTCCGGGAATCGGCCTGCTCTGGGTGTTGGCTCTGCTGTTGGTGGAGATATTCTACTCCCGGAGGGTCTGGTGCCGGAACCTTTGCCCCATTGGGGTTACTTATAGGTTTGTTGGTGCTTTTTCGTTAACCAAAGTCGCGTATAACCTGGAGGGGTGCCACCACGATGGCGCCTGTCGTACCGTCTGTCTGGTTCCCCATGTGCTGGAGTTTACCAAACCGGGCAAGGCGGAAAAGATGAGAGATAATTATGTTAGCGGTGACTGTACCAACTGTGGCATGTGTGTCGATACCTGCCCGACCGATTCTTTAAAATTTGATGTTCGATTTGTCAATAAACTTCTTTAGCATAACGAAAAAAGGGAGCAATGGAACCATGAAGAAATCTTTGATTTTATTACCTCTATTGCTGGTCATGGTGATTGTTTCCATACCGGTAGGTGCTGTCTCGGCAGCGGATGAATCCAGCTGGGACGGCAAAAAACTGTTCATGCGCAAAACCTGTATGGCCTGCCATGGCAAGGGGGGTGCCAAGGCGATTCTCTCCTATCCCAATCTGGCTGGACAGGAAGAGCTTTATATGGTCAACCAGATGAAGGATATCGCCTCTGGCAAGCGTCTAGCCAGCCCGGATGCCACCGGACATCCTCGCACCGAGGGGATGAAAGGGGTAATGCATCTGGTCAGTACCGATCAGATGAAGAAAATTGCCGACTGGCTTGCCAGCGAGACGCCTGCTCCGTTACATAAAGATACTGCCAAGCTGGACCCAAGTCGGGTAGCCAGTGGTGAAAAACTCTATGATAAACTCAAGTGCCAGAACTGCCACGGCAAAGAGGGCAAAAAACCCCTCAAGGGAATGCCCTATATTGCCGGACAAAAACAGGAGTATCTGGCGCTACAGATGATTGACCTCCAGTCTGGTGTACGGAAAAACGGTAAAAGCGGTATGATGAAATCGTTTATCAAACGGGCCTCTGATGAGGATATCCAACTGATTGCCGACTATCTCTCCCAGGTTGATCGGAGCGAGAAATAGACCCCTTTTTTATTAAAAGATAACTCAATAAGGACAAAACCATGCAAAAGAGATCCCTTTTAAAAACAGCCCTGTTGGCTGCCACACTGCTTTTTTCCGGCCCTGCTCTGGCTTGGAATGAAGGGGGTGGTGAGCAGGATGAGGCGGAACATTTAACACCCAATCACGAAAATGGTATTGAGGTTTATGAGGTCTGTTCCGCTTGTCACATGTTGGAAGGGTGGGGCACCACCGACGGAACCTTCCCACAGTTGGCTGGTCAGCATCGGAGTGTTTTAATCAAACAGTTGGCCGATATCCGGGCTTTGAACCGTGATAACCCCACCATGTACCCTTTTGCGCTTCCCAGTGAGATTGGTGGTCCACAGTCCATTATGGATGTGACAGAATATATCTCCAAACTGCCTATGAACCCAGAGAATGGCGTCGGACCCGGCACCAACCTGGCCCATGGCGAAAAGCTCTATAAAGAGAACTGTGTCCGTTGCCACGGTGACAGAGGCCAGGGTATGCCGGATAAATATTATCCGCTGATTCAGGGCCAGCACTACAAATATCTGTTGCGGCAGTTTGAGTGGATTCGGGATGGCAAGCGTCGTAATGCCAACCCCGATATGGTCAAGCAGATCAACGGTTTCTCACAAGAAGATATGGTGGCTGTGGTTGACTATGTCTCTCGCCTCAAGCCACCCAAAGAGAAATTGGGCGTAGTAGGTTGGACAAACCCAGATTATGATTGATCCTCTTTCGAGTGATGTAGATTTGAGATGATTCAAGTTAGAGGTATCGAAAAACGTTTTCAACGCCATCCAGTTTTGGATGGCGTTGATCTTTCTGTTCTGGCGGGGGATCGGATTGCCCTTATTGGCTCCAATGGGGCGGGTAAGACCTCTCTGATCCGCTGTATTTTAGGTGAATACTCTTTTTCTGGGGTATTGACGGTGGTCGGTCTGGACCCAAGACGTGATCGGGTGGCTGTTCTGGATCGGGTCGGCTTTGTTCCTCAGCTACCACCCCCTCTGAAGGTACGGGTGGAGGAGTTGGTGGCGTTGACGGCGGGGTTGATGCGGGTTCCAGCCGAGGAGATCCATCAGGTTGCCAGGGGGCTGGGTCTGGATCTCTCCCAGCATCGCAAGCAGATTTTTTTCAAGCTTTCAGGTGGTATGAAACAAAAGCTGCTCATTGCCATCGCCTTGGCCCGCCGACCCCGCATTCTTATTCTGGATGAACCGGCGGCCAATCTGGATCCAGAGGCTCGTGAGACCTTTTTTGCTCAATTGGCGGCCATGCCCAAAGAGACAGTCATGCTGCTCTCCAGCCATCGGGTGGATGAGATTTCCCAGTTGGTTAATCGGGTTGTGGAGATGGACCAGGGCAAGGTGGTGGTGGACAGGGTGTTGAGTACACCGGTGGTCGGAGAGGGTTGAGATGAGAGTTTTGCGCAGCTTTTTTTCTGTTTTTGGTTTGTTGGGGCTACTACTCTTTTTGGGCTGTGACAAGCCCCCGGCGGATGGGCCTAAGAAGGTTCGTTGGGATCGAGATAGCTGTGAGCGGTGTCGGATGCTGTTGAGTGACCGCCATTTTGCCGCGCAGATATTAGATGCCAAGGGCGACTATCACCTTTTTGATGATCCGGGCGAGATGCTGCTCTATTTGGCCGAGAAGGGCCATAACGATCCCAAGGCCAAACTCTATGTAACCGATGCCACAACAGGTCGTTGGCTGGATGGTCGTACGGCCCACTATACCGAGGGTCATCTAACCCCAATGGGCTATGGGTATGGTGCCAGGGAGCAGGCAACGGCTGATAGTCTGGATTATATGGCCGTACAGAAGCGGATTTTGGATGGAGAGATGGGGGCGCCTGCTCCCTCTGCGGATGCGGTCGACCCGGTACATTCCCATTCAGACAACGGGGCGGATGCGCCGACCCACTCTCCGATGCAGCATTGATTAAAGGGCTTTTATGAAACAGTGGCGTGCGATTGCCTGGCAGGATATTAAAGAGTCTTTGCGGGCATGGTGGTTTTTGGTCTATACCCTGGTTTTTGGTGGTACGGTGGCTCTGCTGTTTATCTTGGGGGTTACGGAGTCACAAATTCTTGGTTTTATGGGGTTGGGGCGTCTTTTGGTGACCTTTATTCAACTCTGTATTGCCATTTTACCGGTTTTTGTTCTGGTGAGTACGGTACGCTCCATTGTCGGAGATCGGGAGTCCCATGTTTTGGAATATTGGCTCTCCATGCCGATTGGTTTGGGGGACTACTACTGGGGCAAGTTCATGGGCCGATTTCTGGTCACTTTTTTGCCGGTTTTTGGCGCCATGGCGGGGGCTGCGGCGTGGGGAGCCTATCAGGATATTCAGATACCGTGGCAACTTTTCTGGATTTTTAGCGCTCTGCTGGTCTCCATTTGCGGCTGTTTTTTGGGCTTTGGCTTTTTAATTTCCACCCTGACCCGCCATCAGGAGGTTGCTCTTTCGGTGTCGTTGGTGTTGTGGTTGGTGTTGCTGGCTTTTATGGATCTTATTTTGATTGGAGTGATGCTTCAAGAGCGGATTTCGCCGGAGTGGGTGGTGAGCATTGCCTTGAGTAACCCGTTGCAGAGCTTTCGTACCGCCGCGATGGTTTTATTTGATCCTCGTTTGGCAATATTGGGTCCGACGGCAGATATTATTCTCGACTTTTTTGGTCGAGTTGGTTTTTTGGTCTATGCACTGGTCTATCCGTTAGTGTTGGGTTTGGGGTCGGCTATGGTGGGTTTTGCCATCTTCAAACGGGGTGATCAGATTTAGCTTTATAGAGATGCCAAACCTAATTGGTACAAAACGATCGCGGATGGGTCTGGGAAGGCATTCATGCCTTCCCAGCGGGTTTGGGCAGCGCCCAATGTCCTAAGCCTTTGACTTTGCTTTTTTTTTAGTTTAAAATCGTGGGGGTTTGGGGGCCTGCAAGGCCTCCCAAGGTGTTGACTTTGCCTTTAACCATTGTCATTGTCCCAATTTGGTTTTAACTGATGGCTACACCCACCGTTTAACCCGCCGATTAAGAGACCAGTCGATTGCGCCCCTGCTCTTTGGCAAGGTAGAGTTTTTCATCGGCTGAGGTGATTAAATCTTCTGGCTTGTTCTCTTGAGTGGGCGTTAAGGTGACGACTCCAAGGCTCATGGTTACGTGGTCTGTCACTTGGGAGTGGGCATGGGGGACCTGCAGATCGGAGACGGAGAGCCTGAGCAGCTCACCAAATTTGATGGCCCCTTCCAGGGTTGTATCCGGCAGAACAGAGACAAACTCCTCCCCACCATAACGGGCGACCAGATCTGTTGAGCGGGTCAGGGTGTTGTGCAGTGCCTTCCCCACTTTTTTAAGACACTCATCCCCCGCCGAATGGCCATAATTATCGTTAAATGGCTTGAAAAAATCGATATCCATTAAAATCAGCGAGAGGGGAGAGCGTGATCGCATGGCACGGCGCCACTCCTGCTCTAAAAAGAGATCAAAACGGCGGCGATTGGCGATGCCTGTCAATCCATCCAGGGTGGCCATATCACGGAATTGATCACTCATTAACTTAAACTGAATATGATTTCTAACCCGCAACAGCACCAGCTCCGGGCTGAATGGTTTGGTGATGTAGTCGATAGCCCCCAGCTTGAGACCTTTGGACTCATCCCCTGCCTGATTGAGGGCTGTAATGAAAATGACCGGAATAGCGGCGGTTCTTGGCTCTTTTTTTAACTGTTCGCACACTTCATAGCCGTCCATTTCCGGCATCATCACATCCAGCAGAATCAAATCCGGCAGGTTGGCAGAAGCGACCCGGTCCAGAGCTTGTTTGCCGTTTTTGGCGACCATGGTGTCGTAGTGGGGGTCGAGAAGATCTTTGAGTACGGTAATATTAAACCGCTCATCGTCGACAATCAAAATGGTGCCTGCTTTAACGGCCATTATTTTTCTTCCTTTTTACTGGATAGACCAAGTTGTTGTGCCAGCCTGGCAAGCTGTTCTATTGCATCCTCAAATTCGTACTCTTCAACCAGTGCATCCATTTGGTCTAATTCCGATGGTGCGTTGTGGTTGAAAAGGGTTCGAATCTCGGCTAATGTTTCCTGACATTGTGAGTGACCACTTTGGAGTAGGCCGGCCAACGTATCAAACAGGGGTTTCAGTGCGTCAATGGTAGCGGAATCCAGCTGGATTGGCACGGACTCTTTCACCTCTTCTGCCGTATCTGCCTGCTCCTCTTTTAAAAAGGCCAGCCCACCAAGGAGGGTCTCCAAGCAGAGCTGTAACTCTTGCAATAGAAGATCCACTTCGGTCACATTCTCTTTTTTAAGGGCACTCTCCACAGCCAACGCCGCCGATTGCACCGCCTTGGCCCCTAAAGATCCGGCAACCCCTTTAAGGGTATGGGCCACCCGTTGGGCGGTTTGCAGCTCTCCAGCCGATAGAGAAGAGCGAATGGTCTCTACGCTGTGTTGATAATCGTGATAGAACTCCCCAAGCAGTCGGATGAATAGAGGCTCATTCCCCGAAAGGTGCTTTCGCCCCACATCCAGGTCGAGCCCTGGCAGGCTGCTGGGTAAGGTAAGAGCGGCTTTGGGCTTGCTGGAAGGGGGGGGGGTGAGAGATTTTTGCCGGTTTCTCTTGGGAATCCAACGGACCAACGCATCAAAAAGCTTATCGGGGTCGATGGGTTTGGTGATATGGTCATCCATTCCGGCAGCGAGGCTTTTTTCTCGGTCCCCAGCCATGGCGTGGGCGGTCATGGCGAGAATGGGCAGCTTGCTGCAACCCGGCAGCTCTCGAATTCTCTTGGTTGCTTCAAAGCCATCCATCTCCGGCATCTGAATATCCATCAAGACCACCTCGAACCCGCCTTTTGTGACCTTTTCGACCGCTTCCCGACCGTTATGGGCCAGGGTAACAATCAAGCCGTTACTCTCCAGCAACTCGGTCGCAACCTGCTGGTTGATCGTGTTATCCTCGGTCAGCAGAACCTCTGCGCCAAGAATACCTTGAATCGCCTCCACATCACGGACTACGCTCTGTTGGCTGCCGGCCCCCACACCCTTTTTGCTAAAAAGAGTCATGATGCAGTCCAGTATGACGGAGGGGTTGAGAGGTTTTTGAATCACGGCCTCAAAGGGTACCTGGGCCAGATCCTGCTCCATCTCTTCATGACCATGGACCGAGATTAAAATCAGATGGGGGGCCGGCTTATTCTCCATCTGGATAATCTGTTTGGCGGTTTCAATACCGCTCATGGTTGGCATTTTCCAGTCTAGAAAAATGAGATCGAAGCCATCATTTTGCTGTTTGATTGTCTCCAACGCCTCTATGCCCGAGTTGGCCATGGCGGTTTGCAAACCGAAGGAGTCCAGGGTTTCGGCCAGAATTTGAGCGGAGTGGTCGTGGTCGTCTACCACCAAAACACGCATCCCCTTCAGGTCGGCTGAGAGCAGAGAGTGAATTTTTTTTTGAGTCGTTTGTAAATCCAGCCACACATCAAAAGAGAAGATACTACCAACCCCCGCTTCGCTTTCGACGCGAATGGAGCCATCCATCATCTCCACCAACTGTTTGCTGATGGAAAGCCCCAGGCCGGTCCCGCCATATTTTCGGGTGGTGGAGGTGTCGGCCTGACTGAAAGATTGAAACAACTTGTCGCACTGTTGGGGGGTCATGCCAATACCCGTATCTTGCACACGACACCCCAGTTGAAGGCGATTACCTTGCCGTTGGATCTCTTCGATGGTAAGGCAGATTTCACCCTGATCCGTAAATTTAATGGCATTATTGGTCAGGTTGACCAAAATCTGCCCCAGACGGGTGGGGTCGCCAATCAGACTGTTTGAAACCTCTTTGGGGCGATGAAAAAGCAGCTCCAGACCTTTCTCTTCGGCCTTGATTGCCACCAGATTGGAGACGCTGGTGAGAACGGCATCCAGTTGAAAGTCGATGGATTCGATGGTGAGCTTGCCTGCCTCGATTTTGGAAAAGTCGAGAATATCGTTGATAATGCCCAGCAGAGCGCTGGAGGAGGATTGGATCTTCTCCAGGTAGTCTCGCTGTTTGTCGGTCAACTCGGTACGCAAAGCAAGGTGGCTCATGCCGATGATGGCATTCATGGGGGTGCGGATTTCGTGGCTCATATTAGCCAGAAAATCGCTTTTCGATCGGCTGGCGGCATCGGCCCGCTCTTTGGCTTGCAGTAACTGCTTCTCAGCCTCTTTGCGTTCGGTAATATCACGGACGAGACCGATAAACAGGATGCTTCCCTCAAATCGACTTTCACTGACGGCCAGATCGAGAGGAAAAATCTCGCCATTTTTTCGCAGCCCCAACACCTCCCGACCAATACCGATAATCTTCGGTTTCTCGGTCTGAACATAGTTGCTCAGATAGCTGTCATGTTCATCGTGGTAGGGGTTGGGCATCAGCATCTTGACATTGGCCCCTTTAACTTCACGCTCCTGATAGCCAAAAATGCGTTCGGCAGCCGGGTTGAAGGATTGGATTATCCCCTTTCTATTGATGGTAATCAGACCATCCACCACGGTAGCTAGGATCGTGCGTATTTGGGACTCGCTGCGGATGAGATTATTGGCCATGGAGCGGCTTTTTTTAACTTCAGCAGCCAGTTTATCTTCTATCTTTTTTTGTTGCAGCGCGTTCTGCTTGAAAATACCGACCGCTTTGGCCATCTGGCCAATTTCGTTCTCTTCCGCAAAAAGGGGAATGGGGGTCTCCAACCGGTTTTGAGAGAGCTTTTCCATGACAGCGGTCAGGGTCTGGATGGGCTTGATGATGAGAAAGTTGGTCAACCAGAGCAAAAAAGCCCCCAGAAGGAGAATCAGGGAGGTGGAAATCCACGAAGAGAGATCCGCCAGAGTTTTCACCTCCTTGAGGGCATCACTTACGTAGTGGTCCCGTTTCTCAAGCTGCCTGGCAATTTCCCGATCCAAAATGCCCAACCCCCGCAGAGCGGTTGAATCGCTGATTTGGGCGCCCTGATCAATCTCGGCCGCGGTCATTCCCTCCACTATGGATTTTTCCACCATACCAATCCTCTGTTGGTAGGCTTCAACGGTGCGTGCAATATCATCCAGGGCGATTTTTTCCCCAGCCGATAGCCCCAGGGAATGATAGAGTTGAAGGGATTGTCGGATGGCAGCGATATCCTCCAGAATACTGGGAATACGTTTGGGATCGTGGCGTAAGATCAAGTTTTTGAAATGGTGGATCATGCCACCGTAACCCAGGTCGCCACGGATATCGGCAACAATCCGGGCCTTACTTGGGGTAGCCGCCAAGATATCACCCTGTTGTCTTACCTCCTGGCGCAGAGTCATCAAGCCCCGTAAAGCGGGGGTGTCGTCCACTTTGACATGGGCATCCAATGCTTCTGGCTCTTTGTCTTGGGCGATAAGATCCTGGGCGACCTCCAAAGCCTCTTCATAGGCTTGGACAACCTGTAAAATATCCTCCAAGGCGGCTGTTTCGGCATTGCTCAGCGGTAGGATGCGATACTGTTCTATCACCCCTTCCGCCGCCCCCAGATGGTGTTGGATGCGTGGGACTTTATCGATCTGTTTGCGCAAGATGAGGTTTTTGAACTCATGGATCATGCCACCATAACCCAAAGCCGAACGCAGAGAGCTCTCCAGAAGGGCCTTTTCCGATCGATCCAGTTTGAACTGCTGCCAGGATTTATGAACGGTTTTGATATCTTTTTGAATGTGGTAGGAGGTTCCCGCAATGGTCAAGCCGAGAAAGAGCAGGAGAAAAAAGAAGATCTTGTTGAAGGTTCGGATCTTCAGAGTAT
The DNA here is from genome assembly GCA_002753565.1 of Magnetococcales bacterium. GTDB lineage: Bacteria > Pseudomonadota > Magnetococcia > Magnetococcales > JADFYX01. The sequence continues at coordinate 59,037 of PEAM01000006.1, read as the reverse complement.
TAAAAAGAGACATTATTACCTCTGTTAAACAGCTGTGGTGTGAGAGACAAGGTAACCAAAAACGACGGCGTGTTTTTTTGTGGGTGCAGCCCCAGGTTTATCTCCCTTTTCAGGTGTGGCTTGCCAAGCTCTCTTTCAACTGGGCCAACTGGGACAAAGCCTCATCAAAATCGTAGCCACTTATCGCCGCCTCAATTTTTTGCAAATGGGAGGCCAACGGGGTTCCTGTCAGCTGCTCCAGAATTGTTTCAACCCTTTCAGCCGCCTCAATATCATCCTCCTCCAGCCGCTCTTGAAGAAGATCCAGCGCCGGCATCAGGGTAGCAAGGTCGACTCTGTTTTGAACCGCTTCACCCTTGGCCGGTTCAGCCTCCAGGGTGGCGATGGCATCCCTGACCTGTTCCAGCTTGCTGGTGGCCTCCGGCAGCAGAGCGTCGACCACCGCCTGTTCTCCCTCCCGTATGGCCTTCTCCAGGGAGGCAGAAACCCCCTGCAGTGCGGTTGCACCGATGCTCCCGGCTACCCCCTTCAGGGTGTGGGCCAGCCGTTCCGCCAACAGGCTGTCCTCCTGCTCCAGAGCCGAGATAATCTGTTCGGGAACCCCCTCCTGGTTGCTGTAGAACTTTTTAAGCAGCTTGCGATAGGATTTGGCGTTGCCACCAATCCGAGCCAGCCCCTCCTCAACCTCAATACCCTCAAGCGGCGGAAAAGGTTCCTCTGCTGCGCTGGCTTCAGACTCTGAAGCCAATGGTTCTGGCGCATCAACCGGGTTGGCTGGCGTAATCCACTTGGCCATGGTAAGGAACATCTCTCGCACATTGATCGGCTTGCCGATATGGTCGTTCATGCCTGCTTCGGCGGCCTTTTCCAGATCCCCAGACATGACATTGGCGGTCATGGCAATCACCGGCAGATCTTTAAAATGGGGCAGTTGACGAATGGCCCGTGTGGCGGTGTAGCCATCCATCACCGGCATCTGGATATCCATCAACACCCCATCAAATACTTCCCCAGATTTCAACTTATCCAGGGCGATCTGACCGTTAGAAGCCGATGTAGCCGTCAGGCCACCATTGGCAAACAGCTCCAGAGCCAGCTCCTGATTGATCTCATTGTCGTCTACCAACAGCAGGTGCGCCCCTCGCAGATGGTTCAGCGCTTCCGAATGGTCGTTGGCCGCCGCCGCCTTGCCATTGTTGCGTACCACGCCTCGTCCCAGGGTCTCTCCGATGGCATCCAGCAAAGAGGAGGGGGTGACCGGCTTGGTGAGGATAGAGTTGACCGTAATCTGTTTGTCGTTGGCGCTCTGCATGGCCTCCTCTCGCCCGTAGGCGGTGACCATGATGACCGACGGGGTCTCCTGATGCATCTCCTGTTTCATATTTTTAATACACTCGATACCATCCATGCCCGGCATGAGCCAATCCATGAAGACAATGTCGTAGGGGATTTTCTGGTCGACAGCCTGACGAACCGCCACCAAGGCCTCCTTGCCGTTGGGGACCACATCCACCTCCATGCCAAAACTGACCGCCATGGTGGAGAGAATCTCCCGAGCAAAGGCGTTGTCATCGACCACCAATACCCGTAGATCAACCAGCTCTTCCCGGTTGATGATCTGGCGCTCTTCAGGGTTGGACTGAATGCCCAGGTTGACGGTAAAGTGGAAGGTGCTGCCGACGCCGGCTTCACTCTCGACCCAAATTTTGCCCCCCATCATCTCCGTCAGCCGTTTGGATATGGTCAACCCCAAACCGGTTCCGCCATATTTGCGCGAGGTGGAGCTGTCGGCCTGAGAGAACGATTGGAACAGCTTGCTCTGCTGCTCGGGGGTCATGCCGATGCCAGAATCTCGCACGCTAAAATGGAACAGGGCGCTGCCGTCGTGGCTCTGTTCCATTTGGGAGGAGACGACAATCTGTCCGTTATCGGTAAATTTAACCGCATTGTTACCCAGGTTGGTCAAGATCTGTCCCAGCCGCAGAGGGTCGCCAATCAGGGCCATGGGGGCATCGGCGTCGGTGTCAAACAGCAGCTCTACCCCTTTTTCCTCGGCTTTGAGTCCCACCAGATTGGCCAGATTATCCAAGACATCTTCCATGCGGAAGTCGATGGACTCCATATCCATTTTTCCCGCTTCAATCTTGGAAAAATCGAGAATATCGTTGATGATGCCCAGAAGAGACTCCGCCGAGCGGTTGACTTTTTGAATATAGTTGCGCTGTCGGCTGGTTAGCTCGGTCCCCAAGGCCAGGTAGCTCATGCCGATGATGGCGTTCATGGGGGTGCGGATCTCATGGCTCATGTTGGCTAAAAAGTCTGACTTGGCCTGGTTGGCCTCCTCGGCCACCTCTTTGGCTTTGGCCAGATGCGCCTGACTCTGGGTCAGGTCGGCGGTTCGCTCTTCTACCAGTTGCTCCAGATGTTCCTGATGGCGGCGAATCTCTGCACGGGCCTGCTGGGCATCTTCAGCCAGACTCATGGCGGCAATCCGCTCCTCTTGAAGATCCTTGGCTCGACGGCTGATGGCATCCTCGGCCCGACCAGCTCGATATCTCTCTAGAGAAAGGTTGGCGACCATCTGGGAAAATCCGCTTAAAAAGCTGAGTATATCCGGTAGTTTGTCCTCTTCTATGATAGGGACATCGCCAATGGCCTGAAGATAATCATCGGTGTCGTAGCCAAACTGTTCCGATTGGTGGCGGAAAAAGGTCATGTCGGGGGTTTTAAGTAAAAATTGACCAATAAAGACGTTGGCCAGATGCTCGCCGTTGATGACAATGGGGGCGGCACAATCGGTGAGGCCATTCTTACAGGAGTAGAGGGTAAAGCTCGCCCCCTCATCCAGCTTGAGAGATAGCTCGGTATCGCTCTCGATACAGCGGGCGCAGCTACTCTCTTTGGCTCGGTGAAAATCGGTACAGGCCCTCTGCCAACGGGAGGCCGCCAGAATATTCCCCTCCAGATCGATAATGGCAGAGGCAATTTCGACAGAGTTGCAGTAGTTATCCAGCAGCTTTTGCATCTGGGCCAGGTCCATCAAATGGGATATCTGCGGCTTCTCCTCCTCTTCCGATCTCTCCTCCCCTGGCGAAGCAAGAATCTCTTCTGTGGGTTGGTTCTCTGGTCCGGCTACCGGATAGGGGATCTCCTGACCGGTCTGGAGGAAGAGAGCGTTTACCTGCTCTTTAAGCTCTAGAATTCGGGTCTCTCTATCCAGTGCCAGCCGGTTGAACCGTTCTACCTCTTCAACCCGAGCCTTGGCCTGATTCCCCTCTCGAATTTTTTCATCCGCCGCTTTGCGAGCGGAAATATCCCGCAGCGAGCTGGCAATCATCAGCCCCTGTTCTGTTTTGATGGGGCTTAGGGAGATCTCTACCGGAACCTGCTTGCCCGCTTTGGTCAGGGCTGCCAGCTCTTGATTGCCCCCCATGGGCCGGGCGTTGGGGTTCTCTTGATAGGAGGCCCTCTGCTTGGGATGGGCCTGCTGAAACTGCTGGGGAATGAGCATTTCGACCGGCTGTTCCAGCATCTCCTCCCGCTTGTAGCCAAACAGCTGTTCGGTTTGGCGGTTGACCATTTTGATGATGCCCTGCTCATCGGCAATCACCATGGCGTCCGGGGCCGACTCTATCAGGGTGCGGAACTCCTGCTCCCGCGCACGCAGTCGAGCTTCGGCCTTGAGCCTCTCCCGGATATCCCGAAAGACCACCACCGCCCCAACCCGCTCCCCTTTTTTGTGCATGGGGACCGCGCTGTACTCGACCGGCAGGCTGCTTCCGTCCTGGCACCAGAGCACCTCATCGCTGATCTGGCTGAGCTGCCCTTTTTGGAAGGCGGCCCGCATGTGGCAATCCTCTTTGGGATAGGGTGTGCCATTCGGGTAGCTGTGATGCACTTTGTCGTGCATGGCTTGCCCCACCATCTCCTCTTCCGAAAAACCCAGCAGTTGGGTGGCAGCCGGGTTGACAAAGGTGGTCTTTCCTTCCAGATCCAGCCCAAAAATACCGTCGGTTACCGAAGAGAGAATCAGTCGGCTGCGCTCGTCCGACTCGGCCAGGGCCGCCTCCATGGTTTTGCGCTCCGTCACATCCTGTACGGTGCCGACCATACGCTGAGCCGTACCATCTTCTCCCCAGGAGACAGCGGCCCCCTTGGAGATGACCCATTTCTCTTCTCCCTCCTCGGTAATAATGCGATACTCTATCTCATAGTCATCCAACACACCGGTTCGATACAGTTTTCCTGTCTCTAATACTCGCTCTTTATCCTCTGGATGCAACCGCTCAAGCCACTGGCTCTGCTGTCCCTCCATGGTGTTCATGGGAAAACCAAAAATGTCCGAATAGCGCTGATTGACCACCGTAAGGCCGCTATCCAGGTTGACATCCCAAAAGCCCAGATCTCCCCCCTTGAGAACCAGGTTTAGCCGCTCTTCACGCTCTTTGATCGCTTCGGCACTGCGTTTTTGTTCTGTTACATCTTCTTGAAGAGAGATGAAATTGACAATGTTCCCTTCCACCAAAATCGGGCTGATGGAGACAGAAGCCCAGTAGAGATCGCCATTTTTTTTGCGGTTGATAATCTCCCCGCGCCAGATATGGCCAGCCGAGATGGTCTGCCACATCTCTTTGAAGGTCTCTTCAGGGGTCTTGCCTGAGTCGAGAATTTGGGTGGTCTTCCCCTGCAGCTCATCCTGGGTGTAGCCGGTTACCTCAACAAAACGGGGGTTTACATACTCAAACCGACCCTCCGGGTCGGTGATGATCACCACTGAGGGGCTTTTTTCCACCGCCAGGGTCAATTTTCGCATCTCCCGCTCAACCTGTCGGCGCTGTTCGATCTCCCGTCCCATTTTGCGGTTCCAGAAGAGGATCAGCCCCAAGACCAGAAACAGGCCCGACCCGATGGGGACCGCCCAGATAAGAATGGTGGTTAAATCGGTACCAAACTGGACCGTCACCGCCATCCAGGTGTTTTTGATGGCAGCCCGGTCGGCCGGTTTTAAAGAGTCCAGAGCTTTGTTGAGGATGGTGACCAACTCCGGCCAATCTTTTCGAACGCCAAAGGAGACATCAAACTGGTAGGAGGTTGGGGCGGCTATTTTAACGTTGCCTATGGCAGACCGCTCCATCTCATAGGTGATGGCCCCCAGATTATCAACAAAAGCGTCCGTATCTCCCTCATCCAACTGTTTTAACCCCTCTTCAATGGTGGGGGCGGTCATCAGGTTGAGTTTGGGGTGTTTCTTCCGCAACACGGTTTCGATGGCATACCCTTTGACCACCCCGACCCGTTTACCAACAAGGTTATCCAGATGGTCGACAAAGGGGCTGTTTTTGCGGGTGGCAATGACCACCGGGAAGGTGAGATAGGGTTTGGTGAACAGCATGAACTCATCTCGCTCTGGGGTGCGAACCACAGCCGGAACAATGTCCAACTCACGATTTTTAATCCCCGCAATTACCTCATCCCACTTCAGCCCCACAACCGGCCGGAAGATCAACTCCAGCCGATCAGAAAAGGCTTGAGCATATCCGGCGCTGATGCCACTGTGTTTTCCCTCCTTATCGAGAAAGGAGAAGGGGCGCCAGCTAAAATCGTCGCCCAGGCGCAGTATGGGATGCTCTTTGAGCCAGCGTTTTTCGGCTGAGGTGAGGTCAACCTGTTGGTGGTTCGAGCTGAGCTGTGATGCCATAGGCAACCAATAACGGTGTAGCGTGGCAATCTTCTCCGATGGTAGGGCATTAAGCCCTTTTTGCAGAATACTCAGCAGGAGCGGATGCTCTTTTTTAACACTGATGTGCAGTCGCCTCTCCTCCGGCTGTGTAAGCCACACCTCACTGAGAATATGCAGGTTGGGAATCACATGCTCTTTGAGCAGGTGGTTGATGACCGCATAGCTACCGATGAAAGCGTCGGCTTTGCCCAGGGAGACCGCACGCAGCCCGTCCAGAGCATTGGACACATCGACTTGCTCAATTTCAGGAAAGCGTTTAGTCAGAAGCTGGGTGGTGGCAAACCCTTCGACAATGGCTATCCGGCCTTTGCCCAGATCTTTGAGAGACTGTATCTCCGGGCGGTTCGAGGGGATGACCACCACCGAGGTGTTGGAGGCGTAGGAGGTGGTATAGAGGAACTTTTTCATCCGCTCCGGGGTTCGGTATAAGGCGGGTAGAATATCCAGCTTTCCCGCTTCAAACTGTTGGATGATCTCCGCCCAGGTGTTGCCATGGATAAAGGTGACAGGTAGCCCGACCTCCTTGGCAATCGCCCGTAGCAACTCATTGGAGAAGCCGGTAGCCAGGCCGTTTTCGACAAAGTCAAACGGGGGCCAATCCATCTCGGAACCAACCCGTAACGGCTCGTCCAAGCGGCGTATCCACTCCAACTCCTCCAGGGTCAGTTGAGCCTGAGAGCTGCTGGTGTTCCCACTGAACCATTTGCGTTGCAGGGCGGTGTACTCTTCTTGGGTTACCTTGGCGGAGGCTTTGGAGAGAATGTCGGCTAAAAGAGCCTTTTTATTGTGGACCGCCAGATGCATCGCATTGGAAAAAAGAGGGTTGCTGACCACCCGGTCAATACGCAAATTGGTCAGGCTGTATTTTTGAATCAACCAGTTTTCAATCGCCAGGCCACCCAAAGCGGCCTCTGCCTCTCCCCCCGCCACAGCCTGCAGGGATTCCTGTAGGTTTTCGGTCAGCAGCAGCTGGATTTCAGGGTACTCTTTTTCTAGAATTTCCTGATAGAAAAAGCCTTTGGGAATGGCAATCTGTTTACCAAAAAGGTCGTCAAAGTTTCGCACCGGCTGACGATCCTTACGGGTGACAAAAACAGCGGGACTCTCGGCATAGGGGGGGGTAAAGGTAAGATAGTCGGACCGTTTATCTGTTTTGACAATATTGAGCATGATATCCAGGCGACCATCCCGGAGCTGCTCCATGAAGGTCTCCCAGTTGGGACCTGTGACATATTGGATGGTGATGCCCAGCTTTTTGGCCAGCAGGTTCATGTAGTCGATGGAAAAGCCCTTGGGATGACCGTTTTCAAAATAGTTGAACGGGGGATAATCTTTCTCGTTATGGACAAGAAAAGGGCCGGGATTATCAGCCAACCACTGTTTTTCCGCCACAGTCAGGTTGGTAACAGAGCGGTTGGCTTCGGGGGTTGAAAGTTGGTTTTTTTGAAAAATCTCCTCTACCCGACCCGAATCTACCATCTGTTTGAGAGTACGGTTCAGGGGCTCGAAAAGGTGGGCGTTGGCAGAGTGTTTGGAGAGACCATAATAGTTGTCCAGGGTAAGAATATGACGATATTGGGCATAGTCATAGGCTTTAAATCCCAACCCGGCCAGGGCGCTATCCATGGCCGCTTTATCCAGCACCACAACCGTGTCCACCTTCCCCTCAATCAACTGTCTGGCCAGGGCGTAGTCTCCCCCATCCGAGACAACCCGGTTGAGGGTTGTGTCTTGATCAAACTGGGAAAAATAGGCGGTCTTGGATTTAACCCCAATACGGAGCTTGGCCAGATTACCATAGTTTTGAATCAGCTGCTCGTTGCCGGCCCGGACCAAAAACAGGATCTCTTTGCGCTGGGAACGGATGGGACCAAGAAACTGGATATAGGCCTCTCGGTCGGCTTTGCGGATGGTTCTGGGAACCACGTCGGTTAGACCTGTTCTCAGATCTTCGATGCTGGCGGAGAAGGGGACCGATCGCCAGTTGACCTGATAACCGATCTGGTTGGCAGCCTCCTCTAGAATGGTTTTGAGTGGCCCGCCCTGAAACCTGCCATCGACAATCATCTCGGGGGGGCGATGGCGGATATCCGCTGTAAGTGATAAGGGTTCCGCCGCCGCAACAGAGAGAGGCATGCCACAGGAAAACAGGGTTAACAACAGAACCAACAACAGACGCATGATACGCTCCAGGAAGACTCACTTGAATCGGCTAATCTTGATGATGCCTTAATACAAACCTACACAAGGATTGAACAGAGAAAATGATCGGTTATAATCGCATCAATAAGACCTTATTTCAAATATATGCTACCCTTGAAGCCAAATAATCAACTTGGCATCGTTAAGGTCTGTGGTTTTTGCCTGGATACGATGCTTGTGGCAGGATGGGAGGGGTAGGCAGCCATGAAAAAAAAGAGAGTGTGGTGTGCGTTGTCCGGCCACGGGTTTGGCCATTTTTCTCAACTTTACCCTCTCCTCAACCAGTTGGATCAGGAGATTGAGGGGTTGGAGATCACCCTGGCCGGCACCCTTCCCAGTCGGGTGGTGAAGGGGTATCTCAACCGGCCGTGTCACCACATCGTTCGTGCCCAGGATGTCGGCCTGGTTCAGTCCGATCCCATGGTGGTGGATCTGCCGGCTACCACAGTTGCTCTCCGCGCCTTTCACCACCATTGGCCCGACCAGTTGGAGGAAGAGAAACGTGAGATGGCTGCCTTTGAGCCCGATCTGCTCCTCTCGGATATCCCCTACCTTGCTATCGAAGCGGCCCATCAGTTGGGGGTGCCCACGGTGGCCATTGCTTCGTTGAGTTGGGACCATGTGTTGGCGGCCTATTACTCCCTTGAGGAGGCGGAACCGCTCTCTTGGTGGAAGAGCATGCGCAGCGCCTACGCCAAAACCACGCTGGCGCTGCTTCCAGACCCAGCCATTGAGGGAGATACTTTTCCAAACCAGCACTTTATCCCCCCGTTAACCTCCCCGGCCAGAGCCAAAAAAGCGGCACTGCGCCGTGGGTTGGGGTTGGTGGATGACGATGAGCGCCCCCTTGTGTTGGTGAGTCTGGGTGGCATACCTTCTCACTCTCTTCCCATCCAAGTGTTGCGTCGGGACAAGCGGTTTCACTGGCTGCTCGATTGTGACGTGCCACCGGGAGAGGAGCATCTCCATGGGGTCTCAACCCTGACCGGTTGGCCCTTTCGAACCCTCTCGGCCTCGGTCGATGCCCTGGTCAGCAAGCCGGGATACGGCATGTCGGTGGCCTCTGCGGTGGATGGGGTGCCCTATCTATACAGTTGTCGTGGCCGATTTCCCGATGAGCAGCCCATCAGTCGTTGGCTGCAACACAACAACCGGGCGATGGCACTGGACCCTGTTCTGTTTCGTTCCGGGGCGTGGGGTGAGGCCCTCATCGCCCTCATGCAGCAGACCCCTCCCCGTCGTCCCCCTCTGGATGGCCCGCAAAAGGCCGCCGGGTTGATTAAAAAAATAATGGCGGGTTAGCGGCTTTTCTATTTTAAGTCCGAGACTCCCACCGGGAGGAGCGGTAAAATTGTGCCATGTTAAACCATCTGACCATAAAAAATATTGCCCTGATTGATCATCTGGATCTGGCGCTGGAACCGGGATTGACCATTCTGACCGGTGAGACCGGTGCGGGGAAGTCCATTATCCTGGATGCCTTGGGTCTGGTGTTGGGTAAGCGGGCCGACAGCACCCTGATTCGCAGCGGGGCGGACAAGGCCATGGTCACCGCCTGCTTTCAGCTTGCCGATGACCATCCGGTCCAGTCGTGGTTGGCACAGAAGGATCTGGAGGGTGAAGAGTCACTCCTGATTATCCGCCGGGTGGTTGGCATTAAAACAGCCAGCCGCGCCTATATTAACGAAATCGCCGTTCCCTTGGCGACTCTTGGTGCATTGGGTGATCAACTGGTGGAGATTCACGGTCAGCATGATCACCAGCTTCTCCTTAACAGTACCACCCATCTCGCTCTGCTGGACGCCTTTGCCAAGCAGGGGGATCTTGCCAGCCAGGTAGCCGGTGACTTTAAGGCGTGGCAGAGCTTGCAAAGCCAACTAAAGATGGTGGAAAAACAGGCCCGTGAGGCCTTTGAACGGCGAGATTATCTGGCTTTTCAACTGGAGGAGGTGGAGCAGGCCGGTATTCAGCCGGGGGAGTTGCAAGAGCTGGAGAGCCGCCGCTCCCGTCTGGCCCACGCCAACCAACTGGCGCAATCCACCCAGGCGGCCCTGGCCCTGCTGGGGGGGGCAACCGAAGAGAACGGGGGAGGCGTCTCCCTGATCAGTCAGGCCGCCGGTGAGCTGGAGGGCAGCGCCAATCTCGACCCAACCCTGGAGCCGCTGGCAGAGACTGTTCGCTCCCTTCACTACGAGCTGGATGACGCCGTGGAGCGGGTTCAGCACTATCTGGAGAGTCTGGAGATCAACCCGGCTCAGCTGGATGAGGTGGAGGAGCGGGTCGATCTGATCCACCGCCTCAGCCGTAAACACCACCGGTCCGCCGATGAGTTGGAGCTGTTGGCGCAACAGTGGCGAGAGGAGCTGGATGCCATCGACCATGCCGACCAGCGCATCGCCCAGTTGCAGCAGGCGCAGGAGAAAGCCCGAGAGGCCTATTTCATCCAGGCCAAAAAGCTGACGGCTTCTCGAAAAAAAGCCGGAAAACAGCTCTCCAGTACAGTGGAAAAGCAACTGGCTGCTCTGCACATGGCCAACACACGCCTCTCCATCGCCCTCACCCCTCAAAACGGCGACCCACGCCCCAACGGTATGGAGGAGGCGGTGTTTTTGGTCAGCACCAACCCCGGCGAGCCCCCCAAACCCCTTAAACAGATTGCATCGGGTGGCGAGCTTTCCCGCCTCATGTTGGCTCTTAAAACGGTTCTGGCCGATCTGATCGCCACCCCCACGCTGATTTTTGATGAAGTGGATGTCGGTGTCGGAGGTCGGGTTGCTGCCAGTATCGGCGAAAAACTGACCCAGGTAGCCCACGGACGACAGGTGCTGGCCATCACCCATCTACCCCAGGTTGCCGCCTTCGGAGAGCACCATTTAAAGGTGGAAAAAAAGGCCCGGCAGGGGAAAACCCAGGCGGGGATTGTCGCCTTGAGCCCCCCGGATCGTATCGAAGAGTTGGCGCGTATGCTGGCCGGAAACAAGGTTACCGCCCCCGCCAGACACAACGCCAAAGCCCTGCTCTCTGCGGCCAAAACCGCCCCGAATAAAGCCTCGTAAAAAGATTAGCGTTTCAAACCTCTGCCGTTGGGGGTAAAATGGGGTAAACTTTTCTTAAACCGAGCAGATGCCGGACCGAGCCGTTAATCAACCGTTTATATTGAGTGAAGCATAATTCCATGAGCATGACACATTCGGACAACGATACAGAGGCCGTCACCCGAAGCAAAAAAAAGGTTAAGGCGCCCGATTTTTATAAGGTTGTTTTGTTGAATGATGATTTTACCCCTATGGAGTTTGTGGTTGATCTCATTATCAAATTTTTCAGCAAATCTGCCGAGGAGGCAACGGAGATCATGTTAAGTATCCATCATGAAGGTTTTGGTGTCTGCGGTGTCTATCCTCGGGATATTGCAGAGACCAAGATGAATCAGGTCAACCAGTTTGCCCGACAAAATGGACACCCCCTGAAATGTCGCATCGAAAGAAACTAGAGCTGCCATGATAAGCAAACATCTTGAAACCACGCTCAATAAAGCGATTCGCAGCGCCCAACTGCGACGCCAACAGTATGCGACCGTCGAGCATCTGCTCCTGGCCCTGACGGAAAACCCGGAGGTAACCGGGCTGCTGCTCAGTTGTGGGTGTGACTTGAGCCAACTCACCAAAGATCTGGATAACCACCTCACCGCCCATGTGCCCACGGTTGACGAAGAGAGCCCCATCCAGGAGATCACCCCGACGGTTGGCTTTCAGCGGGTTATCCAGCGAGCGGTCTATCAGGTTCAGGCTTCGGGGCGCAGCACCGTGACCGGGGCCTATGTGCTGGTGGCCATGTTTAGCGAAAAGCAGTCCCATGCGGTTCATTTTCTCGAAAGACAGGATATCAGTCGTCTGGATATTCAATCGGCACTCTCCCACGGACAAGAGGAGTCGGCTGAGGAGGATCTCTCTACCGATGAGTCGGCGTCTGAGCAGGGTTCTGCCCAGCCGTCCCCATCGGAGGCCCGAAAAAGCCCCTTGGATCTTTATACCGTCAATCTCAACCAGTTGGTCAAGGAGGGGCGGGTTGACCCTCTCATCGGTCGGGAAGCGGAGATGACACGTAGCTTTCAGATTCTCTGTCGTCGCCGAAAAAACAACCCCCTGTTTGTCGGAGAGTCCGGGGTGGGAAAAACCCATCTTGCCGAAGGGTTGGCCCTGAAGATTGAAGAGGGTAGTGTGCCGGAACCTCTGAAAAACTGTGTGATATTCTCTCTGGATCTTGGCTCGTTATTGGCAGGAACCAAGTTCAGGGGCGATTTTGAAGCCCGTCTGAAAGGGGTTTTAAAAGCCCTTAAATCTCAGCCGGATGCCATCCTTTTTATCGACGAAATCCACACCATCATCGGAGCCGGCTCCACCAGTGGCGGTACCATGGATGCCTCCAATCTGCTCAAACCCCTGCTGGCCAACGGGGAGTTGCGCTGTATCGGCTCCACCACCTATGAAGAGTTTCGTGGTGTTTTTGAAAAAGATCGGGCGTTGGCGCGCCGCTTTCAGAAAATTGATGTACCCGAGCCATCCCTGGATGAGACCGTGGCTATTTTAAAAGGGCTGAAGGGGCGCTATGAGGCCCACCATGGCATTGTCTACTCCCCTGATGCCATTCAGGTTGCGGCTGAACTCTCTTCTCGGCATATTCACGACCGCCGCCACCCCGACTCCGCCATCGATGTGCTGGATGAGGCGGGGGCCGCCATCCAGATTATGATCGAAGCGGAACGGTGCCAGGAGGTTGGTGTGGACCATATCGAAACCGTTATCGCCCGTATGGCCCGGATTCCGGCTCGGTCGGTCTCTCATGATGATCGGGAGGTGTTGAAAAATCTTGAGGCCAACCTGAAACTGACTCTTTTTGGTCAGGATCAGGCCTTGGAAAATGTCTGCACCGCCATTAAACTGGCTCGCTCTGGCCTGGGTAACCCGGAAAAACCCATGGGTAGTTTTCTCCTCTCTGGTCCGACCGGTGTCGGGAAAACCGAACTGGCCCGTCAGATGGCCCGCGAGATGGGGGTGGCGTTGGTGCGGTTTGATATGAGTGAATATATGGAGCGGCACACGGTCTCTCGGTTGATTGGCGCCCCGCCGGGCTATGTGGGTTTTGATCAGGCCGGGCTGCTCACCGAGGCGGTCACCAAAGATCCCCATGCCATCTTACTGCTGGATGAGATAGAGAAGGCCCACCCGGATATTTTTAATATTCTTCTGCAGGTCATGGACCACGGCAAGCTGACCGACAACAATGGTCGACAGGCCGATTTTCGCAATGTCATCCTGATCATGACCACCAATGCCGGCGCTCAGGAGATCGACCGCTCCTCCATTGGTTTTACCAATCAGGACCATGTCGGTGATGAGATGAAGGAGATCCGCCGTCTTTTCACCCCGGAGTTCCGCAACCGCCTGGATGCCATCATCCCTTTCAGGCCTTTGGAGCGGGAGACCATTATTCGGGTTGTTGATAAGTTTCTGCTGGTACTGGAGGCCGACCTCGAAAACAAGAACGTCACCCTCAATGTGGCTGCCAGCGCACGAGAGTGGTTGGCTGAAAAGGGCTATGACCGCAACAACGGTGCCCGCCCCATGGAGAGAATCATCAAGGAAAAAATCCGAACACCGGTCTCTGAGGCGCTGCTGTTTGGCAATCTGACCGAGGGAGGCACCGTGACGCTTCGGGCGGAAAAAGGCGAGTTGAAAGTCAAGACCAAAAAAGCGGGTGGGCTGGCAAAAAAGGGGAGCAAGCGATCTCCAACCGCCGTCCCAGCCTAGTTTAGTGGGGAAGGGGCCTGCAAGGCCTCCCAAGGTGTTGACCTTGCTTTTAACCTGGAAACGACAGTTGGTTGGCTCATACTTGGCGTAACCTCTTGATTCACCAGCTGTCTGTCATAGAAAAAAGTCGCATCACCCATTAGGGTGACGTCGATTTTTTCTATGACAGCAGCTAAACCAATATCTTGCAGCAATCAACCGAATTAGTTGCTTGGCTTCTCTTCGGGCAGGGTCTGAATATAAGCCAGAATATCCAGGGGAATATGACGGCTTGTCGGCTCCAGGCTTAGTGCCCGCAGTGCTGGCATCTCTTCCATTGGCTGACCGTTAAGAATCTTATGTAGGGTCTCCCAGGGGTTGGCATTGGAGACTTTGCCCAGTGGCGGCATCTCCTTGATCATCCAGCCCTCTTTACCGTGGCAGTTGGCACAGATGGTCTGATAGTAGGCCTCTCCTTTGGTAATATTGGCACCCATTACCTTTTTATTGGACCGGTTGATGAATTGATCCATATCCACCTGCCCTTTAGAGACAAACAGAGCCAGATCTTGAAAATCTGCCTCAGAGATCAATCCAGTCAGACGATGGGTATCATTTTTTAATAGGCTGATAATTTGATCCGGTTTTTTGCCAGCCATGGCTTGGATGCCTTTAATGCCGGAATAGTGTTTTCCAGAGGCATAAGCTCCCTCTTTTCCCTGATAGTCCCAACCATGACACTCTTTACAACGCCAATGGCTATCAGGCTTTTTGGCATAGTTTGATGTGGCTGGATAGGCGGGATGAAGTTCTTTGGGGGTTGGTTTGCCAGCCTCCTTGAACCACTTATCATAGAGACGCCCCCCTCGAGCCAGAGAGGATTGTATACCCCAGTCCGAATGGTTCAAGCTCTCAGATGAGGCCGCCTGCCCCCTTTTTTCTCCACTTTCACCGTCTGCCCCGGCAAAACCAGATGCCAAGCTTGCTCCAAGCAATAGCGCCCAAAAAAACCTTTTTTTCATTATGGGACTCCTTGTTTCATAACAATATTAAAGACATTGGTCTGTTGGACCAAAAGCATTGCTTTTTATCTGTAGAGGATTGAACCCAGGAACAGTAGTTGTCGCACCTATTTGGCATAAGCTCATAATATGACGACAAACACTCCTTCGACAGAGTGTGGCTTGTCTCATTGACAAGGAGAGGTCAGTTCATCTTCTAAAAACAATCAGGAGTCTAGCATAAATCCAAGAAAGGTAAATGAGAATAATACTTGTTCTCAACAACAGCTGTGACCGACCCTTTTTTTATCCATTGATCCTAAGCAGGAGGAGATTAGAATGGCATATCAATCGAATGATTATTGGAGATTCAATTCATGGAAAACAACCACTCCCCTGTGGAGCGTGTCGAACTGACGGCCACCCAGGAGGCGATTGCCCTTGCTCTAAGCAAAAACCTGCTGCTTCCTCTAAATGATCTGTTGGTGGTGGTTCAGGCTTTTGTTCACCCCAACATCTCCCTCTCTGCTCTGGCTCGCTGCCTGCGGAAACATAAAACCGCTGCCGGTAAAGAGGTTTCAACTCAGGGAGACGAGAGCCAACTGCACTATCAAACCTTTAAAAGTTATGATGTGGGGTTTATCCACCTGAACAGTGAACCGCTACCGGCCCTGACCGATGGTCAAGAAGAGCGCTCTCTCCTGATCGCCACCGATCGGGCAACCCATTGGGTCTATTGTGAGGTGTGCGACACGCTGGAAACAACTGCCCCAACCGCTTTTTTGCACCGCTTGGCGGAGGTGGCCCCTTTTAAAATTACCCGGGTTCTCACAGAAGAGAGTGAACGCTTTACCGATGGCTCTCGGGAGAGAAAACCGACGGGATTACATCCCTTTGATGTGGCCTGCAAAAAATGGGATATTCAACATTTACTCGCTGAGCCGACCCCCCCTACACTCAAGCAGATCTCCGCTGATCCTGCCTCTTTTCTCGACGCCATCAAACAGAGCCGCTATTTTCAACCCGATGAGAATCTGGACGAGACCCTCAAGCGGTATGTCACGCTCTATAATGAAGAGATTGCCCAGATTAACCTGGATCATGCCACCCCAAGCCAGGCTCTGAAAAAATGGTTTGAAAATGAGTCGGCAACCATGCGAACCAAAAAGGCGTTCAAATTATCCGGTGTACAACTGTTGATGATCTGGATTGGCTGGCTGGCCATCACTCTGTTCTTCGCTTCCCAGGCGATGAACCGTTGAATCCCCATTTTCTAAGTAAAGATTGACAACAAAAACTCTAAACCAATAAACAGGCCGGAGACAAAAGCTGTGCTTGCGCACAGAAGTGCCGTCACAACAAAAATTTTTTTTGTTTTCGAATCACAAATATGGATGACATTTTGAAAAGGAATTCTTGCATTGAGCCCATACCAAAAGGCTAGCAGTGCGGGAGAAATAGAAAAAACGCCTGTCAGGATGAGCGGTAAGGCTAGCTTCGGTTATTGCTAGACTCCTGAGGATCGGAAGTGTTTCCAAGCTAACTTGGTCTATGTCTGCCAAGAAGTTGTCAAATGCAAGGGGTGAGGTTGTACCCCACCCCTTTTTTAGGACGTTAGTGTAAGCGTTGCCTGATCATCACGCTGTGGGTCGTCCGATCCGCTTTGTTTTGGGCTTGAATCGTCTTTTTTTGTTGGGTGCTGTGCGGGCTCCGCCGCTGCCTTCTGTGCTTTTTGCACCTCTTCCTGCGTTGGCGCTGCGGTTTCCGGTCGCGTCACCTGTGCCACCTTTTTTCCCGCCCCCTTTTCGCTGACCACGGGGGCCTCCACCACCACCACCTCGTTGACCACCGTTGGGTTTGGGTTTGACAAAAGCTGCTTTGGCGGCACCATCTGAGTGGTAGGGGTGGTCGCTGTCGACATCGATATCTTGGCGGATGGCACGCTGGATCTCACGCAGATAATAACGCTCTCCACCATCACAAAAAGAGACCGCCTCTCCCTCCCGTCCGGCCCGAGCGGTTCGTCCAATTCGATGGACATAATTTTCCGGTTCGTTGGGCAGGTCAAAGTTGATGACGTGGGAGATATCTTTGACGTCAATCCCGCGTGCGGCAATATCGGTGGCTACCAAAACCCGAACCTGACCTTTTCTAAACTGCAACAGCGCTTTTTCTCTGGCACCTTGAGATTTGTTTCCATGGATGGCGGTGGCCTGAATGCCGGCCTTGATGAGATCTTCCGCTACCCGATTGGCGGCATGTTTGGTGCGGGTGAAGACCAGAGTGCGTTGGATGTTGCCTTTTTCGATGAGATCCTGTAGCAATTTTCGTTTGTTGGCTTTGTCGACATAGCGAATGGTCTGGCGAATTTTCTCCACTGTCGTCGCCTGAGGGGTTACCTCGACCTTGACCGGATTTCTGAGCAGGGTTGCCGCCAGGGTGCCGATATTGGGTGGCATGGTGGCCGAAAACAGCAAGGTCTGTCTATTGCGGGGTAGCGTAGCGATAACTTTGTTGATATCGTTTATAAAACCCATGTCCAACATCCGGTCAGCCTCATCCAGGACAAAGGTTTCCAGTTGGTCGAGTTGGATGTGGCCCTGGTTCATCAGGTCCAGCAGTCGTCCCGGTGTGGCGACCAGAACATCCACGCCACGGGATAGGGTTCGTACCTGGGGGGTTTGGCTGACACCACCAAAGACAACAGCGCGAGACAGACGCAGATTCCGGCTGAGATCGGCAAAGCTGGCATCAATCTGTGAGGCAAGCTCTCGTGTGGGGGTTAAGATCAACACACGGGCTCTTTTTCCACCTGTCCGCCGTTTATTCTGTACCAGCCGGTTGATGATGGGCAGAGCGAAGGCGGCGGTTTTTCCGGTGCCTGTCTGGGCGATTCCCAAAAGATCTCTGCCCTCCAAAAGGGATGGAATGGCTTGAGACTGAATGGGGGTTGGTTTTTGAAAGCCTAATTTGAGTAGTATGTTGTGAAGGGAGGGAATAAGGGGGATATCTGAAAAATCGGACACTAAGTTATTTCCGTTGGCTCTTAATAAATCATAGAGACTGGCTTCGCCGAACGCTGCCAATCAACTGTGATAGGAATTTAAAGAGTGCGTCCGGAGGGCAGGACAAGGTCTTCTTCTTGTGGCCCCTTGTCAATGGTAAATCGATTGATGAAAGGTTGCGTGGCCATCCAGATGGAACCATTTTGGGGAGGATGGTCTGTGTAGGTTGCTGATCTGACACCAGAAAAAAAAGGTCCGACACTCTCATTGGGAGAGAGCCGGACCTATTTTTGTTTTTCTGGCCCAATCGATCTGTTCCCCCCTCCCAACCCTGCTAACGGTCTGCAGGGTTGGGAGGGGGGTGTTGGATGAACCCTATTGGCACTGATTGAGGTCAGGACGGCTGTTTAAACAAAAATTTTTCCCTTTTTTTGCAGGGTTTCCCATGGGACCATGTCCGCCAATCAGTTGCTGGCCGTTGTAGGTGGCGGTAATCTTTTTGTATTTGGTAATATCCAACCGACCATTATTGCAGGATTTAAGCGCGGCTTGCCAGCAGGCATGCAGGGAGTCGGCCTCTTTGACTTTCTGACAGGACTGTTTTCCATCACATTTTTTGTAGGAGATGGCCTCCTGACCTTTGCAGGCGGTGCGTGTATAGTCGACGGTACACTCGGCGCTGGCTATACTGGTGATGCCGATGAATGCGGCGGTAAAAGTGACGAGAGAGAGCCTTTTTTTCATGGGTTTGGAACTCCATTCAGTGGGTTGAAATAATAAGGTACCTGCATAGTATGCCCAATAAGTATTCTCGGCATAAAGTATGTCGCAATACTGTGATGAAATAGCTCTGAAGCTTGGGGAAAATGACGTATTTGCAACATAATCAAGTGGACAAAATTGACCGGTTAGGAGAAGGTGTGATGGCTGTAAAAGTACCAAAAAAATTAAGTGATTGGCGTCCCTATGTTAAATCGGGAGCCCGTGTGTTTCTGGGTTCCAATGCGGCCTGTCCGCATGCGTTGGTCGCTCTATTGTTGAAGCAATCCAACCGTTTTCGGGATGTGGAGTTGGTCCATATTCTGACCTTGGGTGAGAGCCCTTGGACCGACGAAAAATATCGTCACGCCTTCAAGGTGAACTCTCTGTTTCTCGGGGCAGGCTCTCGGGAGGCGGTTGCCAGCGGTATTGCCGATTATACCCCGTGTTTTCTCTCGGAAATTCCCTCTCTCTTTACCGAAGGGGTTCTGCCTCTGGATGTGGCCCTGATTCAGGTCTCTCCACCGGATAAGCAGGGCTTTTGTTCTCTGGGTGTCTCGGTGGACATCGTAGCGGCGGCCTGTCGTTCGGCCCGCTATGTGATTGCCCAGATCAACCCCTCCATGCCTCGAACCTTTGGGCGGGGATTTATCCCCTTCAACTCCATTGATGCCTATATCGAGGTAGACGAACCCCTCATCGAGCTACCCCCCAAACCTCAAGATGACATTACCCTGCGCATCGGTCGAAATGTCTCCATGCTGATTGAGGATGGCAGCACCCTGCAGATGGGCATCGGTCGGATTCCCGATGCCGTGTTGCAAAGTCTTCAGGATCATCGACGGCTGGGCATCCACACCGAAATGTTCAGCGATGGGTTGATCGATCTGATGGAGAAGGGGGTGGTGGATAACAGCCGAAAGAGTCTCCATCCGGGTAAAACCATCACCTCGTTTTGCATGGGGACCAAAAAGCTCTATTCGTTTGTCCACGAAAATCCCCATGTGGAGTTTCACCCTTCAGAGTATACCAACAACCCCTCCATCATTGCTCAGAATGACCGGATGATCGCCATCAACAGTGCCATCGAGGTGGATCTCTCCGGCCAGGTGGTTGCCGACTCGGTGGGGAGCCGTCTTTATAGCGGTATTGGTGGTCAGGTTGACTTTATCCGTGGCGCCTCCCAAAGCCGGAATGGTCGGCCCATCATCGCCCTGCCAGCCACGGCAAAAGGGGGGACGGTCTCCCGCATTGTACCCTCCATCAGTCAGGGTTCTGGGGTGGTAACCTCTCGGGGTGATGTACACTATGTGGTCACCGAATTTGGCATTGCTACCCTGCGGGGTAAGAGTATTCGCGAGCGGGCACTGGAGCTGATCCAGGTGGCCCATCCCGATTTTCGAGAAGAGCTGCTGCGTCAGGTGCGTACCCTCTATTGGGTGCCCAACTATCAGTTGGCCCGCTCTACCCGAGTGGTGGAGTTGGGGGAATCTGAAATGATCAAAATGAAGCTGAAACAGAAAAAATTTGTTCTGCGTCCTCTGCGTGCTTCCGATGAAAGGATTTTGCAGGAGTTTTTCTACTCCCACACCGAAGAGACCCTGCTCATGCGCTACAACTCCGGGGTCAATCGCATGTCTCGGGAGAAGGCCTACACCCTGGTTAATGTGGATCAGACCAAAGATTTGGCCCTCTGTCTGGTTCGCCGCAAGGGACCCAAAGAGCGGATTCATGCGGTTGGCCGTTATTACTTTGTAGAAAAGGGTAACTATGGCGAGGTAGCCTTTGTGGTCCGGGAGAGCAGCCGTCAACAAGGGATGGCGGCAGAGCTGCTGCAAGCTCTGATTGGCATTGCCCAGACAAGAGGGCTTGCCAAGTTGGTTGCTCTGGTTCGGGTTGGGAATAAAGCCATGTTGAAGGTGTTGAAGAAAAAAGGCTTTGTCCCCGTGGCGACAGAAGATCCTACGGAGGCCTATCTGGAGCTGACTTTGTGATTGGTACCATTCGGCTTGGCAGCGGTTTGTTTCTGACCCTGTTTGTTACGCTGCACTTTATCAACCATGCCTTGGGGGTTATCTCACCAAATACCCAAGAGAGCGGGGCTCAGTATTTTACCCACCCTTGGGGGCAGCCCCCCTTGGTGTGGTTTCTGATGACGGCGCTGGTGGCCCATGTGGCCACCTCCCTGATTGGTCTGTACCGTCGGCGACATTTGAGAATGCCTACCTGGCAGAAATACCAGTTTTTTACCGGCCTGCTCATGCCGTTTTTTTTGGCTCCCCACCTTATTCCGGCCCTGATATATATCGGGGGGTATGCCATTGCCATCAACTATCACTCGGTTCTGGCTTTTTTGTGGGGGGGCAGCCCGGAACGGAATGTTGTACAAATCTTGTTACTGTTTTTGGTCTGGATGCATAGCGTGATCGGGGTTTGGTCTTGGCTTCGGTTGAAATCCGGCTTTGGAAGGTGGCGGCTTACCTTGGGGAGCCTGGCTATTTTGCTGCCTTCTCTGGCCTTCTCTGGCTATGTGGCAGCGGGCATGCGTGTCCGGCTGTTGGCAGAAAACCCTGAATGGCGGAGGCAGCTGGCCCAACAGATTGGGTTTGTCGATGTGGCTGATGAGGTCGCCAAACAGGCTATTATGACCGCCTGGCTCTCTCTGCTGGCTCTTGTGGCGGCTCTCTTTGTGGCCCGATGGTTACGTACTACCCTGTCCCATGGGGGCAAGGGGAGGTTGAATCTTCACTATGACGGCAAAAGACGGCTGAAGTTTGCGCCGGGAACCACGGCGTTGGAGACCATTCATCTGGCTGGTATTCCCCATCCCAGTCTCTGTGGTGGTCGGGGACGTTGCACCACCTGCCGGGTTCGCGTGGTGGAGGGGGAGGGGGAGATTCCCGAGCGTAACCCTACCGAATCGGCCGCTTTGTCACGGATTGCCGCACCGGCTGGGGTGCGCCTGGCTTGTCAGATTCAGCCGGTTGCCGATCTTGCCCTCTATCCTCTGCTGGAGCCTACTGTCTGTTCGGAGGCTGTGACCGACAACCACGGTAAGGGACATGGTGAAGAGCGGGATGTGGTGGTGCTGTTTGCTGATTTGCGGGGCTTTACCCAGCTCTCCCAAGATCGTTTTCCTTATGATGTGGTGTTTATTCTCAACCGATATTTTCAGGTAACCGGGGAGGCCATCGAAAAAAATGGGGGGTATCTGGATAAGTTTATCGGCGATGGCATCATGGCTCTGTTTGGCTTGGAGGGTGAGGTGGGTCAGGCGACTCGGGCGAGCCTGAAAGCGGCTCGTGCCATGGGCGAGGCTTTAGAAAAACTCAACAACTCTCTTGCCTCAGAGCTTTCGTCACCTTTGCGTATCGGGGTTGGTATCCATACCGGAAGAGCTATTATCGGTGAGATGGGGTATGGTACAGCCAAGCAGTTGACTGCCATCGGAGATGTGGTCAATACCGCCAGTCGTCTGGAGGGATTGACCAAGGAGAACGGGGTTCAACTGATCGTCTCCCAGCGGACGCTCAAGCTCAGCGGGCTTTCGTTGCCGGAGAGTCCGGTTCGGGCGTTGGCCATTCGGGGTCGGGACAGGCCGCTTACTGCTCATCTGGTGAATGCCCTGACGGATCTGCCGTGAGAGTCGCGTGTTCTTGGTAGAAAAAAGTGTTTTCGGATAGACCCTTAAGTTAATAGTGTTATTTTAACTGAAAAGTGTACGGTAATTCTTGGGCTTACAGCCCTCCCAGGAATTACTGTCCATTTTTCAATTGAAATAACAATACTCTAAAGAGGAACCATGGAATCCATTCTAAGCCAGATGAATCTGGACCCCAATATTGGGTTGGCTATCGGTGCGGTGCTGGTACTGGTGGGTATTGTTAAAATTATTGGCAAAGGGCTCTCTATGGCGCTCTGGATTGTGCTGTTGATTTTGGGGGTCTCGTTGACCAATTATGGTCTGCAACAAGGAAGTGTAACGCTTCCGGCAGGGTATGCGGCCCGGTTTGAATCCCTTATCGGCCCAGGCAAGGCCATGACAGAGCAGAAACTCAAGCAGATTTGCACCAACCTGCTCACCGAGGAAGAAGGGAGCCCCGAATGGTGTGCCCAGCTTAAGGCCAAGCCCAAAGTGGCGTGGTCTCCCAACGATGCCGCTCTCTATACCCGATCTTGCCTCTTTTCTGAATAGAAATAATAGGGTAGGGTGTTGTGGCAGGGCTATTTTTTGATGTAGGAGACATACTTGGGATCTTCACCCTGAATATGGGTGATGAACCATTTGCCCAGATAGCCAACCAGTTGAGCGGTGGCATAGGAGATCAGGCCGCTCCCTTCCAGACTGTCACGCAGTTTGGCCAACTCCGCCTCAAAACCGTGGTGCAGGGCTTTGTGGGCCTCCAGGTTGGGATAGTTGTTCTGGGCCATCAGCTCCTCCTCCTCCCGGAAGTGGGTGGCGATATATTGGTCCAAATAGTCGTAGACCTCCAGAAGTCGAGGTACTGTGACGCTGGTTACAGAACTATTTAAAGCGATCTCAAGCCGATTGATCCGTTCGATGATGGCTCGGTGTTGGCGATCAATCGAGTCGATCCCCAGCTCCAGTTTTTTGTCCCATTGCATGATGTTAAAAACCTTGGCACTGTGGTGAAAATGAGTTGCTTCCGTGGGGGTGTCTGCCTGCTTGGCTGCCACCAGCCCGCATCCAATCTACCCCTTAGCAACTTAAAGAGACAAGGCATTATTGTAAAGGATTGGAAGAAATAAGTAAAAAAATTAAGGTTTTGTAACGTAAATAATAAAAGAGTTTCCACTGGCCTGTGGTGGAGAGACCAGATAGTTCTCCTCTTGCAGAGAGCGGGGAACATTGGCAAGCGGCTCTCCCGGATTGAGCCGTACAGAGAGGGTTTGGCCCGAGGCCATCTCTTCTAGTTTGAGTTTGACCCGCACAAAGGTCATGGGACAATGTTCGGCGGTAATATCAATCCATTCATCACTGTTCATGGGGTCGATCCATCCCTGCAGGTTGGGCACTCTGGGCCGCAGTTGGCTTGTTGGGTTGAAAAAGTGCCGCTCTCCAGTTGAAAACCCTGCCAAGGCGCTTTTTTCTCCGTCGGGTTGTTGCCCAGAATGGTCAGGATAACCTGTTGGGCCAACTGGGTCCCGATCAGCCCCATTCCCATAGCCTCAAAGGGAGAAGCTCTGTGGGGCGAGGTGGAAGGAGGGGGCAGGGAGCAGGGGCAGGGAGAGCAGGCCAGCCAGCCGATGCCAGCCGAAAGCCAAGCGGTATGCAGGGGGGTCGGTTGGCGGTGACAGAGGGTGACCACCTTGTGATGGATGGCGAAATCGTTGCTGGCCTCCACCACGGCCGACCACTGTCCTGTTTGCAGGCCGCTGTTCAGTGTGTCGGCCAGGTGGGCAAAGGGTAAAACAGTGACCGTGATAGAAGGATCTCTTCTCCGGGCCTCTTTAACCAGCCTCTCGGCCAAAGATGGATCTGGCTCCAGAAGGGTCCACTGTTGGATGCCACTGCCTGACCCGTACAGAAAAAACGGATAGCCCACTGCCCCCGCTCCCACCAGACAGAGATGGCTTGTCTGCAGTTTTTTTTGACCGACCCCGCCAATCTGCGGCAGGATGATCTGTCGGGAGTAGCGGTGCATCCACTCGGCTCTCTCCTCGCCCATCTGTTTACTGAAACAGGGGGGTTGAAAAGTAGCGTTCTGCCATATCAGGCAGGATGATGACAAACCGTTTTCCCTGATAGTCCGGTTCGGCTGCCAGCACCAGGGCTGCCGCGACCGCCGCACCCGAGGAGATGCCGCAAGCGATCCCCTCTTCCTTGGCACAGCGCCCCGCCATCTCTATGGCCAGATGGTCGCTGATACGCACCACCCGATCGATCAGCGCCCTATCCAGAACCGGAGGAATAAACCCGGCGCCAATGCCCTGGATGGCGTGGGGGCCGGGCATACCGCCAGAGAGAACCGAAGAGTTTTCCGGCTCCACCGCCACCACTTTGACCGGTGCCGCGCGGCTCTTTTTAAGGGCGCGGGCCAGCCCGGTCAGGGTGCCGCCGGTTCCCACGCCGGCAACGATCACATCCAACTGACCGTCGGTATCGTCCAGAATCTCTTCAGCGGTGGTCAATGCGTGGATGTTGGGGTTGGCGGGGTTGGAAAACTGGCTCGGCATAAAGCAGTTGCTGTTCTGGTTTAGTACCTCTGTGGCTTTATCGATCGCCCCTTTCATGCCGGTCAGAGCGGGGGTCAGGATCACTTCGGCACCAAGAAGTTTGAACAGTTTGCGTCTCTCCACAGACATGTTGTCCGGCATGGTCAGGGTGAGTTGATAGCCCCTGGATGAACAGATAAAGGCCAAAGCGATGCCGGTGTTGCCGGATGTCGCCTCGACAATCCGAGCTCCGGCTGAAATCTTTCCCTCTTTTTCTGCCGCTTCAATCATCGCCAGGCCAATGCGATCTTTCAGGGAGCCCATAGGGTTGAAGGATTCCAATTTAACCAGCAGGTCAACGTCAAATTCGGCCCCTATCTTGTTAAGCCGAACAAGGGGTGTCTGACCAATGGTTCCGGTGATATCGGTATGAATTTTCCCCATGATCTTTCCAAAATTACCCTTTCAATATCAAGCTAAAAGACCTAAATTTCCACACCCGGTACACCCGGCACGTTTCTGTAAGGGGACCGTGTGTCGCCGCTGTTTTTGCCCATCGATGGTGAGCAGGCGGTTGAGAAGTGGAGCGCCCTGTTGCGTCAGAATTTTTACAACTTCCATCGCCATCAACCACCCCACCTCGCCAACCAGTGGTCCCAAAACGCCATCAGAGCGACAGCTGGCCCCCTCGGTTGCCGGTGGGCCATAAAAGAGACAGCGCAGACAGGCCGATTGACCGGGAAGCAGGGTCATCAGTTGACCCCTGAAACCAATGGCAGCACCATGGACCAGGGGAATGGACCGCTGCAGAGCGGCGTCGTTGGCCTCAAAGCGGGTGGTAACGTTATCCGATCCATCCACAATCAGCTCACAGCCGTCGGCCATGGCGACAATATCCCCAACCCCCTGCAGACGGCGAACCACCGGTACAACCTGCCAGTCTGCCCGGCTCTTTTCGACCTGTTGAGCAACGCATTGAACTTTGTCGGCACCCAGATCCTCCATGGTAAAGAGAACCTGACGGTGCAGGTTGGAGAGCTCTACCTGGTCCGGATCGACCAGGATGATCCGGTCCAACCCACTGATTTTTGGCTGAGCCAATAGCGCCAGCACCGTGGCGCAGCCCAGGCCCCCCGCCCCAATCATGAGAATCTGTCTGATTGGCCTGTTCAAATGGAGTAGGTTATCCGGTTGTAGACCTCACTGGGAACCCCATTTTTAAAGGCTCTGGTGGTCAGCTCCTCCACGGTAATCTTATCCATCATCTCCAGAATCTGGTCTTGAAACTCCGACCACAAGGGGCGAATGACCTGCCGCCCAATGGGGCCGATAGCCATATCATCCGGCAGACCCGACTCCATATCCTCCTCAACCACCATCACCACACGGGCGATATCCCCCACACTGATTTTGGATCGCTCCCGAGCCAGAAGGTAGCCGCCTCTGGGCCCCCGAATACCCTTTAATATGCCTGCTTTAACCAGCCGCTGCATCACCTGTTCCAGATAGCGTTGTGGAACCCCCTGGCGGCTTGTCACCTCGCGTATCTGGACCGGTTCTCCGCCTGAGTTGTAGGCGATATCCGTCACGGCTTCAATAGCATAGAGTAATTTCTTCGAAAACTTTAACATGCCAATTCTCTCTCCCCCCCTCACAGTATGAAACATCTGCTTTGGTTGTTGTTATGATGGTATGGAAGCTCCGCTCCCTACAGGCCGGTGCTTCCAAACCCCCCTTGGCGTTGAGTCCGGTCCAGGCTGGGAACCAGATGCCACTCAGCCTGCACCACAGGGGCGAATAGAATTTGAGCAATCCGTTCTCCCCGTTCGATCGTAACCGGTCGATCGCCGTGGTTGATCAGGATGACCCCTACCTCCCCTCGATAGTCGGCATCGATGGTGCCGGGGGCATTGAGAACGGTGATCCCCTTTTTGATGGCCAGGCCAGACCGGGGTCGTACCTGCCCCTCCCAGCCTTGAGGGATAGCCAGGGTGATCCCGGTAGGAATCAATCCTCTCTCTCCGGGTGCCAGGGTGAGAGGTTCACCCTCTGGGATGGCGGCCCGTAGATCCATTCCGGCTGAATCAGCCGTGGCGTAGCCCGGCACGGTCAACCCCTTGCCATGGGGCAGAATCAATAGCTTGATGGTCAGGCTGTTGTCGCTCATTTGGCTCTCTCTTGGATCAGGGTTGCAACGGTTTGAATCAACTGTTCCCCCACCTCCTCTTTCGAGAGGAGGGGCCAGGGTGTCATCTCCCCTTTTCGGTTGAGAAGGGTTACCCGGTTGGTGTCGGTTCCGAAGCCGGCACCCGGCTCGAGAAGGTCGTTGATCACGAGAAGGTCACACCCTTTGCGAGCCATCTTTTCCACCCCACGGTTGAGGGCATCTCCGGTCTCGGCGGCAAAGCCCACCACCACTTTACCGGCCCCTTGAGAGGCCAGGGTGGCTAAAATATCGGGATTGGTGGTCAGGGTCAGGGATATTTCTGTTTGGTCGGGATTTTTTTTGATTTTATCGGTTTGTGGGGTGACCGGTCGGTAATCACCAACTGCAGCGGTTAAAATGGCGCCATCACATCCTGGCCTATCCTTGCTTTGATGCCATAGGGAGAGGGTGGTCTCAAACATCTCCTGAGCGGAGGTGACCGGATGGCTCTCCACCCCTGGTATCGAGGGGAGGGAGACCGGGCCGTGAACCAGCACCACATCGGCCCCGGCCCGCCGAGCAGCCCGGCAGAGGCTCCAGCCCATTTTTCCTGAGGAGCTGTTGGCGATAAACCGAACCGGGTCCAGGGCCTCGTGGGTGGGGCCGGCGGTGATGAGAAGGCGTCGTCCGGCGAGGCTTTTGGGGGTTAAGATGGTTCGGGCCTCTTCAACAATCTCATCGACAGGGGCCAGTCGGCCCGCCCCCTCTTCTCCACAGGCCAGCAGACCCTTGGCAGGACCAACAAAGTGGCAGCCATCGGCTTTGAGTTGGGTAACGTTGCGCCGAGTGGCAGGGTGGTTCCACATATTGGTGTTCATGGCGGGGGCCACCAAAACCGGCCCATCAAAGGCCAGAAGCAGGGTCGAGACCAGGTCGTCGGCCAATCCTGCCGCCATTTTCGCCAGAAGATTGGCTGTTGCCGGTGCGATGACAAACAGATCAGCCTGACGAGCCAGATGGATGTGATCCATGCCGTCTGGGGTAGTGGGGTTGGAGAGGCTGTTGTGGATCGGCTCTCCTGAGAGGGCTTGAAACGAGAGGGGCGTGACAAATTCCAGTGCCGAGTCGGTTGCGGCCACCGTAACAACAGCCCCTTGCTCTCGGAAGAGGCGAATAATGTCCAGGCTTCGATAGGCGGCAATGCCACCGCTCACGAGGAGGACAACCCTTTTGTCAGTCCAAAATTTCAAATTAAAACCCTTTCAAAACAAATATAAGGGGGATTATCCACCATTTACGGTGTAAGTCAAATATTTTGCCTGGTTGAATCTATTGTAAATAGATGCTCTGTCAAAAGGCATATTTATTGCATTATTTTAGACGGGCGCCCTTTTCCAAGACGAGGGTTGAGAAGGCGGGCTG
The DNA here is from genome assembly GCA_002753565.1 of Magnetococcales bacterium. Taxonomy (GTDB): domain Bacteria; phylum Pseudomonadota; class Magnetococcia; order Magnetococcales; family JADFYX01. The sequence continues at coordinate 30,799 of PEAM01000006.1, read as the reverse complement.
GTAGGTTGCCCCTTTTCCTCCGGTTGTTTTTTGCTTGGTTTGGTGCATAACCTTATGGTATTTGAATGGTTTTTCTAAACTATCCTTTTGTTCTCTTCTTTGATCTGATTCGGCATGTGGGGCCATTGTCCAGCCCCTTTGTGGGTCGTTGCAGAGCCAGAATAGCGGCTTTTTTTTGTCGGTGTTGGCCTGCTTTTATTTTACATTTGAAATAGGACAAAAAAACTGTGTCTGTCCATTCTGACAAAAGCGGTTCCACTCTTTCTTCAGGGGACCCCTCTGCTCTTCGCGCTCTGGGGCTGTTTTCCCTGATGTTGGGGGTGGTGCTTTCCGGCTGTTCGGTCAAGTTGGAGCCTGTTACCCCTCAGGCTGTGGAGCGGCGTGTTCAGAAGGATCTGGGTAGTCTGTTCAGCGATCAGGAGCCAAGCTCCTATCAAATCGGGCTTCACGAAGCCATGGCCCGTGCTGTCAAATACAATCTGAAACGGCGGGTCAGGCAGATGGAGGAGGCTATTGCCGTGGAGGATCTCTCCCTGGCCAAAAAGGATCTTCTGCCCAAAATTGCCGCTTCAGCCGGTTACTCCGTTCGAGACAGTGAGCGGGTCATCACCGTCAAAAACACCAACCTGGAGGTGGTAGAGAAGGATAACAGCCAGGGAATGGCCGGTTTGAGCTGGGCTTGGAGTGTTCTGGATTTTGGTGTTGGGTATGTCCAGGCCCGGCAGAAGGCGGACCGGGTCATGATCCACCGACAACATCGGCGTAAATCCATTCAAACCATCACCCAAGAGGTGCGCAGCCGCTATTGGCAGGCCGCCATGACCGATTTTCTGGTTCCCCGACTGGATGCGCTCCTGGAGGAGACCAAGCTGGCCCTTCGAGATGTGCAGCGCATGGAGGCCGCCGGTCAGGAGGTTCCGGCTGTTGCTCTGGAGGATCAGCAGATATTGCTGGATACCACCCATCAACTCTGGGAGATGCGCAAGAGGTTGGTTGAGGCCAAGACCCAGTTGGCTGTCTTGATGAATCTGCCTCCTGGAACCCTCTATCTCTCCTCTCCCCAAGCCGGCGAGGTGTTGGATGATACCCTGGTCTATCTGCCGGTTGAGGCTCTGGACCACTATGCTTTGTTAAACCGTTCAGAGTTGAGGGTGGAGGATTATGAGGAGCGAATGAGCGCTTTGGAGGTCCGCAAGGTGTTGCTGAAAATGCTGCCCAATCTGATGATAACCGAAGGGCTCTCCCACGAGAGCAATCAATATCTGCACAATCAGACCTGGCGGGCCTTGGGTATGCAGATCTCCTGGGATCTGTTCAATCTGGCTGCCACCCCCCAAAAAATGGCGATTGCCAAACTGAAAAAAGAGGTGGTTCGTTCTCGACGTCTGGCCTTCAGCATGGCGACGGTAACCCAGTTGCGTATTGCTCTGCAGAGCTATCATATTTCCCAGCGTGACCTCTCCATCGCCCAAGACATCCATCGTCTGCAGGCCAGGAAGGTGCGCGCGGGTGAGGTCAAGGAGAGTCCCATCCATCGTTCCGATATCCGGCGGATTGAGCAGCGGGCCAAGGCCCTGGTGGCCCGAATGGATCAGGGCATGGCGTTTGCGCAGATGCAGAGCGCCTTGGGCCGAATCCAACATACCTTGGGAATAGACCCGCTTCCACAAAGCAGCGAGCTGGTCCATGCCGATATTCGAACCCTCTCCCAGCTGCTGGCCATGCGACAGGCTAGTGCAACCACGGCGGTGATCTCCGCCATCCCCAAGCCTCTGCTGCTGACCCGCATGCACCCCTCTGCGCCGGTACAGCCGTCGGCAGAGACCGATACCGGCGCTCTGGAGCGGAAAGGGGTGGGGCAGATCTGGAACGGTTTGGAGAAGGTCTCCGACACGTTGGAGCAATGGACCAAAGAGGAGAAAAAACCTCAGACGACCCCACCGACAACCCTTTCAGCCCCTCCGGCCCCTCTCCCCGGCTACCTCCCCCCTGGGGTGGTGGTTTCGGATGCGCAACAGCCGATCTCCTCAGAGGGGTTTCCCCTTGTGGTAACGGGAAACTGATAGATGGCTGTTTTGTTCTCACAACAATCGACCAGGAGCAGAGCAAGGGGGCGCATGGGCTTTCTGGCGGCACTTTTCCTGGTTGGCCCGTGGTTTGTGGGTGTTGAAAATGCGGCGGCAGAGTGTATTCGTGGAGATTGTGTCGACGGATTCGGTACCTTCATCTGGCCATCGGGGGCCCGTTATGATGGGGATTTTAAAAAGGGAATTCGCCATGGGGCGGGAAGCTACATGTTTGCCGATGGAGCCCTTTATGTGGGGGAGTATCTCCAGGGTGTGCGCCACGGCAAGGGAACCTTTGTTTGGGCCTCGAAAAAAAAGTATGTAGGTGAGTGGCGCCACGGTCGCCAGAATGGCTATGGTATCAAAACCTGGCCGGATGGACGGCGTCAGGCGGGACTGTTTAAAGAGAACACGTTTGTTCTCTATTCACCGGTTCAGCCGGCCCCCCCTGTTGTGGCTCAGCTGCCGGGTATCAACCAGTTTCCCTCTCATGAAGGGTCTGATTCCCGATCGGTTGGTCTGGAAAACCATCCGCTTTCAGGTCGAGCAGCTCTTTCTGGGCCGTTGGCATCGGTTATTCAGCCCAAAAAACCGATCAAAATGTCCAACCTGCCACCGCCAGTTATTGCTGCGGAACCACCCAAAAAACCCGCCCCAATCGAGAGGCGACAACCGGTCAAGGAGAGAGCTGTCTCGCCATCCTTATCGGCTAAACTATCGCCATCCGACCGGATGCGGGTGGATCGTTGGGCCAGGGAGGACCAGGAGCGTGCCGCCCAAAAGTCTGCCCCTCTCTCGCCAAGCTCACCCTTCAAGCCCCCCGGCTATTCCGACCATCAACCCTCTGCCCCCGCGGCGAAGGGTCGGGTAATGGCTGGGCTGGCGCTGAAAAAGTCGACCCCCTCCTACCTGGATCAAATGGAGCGGCGGATTACCCATTCGGTGGATAGAGCCAAAACCAGGAAAAAGACGCTGTTGAGTGCGCCACCTCCTGAAAGGGAGAGGCCGGATGATCTGCCGGACATAACCCCTAAGGTAGTCAAGCCCTATTGGCAGGATCCCCCCAAGCAGAGCCTCAAAAAAGCTGCCCGTCCGTTGGTTGCCAAGAGTGAGGTTGTGCCGCCCCCTCCCGTGGCTTCGGTTCGGGTGAAGAGGCCGGTTGTGCTGGCCGGTGCGCGGTTTGAGGCGAGAATCGGTCGACAGCTCTCTGCCCGTTTGAATAGTGTATCGATGGGTCATTCCCGACTGCCAGCCTGGCGAGAGGGTCGTCGGTTGTCCCTCTCTATGAGTCGTGTATTGGTTATGCCTGTTTCCTCATCCTATCCAGGTGGAGGCTTGGCGCCAAAGCGTCGGATTGTTCAGCACCCTTTATCCCCCCCCGGTCTGCCGAAGGTTGATCCCAAAAAGCAGATAAGCAGGGATGAAAGAGGCCGTGTCGAGAGCGCCACACCGTCCAGATCCCTAAAAAAAAACCCCACACCACCCCAAAACGAGATGTACGATCGGGGTATGAAAGCCTTGGATCTGGGCCATTATCGTCGAGCTATCATCTATTTTGATCAGGCATTGCGGGTTCCAGGACAAGAGATGGCCGTCCTGCTTGCCCGTGGGAGAGCCTATACCAAAAAGGGTGATTCGACCCGAGGGATCGAGGATTTTAACCGGGTTTTAGCCGTCAATGGCAAGTCGGCGGAGGCTCTGGTCGGGCGGGCGGTAGCCTATCGACAGCGGGGAGAGTACACCACAGCTTATCTGGATTTAAGTCGGGCCATCGCCTTGAGCCCGCAGTCGGCGGAAGGCTATTTTGAGCGAGGGTTGACCTTTAGTGTCATGGGGCGTCTTGAGGATGCCGAGCGGGATTTGAACGCTGCCCTGAGCCGAAGTCGGACCCGGTTGGAGGTCTATTTTGAGCGGGGTCGGGTGTTGGCAAAGCTGGGCAAATATGATGCTGCCATCCAAGATTTAAGCCAGGGAATCAAGAGAAAACTGGGCCGAGCCGACCACTATTTTGAGCGGGGGAAGGCCTATTCGGCTTCGGGCCAGATCCAGCGGGCTATTGAGGATTTCAGCCAGGCTATCGCCCTGACCGGTGACGAGTCGAGCTACTATGTGGCTCGGGCCTCTCTCTTTGAGAAGCTGAACCAGACGGCTAAAGAGTGTCGTGATTGGCAGAGTGCCTGTCGTTTGGGCTCGGGCCAAAGCTGCAAACAGCATAAAAGTTCTTGTCTGTAAGATAACCTCTGTTCCCTCATTTTTTGTGTAGGTCTACATCCGATGGCCGGCCCAGACCACTCGTCCGACAATGGTCAGTCGTGCGGCCTCTCTCTCTTGTACCGTTTGAGTTTCGTAGATGGGATTGTCGCTTTTTATCATAACCGAACCATCAAACCCTCGTTGTAGCCTTTTGGGCATTAAATGCCTCTTTTGGCAAACCACATAAATTCCATCGCTACGCACCAGCCGCTCTCTTCTGTCGAGAAGCAGTAGATCCCCTTGGTTGAGGGTGGGGGTCATGCTGTCACCCTGGACAGGAATAAGGGCGAGTTTTTCTGGGTCCAATCCTAAATCCTGAATAATCCAGCCAGCTTTAAAAGCCAGATGATCCACCTGTTGGGCCTGGCAAAAAAAGTTGTGTGCTTTGGGGCACTCTTGAATGCTGTAGCGTGGCACAAGAATATAGCCTTCGCGATGGAGGGGGTAGAGTGTGTTAAGCGGTTCGGTTTGTGAGCAGAGAGTGATTGGCTGGTACTCTTCTGAAGTGGACGGGAGTTTGTGGCCCCCTTTTCCGGTTAAGAGCCAACTTAGGGAGATGTCGGTCTCCCAGGCGATCTTCAGGAGGGTCTTTAACTGGGGTCTGGTGCCTTTATTCCACAATCCATCAAAGGTTGATTTACCAATTCCTACCTCTCTGGCCCATCGAAACGGTGCCTGATCTCCGATTACCAGTCGGAGCCGGTCTTGAAACCCTGGCTTGACATCTTGACCATCCATAACAAATCTCCAAAGTTTTAAATCTTTGATAATAATAATCCAATGTAATGATCTATGCTAGAGTAAAACCGAACAGAGCTCTAAATCCCATTAATCACCAGAAAGAAAAAAACATCTTTCTTAATCACAACATGTAAAATTTATTTAAGAAAACCGAACTGAATGGACGATGAATAATAATAATCATGAACAAAACCGAACTATATTATAATAGAGTTCAGTAAATATGATATATAGCAAGGTTTTGTTCCTTCATCTAAACAGTTTGATAATGCGATAGGGAAGCAAAATGAAAAACCGAACCGAGGCAACGCCACTTTTTCCAGGAGAAGAGAGATGATCCATTTTCAAGAGTCAGATTTGCCGGCCTCTCTTGTCGAGATTAAAGAGGTGGTTGGATTGGAGGGGGCAATTAAACTGCTGGACCTGTGTGGGGGAACCCGTCTGTTTATTCCACGCAACTTGAAGGCCCAACATCGATTGGCCAACCTGCTTGGCCTGGAAGCGGCTCAGAAGATGAGTGCCTATTTTGGAGGGGAGACCCTGACAATTGTTCGGGCGAGCCGGGCCAAAAAAAAGGTGCGCAATCGAACCATCATCTTGCGCTATGGTGAGGGGGAGAGAGTGCCGGAGTTAGCTCGGGCTTTCAAGTTGACGGAGAGGCAGATCTATTCCATCCTCTCCCAGAGTTTTGCGTGAGAGAGAGTCCCAACCAAATGGGGACAAAACCGTGGTGGATGGGTCTGGGAAGGCATGGATGCCTTCCCAGCGGGTTTGGGCAGCACCCAAGGTTCCAAGTATTTGACTTCAGTGCGCCTCATCCCAGTTGGAGCCAATACCCATATCCACCTTTAAAGGGACCGAAAGAGAGAGCGCCTCCTCCATGGCGGTTCGAACAAACCTCTTCACCGCCTCTGTTTCGTTCTCTTCTACCTCTAAAACCAGCTCATCGTGAACTTGGAGTATCATCCGGCTTTGGCACCCCTTCTCTCTCAAGGTGTTGTGGAGGCGGATCATGGCTATTTTGATTAAATCGGCTGCCGACCCCTGCAAGGGGGCGTTGATGGCGGTCCGTTCGGCAAACTCGCGCAGATTGCGGTTGCTGTGATCAATATCTCGAATCAGGCAGCGCCGTCCGCCGATGGTCTCGACATAGCCGTGGGTTTTGGCAAACTGCACATTGCTGTCCATAAAACTTCGAACCCCATCATAGCGTTTGAAATAGAGGTCCATATAGTCTCGTGCCTCAAAGTTGGAGATCCCCAACCGTTTGGCCAGGCCATATTCACTCATGCCATAGACCAAGCCAAAATTGATGGTTTTGGCCATCCGCCGTTGTGCCTCATCAACGGTCTCCAGCGCCACCCCGAAAAGCTCCGCCGCCGTGGCTGAGTGGATATCCCGATCCAGGGAGAAGGCCTCCAACAGACGGGGAACCTGCCCCATGTGGGCCAGTAGTCGCAGCTCTATCTGGCTGTAGTCTGCCGAGAGAAGTTGCCAGCCCGGAGGGGAGACAAAAGCCCGCCGAATCTCTCGTCCCTCCGGGGTGCGGATGGGAATATTCTGTAGATTAGGCTCAGAGGAGGAGAGTCTTCCGGTGAGGGTGACAGCTTGATTGTAGCTGGTATGAACCCGCCCTGTTTTGGGGTTGATCAGATTTTGCAGAGCATCGGTATAGGTAGATTGTAGCTTGGTAAGAGAGCGATACTCCAGTAGTTTGGTGGGTATTTCATGGCCCTGGTCGGCCAGTTTGGTCAAAACCGTTACATCGGTTGAAAAACCGGTTTTGGTTTTTTTGCCCCCCTTCAGCCCCATTTTTTCAAAAAGAATCTGCCCCAACTGCTGGGTGGAGTTAACGTTGAACACCTCTCCGGCCAGTTGGTGAATTTGCTCAACCAGCGCCTCCCGCCTCAAGGTAAAACGGTCTGACATCTGCTGCAGAGCCTCCCGGTCGATCAGCGCCCCTGCCGCCTCCATCTCCCCCAAAACCGGGATCAGAGGACGTTCAACCTCCTGGTAGAGTTTCCAAACCGAGCTTAAGTTCGCCAGGGCGGGGGCCAGCTTTTCCGCCGCCTGCCAGGTTACCTCCGCATCTTCACAGGCGTAGGGTCCCGCTCTGTCCAGAGGCACCTGATCAAAGCGGAGCTGTTTTTTGCCAACCCCAGCGACCTCTTTGAAGGTGGTGGTGGTCCGGTCCAGTTGGCTGGCGGCGATGGCATCCAGGTTATGGCGCTCACTGGAGCCGTAGATCAGATGGGAGAAGAGCATGGGGTCCCGTGCGATCCCCGCCAACCGAATACCATACTTAAGCAAGAGGACATACTCATATTTGATATTCTGCCCGGTTTTGGCTGTTTCGGGGTTCTCCAGCAGGGGTTTGAGCGCTGCCAGCACCTTGTCCCGATTGAGCTGACCTGCCGGAGCCGCCTCCGGAATGTGGCCTACCGGCAGATAGGTGGCTTGACCGCTCTTCCAGGAGAAGGATAGCCCGACCAGCTCAGCCTGTACCGGATCGGTGCCGGTGGTCTCTGTATCAAAACTAAAAGAGCGCTGGTTTTGAAGGTCGGCTAAAAATCCCCGAAACGCCCCCTCGGTCAGCAGGGTTCGATAGTCCAGGGTGAGGGGGGCTGGATTCAATCCGAGGGGTAGCTCCCCCTGCTCTGCTGATGAAGAAGGGGTGGGCTGCTGCTCGGTCTCCAACTGTTTGAGCAGAGAAGAGAACTCCATCTCGGTATAGAGCTTTTTCAACCGCTCCCGATCCGGCCCGCAGCAAGGGAGTTTATCCAGGTCAAAGGCAATGGGTGTGTGACAATTTATGGTGACCAACTGCAGGGCCAGTCGTGCCTGATCGGCAAATTCCAACAGGTTTTTGCGGCGCATGGGCTGTTTGATGGTTTCGGCCTGGGCCAGCAGGTTTTCCAGATCGCCAAATTCGCCAATCAACTGCGCCGCGGTTTTCTGGCCAATTTTGGGCACACCGGCAATATTATCCGCCGTATCGCCTGCCAAAGCCATCACCTGGGTCACCTTCTCCGGTGGTACTCCCCATTTTTCTTTGACCTCCTCGGCATGGAACCACTGATCTTTGCCGGTATCGAGCATGGAGATGTTGTCGGTGACCAACTGCATCATATCCTTGTCACCCGAGACAATCACCACCGCCATGCCAGCCGCCTCTCCCGCCACCGCCATGGTGCCGATGATATCATCGGCCTCATAGCCAGCCAGAGAGAAGTGGGGAATGTTGAAGGCTGAGACCGCTTCGTGGATTAGGGGGATTTGGGGACGCAACTCTTCGGGCATGGGTTTGCGATTGGCTTTGTAGTTGGCATCCAGGGTGTTGCGAAAGGTGGGGCCCTTTTCGTCAAAAACAATAGCCAGCAGGTCTGGTTTTTGCTCCAGCACCACTTTTTGTAACATCTTGATGAAGCCAAACAGGGCATTGGTCGGAAAGCCATCTCGCCGGGAGATGTTGCGGATGCCGTAAAAGGCTCGGAAAATGTAGCCGGAGCCGTCAATTAAAAAGAGTTTTTTTTTGTCCGTCGATTCCATAGTCTGTCTTAACCTTTTTTGATCGGTCCTTACCGTGATTGCCATCCCAAGCTGCTTGACAGTGTAAGCTGAAACCCCCCTAAGAGGAAATGGCAAGGTTTTTTTTATACGGTCTCAACCTTAAAGAGAGAAAAATATGTTTCAATATCAATGGATAAAAAGCAACCTATTGCCCGCCCTCTCATGACAGACTTGCACATTATTGCCGTCGGGCCGACAATGGCACGCTTAACTAGACTTTGAGGGGTAGCAGACCCTCATTCAGCCAAAAGATTTGTGACACCTTGAACCCCGGAACCTACTGGACCCTCTCTGGATTTTACGCCTGTTATTTTGCTGTGTTGGGCGTCTGGATTCCCTATTGGCCGCTCTATATGGCCGATTTGGGCCACACGTCAGAGTCCATCGGAGTGCTGACCGCCCTGGCACTGGGTATCAAGGTGTTGGCACCACCCATATGGGGCGGGCTGGCGGACCGAGGCTCCCGCCATCGGGTTATTGTCCTCACCTCCTTTGCCGCCTGTGCGGCCTCTACCCTTTTTTTGGCGGGCTCTTCCCTTCCACTGATGTTGACGGCTGCGGTTGTCTACAGTTTTTTTCATACCGGCCCCCTCTCTCTGGTCGAAGCGACCACCATGGAGACCGTTACCCGCTATGGGGGGGAGTATGGAAACATCCGCCTTTGGGGCTCTTGGGGGTTTATTCTGCTTTCGTTGGGGCTGGGACCGATAACCGACTATTGGGGGATGGGGGTGGTCCCGTTTACGCTCATTTTTCTGCTGGCTGCCGGGTCTGGTTTTGCCCTGTTTCTACCCAAAGGGGAGCCTCATCCAACCCAGGTTGATGTCTCCAGCCGCAAACTGTTCCATCGCTCCGAAGTGCGCTGGTTCTACCTGACCGCCCTGTTGATGCAGTTTTCCCATGGGGCCTATTACGGTTTTATGTCCATTTATTTGGAGAATAACGGCTTTTCAAAAACCGCCATTGGCCTGCTCTGGTCTCTTGGTGTGCTGGCCGAAGTGCTTTTCATGATGCGATCCGGGCCGGTTCTGGCTCGGTTTGGCCTCTCGGCGGTTTTAACCGGCTCGCTGGTTTTGGCGACGGTCCGTTGGGGGATCTATTCGGTTACCCTCTTCTGGCCTCTGCTCATCTTCGGACAGATTCTGCATGCCGCTACCTTCGGCGCCTTTCATGTGGCTTCGGTGCAGCGGGTGTTTTCCATGGCTCCCCATGCCAGCCGAGGCACCGCTCAGGCCTGGTATTCGGCCTTCTCTTTTGGTGTTGGTGGGGGGATGGGGTTGTTGATGTCGGGGTTTCTGTTCGAACGGATTGGAGCCGAAGCCCTTTTTGGTCTCATGGCGTTGGCAGCCGGTTTGGGAGTGATTGTCTCTCTTCGTGCTTCACACACTTTTGCAAGGAGTCACCATGGCTGACAGGGTTCCCGATTCATCTGAATGCCCGGTTTTTCTACCGGTTAAAGATCTGAAAACCATGATCAGACTGGTCAAGGCCCTCTATCAGCTGCAACAGATGGTCCCCTATCGATCTTTTGTCACCCCGCAACTGCCGGAGTCGGCCCGCCTGGACCCCGGCCATGAGTCGGTGATGATGGGGTATGATTTTCACCTGACGACGGAGGGGCCTCGGCTGATTGAGGTCAATACCAATGCCGGAGGGGTGATGTTGGCCTGGCAAGCCCACCAGCTAAGCCGCTCTCTTTCGCAAGAGGCCATAGGGCGACCAGCCTCCAACCTGATGGCCACCTTCAATCAAGAGATGGACCGTTTCAGCCACGGCAGGAAAAAACGGCCAGAACGGGTGGTCATCATCGACTCCGAACCGGAAAAGCAGTTTCTCTATCCAGAGATGCAGCAGTTTGCCCTGCTGTTCAGAGCGCGAGGCGTGGAGGCAGAGGTGGTGGACCCCGGTCAACTGGAGGCCAACGCCCAGGGGGTGTTTTTAGCCGGAAAGCCGGTGGATCTGATCTATAACCGCCATTGTGACTTCTATCTGGAAACACCACCCCTTGCCGGTATTCGGGCCGCCTATCTGGCAGCCAAGGTCTGTTTGACCCCCAACCCCAGAGCCTATGGTCTGCTGGCGGATAAGCGGCGCATGCTGCTCTGGAGCAGTCAGGAGGCTTTGAAAGAGTTGGGGGTGGGGGAGGTGAGCCAACAGACTCTGCTGGCGGGGGTTCCTCCCTGTCATCTTCTCAAGTGGTTCGATGCCGATCACTTTTGGTCGGATCGGCGAAGCTGGGTTGTGAAGCCGGTGGATTCGTTTGGGAGTCGGGGGGTGATTCTGGGCAAAGGGTTGAGTCGAAATCGTTTTAACGTACTCTGCCAGGAGACAACCCTGGTTCAGAAGTTGGTGCCCCCCTCCACTACCCCCTGTCCCTGGGATGGCAAACCGATGAAAACCGACTTGAGACTCTTTGTCTACGGCGCCAAGGTGTTGGGGGTGACAGCCCGCATCTATCAGGGGCAGGTGACCAACTTTAAAGAGCCGGGCAGCGGCTATGCCCCGGTACGAATTGTCCCGTAGCGAGGGGTGGGGTGATCAGGGGCTGTTCAGCGCCTCTTTCAAGGCGGTGATGATCTCGGGGATGGTCTCCTCTTTTACGCCATAAAAAAACTGCCCACCCGGTGCAATGCGCATGTTGGGTCCTTTGGAACACTCTCCCAGGCAGCGCATTCGGACAACTGCGATAGGGAGTTTCTGGCGGTTGACCTCGGCCTCGATCTGGTCGACGAGTGCTTCACTGCCCCGTCCGCCGCAAGAGGGTTTGGCTGTGGCTCTATCTTTGATGCAGGCAATCAGTGAGGTGTTCATGGCTCTCCCATCTGTTATTGGATTATTCCCCTCTTTACTCCTCAAAAATTTTGATCAACTCTCGACCAAAGGGTTCCAAGATAGTCAGCAGGGCCGTAGCATGTTGAGGATAGTGGGACTCAACAAAAGTCACCTGATGTTTTAACACATCTTCAGCAACGGTTAAATGCGGTGTGTGGGGAGTGGCCTTGACCAGGGCGTTGAGGGTTCTGTCCAGCGCCTGAGAGAGCTTGGTCAGGGCCTCCACCCTTTGGATGGGGTCCACCACCTCCCCTTTAACCGACTCCATGGCCTCTTTGTGGAGAAAAAGAAACTCGCCTAAGAGCCTGTCCAACAAGGTTTTTCGTTTTTCTCGGGAGAGCCAGTCGCGGGTTGTACCATGGGGTGAGGCTGAGTGGGGTGCTCTTTTGGTTCGAGGACTTTTTTTTCGGCTCTTCACCGTTTTTTTTTCGGCTCTTTTCCCTTGGCTGTTCTCTTCGGTGGCAGGGAGTGTGATCGGGGAAGGTATTGTTTGCATGCGCTCTCATCTCGGGTTGGTGGCTGAAGGTGAAATGGATCATCCTGATCGATCCTAAAAGCAGGTTGGAACAGGTAAAAGGTGAAGAGATTCCTCCTTGTTGCCAAATAGATGATTTTCTTCTCAAGAGAGCTTAACAGTGAGGTATGGAGTGTGTTATGCTGCGAAAAATTTTGGTAGGTGCTGTCATTCAGCCATCAGGCGGTTTTTATCAATCGAGGGTTTAACTTTTTTTAGGCTGTCCTAAAAAACCGGGGTATTTTCATGGAAAAAATAGAGGGAACCAAAAAGGTCGGCATTGTCGGTGGTGGTATTGAGGGCAAGTCGTTACTCGAGGTCTTTGCCAAAAGCAAGGGAATAGAGCTTCTGTTCGTTGTCGATGCTGACAGCGAGGCCCCCGCTATGAAGGCTGCCGCCAAAATGGGCTTGAAAACCCTGACCCGGCTGGATATGGCCATGAAAAACTTTCCGGTAGATTTTCTTTTCGATGCCGGCTCGACAGACGAAGAGATCGAAACCTACAAAGCAGAGGGTAAGGTAGTCCCTTCTGCGGCAGCCTTGTTGCTGATTAAAATGCTTGAGGAGAACCGCGGTCATGCCAACCAGCAGATTTTCTCCGACCTCTCCAGTGTCCGCAAGGAGATTGACCGCAACACCCGTGATGCCTCCAAAGCCCTCCACGGCATCGAAAAAATATCCAACGAACTAGAGGTTCTCGCCATCAATGCCGGTATCCAGGCCTCTCGGGCTGGTGAGTTTGGCAAGGGGTTTTCCGTGGTAGCGGGAGAGGTGAAAAGCACCGCCCGGGTTGCCCGTGAACTGGCTGGTGAGATTGACCGGATTATCGGCGAGGTCTCCTCCTCCTCCATCAATATCGAACAGGCCTTGAAAAAAGTCACCTAGGCTCCATCAACTTACTAAAGACGCCTGATCTTCTTTGCACAGTGTTTTGACCAGGGGATAAGTCAACGGTGGTGCTTTGCGTCCCACGCATCCGAATCAAAACCCTTAAAAAGGGAGCCAAAAGAGAGCCAGGCTAGTGGGGATGCGGATAGCGAATGAAAAAACACAACCTTCTCTGGATCTACCCCCTGTTTTTCTTCTCCGGTATTCCAGCCCTCCTGTATCAAATTGTCTGGCAGCGGTCTCTTTTTACCCTGTTTGGAACCAACATCGAATCGGTTACCGTGGTGGTGGCGGCCTTTATGGCGGGGTTGGGGTTGGGTAGTTTGGGGGGCGGTTATCTGTCGGATAGGATTCAACACCGACTGTTGGCAGCCTTTGCTCTGATCGAGCTATCCATCGGCACTTTTGGCCTGATCTCACTTGCCCTTTTTCAGTGGGTTGGCGGCACCCATGCCGGAAGCCCTCTCTGGGAGTTGGGCATCATCTCCTTTCTGCTGGTTCTTTTGCCCACCATGTTGATGGGGGCTACCCTGCCCATTCTCACCGCCTATCTGGTACGCCTTTCGGGCAGTGTGGGCAAGTCGGTGGGGATTCTCTATTTTGTCAATACCTTGGGCTCTGCGTTTGCCTGCTTTGCTGCGGCCCGTTATTTGATGGGCCACCTGGGTCAACAGGGGACGGTCTACGTGGCGGTCGCCCTGAATCTGATGGTGGGTGGCGGGGCCTTGGTCGCCCATCTTCTTACCAAGGCGTCGCCTAAGCCCCAACAGAGTCTAACAGAGTCTCACGACCCCTCGCCGGACCTCTCTCCCATCTCCCTGAAAATTCCCATGGCCATGCTCTTTGCCGGTATGGCTGGGTTTATCTCTCTCTCCTTTGAAATTGTCTGGATTCGTGTTTACGCCTACCTGACTCGGGGAGAGGCTGGCAGTCTCGCCTATGTGTTGGGCTTTTTTCTGATTGGTGTCGCCTTTGGCTCTCTTATCGGTCACAAGATCTCTGCCGACATGGCCAGAAAAGGCAAGATGAAAACCCTGCGGCTGATTTTTATTCTGCTGGTTTGTGCCAATGGGGTCGGTTTTTTGCTGATCCCCTTGATCGGACAGATGATCCAGTTTCTTGACCCTTATGCCCTGATGGACCGCCAGAGTACGGGGGGGCAGATCTATAAAATGTTTTACTACTATAACCTCTCACTTCCCCTGATTACCCTCGGTTCTGCTCTCTGGGGTGCGATGCTCCCCTTCCTCAGCCATATCTCGGTCAAGGCGGATAGCAAGGCTGGGTCGGGTTTAAGCTATATTTATGTCAGCAATATCATCGGGTCGGTCTCTGGCAGCTTGATCACCGGGTTTATCCTGATGGATATCTTCAAGATTCAACAGATCTCTCTTATTTTGGGGCTGTTGGGACTGCTCATGGCCTGGCTGATGTTTGTGGTTTTACGAGATCGACACCGCCAACCCCTCTGGCGCGCCGCCCTGACCATCTCTCTGGCTGCGGTGGTGATGGTTGTCTGGACACCGGTTCTCTACGCTCAGATCTATGAAAAACTGACCTATAAAAAGGGGTTGAAAAAAGCCGATATCCCTCTGCAGACTTTTAAGATGGTGATTGAAAACAGAAGCGGGGTTATAACCGTCTCCAACAAAGGGGTTGTCTATGGTGGCGGGGCGTATGATGGCACCGTCAACACCTATCTTGACCGCAAAAGAATGAAACAAAAAGAGCCGGGTTCGGGGGCAACCGTTTATAACAACGTGGTTTCATCCTATGTTCCGGCCGCTTTTCATCCGGCTATTAAAAAGGTGTTGCTGGTGGGGATGTCCTCCGGTGCCCACGCTCAGGTGCTTGCCAACCTGCCTGAGCTGGAAAAAATGACCATTATCGAGATCAACCCCGGCTATCTGGAGGTGACCAGACAGTTCCCGGAAATAGCCTCCCTGATGGACAATCCCAAAGTGGAGATTATCATTAACGACGGTCGCCGCTGGCTGCAGGCCAATCCGGAGGAGAAGTTCGACCTGATCTATATGAATAATACCCACCACTGGCGGAGCTTCAACAGCAACCTGCTCTCTGTCGAATTTTTTCATATCGTCCGTTCGTCTCTTAAAGAGGAGGGGCTGTTTATGTTCAACACCACCAACTCTCTGGAGGCCAAGCGGTCTGCCACGCTGGTTTTTCCCGCTGTTACCCAGTATAACCTGCTGATTGCCAAGAACAGCCCCATCCAGGCCGATCCTGAACGGTTGCGGGCGGTTTTGACCAACTATACCATCGACGGTCAGCCGGTATTGCAGCAAGACTCTCCTGCTTCCAAGAGGATTATTCAGGGTATTTTACACAGACTTTCCCGATTGAAAAGTACGGAAGAGATTCAAAAACTAACCGCCCAATCCCGGCCAATAACCGATGATAATATGGGCCATGAGTGGAGACGGTATTAATCCTGATCGTTCTCCCTGGAGACGGCAGCATGCTGACAACTGCCGTCTCCAGGTTGATGGTGAAACCCCAAAGAAGCTATCCCAAACCAAACCGTACCCTTTTATAATGCTTTTTTGTTAAAAAAGTGTAAAATGGCTAGATATAATACGATAAAAAGTTGATATTTTGTCTGGCTTTTCCTGGCAGTCACAGCGCTCTTGTCGTTTTCCTTCCTCTAAAAAAGGTAAAATAATCACCATGTCTTTTCTGCTTGATAAGCTCACATTAAGAGCACAAATTTTGGTTGTGGTTTTTTTTGCGGTGGCGGGGATTGGGGTGTTGGGGGCGGTTTCTGCTCTGTCTCAGAAGGAGCAGATGTTACAGGACAGAAAGATTAAGACGCAAAATGTGGTGGAGACCACCCACAGTCTTTTGGCCCACTATTTTCAACAGGAAAAAAGTGGGGCCATGACCCAGCAGAAGGCCAAAGAAGAGGCCTTGGCTGTCATTGGCTCTGCCCGGTATGACGGCAGCAACTATTTTTGGGTCAATGATATGCAGGCGGTCATGGTCATGCACCCCCTGAAACCCAAGTTGAATGGGAAAAACCTGCACGGATTCAAAGATAAACAGGGAACCCAGCTTTTTGCCGAGATGGTGCGCCGGGTTCGGGATAAGGGGGAGGGGTTTGTTGACTATGTCTGGCCTAAACCCGGCTTTGATGATCCGGTTGCCAAGGTCTCCTATGTCAAGGGGTTCAAGCCGTGGGGCTGGATTGTGGGCTCGGGCATCTATCTGGACGATGTGGATGCGGCTTTTATTCGTACGGTTAAAAGTTCCCTCTGGATTTTGTTGGCCATCACCCTTTTGTTGGGGTTGGTCTCCTATTTTGTCATCCAGGAGATCTTGTCACAATTGGGGTGTGAGCCCAAAGAGATTGCCCATGTAGCCAGGGCGATTTCAGAAGGTGATTTAACCGTTGAGGTTAAATGCATCGGTGAGATAAAAGGGGGTGCTTCAACGGCATTGACAAAAATGACCACCAACCTGATCGAAGTGGTTCGCAGTATTCGTGAGGCTTCCGAACAGGTATCCAGTGGTAGCCAGGCACTCTCTTCAGCCTCCAACGCTCTCTCTATGGGGGCCAGTGAGCAGGCGGCCTCTATCGAGGAGACCTCGGCCTCCATGGAGCAGATGACTTCGGGCATTCAGCAGAATACCGAGAGTGCCCGGATTACGGCCAAGACATCCAGCCAGGCTGCCAAAGATGCCAAAGCGGGTGGGGAGGCGGTCGCTCAGGCGGTGAATGCCATGCGGGAGATTGCGGGTAGAATTTCCGTTATTGAGGAGATTGCCCGTCAGACCAATCTGCTGGCCCTCAATGCCGCCATCGAGGCGGCTCGAGCCGGGGAGCATGGCAAGGGTTTTGCGGTGGTGGCGGCAGAGGTGCGCAAATTGGCAGAGAAGAGTCAGGGGGCTGCGGGAGAGATTACCCAGTTGACCGGCTCCAGTGTTGCCGTGGCGGAGAAGGCCGGTACCTTGTTGACCAATCTGGTGCCGAATATTCAAAAAACAGCCGAGTTGGTCGAGGAGATTGCGGCCGCGAGTGAAGAGCAGAACCGGGGTGGCCAGCAGATCAACACCGCGCTTCAGCAGCTGGATCATGTTATCCAGCAAAATGCCGGGGCATCGGAGGAGATGTCTTCGACAGCCAAAGAGCTGGATAATCAGGCTGATCGGCTCACTCAGGAGGTCTCCCACTTTCAACTGGAAAAGGGCGAGGGTTTCCAGGCATAACGACTGGGGCCCGTCCCTGGAGCCCAAGTCCTGTCCACGTCTGATTTATAGAGATTTCAAACCCAATTTGTACAAAACGATTGCGGATGGATCTGGGAAGGCATGAATACCTTCCCAGATCCATCCGCCCCTGTTTTGCAGCCATTGGGTTTGGAATCTCTACCGTTGGAACCACTCTATTCTAAGGGGGGTGGCGCCAGCGGTTTCTCTTCTGGTATGGGGGCTTCGATGGTCTGATTCAGGCTGCCGAGAATACTTTTAAACCGTTTTTGGGTCTCTTGGGCCACCTCTTCTGCCAGGCCTGGGTGGCGTTCCAGGGTAACCAGATAGGCGAGGATATTGGTCAACTCCTCTTCGGTCAGATCCCGAGCGGTCTCCTCCATCTCCTCATGGTGGCGTTTTCCGGTTTTAAAGTTGGCAATCTGACGGGTTAAATAGAGAGGGTACTGTCCGGTAAGGGCCGGGCCAAATTTTTCGCTTTCCCCCTCCCGCTCTTTACCCCGACCCTCTGCGCCATGACAGCTACCGCACTCGGATGCAAAAAACTTTTTACCCGCCGCAACATCCCCTTCCACATAGGGGATGGTGACATCAATGCGCAGAGAGGAGAGATAGCTGGCAACATCCAGAATATCCTCATCCGACAGCTCCCGTGGATCGGTGTAGGGGATCATGGGTAGGTTGATCCGCTTTCGGTCTCGGAAGCTGTAGAGTTGCCGTAACAAGATGCTGCGAATCTGACCGGCCAGCCGGGGGTACTCCCCATTTTTACTCCCCTGTCCCAACTCTCCATGGCAGGCGGCACAGACTCCGTTGATATCTCTGCCGTTGTATAGGTCAACATCCTCATCCTCAGCCCCTTGTGCCATGACCGCTGAAGGGTGAAGCAAAACAAGGAGTAGAACTGCCGTTATTTTGATCATTGTGGATTCATCCTCTTTTATGGTGCCTGTTCAACTGCTGAATCGGAGTTTAGAGTTATACTGCAGACAAGAGTAATGCAAGGCTTAGAAGCAGCCCAAAAAAAGCCTGATGTCGAGCCGTATTGGCTAAAATCTGATTAAAGGCCGGAGAGATGGGGGTTTTTCGGAAGGCGACAACCAACCGCCAGGCTGACACAAGGGCGATGCCGGGCAGGCCAAGCCAGGGAAGAATGGCCGGAATGGCGAGAGGCAGAAGCAGCAGCAGAGGAAAAGGGCTGTAGAGCAGAAGGGCAAGGACCGCTTGGGATGGCTCCACTCCCAGAACAATAGCCAGGGTTCGGCGTCCCGCTTTGGCATCGCTCACCTGGTCCCGATAGTTGTTGACCATCAACACGGCAGCGGCTGGCAGCCCCACCAAACCACCCAGAGCCACGGCTGTCAGGTTGACCAGGCCGGTCTGCAGAAAAAAGCTCCCCACCACGGCGACCACCCCAAAAAAGAGAAAAACCGTCAACTCTCCCAGAGGGGTGGTTGAAATGGGTCGGGGACCGGCTGTATAAGCATACCCGGCCAAAGTGGAGAGGGTGGCCAGCAGAAAGATAAACCAGCCACCCATCCAGATAAGGTAGCAGCCGGCAATCCAGGCGATGGTAAAGCTGATGTGGGCACCCAGATAGACGCGCCAAGCGGAGATCTGCCCGGAAGCAACCGCACGGGTAGGACCCAGGCGACCGGGTTGATCCACACCACGCTCAAAATCGGCGGCATCATTGTAAAGATTGGTTCCAGCCTGTACGCTCATGGCAGCCATAAGGGTGAGGAAAATGGGCCAGAGTGCTACCTCTCCCTGGAAGGCAAAAGCCCAACTGTTACCAACCAAAACCGGTGTAGCAGCCAGGGTCAGGGTTTTTGGGCGTAAGGCATGCCACCAGTTAAGCCATCTGTTTTCGGTATGATTCATAGGCGGGCTACTCTATCGTCAATCCGGTTGAGTGGCAATGATCCTGGCGTCCCCAGGATGGAGAAAGAGACGTAATGGAGTGTGATGATTTTTCCCCGTTTGGTTTTTCGCGGGTACTCAAAGGGATGTTGGCGATTGGGGTAGAGCAGGGGGTGGCGGTCGCCTCCTGGCGACTTCCTGATGGTGAGGATGTCGAGGTGTTGGTGGATCTCTCCTACTCACCTGATAAAAAAAACCTGCAGATGCAGCCCCACCTCTCTGGGTTTGTCATCGGCCCTTTTATGAATACGGGGGGGTTGTGTCATCTTCTAAAGCCGGATATCCGCCTTGTCTGGCAGCAGAAACGTTGGACCATTACCAGCGATTTTGGGGAGGAGGCTGCCGTTTTTTTTCGTCGTTTGCGAGGGTGGTTGACGGTAAAAAACAATCAATCTCCAACCGGGTGGCAGGTGAGTCCGGCGCCGGAGAGGCTGATTGAGACCGGCAAAAAAAAATATAAGCAGGGGGTCTCTCAAGGGTTGACCCAGATTGAGCAGGGTCATTTGGAAAAGGTGGTCCTCTCCCGGCAAAAACGGGTCTCTCTCCAAGCCGGAAGCCATCCGGTGGATGTTTATAAAACACGCCTGAAGCGTAATCGATCCGGGATGATCTCCCTGCTTTCGGTTCCTGATTTGGGTACCTGGTGTGGTGCTAGCCCGGAGCTGTTGATCAGTCGGGATGGGCAGGGTATCTGCCGTACCATGGCCCTGGCCGGAACCCGGAGATCGGCCCTTCAGCCATGGAGCCAGAAGGAGTGGAATGAACAGGAGGTTGTCGCCGGCTATATTCGGGACTGTTTGGATCGGTTGAGATTGACCAACATCCAGGAGAGTAAGCCGGAGACCGTCACGGCCTATGATATGGTCCATATTCAGACCCGGTTTCAGGTAGATGGCTCCGATAATCCTCATGATGAGCTTCCTTTTCGGCTGTTGAAGCAGCTTCATCCAACCCCGGCGGTGTGTGGTGTTGAGCGTCAGGCGGCGTTGGACTTCATCTTGGCTCAAGAGGCGTCGTCTCGCCAGCTCTATGCCGGTTATCTGGGGCCGATCCAGGAGGATGGGGCGGTGGATCTGTATGTCAATTTGCGCTGCATGCAGTTTAGAAAAAAGAGCGCTGTTCTCTATGCCGGAGCCGGGGTGGTTCGGGGCTCTGTTCCCAGTGATGAGTGGCGGGAGACCGAGATGAAAATGGAGACCATGGTGGAGATTCTGGCCAAATGAGTCAGAGCCTCTCGGCCATCTGGGCGATCGCCTCAATCTGTCATCAGCAGGGGATAACCCATGCGGTTCTCTCCCCTGGCTCCCGTTGCGCTCCGTTGACGCTGGCCTTTGTGCGCCATCCCCACATTCAGTGTATGACGGTGCCCGATGAACGGACCGCCGCCTACATCGCCCTGGGGATGGCACAACAGACCAACCGGACCGTGGCCCTGATCTGCACCTCGGGAACCGCAGCCCTCAACTATGGCCCGGCGGTGAGCGAGGCTTTCTATCTTCAGGTGCCTCTGCTGGTTCTGACGGCAGATCGACCCCCGGAGTGGATTGACCAGCGGGATGGGCAGACCATTCATCAGCGTAATCTTTATGGGCGCCATGTGAAAAAATCCGGGGAGTGGCCGGCGGCGCTGGAGAGGGTGAGCAGCCGATGGTCGGGATGGCGGCAGCTGTCAGAGCTGGTCCTGTTGGCCCGCCAGCACCCCAGGGGGCCGGTGCATCTGAATGTCCCCCTGTATGAGCCGCTCTATCCCGAGCCGGGGGAGACCTTTCCTCTGCCAGCCGATCTGCGGCTTATCCACTCTCCCTCAACCGTGTGCCAACTGACGGAGTCGGCGTGGGTCCCCTTGCTGGCAGAGTATGAAGGGGCAGAGACGGTTCTGCTTCTGGCGGGACAATCCCCCCCCGACCCTGACCTCTCGGCGGCGGTAACAGCGCTGGCCAATCGGTTGGGAACGGTGGTATTAGCCGATATACTGGCCAATATTCCCTCGGGGGAAGAGGTCTGCCGTCGGGCAGAGCGTGACCCCTCTTTGTGGCGATCGGCTCCACCAACCCTGCTGATCACCTTCGGCTTGTCTCTGCTCTCCAAAGGGTTGAAACAGCAGATCCGGCGCCATCCCCCTCTCTATCACTGGCATGTTGAGGCTGGTTTTGGCATCGCCGATCCCTTTTGCTCGCTCACCCGGCGTATTACTGCAGAGCCTGCCCTGTTTTTTAATCAGCTCACCCAGCGGATCAAGCCCCGCAAGCCGAGCGCCTTGGCAGAGAGCTGGCGCTGCCAGGATCGGGCATCCCAACGGTTTGATCAGCGCTTTTTTGCCGCTCAACCCTACAGCGAGCTGCAGGCCGTCGGGCAGCTGTTGGCGGCTCTGCCCCCAACCGCCCACCTGCATCTGGCCAACAGCTTGAGTGTTCGCTACGGCGCCCTGATGGCCCCCCAGATCCAGCCGGACGGGGTGTGGGCCAACCGGGGAACCGCCGGAATTGATGGCTGTTTGGCCACGGCCATGGGCCATAGCCTGGTCTCTGATCGGCTGCATCTGTTGATTATCGGCGACATGGCTTTTCACTATGGGCGCAATGCCCTGTGGCTGGCACAGATTCCCGATACCATCCGCATTGTCTTGCTCAATAATGGGGGTGGGCGTATTTTTGGTGTGATTGATGGTCCTTCGGATCAGCCGGAGTGTGCAAGCCATTTCATCGCCCAGCAGACATCCAGTGCCAGAGGGGCCGCCAATGAGGCAGGGGTGGACTACCGGACCGCCACCGACCACGCTTCGGTGCAGCAGGCTATTCCATGGCTGCTCCACGGAGAGCCGGGTGCCAAACTGCTGGAGATCCAGATCGACCATGCCATCAGCCAATGCTGTTACCAAGCCTTTTGCCGAGGAGAAGAGCCAAACAATGGAAAGTAAACTGCCATGGAAGCCCATCAAAACCTACCAGGAGATCACCTTTCAGTTTTATGACGGGATCGCCAAAATCAGCATCAACCGCCCCCAGGTTCACAACGCCTTCACACCGCTGACCATTCAAGAGATGATCGACGCCATGGAGATGGCTTGGGAGCGGACCGATATTGGGGTGATCATCCTGACCGGTGAAGGGGGAAAAGCCTTCTGTAGTGGGGGTGATCAATCGGTGCGCGGGGAGGGGGGGTATCTGGCCGCAGATCAGCTACCCCGACTCAATGTCCTGACTCTGCAAAAGCTGATCCGCTCCATCCCCAAACCGGTGATTGCCATGGTGGCTGGATGGGCTATTGGTGGGGGCCATGTGCTCCATGTAGTGTGTGATCTGACCATCGCTGCCGACAACGCCCGTTTTGGTCAGACCGGCCCCAAGGTAGGCAGCTTTGATGGTGGGTTCGGCGCCTCCTATCTGGCTCGGGTGGTGGGACAGAAAAAGGCACGGGAGATCTGGTATCTGTGTGATCAGTACGATGCCCAAGAGGCTTTGGCCATGGGATTGGTCAACCGGGTGGTGGCTCTGGAAAAACTGGAGGAGACCACGGTTGCCTGGTGTCAGAAAATCTTGAAACGCAGCCCTTTGGCCTTGCGCATGTTAAAGACCGCCTTCAATGCCGACCTGGATGGCCAGGCCGGTATTCAAGAGCTGTCGGGCAACGCCACCCTGCTCTATTATCTGACCGAAGAGGCCAAGGAGGGGCGGGACGCCTTCCTGGAGAAGCGGGAGCCGGACTTTAAAAAATTCCCCAAATTTATCTGATGCGCAATCCGCTCAACCCTCTGGCGGGCCGCCTGGATGGCCTGCCAGATCTGCAGGCCAGTTGGCAGTCATGGTGCCTTACGTTTCGGCGGCCGGCCCGCACCTCTCGTGGGGTGATGGACCATCGTCCCCTGTGGTTTTTGCGGGTGAGCCAAGCCGATGATGCCACCCTTTTTGGTCTGGGAGAGGTGCCCCCCCTGGCTGGTTTAAGTGTGGAGTCACCCGAGCAGATCCCCCCCCAGTTGGATCTGTTTTGCCAAAGATTGGCCTCCCACGGACCCCGCGAGGCTCTGGATGCCCTCTCCCTCTCTTCGGTTCGCTTTGGGGCCGAGATGGCCTTGTTGGATCTGTTGGGAGGAGGAGAGCGGACGCTTTTCCCCTCTGCCTTCACCCGCGGGGAGCAGGCCATCACCATCAATGGTCTTATCTGGATGGGGTCGGTAGCCACCATGTTGGTGGCTGTGGAGGAGAAGCTGGGGCAGGGGTTTCGCTGTATCAAATTAAAAATTGGTGCGGAGGATTTTGATCAGGAGTGCGCCATGATCCAAGCCATTCGTCAGCGGTTTTCCAAAGAGGAGGTTGAAATCCGCCTGGATGCCAACGGCGCCTTTGCCCCCGACGAGGCCGAAGAAAAATTGGCGCGGCTGGCCCCCTTCGGCATCCACTCCATCGAGCAGCCTCTGCCGCCGGGTCACTACCCGGCTATGGCCCACCTCTGTGCGGCCTCGCCGATTGCCATTGCGCTGGATGAAGAGCTGATTGGGGTGGATGACCAGCCCCGACGGCTGGCTCTTTTGGCGCAGATTAAACCCCACTATCTGATTTTAAAACCGGCTTTGATCGGGGGTTTTTCCGGGGCAGGAGGCTGGATGGATCTCGCCAACCGGCACGGTATTGGCTGGTGGATTACCTCGGCCTTGGAGTCCAATGTCGGTCTGAACGCCCTGGCCCAGTGGAGTGCCACCCTGCAAAATCCCCGACCACAAGGGTTGGGAACCGGCGGACTGTTTGTCGACAATTTCCCCTCTCCCTTGGTTCAGCAGGGGGAGACCCTGGCCGTTGTACCGGATCGGTACTGGGATCTCTCGGCTCTGTTTGCCGAGGGAGGGTAGACCTGAAGATACCAGACCAAAGAGGTGCCAAACCGTTTTGGATGGGTCTGGGAAGAGATCCATGCCTTCTCAGACCCATCCGAGATAGTTTTGTACAAATTTGGTTTAGAGTGACGCTATGAGACTCAACGGGACCACCTACTCCCCCCAGGGGCTGCTCGACTTTATCCAATCAGAGCAACAAAAACGCCTGCTCCCCCCCTGGGAGCAGGCGCTGTTCGATCTGCTGCGGGCCTGGTTTGGTCCCGATGCGACCCTCACCCTGAAAACCTCCGGCTCTACCGGTCCTCCCAAGTTGATCCGGGCAGAGAAAGCCCGGATGGAGGCCAGCGCACGGGCCACCCTGGACCATCTGAACATTGCTCCTGGGGGCAAGGGGCTGCTTATTCTGCCCACAACCCACATTGCCGGCGTGATGATGGTGGTGCGTGCCCTGGTTGGCGAACTGGATCTGATTCCCATGGCCCCAGGGCGGAGGTTGACCTGGCAAGATCTGCCGGACAGACGCTACGATCTGCTGGCCGCCACCCCCAGTCAGTTGCTGGGGATGGTAGGGCAGGGGGGTGATGGGGGGCTGCTTGAAAAAATAGGCTCATTGTTGGTGGGAGGGGCCGCTCCCTCGCCCCACCTGGAGCGCCTTCTCTCCTGCGGTCCCAACCCGATCCATGTGACTTACGGCATGACCGAAACCTTAAGCCATGTGGCTCTACGCCGCCTTGCTCCCGGGCCGGCTCAGTCGAGCTATCAGGGGTTGCCGGGGGTTCAATTCTCCCAGGGAGAGGCGGGTCAGTTGATTATCCAGGCCCCCGCCCTTCTGGATGGCCCGCTCACAACCCGAGACCGGGTGGAGTTGATCAGCTCTACCGCCTTTCGTTGGTTGAGTCGTCTGGACCATGTGATCAACAGTGGCGGTATCAAGATCCACCCAGAGGTTGTGGAGCGGGCCCTTGCGCCGCTGATGGCAACGTGGCAGAAAAACTATCTGATTGCCGGTGTCGAGGATGAGCGGCTGGGGGAGTCTGTCACCCTCTATCTGGAAGGGGAGGGGGTCACCCCTTCGGAGGAGGCGGCTATCCTGGCGGCCTGTCGAAAACTCTGCCCCCCCTATGAGGCGCCACGTCAGATCGTTGCGGTGCCAGCTTTTGTCCAGACTGCCAGCGGTAAGTGGGACCGGATTAAAACCCTGCAACAGGAGAAAAAGTGTGACCATCTGGTATAGGGATCTTTCGGTTGCTGAACTCAACAGCCGCTATCAAATCAATATGATCCACCACCTGGGTATTCAACTGACTGCTCTGGGGGCCGAGACCCTGACCGGCACCATGCCGGTGGATGTCCGAACCAAACAGCCCTTTGGCTCTCTGCATGGTGGCGCCTCCGTGGTGCTTGCCGAAACCTTGGGCAGTCTGGCCTCCAACCTCTGTCTGGATAGCGACCGCTATCTGGCGGTGGGACAGTCCATCTCAGCCAGCCATCTTAAGGGGGTCAAAGAGGGGCATGTGACCGGAACCGCCACCCCGCTCCATCTGGGAAAAGGTAGCCATGTGTGGCATATGGATCTGGTTGATGATCAGGGAGAGCGGGTCTGCTCTGCTACGTTGACCACCCGAATCCTCACCCGCTAGACACCCCTTTTTCTCCTTGGGCACCGACCCCTCGGGTCGATTCTTTTTTCCCTGCAAAAATTGTGGATTACAGGGTAGGCAGGCGGGGTATTATCGGCTATACTGAGGCGTTCGTTAATGGACGCCTGATTTTTCCCGTTAACCCTACTCGACCAACCCAAAAAAAGAGCCAGCGAAGTTTATGAGTGACGACTCCGAAATAATACCCAAGCAACTTCCCGTCAACATCGAAGACGAAATGCGCAACTCCTACCTGGATTATGCCATGAGCGTAATCGTCGGTCGGGCCTTGCCGGATGTTCGGGACGGACTGAAACCGGTTCACCGCCGGGTGCTTTTTGCCATGCGGGAGCTGGGAAATGAGTGGAATCGATCCTATAAAAAATCGGCCCGTGTGGTGGGTGACGTCATCGGTAAATATCACCCCCACGGTGATACCGCTGTCTATGATACCATTGTCCGCATGGCCCAGGACTTTTCCATGCGCCACCTGATGATTGACGGTCAGGGTAACTTTGGCTCGGTGGATGGAGACTCCGCTGCCGCCATGCGTTACACCGAAGTGCGCATGACCCGCCTGGCGGGGGATCTTCTGGCAGATCTGGAAAAAGAGACGGTGGACTTTATCCCCAACTATGACGGCTCCATGTCCGAGCCGAAAGTGCTGCCGGCAAAATTTCCCAATCTACTGGTTAACGGCTCCTCGGGTATTGCCGTCGGTATGGCCACCAACATTCCACCCCATAACCTGGGAGAAGTGGTCGACGCCACCTGTGCAGTCATCGACAACCCGGATATCGACACCACCGAACTGATGGACCTCATCCCCGGACCGGACTTTCCTACCGGTGGCATCATCCATGGTCGAGGCGGTATTCAAAGCGCCTTCGAGACCGGGCGAGGCTCCGTGGTGGTGCGAGCCAAAACCGACATCGAAATCAAAAAATCCGGTCAGGAGGTCATTGTCATCCATGAGCTTCCCTATCAGGTCAATAAAGCCAAACTGGTCGAGCGTATTGCTGAACTGGTCCGGGAAAAACGAATAACCGGTATCTCCGACCTTCGAGATGAGTCGGATCGCCAGGGAATGCGGGTGGTTATCGAACTAAAACGGGATGCCAATGCCGACGTTCTGCTCAACCTGCTTTTTAAACACACCCCCATGCAGTCCAGCTTTGGGGTCAACACCCTGGCCTTGGTAAACGGTAGCCCGGAGACGCTGCCTCTAAAAAGAATATTAGACGAGTTTATCAAACATCGCCGAGAGGTGGTGACCCGCCGAACCCTGTTCGAATTGAAAAAAGCCCAGGCCCGTAGTCACCTCTTGGAGGGGCTGTCGGTGGCTCTGGCCAACATCGACCGGGTGATTAAAATTATCCGAGAGGCACCCAACCCTGCCATTGCCAAGGCCAATCTGGTTGCAGAAATATGGGACCGTGGCCCGGTTGAGGCCATGCTGGTTCGGGCGCTGGAAGCGGGAGATGTCGCCTCACCTCAGTTTGTTGAGGGGGGCTATAGGCTGACCGAGATCCAGGCTCAGGCCATTCTCGATATGCGCCTTCACCGCCTGACCGGCCTGGAGCAAGATAAGATCCATGGCGAGTTTGAAGAGATTCTGGCGGAGATCGCCCGCTTGAAAAAAATTCTCGCTTCTGACGATGTCCTGATGAACGTCATTAAAAATGAGCTGCTTCTCATCAAAGAGATGTTTGCCGACCCCCGCCGCACCCAGATTGTTGGCAGCCTGGGCGACTTTTCCATGGCCGACCTCATCCCCGAAGAGGAGATGGTGGTTACCGTCAGCCATGCTGGCTACATCAAACGTCAACCCAGCGTCGAATATCGAACCCAACGTCGAGGTGGTCGAGGTAAAAGTGCGACAGGCATGCGGGAAGAGGATTTTATCGCCCAGCTTTTTGTCGCCTCCACCCACGATACCATTCTCTGCTTTACCGATCAGGGTCGGGTGTTCCGGCTGAAAGTCTACGACCTTCCCGCCGCAGGCCGGGCCGCTCGCGGACGACCTATCGTCAATCTGCTCTCCCTGGTTGAAGGGGAGAAGGTCCGACAGATTCTACCAGCCCCCTTTACACGGAATGAGTGGGATGAGTGGGAGCTGCTCTTTGCGACCAGCCGGGGCTTGATCAAAAAAACCCTGCTATCGGCCTATGCCAATATTCGGGTAACCGGAATTCGGGCGGTCGATCTGGTGGAAGGGGATGATCTGATTGGTGTTGCCCTGCTGCCGGTTCTGCCAGAGGAACAGTCTGCTGCTGACGAGGATGAGTCCGACGAGGAGTCCATCGACGGGGAGACCATCGACGGGGAGCTGCTAGAGACAGAGAGCGCTGTCGATACCGATGATATCTCTGCCGATAACGAAGAAGCAGGACCCAAACCAGGCCGCATCATGCTCTACTCACGGGGCGGAAAGGCGGTCCGATTCCGTACCAGCCAGGTTCGCCGAATGGGACGGGTTGCCCGAGGTGTACGGGGTATGCGCCTGAAAGGTGACGACCGGGTGATTGCTCTCAACATTCTTCTGCCCGGTTCCGATTGTCAGGTTCTGACCATTACAGAACATGGCTTTGGCAAACGGTCAGAGGAGACCCAGTTCCCCACCAAAGGGCGGGGAACCCAGGGGGTGATCGGCATCCAAACCAGCGAGCGAAATGGCTCGGTGGTGGCGACATTGACCGTCTGGCCAGGGGATCAGGTCATGTTGATCTCTGACCAGGGAACGGTCTTGCGAACCGGTATCGACTCCATCCGCCTGACAGGCCGCAATGCCCAGGGGGTCAAGGTTCTCAACGTTTCGGAAGGCGAGCGGGTTGCCTCGGTTGCCCGGTTGGCGGAGCCTGAGGAGTTGGATGAGGAGTTGGATGAGGAGATGGGCGAGGAGATGGATGAAGAAGCGTTAAGCGGAGCTGATCAGGAGGCCTCAACCGAATTAGATCCAGGCTCCATGGAGAGTGACTCACCGACAGATGCGGATGAGTCAGTAGATGATGATTCAGATGATGGGAAGTAGACCATGTTGGATATCAAATTAATCCGAGAAAAACCAGAGTGGGTTCAAAGCCGACTCTCCTGCCGAAGTGGCCAGTACGACTTAACCCGCTTTCACGGTCTGGAGGCTGAAAAACGTCAGGTTCAGGCTCAGGTAGAAAACCTTCAGGCTCGCCGCAATGAAATCTCCAAGGAGATCGGACGCCGTAAAGGGGCCAAGGAGGATGCCGCTGATCTCTTTACCGAGATGAAGCAGCTAGGCCCACAACTCAAAACCCTGGAGGCCAATCTCAAAGAGCAGGAGCAGGAGGTTGAGGCCGTTTTAGCTGGCCTGCCCAACCTGCCCGCAGAGGATGTTCCAGAAGGCGAGGATGAAGGGGGTAACGTCGAACTGCGCCGCTGGCCTGCTGCCGGAGACCCTCCCCCCTTGGCCTTTACCCCCAAGAGCCATTGGGAAATTGGTGAAGCGTTAGGTATTCTGGATTTTGATGCCGGTGCCACCATTGCAGGGGCACGGTTTACCGTGTTGCGTGGGGCCGGAGCCAGACTTTCTCGGGCACTGATTAACTTCATGCTCGACCTGCATACCGGGGATCACGGCTATACAGAGGTTATGCCCCCCCTGTTAGCCAACCGACAGACCCTCTATGGAACCGGTCAACTTCCCAAGTTTGAAGAGGATCTTTTTGCCACCCGTGATGACCCCCTGTTTCTGATTCCCACCGCCGAGGTGCCGTTGACCAATCTGGTCAGCAATCAGATTTTATCCGAAGAGGAGCTGCCTCTCCAGATGACCGCCTGGACAACCTGTTTTCGTCGTGAGGCCGGTGCAGCAGGCAAAGATACCCGTGGATTGATTCGCCAACACCAGTTTGACAAGGTAGAGCTGGTCTGGATTACCAAACCCGAAGAGAGCGCTCCGGCCCTGGAAAAACTCACCAATCATGCCGAAGAGGTGCTGCGTCGCTTGGGGTTACCCTACCGCACGGTCGCTCTCTGCACGGGAGATCTTGGTTTTTCAGCGGTTAAAACCCATGATATCGAAGTGTGGCTGCCGGGTCAGGGCCACTATCGGGAGATTTCATCCTGCTCCAACACCGAGGGGTTTCAGGCCCGACGGATGAAAGCCCGTTTTCGCCGAACCGGAGCCAAAAAACCAGAAATGGTCCACACCCTGAATGGCTCTGGGCTGGCGGTAGGAAGGACACTGGTCGCTATTTTAGAGAATTATCAACAGGCCGACGGCTCCGTTGCCATACCCGAAGCCCTTCAACCCTACATGGGTGGCATGAGAGTGATTGCAAAAGGATAAATTTTTTTTTCAAAAGAACCTCTTTGCCCCTGTCATCCTCCGCCCATTTAGAGTAACTTATGCGGCGGATGGGTGGCCGAGTGGTCGAAGGCAGCGGTCTTGAAAACCGCCGAACGGCAACGTTCCGTGGGTTCGAATCCCACCCCATCCGCCAGATTAGACTCCAAGAGAGTCCAGAAATATCCAAAAAAGTCATTGATTTCAACGTCAGTGGCTTTTTTTGTGTCCAGCACCATCCAAACAAGTGTATTGACATACCGTCTTTTTTAGCGGTACTTTTGACGGGACTTGCAGATACCGTCATAAAAAGTACCGTCAAAGGAGATGTCGTTATGCCGCTGACCGATACCACCATAAGACAAGCCAAACCCGCTGATAAGGCGTTCAAGCTTTCAGATGGGGGTGGGTTGTATCTGCTGGTGAAACCGGCTGGAAAGTACTGGAGAATGGATTACCGATTTGCAGGGAAGCGCAAAACAATTGCTATCGGTGTCTATCCTACAGTCCGTTTGAAAGATGCCAGAGTTAAACGGGACGAGTCAAAGAGGTTGCTTGCTGATGGGGTAGACCCTATAGCAATAAAAAAGGAAAAAAAACGAGCAGCAAAGGTGGCTGCTGAAAACTCTTTTGAATTGGTAGCCCGTGAATGGGCGGAAACAAACAAGCCAAGGTGGACCCCACGCCATGCTGGTTACATCATGCGCCGGTTGGAATCAGACATTTTCCCCGCTATTGGTCATCGTCCAATCAATGAAATAGCTCCTATGGAGATATTGGACCCATTACGAGCTATGGAAAAGCGAGGAGCCACAGATCTACCAAACCGGATCAGAGCAACAGTGGCGCAGGTATTCAAATATGGGATTATCACTGAATGGTAGGTCACCGATTTGATGGACACTCCGAAAAGGATGATAATCCATTCAGGAGGTGACCTATGGGAAAGGCAAGGAAGTACTATTCGAAGGAGTACAAGATTGAGGCCGTTCGGCTTGC
>PEAM01000034.1 GCA_002753565.1 Magnetococcales bacterium | reverse complement strand
TTGGAGCCGCCGCTTCCCTTCGGCCCGCCTTTGGAACCGCCTTTGGAACCGTCGCTTCCCTTCGACCCGCCTTTGGAGCCGCCGCTTCCCTTCGACCCGCCTTTAGAGCCGCCTTTGGAGCCGCCGCTTCCCTTCGACCCGCCTTTAGAGCCGCCTTTGGAACCGCCGCTTCCCTTCGACCCGCCTTTGGAGCCGCCTTTAGAGCCGCCGCCCTTAGAACCAGCAGACCCCTGTGGATCTTCATTGCCTTCATTAGACGGTGAAGAGCTTGTGGTAAAAACTACATCATCCGCATCTGGATTAACAATCACATCCATGCTGGCCTCGGAAACTGAAGGACCTTCATCATCCATAACAGTTACCCGAACACCTATAGAGAAATCTGCATCACTATTCTCCGGAGGGGTGATGGTTAGGTTTGGAACTTCCCAGGAGACCGGATCACCAGCCTCATTATGGGAGGTCTCTACCAAATCATCCTGAGAAATAATCCAGGTATCCCCCGGACCTGCCTCGCCAACACTAAGGGTTGCCCCTTCCGGTATATCTGTCAGAACAATATTCCCTGACAGGGATTCAGAGCCATCGGTCTCTTGGAGAGAAAGAGAAATATCCAACTCAATCGGACTATCCTCAACCCCTTCGCCACCATCACTATCGATGATATCAGGTTCTGGCTCAGGTTCTGGCTCAGGTTCTGGTTCTGGCTCAGGTTCTGGCTCAGGTTCTGGCTCAGGTTCTGGCTCAGGCTCAGGTTCTGGCTCAGGCTCAGGTTCTGGCTCAGGCTCAGGTTCTGGCTCAGGCTCAGGTTCTGGCTCAGGTTCTGGCTCGGGTTCTGGCTCAGGTTCTGGTTCAGGCTCAGGCTCAGGTTCTGGCTCAGGTTCTGGCTCGGGTTCTGGCTCGGGCTCAGGTTCTGGCTCAGGTTCTGGCTCGGGTTCTGGCTCGGGCTCAGGTTCTAACTCAGGCTCAGGCTCTGGTTCTGGCTCGGGCTCGGGCTCTGGCTCGGGCTCAGGTTCTGGCTCTGGCTCTGGCTCTGGCTCTGGCTCTGGCTCTGGCTCTGGCTCTGGTTCTGGCTCTGGTTCTGGCTCTGGTTCTGGCTCTGGTTCTGGCTCGGGCTCTGGTTCTGGCTCGGGCTCAGGTTCTGGCTCGGGTTCTGGCTCAGGTTCTGGCTCAGGCTCGGGCTCAGGTTCTGGCTCGGGCTCGGGTTCTGGCTCAGGCTCGGGTTCTGGCTCAGGCTCGGGCTCAGGTTCTGGCTCAGGCTCGGGTTCTGGCTCAGGCTCAGGTTCTGGCTCAGGCTCAGGCTCAGGCTCGGGTTCTGGCTCGGGCTCAGGCTCGGGTTCTGGCTCAGGCTCAGGCTCAGGCTCAGGTTCTGGCTCGGGCTCTGGCTCGGGCTCTGGCTCGGGCTCTGGCTCGGGCTCGGGCTCTGGCTCGGGCTCAGGTTCTGGCTCGGGTTCTGGCTCGGGCTCAGGTTCTGGCTCAGGCTCGGGCTCAGGTTCTGGCTCAGGCTCGGGCTCAGGTTCTGGCTCAGGCTCAGGCTCAGGTTCTGGCTCAGGCTCAGGCTCAGGCTCAGGTTCTGGCTCGGGCTCAGGTTCTGGCTCAGGCTCAGGCTCAGGTTCTGGCTCGGGCTCGGGCTCGGGCTCTGGCTCGGGCTCGGGCTCTGGCTCTGGCTCTGGCTCTGGCTCAGGTTCTGGCTCGGGTTCTGGCTCGGGCTCAGGTTCTGGCTCAGGCTCGGGTTCTGGCTCAGGCTCAGGTTCTGGCTCAGGCTCAGGCTCAGGCTCAGGCTCAGGCTCAGGTTCTGGCTCAGGCTCGGGTTCTGGCTCGGGCTCAGGTTCTGGCTCAGGCTCGGGTTCTGGCTCTGGTTCTGGCTCGGGCTCAGGTTCTGGCTCGGGCTCAGGTTCTGGTTCTGGCTCTGGTTCTGGCTCAGGCTCGGGCTCGGGCTCGGGTTCTGGCTCTGGCTCTGGCTCGGGTTCTGGCTCAGGCTCGGGTTCTGGCTCAGGCTCGGGCTCAGGTTCTGGCTCTGGTTCTGGCTCTGGTTCTGGCTCGGGCTCTGGTTCTGGTTCTGGCTCGGGCTCAGGTTCTGGCTCAGGTTCTGGCTCTGGCTCGGGTTCTGGCTCGGGTTCAGGTTCTGGCTCGGGCTCGGGCTCGGGCTCGGGCTCTGGCTCTGGCTCTGGCTCTGGCTCTGGCTCGGGCTCAGGTTCTGGCTCAGGTTCTGGCTCTGGTTCTGGCTCGGGCTCTGGTTCGGGCTCAGGTTCTGGCTCAGGCTCGGGCTCAGGTTCTGGCTCAGGTTCTGGCTCAGGCTCGGGTTCTGGCTCAGGCTCGGGTTCTGGCTCTGTCTCTGGCTCAGAAACCGCTGTATTGGGATCAAACGTTGGGATCTCGCGTTCCGTTGCTTCTACTTCAACGGCTGGCTCTTCTTCAACAGCAGCTTGCTCATCTTCTTCATCTGTCGGCTCTTCTTCAACTACTGATTCTGCTGGCGAACCGGCCGAAAATGAGGTGTCTTCAAGATCAGGATCGCCAGCTGATACCGTTTCACCTTGGGCATCTTCATCTGCTGATGACTGATCTTGGTCATCCTCTCTCTCTACCGTCGATCCCCGGTCAACCGTATCTCCTTCACTGGGCTCACTGGTGACCTCTTCAGTAAAACCGCGTTCATCCCCAGCAGAACCGGATCGGGAAGCCAGTGCATCGGCAAATCCTTCATCGCCTTTATCGCGACTTCCCATATTGATATTGCTGGCACTGGCAACATCATCCAGATCACTTTCGGAATCAACAGCATGCTCTTCAGCCGCCATATCCTGGGTTTTTACATCCTGAAGAACGGTTAAGTCATCCAGATCCTGTCGAGTCTCCTCTTCCTCATCGACATCATCTGGAGCCACTTCGTTTGGTTTTCCTTGGTCTTCAGCCATTGTCTTATACCCTTTATAAAAGTGATCTGATCAATGTGAACGAGAATAAAAAGACCGATCTCACATCTTTAAACTCACCACGCTACAATCTTCCCTCCGTGTTAGTAATGTACCTACTTGTATTATTGCAATTGTTCACCTTTTTTTTTATTTTTATTTAGCCTAGTTATGCTAAAATATATACATCTAGCTGTTTTAATTTTGTTTTTTAATTTAAAAAAAAATGTCTATTCAAGCATTCATTAATAATAATCTTGGTACATCAAACGCTCTTACCCACGAGGAAGAGATGCGTCTTTTCCACCTCTATCATCAAAACGGCGACCTTGCAGCTCGTCAAACCCTGATAAAAAGTCAACTCATCCTCGTTGTAACCTTAGCCAGAAAATTTGCCAAAACCCATAAAAAAAATGAGCTTCAAGATCTGCTTCAAGCTGGTTTGGTTGGGCTTCTGCATGCCAGTGATAAATTTGACCCCAAGCAGGGTGTCCGTTTTGGAAGTTATGCCAAATATTGGGTACGACGAGAAATCCAGATTGTCGTGCGGAAAAACCTGAGAATTGCCTATATCCCTCGCACCTCACTGCGTGACAAGATATTTGTGCAGATTCTCAGATATCACAAAAAAACCGGCAACCTGACAGAGATGGTCCGGCAGATCCAAAAAGAGACCGGAGCCTCCAGCACTATGGTCAAAGAGATGATCATGTCCACTCTGACAAGCGATGTCTCTCTGAACACCAGCATCACCTCCTCCAAGCACAACATCCAGCCAGAAGATCAGAGTGAACTGGTGGATATTCTGCCCAGCAAGGCCCCTTCACCAGAAGAGGCGTACCAACAATCAGAGATTTCCCAAATTATTCTTGAGGCTCTCGATAGCCTGAAACCACACGAAAAAAAACTGATTATGGAAAAATATTTTGCGGATAAAAATAATAGAGAGGTCAGCGAAGGTATCAATCGGGGTGTGGTGAGCATGCTCAATCTGGAACTGAAAATCAGAAATAAACTCAAGAAAAAACTACGCCATATCAAACCGTCATAATCAAACAAGAACCAAACAACCCAACAGAAGCCAGTAGCTCCTGTTGGGTTGACGTCCTATCCTGTTTTATTAGGACCTTGGCCCTGCCCAAACCTGCTTGGAAGGCATTCATGCCTTCCAAGCCCCATCCGCAATCGTTTTGTACAAATTTGGTTTGAAATCTCTATAGACTCCTAAAAGGGGAGAATATTTTTCAACAACCCTTCGGCTCCACCCAATCCACGCCCTTTTAGTTTTTCACTAATCTGCTCTTTGAGCTTCTCTTTGGCCTGGCCTTTAAGGTTCTCCCGCAGAACAGCCCCCACATCCAGAGCTGGCTTGGGTTCATCCAGAGATCCGGTCACCTTGATGGGTACCACAATATTTTTCAGCTCATCAATGGATTGACCATCTTGACCTTTTAACGTACCTACGACAGCGGCCTTGGCCTCATAATTGATCTGGTTTCCTGGTAGATCAACCTGCCCTTTGCCGGTAATACGCAGTAACGGGGATTTCATGCTGAGATCCTGGTTTTCGACCACACCCTGATTGATATTCACGGAACCGGACAGCTCGGCAAAATCGGTTTTTTGGGCTGTTCCCTCTGGCTCAGGTGGAATCCCTTTGAGCATATTAAAGGCGTTGCGAATCATGCGAGCCACATTGACGCCATTCAATGCACCGTTTTCAAAAAAGAAATCTGCTGTTCCATTGAGATTGGCCTTGATTGTGTCAGGCTCAAATCCCCGTGTGGAAATGTTAGCCGTCGAGCGGGCTGTACCACTTAGACGATCAGCTCCGGTGACATCCTTCAAAAGAGGACCGGCTTGAAGGTTTTTCAGATCGTAGTTGACCCAAACTACCGGCAGATCCCGACGGGCATCCATTTTTACATTGCCATCAAACAGACCCTGATAGAGATGAGCCGACAACGGTTGAACCTTGATGATACCCTCATTGGCTTTAACGCCGACGGTCAGATCGGTCAAGCTGGCATTGGCTACCTTGAGTTTTCCCGCCTTGAATGTTCCATCCAGGTTCAAACCACGCAACGACTTGAGGGATTCACCCTGATTTGCTCCCCCCTTTTTAGCCTTACTCTTGGCCTGGATATCCCCTTTTTGGCCCTCGCCTGATGAAGGCTGAGGGGGCAGGTAACGGTCCACATCCAACGTATCCAGGGTTAAGTTAAAACCGATAACCGGGTTGCTGAAGTGAGAGACCGACCCACTGCCTTTCAGGGTGGTCTCATCCAGGTGGACCGTCAACTGGGTTACTCGGGCCTCCTCTAAACCGGCGGTAAGGGCAATCTGACTGGAAACTCGGCTCATGGCCTTAGGGTCAAGAGTCTGAACAGGCTCTCCAGCAAGCTGGCTCAACAGCTTTTTCAAGTTGAACTCTGCCAGTGACAGATCGGCTTTAAAGTGTGGCTTGGAGACAATGGAGCTACCAACGATCTTCCCGGATAGATCCATCCCCATGGCAGCCAGCTTCAACCCCTCCACCGACAGGCTCTCCTGGCTCAGGTCGGCCAGAGCATCAAAGCCCATCCGCATTTCGGTTTTTCCCTCAGGAATGGCTGCTCCCTGTGCCTTGACTGCCAGCACGGCAGAGGAGAACTGATACCGCTGGGCCGACAGGTCCAAGGTGGCTCGGCCTGACAGCTCGATGGTTGCCCCCAGAGCGGGTTCGTTACTACTTAAACCAAACGCCAGCTTCATATCAAAGGGGGTTTCGGGTGTTAAGGGGCCTGTTGAAAAGTTGATCTTCTCCAGAGCATAGTCAACACCCGCCTGAGCATCCTGCCAGCGCAGCGCGGCATTCTCGATATTCACCCCACCCACACTCAATACAACCGTGGATGGATGGTCACTCCCTACCGGAGATTCAGAGGTTGGGGATGAAGGCTTGTCGGTATCAGGAGAAGCGGTCAGATCATCCCAATTGCTGACTCCTTTAGCATTTTTTGCCAGATTGAGGCGCAACCCCTTCACCAAGATGGAGTCTGCCTCCAACCGGCTTTTGAAAAGAGGCATGAGCTTAACCCGCACGCGCACCGAATCGACCCCCATGAAGGGGTCCGAGCCAAACCCTTTGGCATTGCTCAACACCAATCCGCCCAGCTCTACCCCAACCCAGGGAAAAAAGGTCAGAGACATGTCCTGTGTGATGGTGAGATCCCGTCCGGTCTTTTCTTTGACCAGATTAACGATCTCCCCCTTGTAATCGTTGGGATTGACCAAGAGTGCAACGGCTGCAAACAGCCCGCCAACAAGAATAACCACCCCCAAAACCAGATAGATAAATGCCTTGATTGCCTTCCCCACTGTTTATCCTCCTACAACTTTAAAAATAGATTAACTCAACCTGTTATGAGCCAAAAAAATACCCTGTAAAATGACAACTCTATCCCAGTTGTCTTGCATTGGCTACATCCGCTGTCTTTAGAGTTGGAGTTCCTTACTGCTCTTCACGCCACCCGTTATCAGAATTCAGGTAGTCAGGCAGCCAGAGAACCGTCTCTTTATCCTTTCGAATCAGGCAGGATATTGGGCCATCCTGAGAGATAACAATGGCAACAACCCCTGGATATCGACCGACAAAATTAACCGCAGAGATATGGCGAGTGCCGTAGTTGGTCAGGTTGACCTGCTGTATCTGATCTGAGAGGGAGGGCTGAAAATATTCAATATTCCCCTTCCACTGTGGAGCTGTCAAAACCGCACCAAAAGAGAGGGTGGTCATTTTATGGGAGAGTATCAGGGCGCCATCGACACGGGTGAGTTGAGCCAGAAATTCAAGGTGGTCCACCAGCCGTTTTTTACACTCGTTGATGGTATCCTCCAACACCTTGACATCCACAAACTCCTCGACAAACTGACCCTTCCCCCTATTTTTAACCCCTCTCTCCCGCTCTCTCTCCAACAGACATAAATGGGCAATACTGGCTGGTATGTTGGGGTTTTGGGCGGTGGGATATTTGGTAAGAAGAGACTTTTCAACCTCGCCAATCTGCTTTTCAGGGAGCCAGATAATGGTACCACCATGACACCGTTTTGCCGCCTCCCTCACCATCAACCGGATCATCTCCTGATAGACACTCCAGTAGGCGTTCCCGCCTTTTTTATAGGCCTTATGATCACGAATACCCTTGAGCATGGTCTCTGCCAGTGGGCAAGAGGTGGCTCGAACCAGGGATGTCTCGGAAAAGTGCCCGGAGTTGAAATTGGCCAACACCCGCCCACCCCAGGAGATGGTCAGAGAGCCGGCCTTGATGGAGGAGACAGTCAGAACATCCAGTGGTTCCGGGATAAAAGGATAGGGGTCCAGACGGGTTTTCCCCCGTTTACTGGTAAAAACCACCCCCCAGATTTTCAACTCTGTTTGGTCGCTCTCTCCGCTAACGGCAAAAACCGTAGTGTCCGGATCAAAACCAGAGGCTAACTTGACCAGCGAGTCGAGAACAAAGGGGAGGCTTTGATCGAAAACCAGGATGGAGTTATCGCTATAGTTCTCATCCTCTTTGAGAAACCCCCGATCGAGAAGAGAGACAGCCAGACGAATCGGCTCACCCTCCTCTTTTTGAATGCCGGCTAAAAAGACCATCTCCATGATGATCTTCAGCTTGATAAAAGAGAGTTGTCCGGCATCCCGACTGGCAACCTGGCGCCAAAGAGAGTAGATCTGCTCGATGATGTGGGTATCGAAGAGGGCGACCCCTTCTCGGTTGCCCAAGACCCGTTTTCGCTCGGTGATATCCCGAAGAACAGCCGAAATATATCGTTTTTCGGCGACATTGGAGGAGGTGATGGAGATCTCCAGAGGAAACTTGGATCCATCGTTGCGCACCCCAATGAGCTCGATGGTATTACCCTGAAACTTGGAGATTCCGGTATTCACAAGGCGATTAAAACCGTCCAGATGCTCTTTTCTGAACCGTTTTGGCATCAGTTTGGTTACCGACTGCCCAAGTATCTCGGCATCTCGATAGCCAAAGACATTTTCCGCCCCCTTGTTCCAAAAAACAATCCGGCCCTTTTCGTCAGCCGAGATAATAGCATCGATGGTGGAGTTGGTTACCGAGCGAAACCGCTCCTCGCTGGCGCGCATGGCCAGTTGGCTTTTTTTTCGCTCCAGGTAGATCCGCACCCGCTGCCGTAACACAGGCCAGTGAATCGGCTTGGTAATAAACTCTTCCGCCCCACTGGCAAAAGCTTTTTCTACCGATTTGGTATCATCGTTACCGGTGACCATGATAACCGGTATATCCGCAGTATTGGGGTTTTCCTTGAGTTTTTGACAGGTAGAAAACCCATCCATTTCCGGCATGATGGCATCCATCATGATCAGATCTGGCTGCAGAGAGTCACACAGCTCTACCACCTGGAATCCACTATCGATCCGCTTGACGCCATAGCCATTATTCTCTAAAAAGAGCGCCAGAATCTCCTGAAAAATGGTGTCATCATCGACAACAAAAATCAGGGGCTTCTCTTCAGACTGCTTTTTGTTGGCCATAGGGTGTGATCCTTGAGACTCCGACCATCGGTCCATTCAACCCGGAAACCCGGATTAAGGTAGCTGTTGATCCGCCTGAAAAAACCAGCAGGCGTTTCGGCCTTTATTCTTGGCAACATACATGGCAGCATCCGCATGGCGCAGCAGGGTTTCGGAATCTTCACCATCTTCAGGGTAGATGGCTACGCCGATGGAACCGGAGATGGTGGTCTCCTGATCTCCCAGCTTAAAGGGTTGCTGCAGTAGGTGTAAGATCTTCTGGGCGACGGTTCCCGGATTACCGATCTCGGCAAAATCACTGAGAATAACCGTAAACTCATCCCCTCCCAGACGGGCGACCGTATCGGACTGACGGACACAATCCTTCAGTCGGTTTGCCACCTCTTGAAGAAGCAGATCCCCGGCATGATGGCCCAGGTTGTCGTTGACCCATTTAAACCGGTCCAGATCCACGAACATCAGCCCCATCTGATTGTTGCGACGACGACTCAAGGCGATGGCCGACTCCAAACGGTCCATAAACAGGGTGCGGTTGGGCAGAGAAGTGAGGCCGTCATGGGTAGCCTGAAAATGAATCCGTTCCTGTGCCTGTTTACGCTCCAAAAGAATCCGCACCCGCTGACGCAGCACGGCCCAATGGATGGGCTTGGTAATATAGTCTTCCGCCCCGACGTCAAACGCCCTGTCCACCGACTCATCATCCGATAGAGCGGTCACCATGACAATGGGTATCCGTCGACCATCCGACAAGGTGCGAATGGTCTCACACGCTTCAAAACCGTCCATTCCCGGCATGTTACCA
This sequence comes from Magnetococcales bacterium, assembly GCA_002753565.1. Classification (GTDB taxonomy): domain Bacteria; phylum Pseudomonadota; class Magnetococcia; order Magnetococcales; family JADFYX01. The sequence continues at coordinate 27,913 of PEAM01000034.1, read as the reverse complement.
TCCAGCAAGGCCAGATCCGGGTGGTGCTTTTTAAACAGTTCGACAGCCTCTGAGCCATTCTCTGCCAGAACCGAGGCGTAGCCATTCTGTTTTAAAAAGGCTTGGATGAGATCCAGAATCAGTTCATCGTCATCGGCGACAAGAACCAACGGACGATCTGGCTGGGTGATGGAGTCACTCATTGGCAAACTTTCCTAGGATAACAAGGATATTAATCTGTCAGACCTGTAAGAGTTCAGCGGCAGCAAAAGAGCCTGACCCTCCCAGAGCCTTCTCCCAACAGGACCCGAGCAGACGCACCAAACAACAGGCTACCCTACTGTAAACCTTCCTCAAGGCTAAGAGCCAGGAAAAGAGCATTTTTTTTCTCTTTATCCTACCCTGTCAACCCTCAAGGGGGTAGCCTGACTTTTTAACAGCTCAACAAGAAAAGACCCTTCCCTTTTCCAAACAACCGATTACTATCCCTTAACCTGAAACCGTATACACCCTTCCATACCTTGGTATCGATAGATGATCTCCCGCCCCTTGGATTTCAACTGTCCTTTGTTCGGAGATTTGTAGTGCAAGAAAACAACCAACGTCTCAAAGTGTTGAGTGCCGGTGTTTTAAGTCTGGTTCTCACCCTGGGGATTGCCCGTTTTGCCTATACCCCTCTACTACCCCTCATGCAGGAACAGGCCGGGTTGGGGGTGACAGAGGGGGGGACCCTGGCGGCCTTTAACTATATGGGCTATTTGAGTGGCGCTTTACTGGCCTCTTTCATCAACGACCTCATTTTAAAAGATCGCCTTTATCGGATCGGGCTGGTTATCTCGGTACTCACCACCCTGGGTATGGGGTTGACCACCAACCTGTGGGTTTGGGAGGTTCTGCGTTTTCTGGCTGGGCTCAGCAGTGCAGCGGGGCTTCTGTTTGGCTCTGGGCTTATTCTCAACTGGCTCCTGCGCCACAACCACCCCAGTGAGTTGGGCATCCATTTTGGCGGAACCGGCGTAGGAATCGCTCTGGGAGCCATCAGTGTGGAGGTGATGAGCCCCTGGTTTGATTGGCAAACCCAGTGGATTCTTTTTTCTGTTCTGGGGGCGATTTTATTAATACCAGCGCTGCGCTGGCTCCCTCCTCCAGACAGCTCATCCTTTACCCGAACCGGGGTCAGACTGGTCGACACACCCCCTTCCCCCCTCTTTATGCGTCTTTTTATGGCGGCCTATTTTTGTGCCGGTATGGGCTATGTGATCAGCGCAACCTTTATTGTGGCCGTCATCGAGGAGCAACCAGAGCTGGCAGGGCGGGGGGCACTGGTCTTTTTGGTGTTGGGTCTGGCTGCTACACCGGCCTGCATTATCTGGGATCTGATTGCCCGCCGTACCGGCGAAGTGTTGGCATTGATCGGAGCCGCCCTGCTGCAAATTGTGGGGATTCTTCTACCAATCTGGATGGATGGGTTGGTTTGGGCCTTTCTGGGTGCCATCCTCTTTGGTGGTACCTTTATCGGGATTGTCAGCCTGGTTCTAACCATGGCAGGACGCTATTACCCCACCCGACCAGCAAAAATGATGGGGCGCATGACCGTCGCCTATGGTGTGGCTCAAATTCTTGGCCCGGCCCTGACCGGGTGGCTGGCCGGACAGACCGGCAGCTATGCCCAGGGGCTTTACATGGCTGCCGGGGTGATGGTGGTTGGCACCCTGCTGCTGATTATTTTGCGCCAGGTAGAACTGGCGGACAAAAGACGACTGCTGGCTCAACAGAGCTAAAAACAGCATGAGTCGTGCCGTAAAAGAGAGCGGTGCCACCCTCAGGTGGCTGGATTTAACCAAAGGTTATTGGTAGATTGGCAAATGGAATGCCGCCCTCATCCCAAAAAGTGGATGAGCAACCAGAAAACAACAGTCGAAACAGTGTGACCATGACCACCCCCGCCCCAACCCATAAAGCAGGCCGCGACTGGACGCTTCTTTTTGTCTGTTGGCTGATCGCCGTCATCTCCATGCTGGGGAGCCTCTTTTTCAGCGAAGTGATGGGTGTCACCCCCTGCGTGTTGTGCTGGTATCAACGTATCGCCATGTATCCACTGGTGTTCATCCTGCCTCTGGGCCTGTTTCCACTGGATGTTGGGGTGGTTCGCTATCTCCTGCCTCTGCCGATTCTGGGCTGGCTGATCGCCCTCTATCAGGTCGCCTTGACGATGGGTTACATTCCAAAAAGTATCCAACCCTGCTCCAAAGGGGTATCCTGCTCGGAGAATGTAATTGAGTGGTTTGGTTTTTTATCCATTCCGGTGATGTCTCTGTTCTCCTTTACGGTGATCATCGGTCTGCTGCTTCTGGTCTCTAAAAAGGTCTCTAAATGAATAAGAAAACGCTTTTTCTCTCTGCCCTGGCCTTAATCGGCCTGCTGTTTATTGGTGGCACCCTCTATTATAATCAAAGCCAGTCCACTCTTTCGCAACAACAGGCAACCAAAAACCTCACCAAGTTGATCCGCCACGACGGGCCTGCCAAAGGGAGCGCCGACGCCAAGGTGACCCTGGTTGAATTTTTTGATCCGGCCTGTGGCACCTGCGCCCAATTCCACCCTTTTGTGGAGGATCTTCTGGCTCAATACCCCGGAAAATTGAGGGTTATGGCCCGCTACGCCCCTTTTCATCAAGGCTCGGACTATCTGGTTAAATTGTTGGAGGCCTCACGCAAACAGGGGAAGTTCTGGCAAGCACTGGAAGTGATGTTTGCCACCCAGTCGGAGTGGGCCTCTCATGAGGCGCCACAACCCCAGAAAATCTGGACCTTTCTCGGCCCTCTTGGTATGGATCTGGAACAGTTGGGCCGTGACCTGAACGCACCGGGAATGGACGAAATCATCCAGAAAGATCTTCGAGACGGTGCCGCCCTCAACGTCAGCAAAACCCCCGAGTTTTTTGTCAATGGTCGTCCCCTGCCCCGCTTTGGTTTCGAACCGCTCAAGACGTTGGTGGAGGAGGAGTTGGCCAAGGCCTATTGAGGGTGGGCATGCCCCTTGGTGACAATCTATGATTTTTCCCAGAAGCCTATTGGACTTCAAGGATAAAAAAATGATCTTAAACAGAGAAAAAACACCCGGTCAATCCTCCAGGGTTAGCGGTAGCCTGCTTTGCCTGGTCCTCCTGTTGGGAGCAGCCACCTTCTCTTCCAGCGCCCAGGCAGAAGAGGCCGATAAGGTCATTGAGGCGTTGGGGGCTGTCAATGGGGTTGCCCTGCACTGTAATCGTCCCAATCAGGTGCGTAAAATCAAGGGGGCCATGGTTGGTCTGGTTCCCAAGCTGCCGGAGTATCGGGAGAGCTTCTTTTCGGCCACCAACGACGCCTTTTTAAGAGCAGCCCGCACTCAAGAGAGCTGCCCTGATCCCATCGCCTTTCGGGCAACCGTTCAACACGCCATCGATCAGCTTCAACACTTTTTTCAGCCCGGTCGTTAACCCGAGCTATTTTGGAGAGCTTCATGCGCCTGTTCATCCTTCTCGTTGCCTTAATCTTCTGGCTGGGGTACCCCAATCCAGCTTCTGCCCAAGAGCCTCCTCGGGTGACGGTCAGCATCAAACCGATCCACTCTCTGACCACCGCCCTGATGAAAGGGGTCGCTGTGCCGGCTCTTCTGTTTGATGGTGAGCAGGCCCCCTACTTCGCCTCTTTGTCCGCAGAGGATCAGCAGAACATCGCTCAGGCCGATCTGCTGATCTGGACCGGGCCAGAGTTGGAACCGGCCGTGGCCTCTTATCTCAAAGGGCACGGCAGCGTACCATTCCAATTGGAACTGTTAGCCAGTGAGGAGATCAAAGTCCTGCCGGCCCGCTATGATCCCGCCAGCCGAGACCCCTTTTTCTGGCTGGATGTCCGTAATGCCGAGATGCTCATCGGCATGCTGAGCCAACAACTCATCAAATTGGACCCCGCCAGAGCCGATCTTTATGAGCAAAACCGCCGCCAACTCAACGAGAAAATCTCTCGGTTGGAGAGAGAGATGGAGTATGCCTATCGGGATGTCTCCTGGCTTTCGGGTTATCTCTACCACGACACTCAATACTATTTTGCCCAGGCCTATGGCTTTCGGTCCGACACCATTCTCTCCCCCTCCCCCACTCAACCAGCCAACCTGCCCCGTCTGCTTGCCACCTTGGGAGAGAGCTCTGGCAGGGGGGGGAGTTGCCTGTTTACCGAGGCGGGTCTGGATCAGACCCATCTGGCCCTGCTGGCCCAGCAGCCTAAGCTTCGCCTTGTGGAGCTTGACTCGTTGGGGGTTACCCAGAAGGCCGGGCCGGAGCTCTATGAAAAGCTGATCCGGCACAACTTTTTTGCCATCCGCAACTGTCTGCTCTCTTTCAGCAGTCGGGCTGCGGCCACAACCAAAACACCAAACAAACCGGACTCTATCTCCCCCCCACCAACTTCTGACAAGGATGAAACAGAGCCTCTCTCCCCTTCAGAAGTGGGGGGGCGCTTTCTTTTGATGGATCAAAACGGTCAGGCGGTCCTCAGTGAGCAGTTTGCGGGTCAATTCATGCTGGTCTTTTTCGGCTACACAAACTGCCCGGATATCTGCCCCAACACCCTCTATGTGGTCTCAGAAGCGTTGGCGTTAATCGGCACAAAGGCTAAACTTATCCAACCTCTGTTTATCACCGTAGACCCAGAGCGAGACAGCGCAGAGGCTCTGCGGGGGTATATGGAACCGTTTCACCCCACCCTGCTTGCCTTGACGGGCCAGCCGGCCTTGGTTAAACGGGCTGTCGAGCGTTTCAAGGTCCGCTATGAGAAGGTTCCGCTGCCGGAGTGGGGTCCGGAGCATTATGCTGTCAACCATACTGCCAGCCTGTTTTTAATGGGACAGGATGGCAAGTTTATCACCAAATTCGCCTATGGCATCACGGCCGAAATATTGGCCAAGAGGCTCTCGGAAATCATCCCATGAGGCCCAACAACAGGTATGCCAAGTGTCTGCTGGCAACGACCATTTCCAGGTTCAGTCTCTCTTCAACGGATGTCACCCCCCCATGAGCCTCTTCCTCGACAGGCCAAACATTCTCCTTGTCGATGATCTGCCGGGCAACATTCTTGTTCTGGCAGGACTGCTGGATACCCACTACGAAATCTCCGTTGCCACCAGTGGTCAGGAGGCCCTGGAGATCGCTTCACTTGGGGGTATCGACTTGATTCTGCTGGATATCCTCATGCCAGGCATAAGCGGCTATGAGGTGTGTCGGATACTCAAGGAGCGAGAAGAGACCAAAGAGATTCCGGTCATCTTTGTCACCTCCAAAAATGATCCCTGGGACGAGACCAAAGGGTTGGGGCTGGGGGCGGTAGATTTTCTCACCAAACCGGTCCGCGCTCAAATTGTCCAGGCCCGTGTTAAAACCCACCTGGATCTGAAAAAAAAGAGCGATTCCCTGAAAAAACTGGCCCATGAGTTGGAACAGCGGGTTGAACAGCGCACCCAAGAGCTACAGACCACCGTCAACCTCCTCTCCAAAGAGGTTGATGAGCGGATTCGGGCCGAACAGGCTCTGACCTCCAACCAGGCTAAACTGCAAGCCATCGTCGATACGGCGGTGGATGGTATCATCACCATCAATGAACAGGGGGTCATCGAGTTTGTCAATGTGGCCGGAGAGAAGATGTTCGGCTATGATGCCGGAGAGTTGGTCGGGCAGAACCTCACCCTTCTCATGACCTCTCCCGACCGAGAGAGACACGACAACTATCTCCAACACTACCGAATCAACGGAAAAAGCCCTCAGAGTATCGTGGGCTCCAGCCGAGAGATCATCGGCCTGCGAAAAGATGGCACCCTCTTCTCTATCGAGTTGGGGGTGGCAGAGGTCAAGCTGGAAAAAGGCTCTCTGTTTACCGGTATGCTCCGAGATATCACCGAAAGAAAGGTGGCCGAAGAGACCGCCATCCGCAATGCCAGACTCGCCTCTCTGGGCACCCTGGCAGCCGGTGTGGCACACGAGATCAACAACCCCAACAATGCCATCGGCTTTTCCGCCGCCACCCTAACCAGGCTCTGGCAGGGGTTCTCTCCCCACTTGAGAGCCTACCAGAAGGAGAACAGCTCGGTAGAAATCTGTGGCCTTGGTCTGGATGAGGCGTTGGAGACCACCGCTGAGTTGGTTGGGGAGGTGGGAGAGAACAGCCGAAGAATCAGCGCCATTGTGGCCAATCTCAAACATATGACCCGTGGGGATGTGGGCAATCTGGACCGGGTGGTGGATATCGACGAATCCCTGCGCTCGGCGGTGGCCCTTTTAAAAAATGTCATCCAAAAACAGACCGACCACTTTTCCCTGAACCAGAGCGGCAATCTACGGCCCATCAAAGGCAACTTTCAGCAGTTGGAACAGGTTTTCATCAACCTGATCCAAAATGCGCTGCAATCCCTGCCCAGTCGGGATAAAGGGGTCTCCATCACCACCAAGATGAGCCAACAGGACAACCGGCCCATGGTTGAGGTTTGGGTGCAAGACCAGGGGAGTGGCATCAGTGGGGATCGGATGGATCTGATCACCAAACCGTTCTATACCACCAAAGAGGAGCAGGGTGGCACAGGTTTGGGCCTCTCCATCTCCAAAACCATTCTCGACAACCATAACGGCTCTCTAACCTTTCAATCCACGCCAAACCAAGGGACAACAGCCCTGGTTCGGCTGCCAGCCATGAGGCAGGTTTCCTCATGACTGATCAAGCCAACACAGCGCAACCAGCCGTTGTCTTAGTGGATGATGAAGCGTCGGTCTTGATGACCAGCAAGGCCCTGTTGCGTACCAGTGGGTTCGATGGCATCGTCACCCTGGAAGATAGCCGGGATCTGCTCCCCTTCCTGGAAAACAATGCGGCGGCGGTGATTATTCTCGACCTGATGATGCCTCACCTGACCGGCATGCAACTGCTGCCGGAGATTACCCGCCGTTTTCCCGACACTCCGGTGATTGTCATGACCGCCTCCCAAGAGCTGGAGTTGGCCATTCAAAGCATGCGGGACGGAGCGCTGGACTACATGATCAAACCGGTGGAAGAGAGCCGCTTCATTGCCAATGTCAAACGGGCCATGGAGATGCACGCCATGAAGCAGCAGGTCAGGGAGCTGAAAGGGGCTTTGCTGACCGGCTCTCCCAGACAGGAGCAGGCTTTTTCTGCCATCCTGACCCGCAGCCCGAAAATGCGGGCTATTTTTCAGTATGTCGAAGCGGTCGCCCCCTCCAAAGCGCCGGTTTTGGTCATGGGAGAGACAGGGGTTGGTAAAGAGTCGCTTATTCAGGCTATCCACGACCTGAGCGGGCGAAAAGGGGCGTTGGTGGCTGTCAATGTGGCTGGACTGGATGACCACCTCTTTGCCGATGCGCTGTTTGGTCATACAAAGGGGGCCTTCTCTGGGGCAGACCGTTCTCGGCAGGGGATGATTGCCAAAGGGGCTGGGGGCAGCCTCTTTCTGGATGAGATAGGTGATCTCTCCCCCGCTTCCCAGGTCAAGCTGCTACGCCTGCTCCAGGAGGAGAGCTACTACCCCTTGGGATCGGACCTCATCCAAAAAAGTCAGACCCGGATAGTGTGCGCCACCAACCAAGATCTGGCATTATTGGTAGAACAAGGTACCTTCAGAGCCGATCTTTATTATCGGCTCTACACCCACCAAATTATTCTTCCCCCCCTGCGGGAACGCACCGAGGACATTCCACTTTTATTGGCCCATTTTCTCAAGAGATCGGCTCAAAACCTGAAAAAACCCATTCCCACCCCACCCCCCGAGCTGCTCAAGCTTCTGGCTGTACACCCTTTTCCCGGCAACATCAGGGAGCTGAAAGCCCTGGTAGAAGATGCCGTTGCCCAACACACCTCACGAATCCTTTCCATGGAGAGTTTTGAAAAGGCCATTTTCCATCGCCCCCTCCCCTCCTCTCCAGAACCCACCCAGTACGACAACCTCCTGGAAAACCTACCCGACCCCCTCCCAACTCTGCACACCTGGTCTGATTGTCTTATTGATGAGACGTTAAAACGTTCTGGCGGCAACCAACGGATTGCTGCCTCGATCTTGGGAATCAGCCGTCACACCCTGATGCGCAGGCTCAGGGCCCGCTCCACGGATAAAGAGTCCTGAACCCTGGTTGCAATCTGCACCCATGTCGCACAATGCGCAAAACCAACATCCCATTGACTTTACTAGTCTTTTACCTGTTACTCCTCTGTTCTCTCCTTAACTGGTTGCATTCTGCCCTCCCATTCGTGCCACCCCCACCCTTACCATTAACGAACCTAACCCGTTGATATCATCAACCATTCAAGGAGCCAATCCTGTTTGGCGCATAATTCGCATTATCATTTAGTAGGTTATTGAAACATTCAATGTACCGACAACGCACTGAAAACAAGGGAGAAGCACCATGAACTTCCAAGCGCCAAGAGAGAACCATGTCGGATAATCGAATACCGACACCCTCCACAAAAACGGAGATTTCAGAGCCATCAGCCAGCTCTTGGCTTACCCATCCTCTCGCCTTTGCCGAGAGAAAAAGAGTACTGTTGCTGGTGATGATCATGGTGGGGGTTGCCTTGGTGGTGGGTGGGGTGACCATTGCTCTGCTCTATCGAACTGCCATCGATGAAGAGCGGGTCCGTCTGATGGAGACTGCCAAAAGCCAGGCCCGGTTGATTGAGGCGATTGGTCGCTTTGGTGCCCGTTATAAGAATAACTTTATCGGTGGCTCCCTACAGGCCACCCTGTCTCAGTTCAACGATGCCCACGATAACTATAAAGGGTTTGGAAAAACCGGCGAGTTTACTCTGGCCAAGTTGGAAGATCAGGCCATTATTTTTATCTCCAAACCACGATTTACAACCCTTGCCAAGATAAACCCCATCCCCCTCAACAGCCCAATCGCCGAACCGATGCGACGGGCGCTCTTGGGAAAATCCGGCACCCTGATCGGCCTGGATTACCGTGGGGTACACGTGCTGGCAGCCCATGAACCGGTGGAGAATATGGGGTTGGGAATTGTTGCCAAGATTGATATGTCTGAGATTCAATCCCCTTTTCAACAGACCATCAACCTCTCCTTGGGGTTATCCCTGTTGATTGTTGGTGGCGGTAGTTTTCTGTTTTTTCACATCAGCAACCCGGCCATTCGAAAAATCCAGGAGAACGAAAACCATTTTCGCTCCGTTACCCAGACAGCTGTCGATGCCATTATTTCAGCCGATGTCATGGGCAAGATCACCTATTGGAATCCCGGTGCGGAAAAAATATTTGGCTATAGCCAGGAGGAGATTTTAGGCCGCTGCCTCACTTGCCTGATGCCGGAGAGGTTCCAAAAGGCCCATCAACAAGGGATAGCACGGCTGAAAACAACCAACCAAAGCAAATGGATCGGAAAAACCGTTGAGGTATTCGGCCTGCGCCAAAATGGCGAAGAGTTTCCTCTGGAGCTATCTCTGGCTAGCTGGTCTACCGATGAAGGGATCTTTTTCTCTGCCATTGTTCGGGATATCTCCGCCCGAAAGCTGGCTGAAGAGCAGACCCTGCACCTGATCAACTCCCGAGAGGTGATCAGCGATCTGCTCCATCTGGCTCTCAAGCCGGTCACTCTTGGTAAAATGTTGGATGGCGCCTTAACGTTACTCCTCGATACCCCCTGGCTCTCTACCCAGCGTAAGGGGGCCATTTTTCTGACCGGTGTTGAGGATGAGACCCTCTACCTGACCGCCCATCAAGGCCTGACTGACGCACTGGTCAACAGCTGTGTCCGCATTACCTTCAGGGAGTGTCTGTGTGGAGAGGCCGCCCGCAAAAAAGAGATCATCTACACTCCAGATGCCAACAGCCACCACGATGCCAACCCGTTGGAACAGTATCCCCATGGACACTACATCGTCCCCATTCTTTCGGAGAGTCGACTGTTGGGGGTGGTCAACGTCTATCTGGAGGAGGGTCACCCTGAGAAGGAGGAGGAGAAGCGGTTTTTGCGCTCGTTTGCCGCCACCATTGCCGGCATTATTGAGCGGTTCCGTATCGAGAAGGAGAGGGCCAAGATCCAGTTGGCCAGTCAGGCCAAAAGTGAGTTTTTGGCCAATATGAGCCACGAAATACGCACCCCCATGAATGCGGTGCTTGGCTTGACGGATCTGGCGCTCATGACCGAAAACAATTCCCGAACCAGAGGATACCTGACCAAGATATCCAGCGCTTCCCACTCTTTGCTGCGGATTATCAATGATATTCTGGACTTTTCTAAAATTGAGGCGGGAAAGTTGGACCTGGAGCAGAAGGATTTTCTGCTCCATAACCTGTTTGACCATATGTCCGACATGTTCCACATTCAAGCTCAGGAAAAAGGGGTCGAGCTGATTGTAAGCTACTCGGAAGAGTGTTTTTATCCCCTGAAGGGAGATGCCATGCGGTTGGAGCAGATTTTAAGTAATCTGCTCAATAATGCCCTTAAATTTACCGACCAGGGCGAAGTTGAACTCCGAGTTGAAACCCTGGAGAACCAGGAGGCGTGGGCCGAGCTTCTCTTTACGGTTCGAGATACCGGCCTGGGCATGACCGACGAACAGTCCTCCCGTCTCTTCCTGCCGTTTGCCCAGGCTGATAGTTCCACCACCCGAAAATATGGCGGGACCGGATTGGGTTTGACCATCTGCAAACGGTTGGTGGAGATGATGGGGGGCAACATTTGGGTGGAGAGCCAGATGGGTAACGGCGCCCAATTCCACTTTACCGCTCGTCTGGCCCGGCAACCCATCGAAAAGCAGGAGAGAGATCTGCTACCCCCGAATGATCTGCGCAACCTCAAGGTGTTGGTTGTGGATGACAACCCTTCAGTCTGTCAAGCCATCCAGGGTATTCTAGAGCTCTTCACCTTCCAGGCATCCACAGCTTGCTCTCAAAGTGAGGCTGAAGAGAGACTTCTTGAGGCCATAGAGGAAAACGCCCCCTATCAACTGGCTCTGATCGATTGGAAAATAGCGGGATTGGCAGGAGAGGAGATCATCGAGCAGTTAAACAAGGTGATCTCCAACCACCCCTTCCCCATGCCCAAAACCCTTCTGCTCACCGAAACCGAAGAGGCGGGAGAAGCGTACCCTCACGATACGTTGGCGGATAGCCGGATAGTCAAGCCGGTCAACTGCTCCACCCTGTTTGACACCATCATGAAGCTGTTTGGCAAAAAAGTGAACCGTCTCTCCCGATCCGGCCGGGAGAGCCTGGACCCTGCCAAAGTGGCCGAGCGGATTGGCAAGGCCAAAGTGCTACTGGTTGAGGATATCACCATCAACCAGCAGGTGGCGTGCGAAATTCTCCAGATGGTTGGGGTGACGGTGGTAGTAGCCAGAGAGGGTCAAGAGGCGCTGGAAAAAATGAAAACAGAGCCGTTTGATGCCATTTTGATGGATATCCAGATGCCACGTATGGATGGCTACACGGTAACCCGACTTATTCGCAATGATCCCACCCTGAAAAAAACTCCCATTATCGCCATGACTGCCCACGCCATGGTTGGTGATCGAGAAAAATCTCTGCAGGCCGGAATGAATGACCATGTGGCCAAACCCATCGACAAAAAGCAGCTCTATACCGCCTTAATGAAGTGGATTGAGCCCAGAGAAGGGGTTGGTGGCAGCGCCATTGTTATTCCAACCCAGATGACAACAGAGGACGACTGCCCCTTTCCAGATCATCTGCCGGGCATTGACATAGAGTCTGCTCTGGCACGGGTTGACGGCAACCGCCGTCTTGTTCGGTCCATACTTTATGAACTCCACCATGATTTTTTTGATGCCGCCAAAAAAATCCGCGCTGTCATCGATGGGCGGCGACAGGATGATCTGGAGACAGCAGCCTATCTGGCTCACTCCATCAAGGGGACAGCGGGAAACCTTGCGGCCAATCGACTCTATTCGGCAGCCCTGGCACTGGAAACCGGGTTGAACCACCCATCGGACCAGCGTCTGGTGGCCTTGGATGAGTTTGAGCTGGCCTTGGATCAGGTGATGGACAGCATTGGCAAGGTGAAAGAGGTGGAGGAGAAACATACCCTGGCCAAGTCACCGGATTGGCCAAGAACAAAGTTCCAACCCCCTCCCCAAGAGCTGGCCCCTCTGCTTGTGGAGATGGCCTCTCTTCTCAAAAAAACCAATTTACGCGCCCAGGACTCCTTCGAGTTATTACGACCATTGATAGAGCAGACCAATCGAGCTGACTTAAAAGAGAAACTGGATGAAATGACAGAGGAGATGGAGAGATTTGCCTTTAAGAACGCTCGGATATCCTTAAAAACCATCGCCAAGATGCTCAACATTCCTCTGGAGGAGAGCTAGATGAAGCAATCGACTAAAAGGCTGCATATCCTGATTGTCGACGATATCCCCGGCAACATCAAAATTCTGAAGGCTATTCTCTCAGAAAACTATGAGCTGTTTGTTGCCGTCAATGGTCGGGATGCGCTGGAGATCGCCCAATCGGAAGCCATCGATCTGATTCTTCTGGATATTGTCATGCCAGAGATGGATGGCTATGAGGTGTGCCGCCGCCTGAAGGCCGATATCGGCACCGCCTCCATTCCCATCATTTTTCTCACCAGCCAAGACCGAACTCTGGATGAAGCCAAAGGGTTGATGCTGGGGGCGGTGGATTTTATCCTCAAGCCTATCGACCCCTTTATCGTCCGGGCGAGGATTCTCACCCAGGTCTCCCTGATAGAGGCACGTAACGCCCTCCTCCACCAAAATGACCGCCTTGAGCAGATGGTGGCTGAGAGAACCCTACAGTTGAGAACTATTCAGGATGCCGCCATGGTTGCCATGGGATCGTTGGCGGAGACCCGAGATCCTGAAACCGGCAACCACATCCGACGCACCCAATACTACGTGAAAGCGTTGGCGATCCAACTGATGGATCACCCCCAATTCCGCCCTTTTTTATCCCAGGATATCATTGAAATCCTGCACAAATCTGCCCCACTCCACGATATCGGCAAGGTAGGTGTTCCGGATCGGGTTCTTCTCAAACCGGGCAAATTGACGGCGGATGAGTTCCAGGAGATCAAAAAACATCCCATTTTGGGATACAAAGCCATTTTGGAAGCGGAAAAAATGGTCAGCAGCGCCCAATCCCACTTTCTGGAACTGGCTCGGGATATCGTCCTTTTTCACCATGAAAAATGGGATGGCACCGGATACCCCTATGGCATCAGTCAAGATAAAATTCCCATCTCCGCCCGGTTGATGACCCTGGCTGATGTCTATGATGCCCTGATCAGCAAACGGGTCTACAAGTCGGCCTACTCCCACCAAAGAGCAACAGAGATCATTCTGGAAGGTCGAGGCCGTATGTTTGACCCGGAGATTGTCGATGCCTTTTTACAGATCAGCGACCAGTTCCAACAGATTGCCTATAAATTTGCCGACTCAGCCCATCATACGCCCGACAGCCAGGATAAGCCTTACGGCCCTTTGGAGATGGTAAACCCACTTAGCTGTGAAGGGATAGAACCATGAATTTTTCAGAACATAAAGCACATATTCTTATTGTTGATGATATTCCAAGCAATATCAGCATGATGGCTGAAATCTTGAAAAACAATCACCACATCTTCGTTGCCACCAATGGTGCCAACGCCTTGGAGACCGTTAAAAGCCAACGCATCGACCTGATTCTTCTGGATATCGTCATGCCGGATATGGACGGTTATGCGGTGTGCGAACACTTAAAATCCGACCTGGCGTCTAAAGAGATACCCATCATCTTTTTAACCGCCAATGATGGGGCACAAGATGAGGAGAGAGGTCTCTCTCTGGGGGCGGTGGATTACATTACCAAACCCTTCAACCCCGGTATCGTCAGTGCCAGAGTCAAAAACCAGCTCGATTTAAAACGCAGCCGTGATCAGCTCAAACGTCTGACCGGGGAGTTGTGGCAGGCCAATAAGCGGCTCAACAGCTTGAATGAAACCCTGATGGAAGAGCGAGGGATCATTGAAGATATTGTCATGAAAACCCGCCACTCCCCTCTATTTCATGACCAAAACCTGAGAGTTTTGGAAAAATCGGTCGATAAGACCATGGGGGATATCATCTGCTCAACCCTCTGCCCGGATGGCGCCCAACGGGTATTGCTGGGGGATTTTACCGGCCATGGTCTGGTGGCGGCTATTGGCAGTCCCCTGGTTTCAGAGATTTTCTATTCCGACTCCGCCATGGGCATCCCCTTGGACCAAATGTTCAAAACACTCAACTTCCGCCTTCTCCACGCCCTGCGAGAAGATATGTTCATGGCCTGTTGCTGTCTGGAGCTCAATGCAGCGAGAGATCAAGCCAGCCTCTACAACGCCGGTCTGGCCAACATCTATCTTTACCGCCAGGGAAAAATCATTCAGAACATCCCCTCCTGCTTTGTCCCCAGAGGGTTGATGGATGTACCCGATGATCCTGGGGTGACGGTATCCATCCAGCCGGGAGATAAAATCATCATGTGTACCGATGGTCTGGAAGAGGCGACAAACCCCAAAGGGGAGATGTTTAACGAAAGTCGATCCATACAACTGCTGGAAGAGACCCTTTCGCAAAACAGACCCTTGACCTTTCTTCTGGAGGTGTTGACCCGCTACCGGCAAGGGGTCAGCCAACAGGATGATATCACTCTGGTGGAGATCACATGTTGAGGGTACCGACCCGGCTGGCCCGGGGAGCACTCTTAGTCCGATGGGAGCCAATCCAATGACGAATGAACCACCCCGCTGCTCCCTCCCCGGAGGAGAGAGAGGCTCACAATCAGCCAGCTCCCTGGTCAGCCACCATGACTGCGCACTGGGTCAATGGTGCGAAAAGGAGGGGCAACAGAGTTTGGGCTCCTCACAGGATTTTCAGGAGCTGCAGCGAATTCATGCCCAGCTTCACTGGATAGCTAAAGAGATCGTATGGTACAATGAAGTGTCCGGTAGCAGCATCGGTATCAGCGCCATGGAACACTTTAACGACCTGTGGCAACAGCTCACACAAAAACGCCAGAGAATCAGTCAAATCTACCAACAATCCAACCACCGTCAAACCTTCAAAAAGAGCCATAGCGGATTGAGAAAAAGAGAGGTCGACTATTAACCATGAACGTGTTGCTCTCATCCCGACGCAACAGGCTGCTCCTCTCCCTGTTTCTCCTTCTGTTTAGCTTCTCCCTGATGGCCACCTGGTTGGTTATCAGCAAGCAGCGGGAGATGTTGTTGGATGATCATCACCAACACTACTCTGCCGAACTCACCTTAATGAGCGCCTTTTTGCGTGAGAGCCTGAATAGTGGCAATCAGCAAGCTATCGATATCTATCTGGAAAATGTGTTGCGAAAACACCCCAACATGATCGCCCTCAAGGCGGTAAAAAAAAAGGGGGTAGAGCTTTTCAACTTTTCCGGCCCCAAACCGACGGGGCAATACCAGACAATTACCGGCCGGGTTAAATTGCCAGACGATGACTATCTAGACCTCACCTTGGAGGTGAATCTTTCAGAGGTAGAGAAAAACATAGCCTCTCTGCATCAATGGCTTGCCACACTCTTTACCCTCTTTTTCACCTTTTTAGGTGTCGCCCTTTGGTTTGTCATTAAAAAAATCGCTCTGGACCCCCTGGACTTGGAGCAGGAACGCCAGAAAGCCCAGTTGCTGGAAAACACCAACCAGGAGCTGCGCGGTGAGATCGGGGAGCGGAATCGCGTTGAGATGGAGCTGCGTAAGAATGAACAGCGCTTTCGGGCACTATTCGATGCCATGACCAGTGGTGTCGCCATCTATGAAGCCTACAATGATGGGGAAGATTTTATCTTCAAAGATTTTAACAAGGCGAGCGAAAAAATTAATGCGATCAGCAAAGAGAAGGTCTTGGGTCGCCGGGTCACGGAGGTCTTTCCCGGCATTCGGGATTTTGGTCTTTTTGAGGTGTTCCAGCAAGTCCACAGAACCGGAAAACCGGCCCACCATCCGATCACCTTCTACCTGGACGATCGAACCCAGGGTTGGCTGGAAAATTATATCTATCAGCTCGATTCCGGTGAACTGGTGGCTATCTATGACGATTTGACCGACAAAAAGCAGGCGGAAAATGCCATGCGCCAATATGCCAATATGGTCTCGGCGTCTGAAGATCACATGTCATTTCTAGACCGAAATTATATCTACCGAGCGGTGAATAATGCCTATTTGATCAACTGTGCCAAAAAAGAGGAGGAGATCCTTGGCTATTCGGTCTCCGATCTACTGGGTGAGGCGGTTTTTCAATCCATCAAAGAGAACCTGGATCGCTGCCTGGCCGGTGAATCCATCAACTATCGCGCCACCTTCCAGTTTCCATCAACTGGTCAACGCTATATGGATGTCTCCTACTTTCCCCAATATGATGCCCAAGGAGAGGTAGAGGGAATTGTGGTGGCGGCTCGGGATATTACCGAACGAAACCAGCTTAAAATGGCCCTGGTGGAGAGTGAGCAGCGGCTGAGTCTGATTGCTGAAAATATTGATGCCGTTTTATGGATGGTCTCACCCGATGCCGACTCCATGCTCTATGTCAGCCCCGCCTACGAGACAATCTGGGGGCACTCCTGTCAGCAGCTGTACGATGACCCCCACTTATGGAAAAAATCCATACATATCGACGACAAACAACGTATCGCCATCGCCTTCCAAGAGATGAAAAAGAGCGGAAAGCTGGATGAGGTCTACCGGATCAATCGCACCGACGGCGCAATCCGTTGGATTCATCATAGTGCCTTTCCCATCAGCGATCTCCAAGGCAACACTGAACGAATTGCCGGGGTTGCCGTGGATATTACTCAGCAAAAACAAGGGGAAATACTCTTGCATGCAGCCCGCGATCAGGCCGAGGCGGCCAACCGGGCTAAAAGTGATTTTCTGGCCAATATGAGCCATGAGATCCGAACCCCCATGAACACCATTACCGGCATGGGCTATCTGGCCCTGCAGACCAACCTGACCAAGCAGCAACAGGGGTATATCAACAAGATTACCACGGCAGCCAACTCCCTTTTACGCATTATCGACGATATCCTGGATTTTTCCAAAATCGATGCCGGCAAGCTAACCCTGGAGTCCATCCCTTTCACCTTGGAAGAGGTGTTTGGGCAGCTCATGGATGCCACCCTGCTTCAGGCGGAGAAAAAAGGGGTGGAGGTGCTGTTTTCCAGCCATCCGGATCTTCCTCAACAACTGGTTGGTGATCCCGGTCGGTTGGGGCAGGTATTAACCAACCTCTGTAGTAATGCGGTCAAGTTTACGGAAAAAGGGGAAATTGTCATCTCCACCGAACCGGTTGAAATGCGGGATGATCAAATCACCTTGCGTTTTGAGGTGCGTGATAGCGGCATTGGCATGACAGCTGACCAACTCGACAGACTCTTTGACCCTTTTCACCAGGCCGACAGCTCCACCACCCGAAAATATGGCGGGACCGGACTGGGACTCTCCATCTGTCAAAACCTGGTCAAGATGATGGGGGGGAATATCTACGCTAAAAGTATCTTGGGAAAAGGGACTCAACTGATTTTTACCGCCCGATTCCAGTATAAAAAAGGGCTTGTGGCTACCCCGGATGAGATTCCAGAGTCGATACGCAACATGCGGATTTTGGTCGTGGATGACAACAGCGCCTCTCAGGAGGTGTTGCAAACGATTTTATCCTCCCTCTCTTTTAACAACTCCATCGTCGATTCTGGAAAAAAAGCCATTACAGAGCTTAAACGGGCGGTATCCGAGGGAGAACAGCCCTACGATCTGATCCTGATGGACTGGGTCATGCCCGACCTGGATGGACTGGAGACGGCAGCCTTGATTCACCAAGATGCCGATTTCCCCACCCCACCCACCGTTATCATGGTCTCCTCTTTCGATCAGGACAAAATCATCGGACAGGGTAAGCAGGAGCTGTTTGCCGGTTTTATCCACAAACCGGTCAACGCCTCCACCCTTTTTGATACCCTGATACGGATCATGGGACAGGCCGACAAACCATCAGAAAGCCCCCATGCCATTCCACCCCATGAGCCCAAGCCGTATCACACGCTTCAAAGCAGCCGGGTTTTGGTTGTGGATGATCTGGAAGATAATCGGACCATTGTTCAAGAGATTCTCGAACGACGCGGCATCCAAGTGACCCTTGCCAATAACGGGCAGGAGGCGGTCCAACGCATTACCCAGGCAACCTCCCCTTTCCATGCGGTCTTGATGGATATTCAAATGCCGGTCATGGATGGATTCCAAGCCACCCAAGAGATACGTAGCCGACCAGAGACACACTCTCTACCCATTATCGCCATGACAGCCAGTGCCATGGTTCAAGATGTGGAAAAATGTCTGGCTGCAGGAATGAACAGCCATATTGCCAAACCTTTTGATGTCAAAGAGCTGTTTGCCACCCTGGCCCGATGGATTGAACCCAAACAGGCGCAATCTACCCCCCCTGCCACGACCAACCCTGATGGCGAGGCCGGTCTCCCCGATCACCTCCCCGGAATCCATATTGACAAAGCGCTGCGAATCATGGATGACGATAAAGCACTTTTGGCTAGAATGGTCTCACGTTTCCCTTTAAACAACAGCCAGGCCATACCCGATATTCGTCTTGCCCTGGAACAGGGAGATGTTGACACAGCTCAAAGAGTGGCCCACAGCCTCAAAGGGGTTGCGGGTAATATTGCCGCGGTTGAACTCTCCACTACAGCAGCAGAGATGGAGCAGGCTTTTTTAAAGGGGGATATCCAGACCGGTAAGGCCCTTCTTCCCACCCTGGAAGTTGCCATGGATGACATTCTCCAGTCGGTGCAGATACTTCAGGATCAACAACACACCCCCACAGCCACACAAAAGCAGGCTGCCTCAACCAGGCCGACCGGTAAAGTACTTGAAACCCTGATAACTCAAATGGTGGAGTTGGAAAACAGACTGAAAAAAAGAGATATGATGGCTGCCAGCCTGTGGGAAGAGATCCTGAAGGTATTAGCGAAACTATCCGAACTGGAAGAACAGACCACTGCCCTGGGCAACTGCATAGAAAACCTGGATTACCCCAAAGCCTTGACCATGATACAAGATCTGATTCCGATCGTATCTGCTTTAGAGGAAAAACAATGAGCAACGACAACAATTCACCAGTCATCAGAACCATTCTGGTGGTGGATGATTTACCGGAAAACATTCAAATTCTCAATAAAATCCTCCGAGATCAATATCAGGTCTATTTTGCCACCAACGGCAAGGATGCGCTCGAGAGTGTCGCCAACAACCAACCCGACCTGATCCTATTGGATATCGTCATGCCGGAGATGGACGGGCTGGATGTCTGTACCATATTGCAAGCCGATAGAAAATGCCGTGATATCCCCATTATTTTTGTCACGGGAAAAGAGGACCCGGAGGCAGAGACCCAAGGCTTTGCCGTTGGAGCAGTCGATTTTATTACCAAGCCGGTCAACCCATCGGTGGTTCGGGCACGGGTGAAGACCCATCTGGAGATCAAAAAACAGCGAGATGAGCTGGAAAAAAGTAATGCCAGACTGCTGCAGGAGATCCAGGAACGGGAACTGTTGGAGCATCGACTCCGAGAACAGGCCGAATTTGATGAGCTGACCAAACTCCCCAACCGCAAACTGTTCCAAGACCGGTTGCAGCAGGCAATCCTCCAATCCAACCGCACCGCCCAAACCTTTGCCCTGATGTTTATCGACCTGGATCGCTTCAAATGGGTCAACGATACCCTGGGCCATGATGCGGGGGACGAGCTCCTGATCATGGCCGCAGAACGTCTGAGCCATGTGGTTCGGCAGTCCGATACCATCGCCCGGTTGGGTGGCGATGAGTTTACCGTCATTCTGCCCAATATCATGCACCTCTCCATGGCCGATCTGGTTGCCCGCAAAATCCTTGAGCAGATGAGCCTCCCTTTCAAGTTGAAACAACAGGAGGTGGGTATTTCCAGCAGTGTGGGTGTGGCCATCTATCCCAATGACGGCACAACCGCAGAAGATCTGATCAAAAATGCCGATAGTGCCATGTACCAGGCCAAAGAGTCCGGTCGTAATGCGTTTCAGTTTTTTTCATCCGACATCAACCAAAAAGTCCGGCGTCGCCTGCAAATGGAAGGAGAGATGCGCCACGCTCTCCATCACAGTCGCTTTTTCTTGGACTATCAACCCAAAATCGACCTCAACACCAACAAGATTATCGGTATGGAGGCCCTGGTTCGGTGGGACCACCCTGAGGAGGGCATCCTATTCCCCAAAGATTTCATCCCCCTGGCCGAAGAGACCGGCCTGATCATCCAAATTGGGGCTTGGGTTCTTCGTACCGCCTGCCAGGATGCCGCCCACTGGATAGCGTCCGGGTATACGGAGCTTAAGCTGGCGGTTAACCTTTCTACCCTCCAGTTTCGGGATAAGGAGCAGTTGGTTGTGCTGGTGGAAGACACCCTGACAGAGACCGGCTTTCCGGCCCACAGTCTGGAGTTGGAAATTACCGAAAGTATGATGATGGACAACCTGGAGCAGGCCTCCGCCATCCTCACCCAGCTCAGAGCGTTGGGTGTGACCATTTTTATGGACGATTTTGGTACCGGCTACTCCTCGTTGGCCATGCTGAAACATCTGCCCATCCAGGCTCTTAAAATTGACCGTTCTTTTATCAACAACCTGGAACAGCACCCGAATAACTCTGCTTTCATCTCAGCCATCATCTCCATGGCCAAGCAGCTGGGCCTTCATGTTGTCACCGAGGGGGTGGAAAACAGGCAGCAGCTGCAAACCTTGAGAAAACTGGGGGGTAAAGAGGTGCAGGGGTTCATCTTCAGCCCACCACTGGGTCAGAAGGCCTTTCAAAAACTACTCCAAGGGGATATCCCACTGGGTGGAATCGACGCCCCAGAGGCTGGCAAGCAGGCCATACACCATTTTTCGGGCCTCCCCACCCAGAAACGTTGACCAGGGGGGGGCCATCCCTGGGTCCCAACATTTAAGGAGTCTAGCAATAATAACTTGCATATCTTGCTTGTCTTTTGACCCATTTCTAGGTTGAACCCTCCAGAGCGGTAAAACGACCGATTACCTCCAACAGATAGGCTTTGCGAATCGGTTTGGAAAGATAGAGGTCGCAACCCGCCTCCAGGGTCATGCTGACACTCTCCCGCATGACGTTAGCCGTTAAAGCGACAACGGGTGTCCGGTTCCAGTCGTGGCGCTGTTCCCACGCCCGAATCTGTTTGGTCGCCTCATAGCCATCCATGACCGGCATCATCATATCCATCAATATCAGGTCGAACTCTCCGGTTTTAAAGGCCTCCAAAGCTAACAAACCGTTCTTGGCAATCTCGATTTCATGGGGCGTATTCTCCAGAAATGCCGACAAAACAAAAAGATTATCCTCGGCATCATCCACCATTAAAATTTTCAGGGCGCCTCTTTTGGTCGACTCCGCAAGGGAGTCGAGACGTGGCTCCGACTGCCGAACAACATGGGTTAAATGCTCATCCGACAGGGCGTCACCGGACCGAGGCAGGCGGGCCTCAAAGAAAAAACGGCTCCCCACCCCCAGCTCGCTCTCAACCCAGATTTCCCCGCCCATTTTTTCGACCAGTTGAGCGCAGATTGCCAACCCCAAACCCGAGCCACCAAAGCGACGGGTCGTTGAGGTCTCGGCCTGGGTGAAGGAGCGGAAAATATCGGTAAATTTCTCTTTGGGTATACCGATACCCGTATCCGAAACAACAAACCGTACCAGATCCCCCTGTTGAGGTGCCATACTGAGATCAATGCTGCCCTCTGGGGTAAACTTGATGGCATTTCCCAATAAGTTCAGTAAGATCTGCCTGAGTCGCTGTGGATCACCCATCACCTCGTGGGGGGTGTCTGGATGAATAGCCAGTGTCAGTTCAATCTGTTTTTGTGCCGCCTTGTGCTGAAGAATCTGTCCGGCGCCCTCTACCAGATCATAGAGGTCGAAAGAGACGGTCTCCATCTGCAGTTGGCCGGCCTCAATCTTGGAGAGATCGAGAATATCGTTGATCAGAGCAAGCAACCCCTCCCCCGCATGGGTCAACACATTTAAATACTGCCGCTGTTTAGCGGTAAGCCCGCTTTCAGCCAGAATCTCTCCCATACCCAAAATGGCATTCATGGGGGTTCGAATATCGTGACTCATGGCCGCCAGAAACTGACTCTTGGCCTGATTAGCCAGTTCGGCATTCTGTTTGGCTTTTTTGAGTTTTAACTCAGCTACTTTTCGATCGGTGATATCGGTAGCGATGCCACCCAAGGCAAAAATGGTCTTATGCTCGTCATAGAGTGGAAATTTAACCGATAGATAGGTATGGATACCATCATCCTGGGGAATGATCTCCTCCATCTCCATGGAGTGACCGTTTCGAATGATTTTCTGATCATTTTCGTGGAGAGCCTTCGCCGCTTGAGGGGGGTAGAGATCAAAGACCGTTTTTCCCTGGATCTCCTCATTGCTCACGTGAAACAGCGACTCAAAACGTCGATTGATCAGAAGATATCGGCCTTGGAGATCTTTAAGAAACACAAGCGCAGAAGTGTTGGACAAAATGGCCTGGAGTTGATGTTCATTTTTCTTTAACAGCTCCATGGTCTGCCGAAGCTCTATTTCTCCAGTTTTCTGGACGGTAATATCAATAAAAAAACCGCGCAGACCAACCACCCGATCCCTCTGATGAACCACCGTCACCACATCCCGAATCCAGATGGTACGACCATCCTTGGCGATCATACGGTATTCAAAATCGTGGTCCTCCCCCTGGGCGGTTGCTACCGAACATATCTGATTGGCCCGTTCCCGATCGTCCGGATGAACCCGACTGAGCCAATAGTCGATATCCAGCCACTCTTCTGGTTGATTCCCCAGCAGGTCAAAAATCTGTGGCCCCATATAGGTGAAACAGTTGGTAGTCAGATCCAACTCCCACGGGACAAATTGCGAGGTCTCCAACAGTTTTCTATACTGCTCTTGACTCTCTTGAAGCGCCTTCTCTCGCTGTTTGCGTTCGGTAATATCAGCCAGGGTCCCAACTAACTGCATCCCCTCCCCCTGCGCTTGATTTTCCATCTCTCCCCGTGTCTCAACCCACAACACCTCCCCGTCGTCGCAGTTGATCCGGTGTTCGTTTCTGAAGGGCGGAAAAGGGGAGACCATGGTCCGGTTGACGGCCTCTTTGAGTGAGCCTCTGTCCTCATCATGGACCCGTTGCAGATAACCGCTGTAGGTGGGTTGATAGCTTTGAGGATTGAGACGACAGATATTGAACATCTCATCGGACCAGGAGAGCCGATCGTCTTCCAGGTTCCACGCCCAACTCCCCGTATGAGAGACCTCCTGAGCTTTAGCCAGATCCCTGCGGCTCTGTTCCAGCAACATCTCTGCACGCCGTTGTGAGGTGATATCCGATTTGGAGGCCAGATAATGGGTCATGACACCAAACTGATCCCGTATGGGAACAATTAATGCCGACTCAATAAATATTTCTTTATTTTTCTTTCGATTAACAAACTCTCCATGCCAGAGCTTGCCATGGGTAATAGTCTCCCATAACTGTTGATAAACAGAGAGAGGGGTCTTGCCAGAGCGTAAAAAACTGGGTTTTCTCCCCACCACCTCCGCTTTACTATAGCCGGATATTCTCAGAAAGGAGGGGTTGACATGTTGGATGATCCCGTTCAGGTCGGTAATCATGATGCTGGCAGGACTCTGCTCAAACGCACTGGCATAGATCAACTGCTGTGCCTGCAACTTTTTTCGCTCGATAATGCGATGAATGCGCAGCCGCAATACCGACCAGTTTACCGGCTTGGTGATATACTCTTCGGCCCCTGCATCAAAGGCTTTATCCACAGATTCCGCATCGTCCAGACCGGTAATCATGATGATGGGAATGGTAGCGGTTTTGGCCGCCTTGGAGAGCTGGGAACAGAGGCTGAATCCATCCAGACCCGGCATCTCTGCATCGAGAAGAATCAGATCCGGCAACCGCTCTTGGCACAACAGTAACGCCTGAGCCCCCCCCTCGGCCTCCTGGGTTACATAGCCCTGTGTCTCAAGAAAGCCAGCAAGAGAGTCTCGGAAATCCTCATCATCATCCACCACCAGAATCATCTCGGCATTTTTGACCGAACTATCCATCATCACGCTTGCTTCCCATTACCGACTTAAGAGCCTTTGAAAAAGACTCTCCCTCTCTCTTGAGCCTCTGCAGTATCCCATCCAACCCTTCCGAAGATCCATCCCGGCTCTGGTTCTCCATCTGCTGACAAAGATCGCCCAAAAGTACCCCACCAAACTGTCTGGCCATCCCTTTCAATTTATGGGCCGCCCGTTGAACCTCTTGATACTCCCTGGCCAGCAGAGCATCTTCAATGATCTGACACTGCTTGGGCAGACGTTTTAAGAAACGAGAGATGATTTGATCACTCCTGGCCCCCACCTCCCGACGATAACGCTTCAACGCCCCCCAGTCCACAGAGGGTGTCGTAGCCTCACTTTCGTTCTCGGGCCTGCACCACTTATCGATCATATCCTGCAGGCGTCTGGCTCGAATGGGTTTAGCCAGATAGTCATCCATGCCAACCGCCAGACACTGCAGTCTGTCCTCCTCCATGGCTTTGGCGGTTAAAGCAACAATGGGGATATGTCTCCCTTCTCCTTCCAACTGCTCCTGCTCTCTGATTTTCTGAGTCGTCTCAAAACCGTCAAGTCCCGGCATATGGCAATCCATCAACACCAGATGGTACGATTGCACCGCCAACCGTTTAAGAGCCGCCTCTCCATTATCAACCCAATCGGCGCTGTAACCCAATTTTTGCAGCATTTCGATGGCTACCTCGGCGTTGATATCGCTATCTTCCACCAAAAGCAGGTTGCAGAAAGAGCCTGCCCCCCCCTCTGGTACCAGGTCAGGAATGGACACACCCGCCTGATCACCCTTGGTCGTCCCCTTCTTTCCCTGAAGAACCGTCAAAATAGAGTTGTACAATACCGATTTTCGCACCGGCTTTCGGAGGAGTTCTCGAAGATTCGTTGAATAGTTGCTCAAACTCTCCTCATGATCAGCCACCGATGAGAGCAGAATAATGGGAATATCTGAAAAACGGGGGTCTTGACTGAGCTTTTCCGATAGCTCAACCCCGGTCATACCCGGCATCATATGATCCATCAACACCAGACCAAACCGATTCTGCTCATTGTTGGCCTTGGTCAGTTTTTTCAAGGCCTCCTCAGCCTCCTCAGCCTCCTCACACGCCAACCCCCATAGGTTGAGATACTCCCGAGCAATCTCCCGGTTGATCTGATTATCATCCACAACAAGAACCCGTGCGTTATGCATCGCCCCTCGGCTCATCACCTCCAGATTGGCAAAATTGTTTCCAGAGATAGCCGAATCGTCTCGTTTAAACGTGATCTCAAACCAGAATGTGGCCCCCTGACCCACCGAACTCTCCACACCCAGACGCCCCCCCAAAAGAGAGACCAGCCGTTTGACAATAGCCAGCCCCAATCCGGTTCCACCAAAGCTCCGACTGGAGGAGCCATCCCCCTGTACAAAGGGTTCAAACAGACCCTGTTGGATCTCTGCAGGAATACCGATTCCGGTATCCACCACTTCAATGCGTATCCCCAGATTGCTCTCCGTACGCTCCTGCTCAATGACATGGACGGTAATACTGCCTCTGTCGGTAAACTTGACGGCATTCCCCACCAAATTGACTAAAACCTGTCGCAGCCGGCTGATATCTCCCACCACCCCAGAGAGGGCATCCACCGGCTTGAAACGCAGAGCCAGATCCAACTGTTTTTTTCCCGACTCGATAAAAAAGGCGTCCAGAACCCCCTCAATCATCTCCCGAAGATCGAAAGGTTTTTCAATCAGCTCCATCTTTCCGGCTTCGATCTTGGAGAGATCGAGAATATCGTTGATGATGGTAAGTAAAGACTCTCCAGAACGATAGATGACATCCGCATAGCGCTGTTGTCGAGAGCTGAGCGGGGTGGTCATCAACATTTCGGTCATACCCAACACCCCGTTCATCGGGGTACGGATCTCATGACTCATGGTGGCTAAAAATTCACTCTTGGATCGAGCACTCTCTTCCGCCTGCTGCAAGGCCCCTATCAAGGCGCTGTTTTTATATTCCAGGTCATCCTTGGCAGCCTTCAGCTCTCGGGTTCTAAGCTGAACCTGATCCTCTAACGAACGGTTAAGCAGGGCCAACTCCTGACGTGAGGCCGACAACCGTTCCAACATGGTCTTTAATGAGTAGCCCAATGCGGTAATCTCATCATTGCCGATGAGAGGTATTTCGATACTCTCATTACCCGCTGTTACCTGATCCGCCACCTTGGTTAAAGCCCGAATGGGCTGGGTTAACTGTTTGGCAATAATTAGGGTGATGAACAGAACCAGTAAGACCCCGAAGAGAATGACGATGAACAGACGGGTTTGCAGAATATTTGACCCCTCTTCGATAAGGGAGAGTTCGGCGACGGCTCCCATGGCCAGAAAATCCTTTTTCTGTCGCCAGGGGTCAAATTGAAAATGGGTAATGGCAACCCCCAATTTCTTTTCAGAGAGAATTTCATGAAAAACTTCCCTCTGGCTCTCACCACCCAACAACCATTGGCTATACTCAGGAAAATCGTCTTCAATACGTGCTTGGCGACGAAACTCAAAAGCCAGCCTCTTGTCCTTATCAGGGTGCAGAAGGTAGTCACCGTTGCGGTTGGCCAGAAAATAGTAAATTCCCTCTGGTGGGGTCAGCAGGGTATCGGAAAAAATCTCAAAATCCACATTGATGATGACCACACCAAAAGACTCACCAGCGTAGTGCTCCAAGGGGATGGCAAGGCGTAACATGGGCTGGGGGGGAAAGGTGACATTGCCGCGCTCCCGGTTAAGGGTGATATCGGAAAAATAGATCTCTCCGGGTTCCAGCAGGATGGCCTCCCTGAAATAGGGGCGTTTTTCCTTGAACTGCAACTCTTTGGGAGAGCTGGTACGGATGTGGTCGTCAAATCGCTCCACCCGAACCATCTCCAACCCTCTGGGTTGGTTGCCGATCAGTCGAATTTTGGCATACTCCAGACGCTGCTCCATAATGGTAGAAAAACGTCTTGCCAGGCGCTCCTTCCAGAGTTCCAAGGTCATGTTTTCTCGTTCATCATACCCCTCATTCCGGGTCGCTCGAATAATGCCCTCAATCGCATCACTCTTAGCCAGGTTTTGCAAATCTCGAACGACAGCATTCAGCTTGCTGGAAAAGACCGCTTTTTCACGCTCCAGGTCGTCCCCCAAACGGGCCAATGCCTGCTTTTGCAGCAGTACATCAGAGCTGTGGAAAACAAACAAGCTAATACCAATCATGCCGATCAGGCTGATGAACAGAGAGAGAATGGCAAATTTGATCGGTAGGGAAAGTTTCATTTCTCCCCTCCCTCATAGGGGGGCTCATTTTCCAATAAATCGGTAATAATCATCTCCATCCAGCTTAGCTGTCGATAGGTCTCATCGTAATGGTCGGCATCTGTCACCGGTAAGGCACCCAACTGTTTGGTGATACCTAAATGGATTTTTACCGCAACCACCTCGGCATGAATAAGATTGATCACATTCATGATATCGTTAGACTCTACCGATGCAGGGAGGGGGGGGATGGGCAGTCGGGAGGAGAACAGGCCTGCACGAGTCTGCAGTTTATTTAGCAGTCTCAAGATATTGTGCCCCTTAAGAACCAGATCCGAAGGGAGATACCCGCTCTGCAAGGGAGGTTCGGCAATACTCTTTGTGTAGCCCATGGAGGCCATAATGGTCGAAAGCTCCAGCGCCAC
>PEAM01000049.1 GCA_002753565.1 Magnetococcales bacterium | reverse complement strand
TCCCTATGTGCATGGTGAACCTGGACTCGTAAACGAAGCCAAGAAGGTGAAGTGGCCGGAAGTCATAGAGCTGGGGGGGTAGCTGTAAGTGTATTAGGCGGATTCGGGGAAATGACGCACTCGGGGAGTCGCTACCTCGTGATAGATTTTGAACTTCCCTGTCCAAAATCGACTCGCAAACGCGACCGTCAATAAGCCCCAGCCGTCCTCTCTACGCAGCGTCTTCGCATGATCTCGTTCATAAATGAACTCATCACTGTGCTGAAGTCAAGAGTTCCAGTGATAGTTGAGGTGAACGGTTTAGCTTTTGAGTTGGAAGATGAAATCCCAGGCGATGTTGAAGAAGGAGGTTTAATTTCTTTCACTTGTCAGAGGGTTGATGTGATCGAATGAAGCTCGATGATGTGCTTATTTTTGATCATTCTCCAACCCTGCGCGACGCCTCATCCACGACCTTCCTTGAAAGATAAAGCCCGGCGGCCATCATGTCTTCGATGACAGGCCGGGCTTTCGGTATCAGTCCGCGCTTCTTGGCAACCAGCACGATGCCCAGGGTTCCCCGGACGGGGATGTTCAGGCTGGCAGCGCACTTTCTACCGGCCAGATCGTCGATGATGACTTCGGTGCCAGGATGTTCGGAAGCCAGCGCCAATACACTTGACTCCCCGGCACCCAAGCGCCATTCAGTAACGGCAGTCGGAATATGGGCAACAGGTCTGGTGATCAGCCATTCAGTTTGCTCAATGGCTTGGGCGGTGGCGTCATGCCGACCCCGGTGCAAAATCTCCGTAGCCACCGGCTCCGGCACCCAGACTTCATTGGCGAAGGCTTGCAACAAATCCAGATGCCGGCTGCGTGATAGAAATATCAGCGGCGAGGCATTAATGATTGCCTTGTCAGCCACGGGCCAGTTCTTCGTCCAGATCGTCGAAATCCACCACAAACGAGTCCTTACCCATGCGGGCCAGCGCCAGCAGAAAATCGGTGCGATCCATACCGGCGATTTTGGCTGCCCACTCCTGAGAAATACGCCCTTGCTGATACCAATGGGCGGAAGCCGCCAGACGCAGTTCTTTATCCAGTTCGCCGGGGCTGCAATGCAACACGGAATAAACCGTTTCCGGCAGTTCAACGCTTACTTGGGTCATTGCCTTTTCCTCTTTAGCTGCATGCGGTTCAACTTCTCAGGCCGCCCACCATCTGCTTGGCTTGGTGTTTGACGATCATGCCTTCAAGCAGCGCCTGAGTAATCTTCTTTTCCTCCGGCGGCATATGAGAGACCGCCTCGAACTGAAGCCGCAGTTCCTCATCCGGCCCGCGTTCTTCCGGGCCGAAGACCAGCGAATCAATCGTGATGCTCATGGCAATGGCAATCTTCTTCAATGCCTCAAGAGATGGTTGAGCACTACCTGACTCGTATCGACGCACCTGGTTGACATGCAGGCCGATCTTGTCGGACATCTCCTGCTGAGTTAGGCCATTCTCTTTGCGTAATGTGATCAAACGGGCAGCAATGCTCATGGGACTTACTATCCAAACCGAATACCCCATGATGTTACCTCCTGCTAT
Source organism: Magnetococcales bacterium (assembly GCA_002753565.1). Classification (GTDB taxonomy): domain Bacteria; phylum Pseudomonadota; class Magnetococcia; order Magnetococcales; family JADFYX01. Next base: position 3,402 of record PEAM01000049.1, on the reverse strand, counting down.
CTGATGAGGTTAGGTTGACGAATATACCTGCATAGGTGTAAAAAGAAAACCTAACGAATAAGGATAGGTTGTGAGAGCAAAGCGAACCACGACCTTATCCTGTTGTTGGACGAGCCCGGGCAACACATGATCAGCTTCCGTTATAGAAAATATCTTTTCACTCACCCACCCCGCTTAAGGCGCAATCGGCTATTCTGAACAGGAACCTCCACTGGCTTTACAATTTGTCCTAAGCCTGCCCCACAATTAGTATCCCATGATAGCAATTTTCAGGCAATCGCCCGTTTTTTGACCAAGTAATACCCTCGGCCAAAAATTCCGGGATCATCCTGTCAGCTTACCTTGGCGGGAAAGAATATTAAATCAGGGGTTCACCTCCAGAATCCTGGTAACCCATGTTTCATGTAGGCAGTAGCGCCTTTGTTTTTGGCTGCAACCGAGTATCTATGATGTTCATGATCCCACCGCAGATCTTACACAGAATTGCAGATTTATTACGCTTATTTTCAAATGGAGGGATTACCATACGGAACAGATACTGCAATAATTGAATCATCGCTTTGCAGTTGCTGTGGAGAAAACCAAAGTCTCGAGTACGACGAAATCCCTTGGGGAGAACATGCTGAAGTAGTAACCAGAGAAAGTCCGCACCCGGTAGAGTGCGGGTTTTAACCTTGCCACTGTTTTCGGTGTAACGGAAGGTCACCTGGCCCTCTGCACAACAGAGGATATCGTTCTCTTGTAGTACACCACGATAGAGGTACTTACCCAGATAGGTCAGTGCCTTGTCGCCACTACCCACATGCTTACAGTCGACCACCCAATTTTTGGGTACAGTGGCACCCACTAAAAACCCCTCCTGTTTCATCGCCTGATACCATTTGCCGCGAAACACCTTGGCCAAGTTTTTGTGATGAAAGAGATATTTCCCTTTCTTCTCCCGCCACAAACGTTGTTTTGGATTAATCGCCCCCGCCGGAATGATGAAATGGACATGGGGGTGATGCTCCAGTCGCCTCGAATGAGTATGGAGCACCGCATGTGCACCAATACACCCCTTTAACTGTGGGTCATTCAGCCCAAACTGCTTCAGCGTTTGCCAAGTGAGTTTCAGCAACAGATCGTAGCCAATCCGCTGGTTTTGCCATACCACTTTACGAAATTGTCGAGGCAGGGTGAAGGTGATCATATAGTAGTCTACTGGCAACAACTTTGCTCTTTGGCGCTCCAGCCACTGTTGACCCTCATGGTGTTGACAATGAGGACAGTTGCGATGGCCACAAGAGTGGGGAATGGTTTCCACTTTGCCACAATCACTGCATTGCACCTTCATCACCAGACTCTCATCAGTGCGACACATCGCCATGGCGGAAAGTGCATGAAGATGGCCAGGCAGCAACTGCCGTTCATACTGCTGACGTAAGGCTGCTCCAAAAATGTCGATCAGGGTAGAGAGCAGTATCATTATGACTCCTCCCAGCGAAGTGAGAACGATTGGAACATCTGCTGCAACTGCTGAGTCGTATTGGCACTGGTGACCTCAGTCAGGTGGGTATAACGGGCCGTTGTTTCTGGGCGATCATGCCCCAGGATCATCTGAATCTCCCGTAGATCAACCCCAAGTTCCAACATATGCGTTGCAAAACCATGACGTAAAGAATGGAGCGTGATCTTACGCGAAATGTTGCAATCCGCTACAGCTGCCTTCATAGCAGCCTGTACGCCACCCCGATCCATTGAACGGGTGGCACATTGGATCCGTTGTGCACCACCTGTGGGGTTTGGGAACAATAGTTGTGGATGACGATGGGTTTTCCAGAACTGACGCAATGCACTCAATGTCACTACAGGTAAGGGGACATAGCGATCCTTTCCACCTTTCGCTTCACGGATATGGACGCGTTTTCGCTGTCCATCAATATCGCTCACCTTTAACTGTAATCCCTCACCCAGACGCAGTCCCATGCTGTAAACCGTTAGAAAGAAGACTCGGTAGCGCAGCTTATGAGTCATATTGATAACTTTTAATGTCTCATTTCGTGTCAAAATATCAGGCAAGCTTTTAACCGTGGGCGGCTTGACGATTTTCACCCACTCCCATGGACGATTCAGCACGTGGCGGTAGAAAAACTGAATGCCGCAGCGATCGAGTTTGACCGTGCTCCATGAATGTGACTCCACCAGAGAGGCAAAGTAATGCTTTAGCTCATCTGCAGTTAGATTGTCCGGGCAGCGGTCAACAGACTTTGCCACACGGCGAATTGCTCGGGAGTAGGCATCAATAGTCTTGGGCTGCATTCCTTGCAGTATAAGTGCCTGTTGCATCTGACTGTAAAGGGTCGTGAAACGTTCTTGCTCTATTGATTTCATAGTTGTAACCTCTCTTTTGATTACCGTGAGTATTGTCACGGAACACCTGAATATCAGGTGATTGAGAGATTATGAGGGGAAGGGCATCTGCCGCGATAGCGGCTTCGTCCAACCCCCCTTTTTCAAGGGGGGAACACAGGGAGTGGTTGGTTTGGGGATAGATGTTACTTCTACAGACCATGGAACCTGCCAAGAGGCAAACTCAACCTCCAGCGCTTCCCCCTTGGGAAAAGGGGGATTGAGGGGGATTTGTTCAAGAATAACCAAACTCTCCCAACCGTTTCAGCTAAAAGAGATCGACCCGCTCTGCGCTTCGTTAATCCGTTCCAGGGCATGAACCGCCTGACGCCAGACCGGGCTGTTGTGGAGTTCATCCCGAGTCACCGGATGGCGCCCATGGAGACGGGCGAGACGAGAGAGGAGCACCGGATCCCGATTCACCTCCATTCGCTGTAGTAACTCTGCCACTGCGGCGGGTTGGTTGCAGAGCAGCGCGACATCACAACCGGCGCCCAGTGCCGCCTCTGCCCGGGCGACGAGATCACCGGCGCCACTCGCCCCCTCCATCGTCAGATCATCACTAAAGATCACCCCCTGAAAACGGAGTTCATTACGCAGGATCTGCTGTAGCCAAAAGGGGGAGAAACCGGCGGGGTGCGGGTCAACCTTGGGGTAGATCACATGTGCCGGCATCACCCCATCGAGACCGTTATCGATAGTTCGGCGAAACGGGATGAGATCGGCTTGGCGAATATCTTCCAGCGACCGCTGATCCAGCGCCACGGCACTGTGTGAATCGGCCGCGACCGCACCGTGTCCGGGAAAGTGTTTGCCGATTGCCGCCATCCCGGCACTCTTCATCCCGGCGATCTGCTGCAGGGCAAGATCACTCACTGCTCCCGGTTTCGCGTGGTAGGCACGGTCGCCGATCACTTCGCTGACGCCATAGTCGAGATCCAGTACCGGAGCAAAACTGAAATCGACCCCCACTGCCCGCAGCTCACTCGCCCTGAGCCCTCCCAGCTGATGCGC
>PEAM01000048.1 GCA_002753565.1 Magnetococcales bacterium | reverse complement strand
CCAACTGCGGATTTTAGGTTTATGGAGTGTCGTAACAAAATTAAGATCGGGATTAGCGGCTGCCTTTTGGGAGAGGAGGTGCGTTACGATGGCGGTCACAGACACCACAGCTACATCACCGGCACTTTAGGGGAGTGGTTTGAGTTTCGATCGTTCTGTCCCGAGGTGGCGATCGGTCTCGGCATCCCTCGGGTGACCATTCGTCAGCAGCAGCGGGCCGATGGCGGGCTTGAAGTGGTCTCCCCGAAACAGCCAGGATTGGAAGTGAAGGGAGAGCTGCAGGCGTATGGGCGTAAGGTCGCCTCTTCACTGGAGGATGTCGATGGCTTTATCCTGAAGAGAGGCTCTCCCTCCTGTGGAATGGAGCGGGTGAAGGTCTATCATGATAAAGGGTTGCTACACGCCAAGGGGGTGGGGGTGTTTGCTGCTGAAGTGATGGCTGCCCACCCCTTGCTGCCGGTAGAGGAGGAGGGGCGGCTTGGCGATCCTGGACTGCGAGAAAACTTTATTACCCGCGTCTTCGCTCACCACCGGCTGCGCGCGCTCTTGACCGCAGATGTGACCCCGAAACAGCTGATAGACTTTCATAGTGACCACAAATATCTTCTTCTGGCGCATCATCAGCGTGGGTATCGGGATCTGGGGCGGGTGGTGGCGACGGTGGGAAAGCGGGAGCTAGGGGCAGTGATAAAAGAGTATCACCAGCTGTTTATGGAGACTCTGAGCCATCACGCCGATCCCGGTCAGCACAGCAATGTCCTGCTCCATCTGTTTGGATATCTGAAACAGCAGCTTGATGAGGGGGATAAAGAGGAGCTGCTGGAGAGTATCGAACGCTATCGTCAGAAGGGGCTACCTCTTATTGTCCCTATCACCTTGCTAAAGCACCATTTCCGTCACCACCCCCACCCCTATATTGCGCGGCAGATCTATCTCTCGCCCTATCCCGATGAGTTACTGTTGCGAAATACCATTTGAGACTGACGAGGATAGTTCGATGAACGAGATCCAGAATGGGAACGGCGGTGATGAGATGGTCTTTTTTGCCGCAGTGAGGAGGGGATATACCCAAGATACTCTTTAACGCTCACTCTGATTGACCCACTCATTGCTCAAAAAATTGACCCATGCTGTTGGGGTGCTCAATTAATCTGACCCACATCTAACACCGATGGAGTAAAAACGCGACTATTAGTCGAAACCTCTATTCCGATCCACCCTGACAGCGCTGTGTGTTCTGACATGGCGGATAGGTTTTTTTAAGGCATCAGAGGGTCTATCATCCGATGAAAAAAGGGGTAGCGGTTTTCCTACAATCCCCTAACTAACCGTCTTGATGGGTCCTTATCAGACTATCCCTTAGCGGTTACTCCTTAGCAGAGCCGCTCTCGGTTTCACCCAATTCTTCTCACATCTTTTGGGTCGCGCTTTTATCCCGATTTTTCTGTAGTGAATGAGGGACTGCCTGATGAATCAGGCGGTCTACCATCGATACGACATAGCTGACGTTGGGAAAAAGGGTGTTCCACTCGGTAAACGGACGGTTGGTGGTGACGATGATTGAGCACTTCTCATGACATTGCGAGACCATCTCAAAATGACAATGGGCATGACGAGTGGAGGAGATCACCTCTAGCTTCCTCTTTCCAGCACCTTCGGGTACACCACTCCATAATTCTTATTATCCGGAGCCCCGAATGACGACTCGTTCCTGTAAAAGTTGTGGCAAAGAGTTCCATCCTCGCCCACAAAACCCCAACCAGCTCTTCTGCTCAAAACCCGAGTGCCAAAGAGAGCGAAAGCGGCTTTGGCAGATGGCGAAGCTCCAGTCCGATCCGGATTATCGAGAAAATCAGCGACAATCCCAAAAGCGGTGGAGGGATAGTCATCGGGATTACTGGAAGCAGTGGCGAGCGAGGCATCCAGAATATGTCGAGGATAACCGGAAGCGCCAAGCTGAACGAAACGCGAAGTTGCGCCGAGAGGGGATGGCGGAGCCGGTTGACGCGTCTCTGTTTGCAAAGATGGACGCGTCAACTGAGAGGAGCCCCATACTATCAGGGACTTACAGGGTAGTCCCCGTGGATTGCAAAGATGGACGCGTCAATTCCGGATTTCTATGCCAAATCAGTTATTTAGTAGATCTAAGTAGTGATTGCAAACAGATTACTCTATAGCCAGCACCTGCAATGGCGACTATCGTTGCCTCCATGAACAGACCCAACCCTGCCATTGCATCATCCCCTGCCCCCTCGTTGTCCGGCTCGGTACAGAGCGACCTTGCGGTGGTTGAACTCGATATTCACCGCCTGGATCGTCGTTTCGAGGAGACCCGTCTCTGTTGCCCCAAATCACTGGCGCAACTGGTGCAGTCGATTGCAGCCGATGGGCTGCATCTACCTATCCGGGTAGCGGATACCTCGGATTCTCTGGTGGTGATTGACGGTTATCGACGCCTGCACGCCTTTGAGCGGTTAGATAGAGATCGAATCCCTGCACACTGTCATCGCCAGCCGTTGGTGGAGGCGCTGCGCGAGTGGTTCGCCGACCAACGTGGCCACACACTCGATCCGATTGAGGAGGCCTGGCTTATCCAGCAACTCCAGGAAGAGGGGCATAGTCGGCGTTCAATCGCCCAGTGGATAGGCAGGGGGAGCAGTTGGATCAGTCGCCGTATGGCACTCCTTGAGGGGTTGACTGCGCCATATCAAAAGGCGTTACGTGAAGGTATCCTCAGCTCATGGGCGGCCACCCGTATCTTTGTGCCGTTGGCGCGCGCCAACCAGGAGGATTCGCAACAACTCCTCCAGTCGCTCTACACTTCTCCCCTGTCGACCCGTGAGCTCTCGCTGTGGTACCGGCACTACCCAACGGCCTTGCCTGATCAGCGTCGTCGCATGACGGAGCACCCACGGCTTTTTCTGGATGCGCTTCAGTGTAAACCCAGTGCTCAAGGAAGCTCCCTTCTTACCCCGGAGCCGGTATCCCAATGGCTCAATAAACTGGAGAAGACAGTCCGTCATCTTGATGACCTGGAAAGAGATCTTCCTGCTCTTTTGAAGTCTGGTTTCGATCTCCCGATACTGAGCCAGGCTGAATCACAAGTGGTCTTGGCAAAACGTCATATCGAGCAGATCACCCATAAAATTAACACCATCTTTTGAGCAGCGCCAACAGGGGAGTATTGTCCATGAAAAAGAGCAACGATTCGCCCAGGCTCAACCCTTCACAGCGCCATGAGACCATTTTGAATCTTAACCAACAGGGGGTATCGATTCGGGAGATCGCACGAACCCTCCAGCTCTCCCGTAACACGGTACGTAAGGCGCTGCGTGGCGAAGAGGAAAGTATTGCGGATGATGCCTCTCCACATCCAATTGTCGAGCACCTCCCGGCACTCTATCATCAGGCGAGGGGCAACGGGGTACGGATCCAGGAGATGGCCTCGGAACTTCATGGAATCGAGATCACCTACAGCACCTTGACCCGTATGCTCCGTAACAGTGATCTGCGTAAGCCTGCGTCCAAGCGCAGTGGTACCTATCACTTTGAGCCTGGCGCCGAGATGCATCACGACACCTCGCCCCATGTCGTGGTGATTGGTGGAAAGAAGGTGCTTGCACAGTGTGCGGGGGCAGTCCTCCCGGTCAGTCGCTACGGTTTCATCCAGTACTACCCCTGCTTCACCCGCTTCGAGTTTCAGGTTTTTCTCACCGAGACGATCTGTTTCTTCGAAGGGGCCACCGCGCGCTGTACCATCGATAACACCAGCGTGGCGTTGGCCTTCGGTAGTGGAAAGGAGGCGATTATCTCACCTGGGATCGAGGCCTTTGGCCACCACTTTGGGATGACATTCATTCCCCACGCAGTCAATCATCCCGACCGCAAGGCCCATGTCGAGCGTCTCTTCCATTATGTCGAGGGTAATTTTATCCCAGGGCGTAGCTTTGACAGTTGGAGTGATTTAAATCAGCAGGCGCGGCAGTGGTGCGATTACGCCAGCAGCAAGCTTAACCCAACTTTGCGCGTTACACCCCAAATTACGCCCAAAAATCGCGAAAAAGCGTGTTTTTCAAAAAAATAATTCAATAAAAACAAAGAGTGGGGTTTTGAATTCTTTGTCGTAGTGCCATAATATAGCGGGAGGCGGTTGACTTCCAGCGCAGCAGAGCGCACAGTTGCTGAATGTTTATTCGCCGCACTACCATCAAAACCCGCGCCGCTGGCGAGCCTTACTTTACCTACCGCATCGTGGAGTCGGAGCGGGTTGGTGAACGGATCAAACAGCGAATTCTGATCAACCTCGGTCGTCACTTTGCGGTACCAAAAAGTGATTGGAAACGGCTCTGCGCAAGAATTGAACAACTCCTCGACAAACAACACTCCTTGTTTGAAATTGAACTTCCGGAGTCACTGGAGCAGGTGGCCCAACGCTACGCCGCGCAGATAAGGGCCGATAGAAGTGAAACCCCGGTGGAGGGTTCGGTTCTGTATGAAGAGGTGGATATCGATAGCCTGGACCTGATTCGCCCGAGAAGCGCAGGGGTCGAGCACCTTGCTTTACATGCCGCAGAGCAACTTGGCTTAACCGAAGCGCTTCGAGCGCTAGGATTTAACCGTCACCAGCGGGCAGCAGCCCTTGGCAATATCATCGGTCGCATGACCTTTCCTGCAAGTGAAAGCGCCACCCACCGTTGGCTACAACAGACCAGTGCACTGGGGGAGTTGATCCACTATGACTATGAAGGGATGGAGGCGAGGCGCCTCTATCAGGCCTCTGATTTATTGTGGAAGCATCACGAGGCGCTGGAAGCGCAGCTCTACAGTACCGAACAGGGGCTGTTTGCCTTCGATGAGACCGTCATGCTCTATGACTTGACCAACACCTTCTTTGAAGGGGAATCCAAAGGGAACCGCGTGACCGAACTGGGTCGCTCCAAAGAGAAGCGCAGCGATGCCCCCTTGGTGACCCTCGGTCTGGTGCTCAATGGTAGTGGTTTTTCGCGTACCAGCCGTATCTTCCCCGGAAACACCTCCGAGCCGGAGACACTCTCCTTAATGCTCAACGAACTGCAGAGCCAACCCGGAGCTATCGTCATCGTTGATGCCGGTCTTGCCAGTGAAGAGAATATCGAATGGCTTAAAACCAATGGCTACCATTACCTGGTTGTCAGCCGAAAACGCCAGCGTCAATTCGACGCGAGCGAAGCGGTCATCGTCAAAGAGAGCGCGGACCAGCAGGTCAAGGTGCAACGGTTAGTCAATCCAGAGAGCGGTGAGGTCGAACTCTACTGCCACTCCATAGAAAGAGAAAAAAAAGAGCAGGC
>PEAM01000005.1 GCA_002753565.1 Magnetococcales bacterium | reverse complement strand
AAAAAAACCTCCCCAAATGGGGAGGTTTTTTTAGTGGTATTCCAATTTATAAGCAGGCATTCATACCTTCCCAGCCCCATCCACAATCGTTTTGTACCAATTTGGTTTGAAATCTCTATATTGTCCAAATTTGGTTTATGACTGTCTATAACAGCAGGCTAGAGAGGGATCTCTATGACAATATCGTGGCATTTAATGCAACGACCAGCAGGAGGATGGTTCATTGTGGTATCAGGACGGATGGGAGGCCCAACTTTCATTATGGCAGAAGAGGCCTTTTCCCACGCTTTACCCACCGGAGTAATAGGCTGGCTACCGGCCGGCGCACCTCCTTTGATCAGGTGGCACTTGGTGCATGGCCCCCAATAGGGGTGGGGCATTTTCTTTCCTGGAATAAGTCTGGGGATACGCCGTACAACCATCTTTCGGGTTTTTTTCGGGGTGACTATCTTGGCAATTGGCTCCTTCAATGAGGGGGCCGTCGGGGCTGGCATGGAGCCAAAAACCTCTCCTTGAACACGACGTGAGACCTTGCTGGCATTAAACCACTTATCCAGCAAACTGCCATACCTCTCCTTACCCACCAATCCAGCCACAAGAACCAGCACGACCACCAAGGCACCACCAAAAACGCTGAATTTTTTCTTCTTGAGACTTGGTCTGTTTTTCATACCAGACTACCGTAACCGATTGGACCAGAGGGCGAACCCCTCATCATTTCTCAAGTGGCAAGCCTGCCCGTTTATTTTAATTTTCTTGGCATAAATCAAGGAATTAGCTTGTGTTTTATCAAACTGAAAACCCGTGCCAGAGATAGCCATATCGTGCAGAAGGGTACAGCTCATATATTTTAAAAACCAGGAGGGAGCAACAGAAATCCGCTTCTCATTGCCATTGGCATCCGTCAGCCAGATATGGATCTGTCCGTCGCGCTTTTGCAACTCGGTAATCTGTTGAATCGTACCAGAAAATCGAACAAGGGGCGCCTGGGAAAAAGGGAGCAGACCAGGTTGAGGGACAGTAGAACGAAACTGCTGCGGATCGGTGACAAAGTTTGAGTTGGGCGCCATCATCGATCCCACAGGTTGACGCTGAGCCGCCACGGCAATCCCTTGCAGCGGGCTGGCAATCCGAGAGGTGTTGGCAGGGTTGATTCCGATGCCACCCTGGAGCGCTCCCCCCATACCGGACGGACGGGATTCTCCCTCCCAGACATCGTCTGGAAGTAGAGCAGCCCCAACCAAGCCAAGAATAAAAAACAGGGCGATGAGTCCGATCCCCTCCTCCAATTTCATGTCATCTTCTCCTGTGCAGCTACCGGTACAGACGAGACAAACCCTGCCTTTACCAAAAAGGATCGGCTGTTGAGAGTCATCTTATCATCCCTCTCAACACCCCATCGCGGCGAATGGTTTGGACTTTATCTTACAGGGGCCACCACTTTGGCGCCTGTTTACGCTTATAATAGACATAGCCACCCGCAACAGCGGTTGCCAGAAGCAGAGGACCCCAAGCACCCAACCCAAGGCCCAATCCCAAACTCAACCCTTTTCCGGTCCAAATCGTCCCAGCCGCTGCCGATGAGCTTTTTACCGCCACCGCCTTGCTGCCTCCTGCCAAGGCGGTCGTACCCGTTGTTCCACCCGCCGCCGCTTTGGCTGCCGCCGGTGTTTGAAAATGGAGGGTTCCCGGCCCTACTATCTTCATACTCTCCCCTGCAATCAGATCAATCTGGACATTTGTTGCCGGCATAACCGTCTCTCCTTCACAAAATTAAAAAAACTTAAAAAATCAGATGGGTGGGCCTCACCCTTTTTCGTCCTAACCCCTGCTACTTGAGTATCAGTGGAGTAAGGAAAACCTGTACTGTTCCGACGTGGTCCAGCTCTTGGGAAATCTTCTGCTTGAGTACCTCAACAATCAGATCCCCCTCATAAACCTTCAGCGCATCATCCACCTCAATGTTGATCTCCACATGGAGATCCTCACCCGTGGTTCTGGCTCGCATATAGGAGATACCCAAGATGCCGGCCACTTTGCGGGTTGCCCGATAGACTCCCTGAAGATCCTCCATCTCTGGGGAGGAGTCCATCAGACCGTCGATGGAGTCGCTGATCAATTCGATGCCGATTCGGATCACCATCAAGGAGACCCCTAACGCAGCCAGAGCATCAGCGATGGGAAAGCCAAAGGTTGCAAAGGCAATACCGACCAGCACAGCCATGGAAGAGTAGGCATCGGAACGGTTGTCCCAGGCGTTGGCGATAATGGCCGGGCTGTTGTTTTCGCGCCCGACACAGCTCTGGTAACGGTACATGAACTCATTGCAAAGAATAGATACACCGGCGCCCAACAGAGCAATTTTCTCTGGAGCCACATAGTGACCGCTGATGACACTCTTGACCGCACCAATCAGGATGAAAATGGCTCCGGTTAGTAGAATCAGTCCCACAATAGCAGAGGAGATAAATTGAATCTTTCCATGCCCATAGGTGTGATCCTCGTCAGCTGGCTTGCTGGAGACCCGCAGACTGACCATGGTAACCGAACTGGCAATGACATCCGCTGACGAGTGAAACGAGTCGGCAACCAGCGCAGCACTACCGCTTAATGCTCCCAAAACCCCTTTAAAGACAACAAGGAAGATATTCACAAAGATCGAATACCAGGTCACCTCGGTCTTGCATGCTCTACAGTGTTCAAATTTCATCGTGTTTCTTCCGGCTCAGTTACCGCCTCTGCGGGTGTTTGGGTCGCTTCCGGCTCCACTTCCGCCTCTGCGGGTGTTTGGGTCGCTTCCGGCTCCACTTCCGCCTCTGCGGGTGTTTGGGTTGCTCCTGGCTCCACGACCACCTCTGTGGGTGCCTGAGGTTCACTCCTTTTGACCTTCTCCCCCATAGCAACCGGCAACAGTCGGCGGAAAGTGTGCTTGGAGACATTCGGCATTTGGAAGGTTTCGGTATTCATGCCCCCTCCCAGACTGAAATAATGGTAGCGTTTAAATCCGGTCACCCTTGCCAGAACATACCAGGGGAAAGAGGAGATCAGGGTGTTATAGATTCGCACCTCCTCGTTAAACTCATCCCGACGTTTGGCAATGCGGTTTTCAATCTCCACCAGTTTATCCATCAACTGCTGATAGGTAACCGAGGAGCGAATTTCAGGATACTGTTCAACAACAGCCAGCAGTCGAGCCATGGCCGGCAATCCACTCATTCCCGACAAGGCCGGTGATAGAGCAGATGCCATACCTCCCATAGCCCCCTCATCCAACATCTCACCATCGGCGCCCCCGACAGCAGCAGAGGACTCACCACTCATCCCCTTGCCAATACTTGAGCGAACATCGGCCACATGGCGAAAGACCTCCTGCTCCAGAGCTGACTGGTTCAGGGTAAGGTTGATCAGGTTTTCAAAAAGATTCACCCGCCGCTGCAACACATCTTCCACGTGCCCGTTGGCAGAGAGAACCCGCTCCTCCAGGGTAACAAAACGGTTGAAATTATAGAGGGTTGTCACGCCAAATACAATCATGGAGACAAAAGAGAGGGTAACAATAAGGGATTTGGCCTTGATGGGAGGCAAGCGAAACCGTTTGGTCTCAAACTCCTCCTTGTACAGCTCGCGCATCATCCGCTTCATACGGCGCATACGTTCGCTATTGGCCGAATCAGGCCCCAAATCATCCAGCTTTAATGTATCTTTTTCGGCCACTGTCACTCAACTCCAGCCTGTTGGGAGGAAGAGCCCCCTTCAAGTTCTGATGCCCATTTAAAACACTGGATCGCATCCTCGCGCCGACCAGCTTGCTCCAGACTAAATCCCATCGAACGGTATACTTTGGCACTTTTTGGGTTGATTTCCAAGGCCTTTTGAAATAATTGTATGGCCCGATCATACTCACCCAGGTTATCGAAAGCGACAGCCAACCGATAATGCAGTTTAGCACTTTTGGGTTCTGTTAGCAGCGCTTTCTCCAGATTTTCAATCGCTTTGCCATCTTCTCCCAGATTGGTATAGGCGACAGCCAGCTTTTCATAGACCCCTTCAACAGTACACCCCTTCTCTGCGGCCTCTTCAAGGAGTCGTATCCCGTCACTGATTCGGTTTGTCTTTAAATAACAGAGACCCAACGGCCCCAGAAGCTCTGCTTGATCGGGAGATTCCGCCTGTGCCCACTCAAAATAGCGCGCGGCCCGCTTGTAGAGTCCCGATTGAAAAAAACGTTCCCCTCTATCCCGGTAATAACGGTATTTCAGGTTGCCATCCAGAGAAACCGTCGAAAGATAACTTTGAATCGCCTTACCGGAAAAACGTCGCAGAAGGTTGATGCCCGAATAGAGAAAAATACCGGCCTCGTTGGGAGAGCCCTGTTTTGCCCCCCTCTTGGGTGGTCGCTTTGGCTTTGGCTCCTCCTCCAGCCTGGGCACGTCAAAGCCGAAGGAGAGTGGCTCTTCATCATCCGCCACCCGATCCAGTCTCTCCGGGTCGGGCTGGAAGGAAGGCCTCATCGGACTTTCTGCCACAGGACCACTCTCATCTCCACGGCTTGATTCTGATACGACCCTTTTTTTATCCACAACAGGGTGTTGGCCCGTTTGGGGTTGGTCCCCCAAAGAGAGAGCAGGTGACTCTGTTAGAAACTCACCCCCTCTCACCCCCTCCTTAGCCTGCGTTACGTCCCGAGAGAGCGGGGCAGCAGGCAGGGCCGATGCTGCAAGGGTAGAGAGAGGCTCGGAGGGTCGCTCTGTAAAAGGAAAAATCTCCTCACTCTCCATCCGGGCTGGCTTGGGCAGAGCCGTCAACACCACAGCGGGGTTTGTCGGCTCCACAGTGGCATCTTCAAGGGGAGTGGCGGATATTTGGGGAGACAGCGTCGGTTTAGAAGGGGTTGGCTCCACACCCTGTAGGGGTTCGCTGGCAAGAAGACCCGACTCCTCCTCCCTCTCTTCGGTTACAACAACAGCCGCTTGCCGGGGCGTAGATAAGAGAGGCTCTTTGACAGGCTCTGGCTGCTCCACGGGTGTTCTTTCGGCAGAAACAGCCTTGGATACCCGAGCTTTGGCAATAATCTCATCCCCATTTTCAACCGTTAAAACCAACGTATGATCCCTACCGGCCACCACCTTCTCCACTTTATCTTTAGCTGAAATCTCCTTGGAAATTTCGGCCTGAAGAATCACACCAGCCTGCTCCCCCTCTGAAGAGTGGGCAGAAGAGGAGTTGACCGGGGCCAACATGGCGGAAGGTTCAGCCGGAGCCAACGTGGCAGAGGGCGCTTCAACTTTTTTCTCCTCTACGGCTGGTGGAGAGGGCAGAGGGGTTGGCGCCTGTTTGTTCTCAAGAGTTGTGGCGGCAATTTCAACCTTATTTAACACGGGAAGGGGGCGAGGGTAGACGGCCCGGGGCACACAGTGGGGTGTCTTGACCAGTGGAATACGGTCCGACTCCGCTATCACCACCCCACTCCCCTCACCCTCTCTATCGGAATCCCCTCTCTTTTTCCGTGTTACCTCAACCTTTTCAGCATGATGAGAAACTGGAGCCGCTTCAGAAACAACTGCCGGCTCTTTCTCTTTGGCTGGTGGGTTGCCAACAGACCTGGGGGAGAGGTTTTCCTCTGCCGAGATGACCACAGGAGCCTGCTCACGCCCTTTCTCTCTCTTGGGCTCTGTCGTCGTTGGTCGACGCATCGCCTCAAGAGCGGTGACAGCCACAGCCGATTGTTGAAAATTGGGAACCTCCTTCAATGGAACCACCCGAGGAACACACTTATCTCTCTGGTCAACAGGAACAACGGCAAGATCATCAGCCAAGCCCAAGAGGTCAGACTCCTCCTCCATAGGGCTCTCTGCAGCTGTTCTGAGCAGCATCTTAGTCGACTCTCCCCTCTCCAGGCTCTGTTTCAAGTCGACCAAAACAGAGGGGGGGGGCCGTTTGGCTGAAGGGATGGAGATCGTACCAAAATCCAGAGACCTTACCGGCTTCTCAGTGGGTTGAACAGGCTCATCCGAAGAGGTGGAGAGAGGCTGTTCCTGGCTCTTTTTACCGCGATTAAAAACACTCTTCACCTTATGAAGCACCCCATCAGGCTGCCCACCCATGACAGAGTGCAACAGGTTATCTGTTCTCGATAAACGATCCAACCACCGCTTCTCCTCTTCTACGAGAGATTGATGGTCTTCCCTGTCATTTTTTTGTGTGTCCATAGGGGGTCAGTTAGACTGGGTTGGAAACAGCTTGCGTAACAAACCGCTCTCCACGACAGGCAAAGCGGCTTCGTTTTAAAGTGATATCAGAGTTCCTGTTTGCGATCCTCCAGATGGGCCGCTTTTTTAAACTGTAGGATGGCATCTTCATGACGGTCCATCTGTTCAAAAACAAACCCCATGGATTGATAAACCTTGGGCTCATCGGGACGAAGCTCCATGGCTCGTTCAAAAACGGTCACCGCCCGATCAAACTCTTTTAAATTATCCAGAGCGACACCCAAGCGGTAGTTGAGGTTAAAGTTGTTGGGATCTTTTTCCAACGCTTTATCCAAAATTTCCACGGCCTTTTCATAGGATTTGGATTGAAGATAGGCCATACCCAAAATAGAATAGAGCTGCGTACTCTGGTCACCTGTGGCCTCGGCCTTCTCCAGCAGTTTAATACCCTTGTCGGTTTCGTCCATCTTCAGATAACAAAAACCCAAATGAAAAAGGGCCTCGCGCTGAACCGGATGATCCACCAATACGCTCTCCAACAGAGAAGCGGCCTGATGGTAACGGCCACGTTTGGTATATTGGACCCCTTTATCCAGATAAAAATGGTGCCGCATCCCCGCATCCACCGAAAACACCGAGTTAAACCCGCTGATGGCAGAAAGGGTGATTTTTTTAATCACCTGACGGCTGGCATGAAAAAAGAAGCCAATTTCATCCAATACATTCATGTTGTGCTTCTCAGGACTCATGTTCGTTCCTTGTTTAGTTGATAATTTTATGGCAGACCTGACAGGGACCACGATCCTGATGAGGCATTCTGGCATTGGCCCGAATCGGTGGTGGTGGCAGAATAATCGCATCGGGGGCCGGGGTGATGTGACCGGTACTTCCGATGGAGTGACACTGCACACACGGTCCCCGATAAGGGTGTGGCCGCATATCTCCAGGCAGAATCATCGGTGCTGTCTCTACCTGGGCAAATCCTAGATTATCCCCTTTGGGCACCCGAAGCGTAAAGGTTTTCCACGATTCGCGTCGATAGGCCGTCAGAGTGGCGGACTCACGAAGCTGAATCCGTTTTGACTCCCGGACCAGGTCTTCGATGGAGAGCACCGGACGGCTGTTTACCGCCACCAACACATCCCCTGCCATCAAACCCGATTGGGCCGCTTGCAGACTCACCTCATCGATCAAGAGCCCCTGTAGACTTCTCGGCAGTTTTAATTTTTTCTTTAGCTCGCTGGAGAGCGGCAACGCCTCCAACCCCTGCCAGTGCCCTTCTGAAAGCTGAATGGCCGGATCGGTAAAACCAACCCCCGCCTGAGGGGCCCGCACCCTCTGGACCGGGATTCTCGACCCTGTGCCGCCCCTTAACGCAACCGGAACCGACTGTACACCCGCCATGAGTGGAGCCTGGGATACCGGGGTCGAAGGGGTGGATGGCAGATCGGAGAAGTCCGGTTCTGTAAACAGCCCGAAAACCAACAATAGGAGCAGAACAACCACCCCCAACATGACAATACCGTTGCCGCTGAATCTCATACCAGCACCACCCGGATGGAGACCGCAAACATTAAGATAGCGTAGAGCCAGCGCAATACTCGCAGAGAAACCACCGTGGTCAACCAGGCACCGAGTTGTCCGCCAATATAGGCACCCGGGATCAAGATGAGAGCCATGATCAAGGGGGTGCTAATCGAAAAGCTCCCGGATTGAACACCGTGAGTCAACGCAACCACCGAACCAACCACCGAGGCAAAAAAGACCAAAACCGCACTGTTGGCAATGGCGTTACGCAACGGTACTCCGGCGACATAGCGCTGCAGAGGGACCTCAACAACCCCACCGGTAATACCAAGGATACCACTGATTATCCCCATGGGAAGCCCCAATATACCCTCCCTGACCAAACCGGTCGGGCGGATAGCTCCCTGCCGACTCTCCTCTGCTCCCCCGCTGCCAAAGTAGTACTGAACCCAACTCAGCCCACTTGAACGGTCTGAGGACTCCGACAGCTCGACCAACATTTTTACCCCCAATAAAAAGGCAAAGCCACCCAACAGGTAGTGGATGATGGTGGTGTTGAGCATATTGCCGATAAAATAGCCTAGAACCACCCCCACCATAGCCCAGGGAACCATGGGGCGGACTCTCTCCCACTGGAAGAGGTCGTGCCGTCGATAACGCAGGGCAGCAGCCCCATACATGAAAATATTGGTAATGTAGGCCACCGGGCGCACCAGCAGCAGCCCATATTCAAAGATGGTCATCAGGCCTATCACCTTGATGATCCCACCCCCCATGGTCATCATGCCGCCACTCACCCCAGAGATAAAACCCAATAGAAGCAGACCCAAAAAGGTCCGAATGGGATAGCCCAGAATACGTTGGGTATCCACATGAGCGGTGTTCTCTTTAGGGATGATCGCCCCCAACCCCTGACCGGCCACATCAGGAACCCGCAACCCCAGATCGATACTCAATATCGACTTCGCTCGCTGCCACCAATCATCCGCTGGGCGACGGTCCCGCCCCAAAGCCATCTCGGCAGAAGGCACCAGACCAGTACCTGCTACAGGGATGGCTCTCGGGCCATTGTCGGCGGGCAGAAAGACCGGCGTTGCCGGCGCTACCTGCCCAAGTTGCTGAGGCTGAGAGGGAACCGCAACCGGAAAATCAACCACATCTTGAAAATGGGTAAACAGAACATGGACCGGGATGGCAAAGCCAAGAATGCCGCCGGTCGGACCCTGCACCGCCAGATTGATCCCCAAAAGACGACCCAAACTGTTGACCAGCGGCCCCCCACCCTGAATCCAGTGATACACCGCATTGGTGGGGATCAAACTGCTGAGGGTCTTGTTGCCGATGGTAATAGAGGTGGGTGAAGAGAGCCCGCCAACCATGCCCGAGCGGCGTACCGCCTCGGTGCCGTCTGCATCCCCCCAGGCAATGACCGGATCCCCCGGCTTGAGACCTCTGGAGTTACCAGGAATCAGATGGGGAAACAGCTCTCTGGAGACCAGCTTTAAAACGGCCAGATCATGTTTGGAGACCGCTTTGAGCAGTTGGGCAGAATATTGACGAGGGCCACTGGGTGTCTGGACACGAACCAGGATATCCTTCAGCCCTTCCAGAATATGGTAGGAGGTCGCAATATGGCCATTTGGGGTGATGATCACCCCCGACCCACGGGAGACAAACTGCCCATTACCTCCGTTTGCCCCTTTTTCGATCCCGGCAATATTAACCAGAGAGGCCCGCACAATGGTATCCACCGGACTACCACCACCCGCGACCACCGGCAGCGCCGATACCGACCCTGCGCCGCTCAGGTCTATCTTGCTCAAGCCATTCAAATCCTCCTGATGTTCCCGAATCAGATGGAAACCCCAGGCAAAGGTTGAAAGAACAGCCAAGATAAGGAGAACAGAAGGAAACTTCCATTTCTGTCGACAAAAGGGAACATTCAGTTTTTTACGTTTATTATTTGCCATATCAGGAACTGATCAAAAAGGTGTATATCTAAGGAAAAACCGTGAGAATGTGCGCTATGCTCGCCCACCATCCGCACCATCATCCTCACCATCTCTGGACAACAAGGAGATCTCTTTTTGAATCTCGGCCATCTCTGGAACAGAGCCGGGTTTAGCCTTGAAATGGACGCCGATATCCCCAACATGGGGAATATGGGTCGCCAACTGTTCCTCAACCCGGCGACTGATCACCTTGGCAGAACCGACAGAGAGGTCTGGGTCAACGTTCACGGTCATATCAATCCACAACTCCTGACCGACCATCCGGGTACGAATCTGCTCAACCCCCTCCACCCCGGAACACTCACGAGCCACCTTATTGATCTCTATCACCGTCTCCTTGGGAGCGGCGGTATCCATCAACCCCTTGAAAGCCCCCCAGAAAACCTCTCCACCCAAGTAGATCAGGTGCAGGGTCTCACCCAGCGCCACGACTGTATCCAACCAAGGCATGCCCAAATAGTGGGAGCCGACAATACCCATGGCCACCGCCACGGAAGAGAGCCCGTCGGCCATATGGTGGGTGGATAGAATACCCACAACCGGGCTGTTGATCTCGTAGGCAACACAGCGAGTGTATTTATACATAAAAACATTGACGGCAACCGACAACAGAGCCGTCCACAGAGCAATCAGGTGGGGTGCGGTGTGGATACCCTCCAACAGGGTCTCAGCAGAAAAATAGAAAAGAACACTGGTCAACCCGATCAGGATAATACTCACCGCCAGAGAGAGAATAAACTCCACCTTGCCGTGACCAAAAGGGTGCTCCTGGTCGATGGGCTGCTTGGAAATTTTAAGGCCGACAATAATAAGAACGGAGGTGACCACATCTTTGGCGGAATAGAGGGCATCGGCCAAAAGAGCGTGGGAACCGGAGATGACGCCAACAAACAGCTTCAACGTGGAGAGGGCCAGATTGGCCATCAGACCAATCCAACCTACCGTTTCATTACAGACGACGCATTGAGAGTACCTCATAACAGAAAAACAGTTCCAAAAATCAATCGTTAATAATAAATTATGCTGGTATGAGTCTCTGCGTTAATAGCCAAAATCATCATCATCCTTCTTATCGCTTCCCCGAACGATAACCGAAAAAATGGCCAACGCAAACCCACAGACAAAAGCACCGGCAATCGCCAGAATCATCGGCATCTCTACCGGCTCTCCGAAGACAAAACGGACTTCGATCTCGTGCATATTCTGGGAGGCAAAAATCAGCAGAAAAATGGCAAAGATCAGGGATATGACAAGCCTGACCACGGCTAATCCCCTCTACTTTCCAGCGGTTTTGACACCCAATCGTCCAAAATCATCGTACCCACTCGATTTACAGCTTTTCTGCCCATTGACCAACCAGGGGAAACTTCCACGCCCGGCCCAACAGAACAGAGATCAATCCTGCCACCGAGAGGATAAAACAGATCAGGCTGGAGGTCTGGAAAAAGACCCGGCCCACAACCGGAAGAGCCAAGCTGAAAACAGCCAGAACCTCCCAAATCCAGAGAACAACCCCCTGGCGGGCATGAAAAGCAACATAAGGGTCTCGACGATTGATGATGAGAGGTACCAGAGCCAAAATGCCCAAATAGCTCATAGCTGCCATAATCTGAGGCCCAATGCCCCCATCCCGTCTGATAATACCTGGAAAGTCCATTCTATACTCCTATACTCAATCGTATTTTCTCATAATAGACGCTCTATTTTGGCTAAGAGCCGATCACATCACCTACCTGGGTCCAATATTCAGGGGGTAGTTCCGTCGCCAGTTTCAACGCCCCTGCAGCACCGGCAAAATCGGGATCTTCCACCCTGATAACATTCACTTCACCATGACCCTGCAGATGGGACAACAGAGCTTGTCTCAACCCCATAATCTGCCCACCTCCACCAGCCAGAATGATGTTTTTCAAGGCATCTTCCTGATATTCCGGGTCAAATGAGGTGATCAGTTGTTCTACATTTTCCAGAATATCCGGCAGAATCGACTCACAGGCAACCCGAACTTCCCGGCTCAAGTCGCAGGTCACCGGCCGACCCCCAGCACGCAGATTGACCATGACACTCTCACGAGACTCCCCAACATAGCCGTGCTGCTCTTTGATCTTTTTAGCTAAAAGGGTGGTCATCTGAACCTCAGGATAGGACTCGGCAATTTCGGCTGCCAGCACCTCATCCACATGGTTGCCCGCCTTCAACAGGGTAATCTGGTCCTCTTGGGAGGGAACCGTCCCCTTCATGGCACAAAGGTCGATGGTGCCGGCTCCGATGTCGATGATGATGGTGTTGGTCAGACAGTTCAGACCATAGGCCACCATGAAAGGTTCAGAGACAACCATGGAAAGATCGAGCATCTCATCGGCAATTTTAAGTAACTGAGCCTTATTGGTAACCGAAGCACGGGCCGGAACACCAATAATACCACAGAGCCGGCCTCGATCATCCGGGTTCACCTGGGCGATGGCATACTCTATCAACTCTTTAGCTGCCTTGATCTCCCGATCTCCGGTCTCTTTGAGAACCCCATCTTCCAGCGGAAAATGGAGATTGAGGTAGGAGCGCTTTTCCAACGCCTCATCTCCGACAACCAAGGTCTTCTTCAAAAGACGAACACCGATGACATCCTTGGGATAACCGACCACAGAGCGAATCAGCGCTTTGCCCCCCTCACTCGACATGATCGCGGTTTGGGAGGTGCCTAAATCGATGCCCAAAAACAGAGGTGTATTACTCTTTTGCATTGCCGTCATAACCCATTCCTAACAGGAAAAAAAGATTGTGATCCAAAATAGTGATTCAAACCCAAACCCTAGGTCTGCGTTCTGAAAATAGTCTGTTTGCCAGAAAAGGGGGCCGCAGAATCAGGCTGCTCTTGATCGGTCGGCTTCACAACCCCAGCGACCGTATCGTAGATGCAGACAGCGGTTCCGCCCAGGCAGCCAACCGTACCCACAAGAATATCCGACCCACCCTTCAGCACCGAACCAACACCATGCAGTATGGACTTTGCCCCCGCAGGAACCTTGCCAGCAACCGTCCGGGCAAAATTTTCTGGTGGCTTGGAAGGGCCGGTTCGCCCTTGAGTTGGTCCAGGCTTGCGGAAGCTTTTTTTACCACCATCAACCACCTTACCCACCACCGCACCCAACCCCTCAACAGGAATCTCCGAGCTATCCATCCCACGACCTGCCCTGGCAGCCTCGGCACGAAAGGCGGCGCTCTCTTGCCCTTGAATGGTGGGACCATCAACAGCATCAGACCGAAAAGGGGAGTGGTCCACTTCAGCTTTTTTCCGCTTACGGACCTTTCGAGTTCCCTCTCCGGCCGAAGAGTCCGACCGCTCTGCAGGGGGTCGGCTGCCCAAAGAGAGCAGGTTAGGAGATGAGGGGGCCAACCCGTTGGCACGAATCCCCCGCCTTCCCCTCTCTTTTCCTGAGTCACCCCCCTCTATCCCCTCCGAAGAGGCGTCCCGCCCCTGTTCAGAAGCGGATTGCTGATCAACCGGTTGACCCGATCGAGAAGCAGAGGCAGCCAAAGCAGGGTGAATCTCGTCCCACTTGCGGGGGGTTGTCTGTTTGGTCTCACCCGGTTTTTTGGTGGTTGCCATGCCATCTTCTCCACTCTTAAGCTCTGACTGACTGATTGGCACAACGCAAAGGTTAAGTCAACCAGCAAAGAAAGTCTTACTGAAGCACCGTAAACATCCGCTGACCTCCCCGGTCAACCTCCAACAAAACACCCGCCTGTCCAGCAACGGATTTGATGGCATTATCCAAACGAGCCGCCGTATCCACCGGCTGACCATTGATGGCAATAATGATATCTTTGGCCTTGATACCGGCCCGCTGCCCGGCTGTACCCACATCAACCTCTGCCACCAGCGCGCCACGCTTACTCGGTGGAGGGGGTTGATTGGCACCGGGCTTACCTTGGTTGGCGGCTGTTTTGGCCTGTTTGATGGGAGAAAGCTCCAACCCCATCCACTCAAACTCCGTCAGAGCAGGACCGGCCCCTCCGGGAGTGGCATTGGCTCGGCGGGGCTGCATGGCGCCATTGCCTGCCTGTTGGGCGGCAAAACTATTGGCGGGTGGCGCATTGCCAGCTTGACCGTTAAAGGTTTGGGGCTGTTGGAGAGCAACAGTCTGTGCCCCTGGGCGTTCAATCGTCAGTTGAAGATCTTGGCGTTCACCGTTACGAATAATAGAGACCCGAACCTGCTCCCCCGGATCAAATTTGACCAACAGACTTTCCAGATCCTCAACAGAGGCAATCCGGCGACCGTTCAGCTTGAACAGAATGTCATCTCCCATCAGCCCGGCCCGTTCAAAGGCGCTTCCTGGCTGCACATCGAGGGTCAGCACACCAGCCGGAACCGGAGATTGCAGACGGATGGCGCTGGCCTGATCCAACTGCTGCAAGCTGGCTCCCATCCATCCGGTTGTACCGATAACATTGGCCGCAGGCAGTCCGATGGCCCCACCCGGGGTAAAAGAAAACTGGTTGACATTTCTCTGACCACGGCCACCCTGAGGCCCCAAGCCAAAGTTGACCGGCTGGGGAGATGGCAGTATTTCGTGACAGGTTTCGCACGGTCCCCGGTCACCATGGGGCATGGGGGCATCCGCTGTGATGGGCGGAGCGCCGTTATTGGGAGCCGCCACAGGAATGGCCCCCATCTGCTGCCCGAACTGATTGAACGACCCCTGGCCCTGACCGTTGGGCATGACACCAAAGTTAACCGGTTGGGGGGCGGGCAGTATTTCGTGACAGGATTCACACGGACCCCGGTCCCCGTGGGGCATGATGGCATCGGGTGTGATAGGCGGTGCGCCGTTGTTGACCGCAGCCACCGGCATGCCACCCATGGCCTGTCCGGCAAAGGCTGGCTTGACGTTGGGCAGGGTGATCAACTCTTCCAAAAAATCCTTGGCCATTTTCATGGGGATGGCAAAACCCACTCCGGCAAAGGCACTGGTAGTAGTATAGATGGCGGTGTTGATGGCAATAACCGTTGCCCCTCGATCCACCAGAGGACCACCGGAATTACCCCGGTTGATAGCCGCATCGGTCTGCAGCAGCCCTTTATGAATGGTGCCGCCAATATTGACGATTTTATTTTTTCCGGAAACAATCCCCTTGCTCACGGTCTGATCCAGACCAAAGGGGCTGCCAATGGCGATGACCGAGTCACCTACCTGGATCTTTTCGCTATCACCCAACGCGGCGGGGATCAGGGGGCGATCCGGGACAATTTTCAGCAGAGCCAGATCCCGCATCTCATCCCGACCGATCACGTCGGCATGATAGCGCTTGGTTCCCATGGCATTAAACACGGTAACGCTGATGTGTCGCGCCTGCTCCACCACATGAAAATTGGTCAGAACATAGCCATCTTCAGTGACAATAATACCGGAACCGATACTCTCTTGGGCAATCCCGCTGAAGGGGCGTGCAAAGTTGAGGCCCGGCTGTTTGGGCGGTGCCCCCTGGACGGCTGGGTCGGGGTTCTTGGCATTGGTGGCACTGACATTAACCACACTCGGCATCATGGTACGAACGACCATGGCAAAGGTGTTGCCATTATCCAGGGTAGGAGCCACGGCGGCAATCTGCTGCCCTTGGGGAATGGGGCTGAAACCTTGAGAATTGGCGGGAGGCTGTCCGGGGTTGTTGAACCTTGGGCCGGGCATAGCCCGACCGCCCACACCAGCCTGCTGAACAGCCTGGCCAGAGATCCCTATGCCCTTGTTGTAGTATTCGATATACCAATAACTGCCGATCATGACCAAAACAGCCGTCACACCAACCAGATAGAGATATTTGTGGTATACCTTCCCACAGAATGAGTCAGAATTGGAATTCATTGGACCCTACTCTTCCATTGTATAAGCTTCATCCTGAAGCTCTCCCGACTCTCTGTACGAGTCAGCTCTCTCCTGTTCCCTCATTCGAGTAACACCCGCTCCCAGCGCAACCAACCCTAGAAGAATCAGTGCGATAGGAACCAACCCCCGTAGAATTTCAACGATGGACCACCACCAGACAGAAACGCCCCACAGTCCCAGCGCAAGCGCCACCAACCCAAATATAATGTTGGCCATTATCTCTTTCCCTGTAAAGTCATGTTTTTCGAACTGAACATTTTGAACCTGCACGCCAAATTGATTAATGAAAATTAAAACTTACCATAGCTCTTTAGGTATACACTACTCGTCGTGGCACTTCTAAAAAAAAGTGTCTTTCCCGGCTTTTTTTATCTCCCACCCCCAACAGATTGCTGTGCTGACAGGGATCAATAGGGGGCATCTTTGATGATGACCAAACCATAAAGCATGATGATAAAATTGGCTATTCCGGTAAAAATAAATGGAGCGGTGGGGCTGATCCAGTCAAACAAAAACCCCCCAGCCTGAAGAAAAAAGATAATACCAATACAGCCAACCGTATTAAAAGCCCCCATCACCGAACCACGAATTTTATCCGGGGCCAGATCCAGAGCCAAGGTTTGTGGAGCCAACAGACAGCCCGCCTGCCCCATACCAACCAAAGCAGCCGGTACCAGAGTCCACCAACTCAGGGGATTATAAATCAACCCAAATGAGGTAAATCCAATCCCCGATAACATCAAGCCAAGGATAAGAGAGGGAACCCGACCATACCGGCCGATCGCCCACCCCCAAAGAGGGATGGTTATCAAGACAATCAGACCGATAAAACCGATCACGATTCCAGCCTGCCCGGCCGCTTGGGTGTGTCCGACATCGGGCAGAAGATCGGAATAGTAGATAAACCAGGTCATGAGAAAAAGCCCGACGATGACCATATCGTTCCGAGAAGAGAAGGCAGACAGAAAACTGAGACGCAACCCCTTCTCCTTCTTCAGGAGTGCTTTGACCTCATCGAAAGGGAAGCGACCCCCTTCCAGTTTGGGGGCAATTTCCACCAAAAAATGTTTAGACAGCCAGGCACCGGCAAAAGCGACCACAACCGGTAACAGCATGACAATGACGATACCGGCATGTTTGGGCAACTGCATGAGAACGGCATAGACCAGGGTGGCGCCAAAGGCCATCATAAACCCCACCTTGGCCAGCAGTTTGGGGCGACTTTCCGTGTCGGAATAGTCACCGGTCAGGGTAGCAACCTGAGGCCAGACTGCCGTGGTGCCAATAGACATCACCGAACGGGCAACATAAAAAACAGCCAACCCGCTGATGCCAAACAGCGCACCAATCTCATGACTGAAAGGGGTTAACAGAGCGGTAAAGCCAGCCAGAAGAAAGCCATAGACCATAAGCGGAAGCCGACCAAATCGATCGGACAGATAGCCAAGATAGCCCACAAAGAGGAGGTCGACCACTTCGGTGATGACCTGAATGTTGGCGTTGACAAAACCGGCATTCTCCCGAGCCAATCCCAGGCTTCTGAGGAAGAGGGGTTGGATAGCCAGGACGAGGGTCATGAATATCATGGAGAGGGCAACCACCAAAAACAGGGTGTTTTGGTGTCGCTCCTGAACTCTGGCGAGGGACATGATTCTCTTATTTCTCCAACGACTGATACAAAACAGTTACCAAATGCCTATCTTATCGGCAAACAAGGGTGAAACACAAACCCTTTTCAGCCTCAAATGGAGTGAAACATGCCGCCTGATCCAATAATCTCAGCTTATTTCATACGGCTGGCAGCCTCTCTTTTTTACTCATTTTCTCTACTTATGAGGGGCAGCCCCCCCAAATCGACCAGGCCTGATGGCATAGACAATGCCCGATGCATTACGTTCCCTGCAATCGTATGTAAATAATAATCATTTCTATCTACAGCTTTTCATGGTGCAAATGGTCGAATCAAGTTGCACCGCCCCACTGAAATGGTGTAGAAACGTGTTTACTAATCTTTGCACATGATAACAGCTGCCGACTCCTTCTGCTGGATGAATCGAGGCGTTGGCTTATAATCGAATAATCGTTACCGTTGAAAGGATACTAATAATGGCTGTGATTAACAACCCGCCCATGATGAACATTCCGCAAGGCGCCATCATAAGCGAAGCCGAATGGCAAGCGCCTCAAGCAGCCAAGGCTGCGGCTGGAAAAGGGGGGGCTGCTGCCAAGGGAACTGCCGTCAAGGGTGCGGCAGCCAACGGAGCAACCGTTAATGGTGTCGCCGCCAAGGGGGCTGCAACCAAAGGGGCGGCAGCCAAGGGTGCGGCAGCCAACGGCATGATGATGGCGGGTGAATGGGAAGCACCAGAAGTAGCCAAAGCGGCCAAAGTCGCCAAGGGCGCCGCTGTTAAAGGGGCTGGGGCCAAAGGGGCAGCTGTCAATGGCGGCGTTGCCATGAAGGGTACGACAGCGGCCAAAGGGGTGGCGGCAGCCAACGGGCCAGTCATGGCTCAAGGGGCTGCAACCACGGGCCAAGCGGTTGCGAGTAAAGCGGCTGGGGGTGGGGGTGCCGCGGTTACTGCCGGAGCGGCCAAAGGGGCTGCTGGGGGCACCATCTGGTCAGGTTCTGGCACCAGTTTGGGCCTGGGGCTTGGATTGGGGGCTTGGGGGCCTGTTCTTTTGGTTGGAGCGGTTGCTGCCGTGGGGGTTGGCATCTACAGCTATATGAAAAATCGTGACGAATTGACCAGCCAGCTGGATGAAGCGGTCAGCTAAGAATATACTAATGGGGATCGAACAATGATTAAAATGCCTAACTCATCCTGGTTGCTCAAAAGCAGCCACAGCACAAAGTCCAGAATTCTCTCTCTATTCAGCTATCTGGGCGTGCTCTGCTTGGTGCCTCTGATTTTTAATAAAGATGACGAATATGTCCATTTCCATGCACGTCAGGGCTTGATTCTTTGGATCTGGGGTGTCTTGGCTATTTTCAGCCTGCATATTCCTGTTATTGGCGCTTTCTTCTTCAGCTTTTCGGTTCTGGTCATCGCCCTGTTTGCCATTATTGGTATCGTCTCGGTTTTGCTTACCCGTGCTTGGCGACTACCGGTTATTGGCATGGTTGCCAGCAAACTGTAGAGCTGGGTCTGATAGAGCGTCATTCGCTACTATTCACTTAAAAAAAGAGAGAAGGGATGAGCCCTTCTCTCTTTTTTTATCTGGAATCGATACCTCCTCAAGCCAGCCTGCTTTTTTTCTGGACTTAAATAGTAATGAGATGCATTATTATTTAAACAGTAGCCTCACCCTTTCCAAGTCATAGCAACGAGAATAAGGCCATGGATGCACGGACCTCTGAACTAACTACCCCGCCCACAGCCGATAAGCGCCCCCCGGATTCTGCCCGTTTGTCATCTGGGGAGAGAGCTCCGTCAACCAAAAGATCCGCCATCCAGGAGAGAAGAAAAACCTCTCAACGCCGCAATCAAAGACGTCGCAAAGGGCGAGAAGTGGTCAAATCCGGCATGGCGGCCTCTCTGGCCGTCACCATGATGACCGGCTTGAAGATTTTGCGCCCCATGCGCATTCATCCAATAGCCGCCTGGGTTTTTGTAGGGTTGACTCTGGTCCATATGCTGGTTTATGACCCCCCCTCAAAGAAGGAGTAACTTTTACTCTTGGAACGGGTGTTTGGGCCACGCCCTTTGGTTTATCTGCAGCATGGAGACTCATCAATCTTAAACGCTCTTGAATTACAGGGGGGTGTAGGGCAGAATAGCCAGGAGGGTTGGTCGGAAATCAACGCCGGGCTTGTCAATCTGGCACCGAACTTTTTGATTGGGCGGAAACGTAGTAACCTTGAATATTGCTGAATGGATCATGGCCGTCGGAATTGTTTTCGGCATGGCTCTGCTGCTGCTCTCCGTTGTCAAAGATGACCCATGGAATGACCATGTCTACGACAAGGCGCCGCCCATCTCCGCCGGGGTTCCCTCTCCCCATCGGGCTGGGCGACAGAAGATGGTCTGCTCCAGTTGTCATGAGATCATCAACCCTACCCTGTCGGGCCGTTCCAAAGTGATCCCTCCCATCGTTGCCGGCGCACCAGCTCCCCACCGGGATGGGCGAGAGAAGCAGCTCTGCTCCCACTGCCATAAAATAATCAGCCCACGAAGTGCGGCCCAATCCATTGCCGTCGCTCAGATCATACCGGTCATTACCCCTGCCAACACTTTCGATCCAGAAATGCACGAACGGTTTAAGCTGACTCGAATTCAAGGCAAGATTGTTCGGATTGTAGAAAAAACCGTTCAGTCTGGGCGGGAGAACCTCAATGTCATGATCGACAACGGAATCAGCAAACCGGCTTGGTACAATCTGGCTCCCAAGAAATTTTTGGTTGAGCAGGGCTGCAGCGTTCAGACCGGGCTGTTTGTCAAGGGTACCGCCTATCGGGAGATTGGCCGCAGAAACCCCCAGATTCAGTACGTTAAAACCCTTTCTGTCAATGGACAGCTTTGCGACCTCCGCAACACCCACATGGTAGGGCTTTGGGAGCCTGGCGCCTCCCTAAACCATGAGGAGGAGTGAGTGTTGGATATGGATAACAGGATAGAAAACAGTCAACAAGGCGAAAAAGCCAACCCTATACTGGACCGCAAACAGTGGACCATCTTCTATCTGATCTCTGCCATCAGCACACTGGTCATCTCTCTTACTGTTGCGCTCCAGCCGCTTTTTCTTGATGAGGTGATCATCATCCCCTACGAAGAAGAGGGAACCATTAACGCCCATCTGCAGGTGGTCACCCAGATGTTTAGTCTGGGTCTGATTTTTTTCCTGGGCCTTCCTTGGAGCCAAAACCGCCGAATACAGTCGCTTTTTTACGGTTTTTTAATAGCCGCTTTCGGTGCCTTGCTGATTCCCATCAGTAAAAATCTAGAACTTGCCATCGGTATCAGCAGCCTGACCTTCTATTACATGATGCGTATTTTGGTCTCGTTGGGAACAGACACCGTTCAGATGCAGCTCTCCACTCTGGGTGGAGATGCGACCCTCTCTCAAGATCGCCCCATTCTGCTCCCCAACATGGTCACCATGATGGCACTGGGAAGCACACTCCTCTGCGCGATTCTCATGCAGATTCCCAACTCCGTCTCCAGCGTCCCGGTTATCATGCTCATGCCTTTTCTGGTTGCAGTAGCGGGTGCACTATTGGTTAAACAGCACTTGCCGGTTCAGCCGATCACTGACGAGGAGATCCCTGCCCTGCCCTTTTCCCAAGCGTGGGAGCTGATCTCCAACGATCCCCGCATGCAACTGTGCTTTGCGGCCGCCTTTTATGTTCGGGCCGACATGTTGGTTATCAGTCTGTTTCTCTCCCTTTGGTTTGTCTCTTTTGCCGATGTGGTGGGGGTCTCCCGTGCCTATGCAGCTGGTCAAGCTGGTATGATGCTGGGTTATATCGGGCTGGTGATTTTGGTCTCCATGCCTTTGTGGCGCCACTATATGGAGACCCATAGCCGTATCTCCGCTATTGGGGCCAGCCTCTCTCTGGCTGGGTTGGGGTTTCTGTTGCTGGGCTGGCTGGTGGTCAACCCTTTTGACTGGCCAACCCTGCTGATCCCTCTCTTTTTGGTTGGCGTCGGCCAGGCCGGCTGTCTGATTGCCCCCAAAATCCTTGCCGCTGAGCTATCCCCCAAACATGTTTTGGGGTCGGTGCAGGGTATCCTGTTTTTGGTGAGTGGAATCGGCATTGTCATGCTGGTTCAGAGTGGTGGCTACTATTTTGATGCCGTGGGTCCCAAGGCCCCCTTTATCGTCATTGGCGCCAGCAACCTGCTGGTCATGCTTTACGCCTTCTGGCTGATTAGAAGCGGGCTGGATGAAAGTACCGAGCATAAGCTGACAAAACGGCGTAAAACCAATTTAAAACCGCTTATCTTCATGTTTTCTCTTCTGCCGATCATCTGGTTGGTGGGTCGGGTCTTGATCGGTGGTGTGACACCTGGCAGCTCTTTAGGGCAGATGCCGGTGGGTTTTATCAACCGATATCTTGGTGATTGGGCTTTTAATTTTCTCTTACTCTCTTTGGCTTTGCGACCGATTGCAGAGATTACCCGGGTCAAACTTCTCATGCAGTACTCCCGCATGATCGGCCTCTACGCCTTTTTCTATGCTGCCCTTCATGTGTTGACCTATTTTTGGCTGGAGTGGGTGTTTAACATCACGGAAATTCTTCAAGATATTGGCAAGCGGCCTTTTATTCTACTTGGCGTGGTTGCCTTTCTGATTCTCATCGTATTAGCCATCACCTCTACCAGGCAGATGGTCCGAAAACTGGGCGGAAAAACCTGGAAATCCATTCATCGTTCTGTCTATGTTATGAACATTCTTGTCGCACTCCACTTCTGGCTTGCCGCCACCCACGAGAATGGGGAACCCTATGTTTACGGTATCCTGGTGCTGATTCTTCTCGGTTATCGGTGGGGACAACCCAAAGAGAAAAGACGTTTTCACAGCACCCCCCTGGCTTAACCTTTCTCGGACCACTGCCAATTATTAGGGATTGCGCACAGTATTAACATGTGTTAATACTGTGCGCTGTTGTACTGAAATTCAAGAAATCCTGGGGAGATACTATGTTAAAATACCGTTTTTTAAGAAATAGTTTCCTTATTTCCATTCTCATTGCCATCACTCTCCCCCTCTATTCCGTCTTTTTCACCATCCCCCATTTCTCTTCTCTATTGACGGCCAATACCGAAGAGGATGCCATCAAGGTGGCCAATCATCTGGTCTCCATCATGAAAGAGAACGCCGCCGATCAATCAAACATTTTGGAGCTATCGCCCCAGTTTAAAGATCAGACTCACCTGGTTGTTAACAATTTTCATGTCATGAAATACCGCATTTTTGCTCCTGATGGTGAGATTATTCACTCTTCGGTTAAAAAGGAGATTGGCGACCGCAACACAAAGGATTATTTCCAAAACAAGGTTGCCAAAGGGGAGGTCTTCTCTAAAACCGCCTCTAAAAATCAGAAATCCATGGAGGGAGAAACCCTTTCCATCGATGTGGTTGAAACCTATGTCCCCATTATGGCAGAGGGGCGGTTTCAGGGGGCTTTCGAGATCTATTTTGATATTACCCAGCGCAAGCAGCGGATGGACCGGGAGATTTTACACACCACCATTACCTTAATCACCATCAGCCTCTGTCTTCTGTTTCTGGTTTTTTTTGTCAGACGCTCCGTTATCTTCCCAATCTCTCAGGTAACCGGTGCCATGAGCAAGCTGGCGAGCGGAAACCTAGAGCAACGGGTGCCCATCGTCGGCAAAGATGAGATCAGTGATATGGCACGTATTTTCAACCAGATGTGTCTCGATTTAAAGCTGACCCACCAAGGGCTGGAGAGTGAAAAAAAGAAGCTCAACACCATTCTTCTTGGTGCCAGAGAGGGCATTGTTGCCACCGATGATCAAGGCAAGGTTGTTCTTGTCAATCCATCCGCCCAACGACTGTTGGGAAAAACAGAGATGCAGATTGCCAAAGAGGGTTTTCTCAACCTGTTTGATGACCCGGATTTCCTGCATCAATTTATGGAAAAATCCGGGGTTGGCATGCCGGATATTCTGGTCTTCAACAACCATGTCCTCAGTGTCTATGCCTCCACCATCAAGGATTCCGGGGAGGGTGTTATCGGCTCAGCGGTTCTTATTCGGGATGTGACCGAGGAGAAAAAGCTTGAAGAGCAACTGCGAGATCTCTCCCACACGGATGGACTGACCAATCTTTTCAACCGTCGGCGAATGGATGAGCTTGTTAAAGAGGAGTTTGATCGGGCAAGACGTTATAAACTGGAGTTTGGCTTTCTTCTTTTTGATGTCGATCATTTTAAACGCTTTAATGATGAACACGGTCATGATCAGGGAGATCGGGTCCTCCAGGCCATTGCTTTTACCATGAAAGATCATTTTCGCAATGTCGACTACTGTTGTCGATATGGCGGAGAAGAGTTTTGCGTCATCATGCCCAACACCATTGCCCCTGGTATTGTGGATGCGGCTGATCGGTTTCGCAAAAAGATTGAAGATCTGCGCGTGGATGGGCTTCAGGTTACCATCAGCATTGGCATTGCCATCTACCCCCACTCTGGCTACACACAAGATTGCAATGCTCTGATCAAAGCGGCGGATATTGCCCTCTATCGTGCCAAAGAGGGGGGAAGAAATCAGGTTTGTACAGCTGGGCAATCCCATTAACAAGGGCAGACCCAATCAGGAGTTTCCAACCCAAGATGATATTGACGTTTTAATCAAACCCTTGGAATCATTGACTTGATAGCGGCACCTGAACAGGCTCTGGAAAGAGTGATTCCCGCTTGCTTTTCTTTTTAAGAAGGGCAGCAGGGGGCTCTCCTTGAGTTGGGGGGACCACCTCTGAAGGGGAGAGTTTCTCCTCTTCAATCAACAGTTTGGGCAGCCTTTTCTTTAGTATGACCGGTTTGGTCGGCGCTTCCAGAACCGGAACAGCCAGGGGGGTAGACGGTCGAGGTTGGGCCGCCACTTTGGCTGCGACAGACTCCCCGTCACTGTCGAAAGTCACACTTAAGGCTGATCCGGCAGAAGGCCACTGGCCTTTTACCTGATTGCTGCCATCCTCACTGCGGAAAACCAGATAGCTGTATTGCCCATAATGGGGAAGCTTACGAGCCAGGATGGGAAGAAGTGCTGGGAATTTATCTGGCCTGGCCATAATCTGTACCAAAGCGGATTTGGGGTCGCCTGGGTTGCGTCCCACCAGAACAATGGCCTGCTTTCGGTCGTCGTACCACTCTCCCCGAATCTGGATTCGCTTGGTCTGAACCCCCTCTCCGACCTCAAAGCGGTAGAGAGAATTAAGTAACAGCGGCTCAAAACGGTTGGATTTTCCAAACAGCCAGACTGCCCGGTGCCTGGGAAGTTGAGAGAGCGCATCATCTGGGGTGATGCCCACATTCCAAGCCAAAGCAACGTTTCGATAGATCTCCACCTCTTTTTTCGATGACTCGGAAGGATAGATAATCAGCCCCCGCTTGGCACCAAACGCTCGGGAGAGGGTGATGGGGCGCTCCTGAGAGTGGAGGGTTCGGAAAAGATCGTAGC
The DNA here is from genome assembly GCA_002753565.1 of Magnetococcales bacterium. Lineage (GTDB taxonomy): Bacteria > Pseudomonadota > Magnetococcia > Magnetococcales > JADFYX01. The sequence goes on along the minus strand of PEAM01000005.1, from coordinate 141,065 downwards.
TGGCATCCACATCCAAACGGATGGGCCGCAGTGGAACGGTTATCTCAAAATGCTGTTGAATTTTCTCCATCTTCCGATAGAAAAAGAGCGGTTGCGGCTCTCCAACCACGGTGATTGAAAGTGGAACCCGTAAAGAGAACGGTTTCTGGCTTGTTTGGCTCTGCTCAAGGGTGAAAGAGACGGTATAGTGTCGGTCTCTCTTCTCTTGCGAAGAGGCCTGTTTGATCTGCAGAGAAGGGAGGTCGGTTCGCGTGGTCCATTGCGTAAAAAAACCGCTTAAATCCTCTCCTGATGCCAGAGCCATACTTTGTTGAAGCGTTGCGTAAGAGGCCCGTTTAAACCGATTGATCCGATAAAAATGTTGAAGACCGGCAATAAAAGCGGTGTCACCCAGGGTTTGACGCAGTTGATGGAAGAAAAAAGCCCCCTTACCATACCCCACAGCCTGCGAGGCTTCGTTGTGTCGTGCACGGAACCCAGTCAGGGGAATTTCGTTGGACTCTCGAACAAAATCACCATAGCCAATCAGGATATTCCGTCGATAAATCATCCCCTCCCCCCGACGCTCCTTGAGCCAATAGTCAGAAAGATAGGCGGTCAACCCCTCAGACCAATTCCCCTTCTCATAGTCAACAAACACCCCATTTCCCCACCAGTTATGTAAAATTTCATGGGGAAGGGAGGTGTGCAGAATAAAGGGAAGACGCATAACCCGCGAGCCCAACAGGGTAAAAGAGGGCATACCCAGTCCGGTTTGGTGGAAATTTTCCACAACCGCAAATTTTTTATAGGGATAGGGGCCAAGCAGCTCCCGATACAGTTCGATATACCCTGCCGATAACTGTAGATACCGCTTGGCCAGCTCCGGTTCATCCTGGCGGAAAAAGGCTAAAAGATGGGTGCCGTCAGCCATTCTCTGTTCATACTCAAACCAGGGCCCGGCTACCAGGTGGATTTCATCTGTTCGGCGGTGGGTTTGCCAGCCTGACCAGGAGAAGTCGGCAGATTTCGCTTTGGAAGAGCCGACAAAAATTCGGCTGCCTTGGCTAACCGATTTCCACGCTTTGGGCAGTTTGACCTTCAACTCAAACTGCAAAAAATCGGCAGAAAAAGAGGGGTACCAGTAATCCCCCCCCGAGAGTGCGACCCCTCGCTCTTCAATGGGGTTGGATGGGGCATCCAACACCCCCTCATAGCGAACCGTCAACTGGCTCTGAGACGCGGGTGAAGAGTCCATGGTTAAAAAATATCGAGTACAGACCCCCTCCCCACACGGTTCAGATTTTTCCGGGGCGCTCACCTTGGCCCCCTTCCAGGCGGTCACCTTTAAACCACTATTGAGCCGCACACCGCCCTGCTCCAGGCTAGCCCGGTATCGGTTGGGAATAACCAGGGTATCGGTCACCTTCAGTTTTTTGGTTCCAGGATCAATCTCAACGTTTAGATAGTGTTTGACAACCGATTCAGAGGCGCGCTCTCCTCCGACGGCCTCCTGCCCCAACAGAAAGAGAGCGAGCAGAAGAGCAGCTACCAAAAAGTGGCGGGAGGCGTTACTCTTCATCCTTCATTACCGGATTGTTTTTCATGAAAGTGGCAAACTCCTTGGCTGGTAAAGGGCGGCTGTAGAGATAGCCTTGAATTTCATTACAACCATGGTCCCGTAAAAAGGCCAACTGCTCCTTCTCTTCAACCCCTTCAGCAATCACCGATACCCCCAGACTATGGGCCAAGCCAATAATGGCCCGCACCAAGGCGGCATCCTCCAGGTCTTGGGTACAGTTGCGTACAAAAGATCGGTCAATTTTCAAGGTGCCAATGGGAAACCGTTTCAGATAGCTTAAAGAGGAAAAGCCGGTGCCAAAATCGTCGATGGCCAACTGAATGTTGCTCTCGGAAAGTTGAACGAGCTTGGTAAAGGTCTCCTCGACATCTCCCATGGCAATACTCTCGGTCAGCTCCAGCTCCAACCATCGATGTTCCACCCCTGTCTCGCTGATAACCTTCAAAACCAGTTCGGTAAAATCCGGCTGCTTGAACTGGATTCCCGAAAGGTTGACCGCCACCCGAACAGAGGGGAGGCCCGCCTTGTTCCATCTGCGCATCTGCTTGCAGGCAGAGCGCAGCGCCCACTCACCCATGGGAACAATCAGGCCGGTCTCTTCAGCCAGAGAGATAAACTCACCCGGCATGATCATCCCTTGCAGAGGGTGCTGCCAACGGATGAGCGCCTCTGCTCCAATCAAGTTGCCTGTTTTTACATCCATCTGCGGCTGGAAATAGAGCAAAAACTCCTCTTTATCCAACGCACTGCGCAGACTGCTCTCCATTAACATGCGCGCCATGGAAGCGGTGTTCAGGTCGTTGCGGTAGAACTGATAGTTGTTCCGTCCTTGCTCTTTGGCGTGATACATGGCGGCATCAGTGCTTTTCAGCAGGGTTTTGACATCTTCCCCATCCAGAGGTGCCAAGCCAATGCCGATGCTGGCGCCAACAAAAAACTCCATATCCTCCCCATCGATGGAGAAAGGTTTTTTTAACGACTCCAACATCTCCTGTGCAATATGGGCTGCCTCTTGGGAGTGGTTGAGCCGAGGCAGAATAACACCAAACTCGTCGCCCCCCATCCGCCCCAAGGTGGCAGGCTGAGAGAGACATTTAACCAGACGGCGACCGACTCTTACCAACAGTTGGTCACCTTTGTCATGGCCCAGGGTCTCATTGACCACTTTAAATCGGTCCAAATCCAACAGCATCACACCAACCCGACCATCCCGCTCTTTGGATTCGGTCAAGGCCAGAGCCAGCCGCTCTTGAAAGAGATGCCGATTAGGCAGGTCGGTCAGGGTGTCGTGACCGGAGAGGTAGAGCAGATTGGCTTCGGTCTCTTTCAGGGTGGAGAGGTCGGAGAAGACCCCGACATAATTGGTACATTTTCCATCAGCTCCCCGAACCGCACTGATGGTCACCCACTGGGGAAAGGTTGAGCCATCTTTGCGCCGATTCCAAAACTCCCCCTGCCAACGCCCGGTAACAACCAGGGATTCCCAAAACTTTTTGTAGAAGGATTTGCTGTGGCGACCCGAACTGACCTTGTTCATGTTGTTGCCCAGCACCTCATCAGCCCCATAGCCGGTGATATCGGAAAAGGCCGGGTTGACCGACTGGATAAACCCCTGACTATCGGTTACAACAATTCCCTCAGCGGTATTGTTGAACACCGTGGAGGCCAGATAGAGTTGTCGCTCTGCTTCGACATCTTTCAGGAGATAGCGCACCCGGTTTCGAAGGATGGCCCAGTGGATGGGTTTGGTGATAAAGTCGGCGGCCCCCGCCGCATAGGCCTGATCCACCGATTCATCATCATTCAGACCGGTAATCATTAAAACGGGGATATTTTTGGTATCGGCTCTTTTCTTCATGATGGAGAGCGCTTCAAAGCCATCCATCACCGGCATTTTGGCATCCATCAAGATAAGGTCGGGCAGGCTCTCATCCAGTGCCGCCACCGCCTCTTTTCCATTGACCAACCCCTGGGTAACATAGCCCAACTGCTCTAGAAAACGACAGAGCATCAACCGGGTTACCGCATCATCATCAACGACAAAAAAAAAGGGGGGGTTGATCATTCCATAACCTGCATTAGCCTAGACAAAAGATCCGCAAAAAAAAGCGGAGACAATGAGTGAATGGAAAAAAACAGGATCGTAACAACCCAATGGCTGCAACCTGAGAATACCCGTTATAACCTAATAAGCTCCACCTGATCCAGGCTTGTGTCATAGATCATGGCTGTTGCCGGGCCACCAAAACCGTGGGCGGTTCCGGGGTTTAACACCCGTGTGCCACCCTCCGTCCGGTCGACCACCTGATGGGTATGCCCCGTAATCACCACCCGATAGTCGCCACACCGAACCAGGGCGCTCAAGAAGGTGGGAATGGTACCATGATAGACGGCGATATCCCCCTCTTCACACCCATATACCAGCACTTCACCACCCAAGTTGCCACCTATTTGATCAACCTTTTTGGCTATCCGCCCGGTCTCGCCATCATTGTTGCCGTAGACGATCCCCAGATCCAACCCTGCGAACAGGTTCACTACCGAAGGAGAGACGGTATCTCCTGCATGCAGAACCTGTTTTATTCCCCTCTTCTGGAAAATATCAACCGCTTTTCGGACATTGTCCACATGGTCATGGGTATCAGAAATAATCCCAATCAACATTATTTTTAACCTGCTTTCCCGAACATTCTAATAAAAGGTGCCAACTGGTCAAACCAACACTCAATAAAATCCCAGTCAGTCTAGCGGTTTTCTGCCTTGATTCCAAGGTTAGGAGTCTAGGAAAAAGGGCTCTTACGGCTTGGAATCGGCATTACCCGGCTCAGCCCCTTTATCCTCAACCGTTCGACCAACGGTGACGGTGTGAAAACGGTCCAGATCTAAAATGCGTTTGGCTACCCGGCGGATATCTCCTGCTGTCACCTGTCGAATACGGCCCGGCCATTTTTCCAGATAGTCCAGCCCCCGTTGATAAAACCCGATCACCCCCCAGATACCAGCCAACTTGCTCAACCCGTCCAGGCTTAAAGGGAAGGAGCCGGTCAAATAGAGTTTGACATCCTCCAACTCTTTCTCATCCACCTCCTCTTGAGCTATTCGGGTCAACTCCCGACGCAACAACACAAGGGACTCCTCCACCGAGGCGGTCTTGGTCTTCATCCCCACCACAAACGGCCCTTGCCCAGAGAGAGGAGAGAAGTAGGAGAACACCCCATAGGTCAAACCCCGTTTTTCCCGAATCTCCTCTGTCAAGCGGCTGGTAAAGCCTCCCCCCCCCAATATTTGATTCATCACCACCATGGCATAATAGTCAGGGTCGTGACGATGGATACCCACCGCCCCCAGACGGATGGCCGTTTGGGGTACATCCAACTCGACATGCTGACGATCCGGTCTGTTTTTCGAAAAGGCCAGTGGTGTGGGCCGTAAAGGGCTGGGGATGTTATTCATCGCGCTGAAGCTATCGTCTACCAACAGCTTGAGTTTTTCCAAGGTGATATCCCCCGCTACGGCCAAAACCAGATTGGGCAGGCGAAAAGCCATTTCGTGGAAGCGCATCAAATCGTTCCGGCCTATGGCGGCAAGGGTCTCAGGGGTGCCCTGAGAGGGTCGACCATAGGGGTGGTCGCCATAGATGGCTCTGACCAACGCCTTCGATGCCACGGAGTCGGGATTTTCCTGGGCTTTTTTCAGGGAAGCCACCTGATCGGCAACAGCCCGCTCCAGATCGGTCGGGTCAAACCGTGGTTTCAACAGGGCATCCATCAACATCTTCCAACCCACATCCAGATGGGCCGAAAGGGTGGAAAAACTGACCGTCAAAGCGTCTCGACCGGCACTGGCCGAAAGAGAGATGCCATAATAGTCCAGCTTCTCCCGAAAGGCCTCCGAACCCATCTCACCGCCACCCTCATTGAACATCCACGCCACCAAAGAGGCAACGCCTTCCTTGCCATCCGGGTCATGAGAGGCCCCGCCAGGAACCAAGATTTCAACCATAATCAGTGGGTTGGCATGGCTCTCCACATGATAGACCATCATCCCTCCCGGACCATAAAAATGGGAGACATCCGGAGACCAGGCCCCTCGCCCCTCGATCGGCTGCAGCAGAGTGGCCATGGAAAAGAGACAAAAGAACAACAACAGACGAAACCGGACACTCATGGTTGCAGGGTCCCTATGGTAGCGCGACTTTTTTTCAGATAGCGCTGTGCCACCTGCTGAATCTCCTCGGCGGTAACCGCCTGGACTCTATCCGGGTATTCCTCAACCAACAGTCGCCAATCCCCCTCATTCACACTCACCCGGCCAATCAGCCAGGCAATACGATCAACGGAATCTTGGGCAAAAAGATGACCGGCGATCAAGCCGTTTTTGGCTCGCTGCAACTCCCGCTCGCCAATAGGCTCGGCCACCAGCTTCTCCACTTCGACAAACAGAGCCTCCTCCAATTGTTCTAAAGAGACCCCCGGTCGAGGGGTCGCCGAGAGAGAGAACAGCTCCTCTCCTCGACTCAGCCCGCCATAGCCACTCCGGGCCGAGACCGCCAACCCCTCTTTAACCACCAACTGCCGATAGATCCGACTGGAGGCACTGCTCCCCAAAACGGTTGAGAGCAGCTCCAAGGCAAAGGCCTCTTTGACATCTCCCATGGTAAAGGAGGGGGTTGAAAAGCCGGCAAAAAAGTGGGAAAGCTGGCTGTTTTCATCGTGGAGGTCCAAACGGACGGTTTGATCGGGTTGCACCCTTTTTGGTAAGGGTGGACGCTGCCAGGAAGCGCTGTTTTCCAACGGCGAGAAGAGTTTTCTAACCTTTTGCTCCGCCCCGTCAAAGTCGATATCCCCCACCACCACCAAAATGGCCTGATCCGGGGAATAGTGGCGTCGATACCACTGGCGCAGATCATCTATGGTGTGGTTTTTCACATCCTCCATCCAACCGATGACCGGCCGCCCATAAGGGTGGTCACCGTAGGCCGCTTGGCGAAATTTTTCTAGAAAACGGGCCGTGGGGTTGCTATCGGTTCGACTACGGCGCTCCTCTCGTACCACCAGATTTTCCGAATCAAACTCCGCCTCCTGTAAACGGAGGTGGCGCATCCGGTCTGCCTCCAACGATAAGGCCAGATCCAGACGGTCAGAGGAGAGTTTAATCCAGTAGTTGGTGTAGTCCTGAGCGGTAGAGGCGTTATCCTCCCCCCCGTTGCGGGCAATAATCTTGCTAAACTGGGCGGGAGCTATTTTTTCGGTGCCCTGAAACATCATATGCTCCAACATATGGGCCAACCCGGTCTTTCCAGCCTCTTCATCCGCCGCCCCAACCCGGTACCAAACCTGGGTAACCACCACCGGCGCCTTAGGCTCCCGAACCAGGACGGTCTGCAGACCGTTCTCCAGGGTAAAGCTTCTGGAGACCAACGCCTGGGCATTGACGCTCCAAAGCACAAGAGAGAACAGCAGAGCAGCCTGCCCCCCTCTCAACCAACCCCTACCCCTGTCTTTACTCATTCCATGCTCCGATCAGTCCCTCGGGACCTTTTCCATGTTGATACATTGGGAAAATGGGTTAATACGGCGGCAGGCCCCGGTCTAGGTTAAAAAAACCTGGTATCATCCTGGTAGCTTGTGGTGACAACAAGCCCACAGCCCTACTGGCTTTGAATATCGGAGCCAATCCATCCAGGAAGCTGTTCTTTTTCATTGCGGGAGATAGAGCCATCCTCATTGGCTGAGGCCGGCTCTCTGAACAGAGTGGGAATGGCTCCTGTTTCAGCCCCCTCCTCTGCGGATGTCACCCAATCCGGCCCCTGGGTTTCGTCGCCCTCTTTTTTCAGCCCAGGCTCGGGCAAGGTATCAAAATCAGGTGGAATTTCCAGAGGTTCCAAGGTGGCAATACGGCCTGGATCAAGAGAGGACCTATCCCAAGGGGTGGCCACATTGGCCGTACAGCCTCCCACGATCAAGGCGGAAACAAGCAGGGAACAGAGTTGTATGGGGGTTTTCATGGCTCGCTTTTCTCCGAGGATCGAAAATTTTCCAGGATTAACAGGATAACACCAACCGTAATGGCACTATCGGCCAGATTAAAGACCGGCCAGGATAGATCGTACCAATGAACATGGATGAAGTCTACTACCCATCCCAACCGGACCCTATCCACCACATTCCCAACCGCCCCACCCAGAATAAGACCAAAGGCCCAGGTTGCCAGCAGCCCGGTCACCTCCCGAAGCTGCTGGATGATAAAAACAGAAGCGACCAGGGCCACCCCCAAAAGCAGCGTGGTACGCAGCCAGAAAGGTTGGTCAGCCAGCAGCCCAAAAGCGGCACCCAGGTTGTGGACCAGAATAAAATCAAAAAAACCGGGTATGATAATAAAGGGCCCAGACTGTAGTTGGCTTGAGGCAATCGATTTGGTGGTTAAATCCAAAACCACCACCACACAAGCCACCGCCAACCCCAACCGCATGCGGCCCCGATCCACCCCCATCCAGCTTTTAACGGTACGAATCAGGCTCATTCTTGACTATAATCACTGGCAATCACATCCTGACAGCGAGGGCATAACGGCTGCTCGCCAACCACAGCCCCATCCCGATTCCAGCACCGCTGACACTTACCCCCCTCCGCCTTGGTCACCTCGATCACAATCCCCGACTCCGGCCCATCCCCCGTCAGCTCTTGCAGTTGTACATCGGCGACGATAAACAGACGATGAAGCTCCGGGAATCGTGATAAAAAAGCCCTCTTCTCGGCTGTGGCCGACAATAGCACCTTGGCCTCCATGAAGGAGCCGATCACCTTCTCGCTGCGCAGCTTCTCCATCACCCGGTACACCTCGGTACGGATCTCACGAAACTGCTCCCACTCTGCGGCCAAGGCCTCATCTTTCCAGGCCGGGTCGGCTGGCAAGAAACCCTCCAGATGGACCGAAGCGCCACGCTCACCCGGCATGAAAGACCAGATCTCCTCCGCCGTAAATGAGAGAATCGGGGCAATCAAACGGACCAGAGACTCCAAAACATGAGACATGGCGGTCCGAACCGAACGTCGGGAGAGAGAGTCTCGACCATCACAATAGAGACGATCCTTGACGATATCCAGATAAAAGGCCCCCAGATCGATGGAGCAAAAATAGTGCAGGTCTTGATAGACCCGATGGAAGGAGTAGGCGTTATAAGAGCCATCCACCCGCTCCATCAACCCACCCAGACGCCCCAAAATCCACCGGTCCACCGCCTGCATCTCGGCCAATGGAACCGTATCGACCCTCTGATCATACCCATCCAGATTGCTGATAAGAAAACGCATGGTATTGCGAATCCGCCGGTAGGCATCCGACAACCCCTTGAGAATCTCTCCCGAGATGCGAATATCCCCGGCATAATCTTCAGCGGTTACCCACATGCGCAGAATATCGGCGCCATACTGCTTGATAATTTTTTCCGGGGCGATCACATTGCCCATGGATTTGGACATCTTCTTGCCCTTGCCATCCACCACAAAACCGTGGGTCAACACCGCTTTGTAAGGTGCTCTGCCACGGGTTCCTGCCGAGGCCAACAGGCTGGAGTGGAACCATCCCCGGTGTTGGTCCGAACCTTCCAGATAGAGATCAGCCGGCCACTGTAGCCCCCACCCTTCTGCACCGCTCTTTTCCAAAACGGCCGCATGGGTCACCCCGGAGTCAAACCAGACATCGAGAATATCCGCCTCCTTGACAAACCTCTCCGACTGGCACTTGCTGCAGCGGTAGCCCGGGGGCAAAAACCCTTCAGCCTCTTTTTCAAACCAGATATCGGTACTGTGCTGCTCCACCTCTTTGGCAATCCCCTCCATCACCCCCTCATCGGTGACAAACTCCCCGCACTCCTGGCAGGAGATCACCGCAATGGGAACCCCCCAGACCCGCTGTCGGGAGACGCACCAATCCGGGCGCGCCTCAACCATGTTGAAGATCCGCCCCTCTCCCCAGGTTGGAATCCAGTCGGTGGCCTTGATGGCCTCCAGGGCCACCTTGCGCAGATCGTTGGTCTCCATGGAGATAAACCACTGGGGTGTGGCCCGGGTGATAACCGGCTTGTGGCAGCGCCAACAGTGGGGGTAGCTGTGGGTCAGCTTGGCACGAGAGAGCAACATTCCCCGCTCTTGAAGCAGGTCGATCACCTGATCGTTGGCTTTAAAGATATGCTCCCCGGCAAAATGGGGGGTGCCCTCCTGATACAAGCCTCGGTCGTCGACGGGATTAAAAACCTGGATGCCGTATCGATTACCCACCACATAGTCATCCTGTCCATGACCCGGCGCCGTATGCACACAGCCGGTGCCCGCCTCCAGGGTGACGTGATCTCCCAATAAAATCGGGGCGTCCTGATCCAGATAGGGGTGCCGAAAGCGTCTGTTTTCCAGGCGGAAACCCTCAAAGCGGGCAATCACCTCCACCCCCTCCCGAGAGAGACCGATCGCCTCCACTGTCGACTCCCAAAGCCCCTCAGCCAGAATCAACACCTCGTTGACAGCCAGATTTTGCGAGCCGGCTGCCGAGTTGATCTGCAAGGCCACATAGGTCAAACCCGAATTAACAGCGATGGCCTTGTTGGCGGGAATGGTCCAGCCGGTGGTGGTCCAGATAACGGCAGAGACCGGGCCACAGCTTGCAAAAGCCGGGTCCACATCCGAAAGAGACGCCTCCGCAGAGAGGGGAAACTTGACAAAAATAGCGGTGGAGGTGTGGTCCTGATACTCCACCTCCGCCTCCGCCAGGGCCGTTACATCATTCACACACCAATAGACCGGCTTGGAGCCTTTGAACAGTCCGCCATTGCGCAAAAACTTACCCAACTCCCGAACAATATCGGCCTCAAAACGGTAGTCCATGGTCAGGTAGGGGTGGTCCCAGTTACCAATCACCCCCAGACGTTTGAACTCCTCCCGCTGAATAGCCACCCAATGGGTGGCATACTCCCGGCACTTCTGCCTGAAGGCCACCGGAGAGATGGACTCTTTATTGTCTCCCCTCTTTTTCAGCTCCTGCTCTACTTTGGTCTCGATGGGCAGACCGTGACAGTCCCAGCCGGGGACATAGTCGGCATCGAACCCCTGCATCTGCCGAGCCTTGACAATCACATCCTTGAGCACCTTGTTGGTGGCATGGCCCATGTGCAGATGGCCGTTGGCATACGGGGGGCCATCGTGGAGGACAAAGGGGGTTCTGCCCTTGCCGGCCTTGCGGAGTTGACCATAGAGGTCCGTCTCATACCACTTTTGTAAAATACCCGGCTCCAATTTCGGCAGGCTGGCCCGCATGGGAAACCCGGTCTTGGGTAGTTGGACCGTCTCTTTATAATCCACGTCTTCTACTCCTAAAGAGGCTTGTTAAAGACTCTTGCAATAAGATCATTCAATAAACAACAGCCGACTCTCGGCTTATTGAGCGGCAAAAAAAGCCTTGGCCTGTTGAACATCCCGAGAAATCTGGGCTTTCAGGGCTTCCACATTCTGGAATTTAACCTCTTCTCGAAGCCGTTTCAAGAAGCGAATCCGAACCACGCGACGATAGATGTCCCCGCAGGGAGCAAGCAGGTGGACCTCCAGGTGCATGCCCTCATCTCCGAAGGTGGGATTGTTGCCGATGTTGGCTACGGCGGGGAGCCACTGACCATCGATCCACCCCTCCACCACATAGACCCCAGATGGTGGGTGAAGCAGACCGTTGAGAGCAAAGTTGGCGGTGGGAAACCCCAGCCCTCTTCCTCGCCTCTGCCCGCCAATAACCCGCCCTTCCAGCTCGAAGGGGCGGCCAAGAAGCTGTTTGGCCAGATCAAACGACCCTTGGCTGACAGCTTGACGAATCCGGGTAGAGGAGATGGTCCCCCCCTGAGACTCAAAAAGGGTTTGACACTCAACCGCAAAGCCCCACTGCTCTCCCAGCCGCTGCAGATCCTGACAACGACCGGCCCCTTTGGCACCAAAGCGGAAGTTTCCGCCAATCAGCACCTGCCGAACAGCCAACCCATCCACCAGAACCTGGCGGACAAAATCCTCTGGCTCCAGTCCAGCCAACGCTTGGTTAAAGCGCAAGATAAACATGGCGTCCACCCCATGCTCTGCCATCCAGCGGGCTTTACCACGCACACCGGTAATCCGCACCGGGGCCTGTTGGGGGTTTAACAGCCGCTGGGGATGGGGTTCGAAGGTAATCGCCATGATGGGCGCACCTCCCTGGCTCTCCGCCAGGGTATGGAGTCGGGAAAAGAGGGTCTGATGACCTCGATGCACACCATCAAAGTTTCCAATGGTCACCACCGCTCCCCGATACTGGGAGGGGATATTCTTCAATCCTCGGATGATATACATGACTGCGCTTGGCGTTTAACAAACAAACCGATAACAAAAAAAGGGTGGTTGAAAAATCCCGCTCAACCGGTATCTCCTCCAGATTGGCGTCCAACAGGAGGAAGCTACCGGAAGCGGTGCCCTCCGTCAATACGAGTTGAAATTTAGTCGACAACCAACAGGGAGGATGTTATCCGCCCCCTTCCCGCTCCATCTGCCACTCCTGCAGCGCCCTGTTGGAGCGCTCGAACAGGGCCTTAAGGGCAGGAATTTGATCTTGAACCCTCTGCAGTTCATTGGCATCAGCCATTTTTTCGACTGTTTCGGCCTGATCCGCCAGAGCCAGCAACCCCAGGTGTAACGCCGCCCCCTTGAGCAGGTGTGCCGCATCCTGGACCCCCTGACTATCCCCCTTCACCAAGCTGGACTCCAACTCCCGAAAGGTTCTCTCTTTGGTCTGGTCGAGTTTTTTCAAGATCCCCTCCAGCACCTTGCGACCCAGAGAGAGGTAGATTGCCTCCACCACCGCCCCATCCAACAGCTCAGGCCCCTCCCTCTCCATCCCCTCCTGCAGACAAGGGCGGAATAACGGCACCATCCGCCCACCAGCCATAGCCTGCCGAATTGTCTCCATCAGTTGGGTGGGATCAATCGGCTTGGGAATAAAACCGCTCATACCGGCCTCCTGACAGAGCTGAAACGGTTCCTGGCCCACATCCGCCGTCACACCAATAATGGGCAGTTCCGACAGGAAGGGATCGGGGGAGGCTCTAACCTGTCGGGTCAACGTAATCCCATCCAGGGTTGGCATACGCAGATCGGTCAAAACCAGGTCAAACCGTCTGTCGGTCAACATCGACAGCCCCAGCCGACCATTTTCAACCACGCTCACCCGATGCCCCTCACGGGTCAACCAATCTTCAAGAAACTGCTGACTGATGGGGTCATCTTCAATCAGAAGAATATCCAACGCAGCAAGAGAGGCCTTCTCATCCAGGGCAATCCGGGCGGAAGAGGGGCGAGACAGGCTCTCTGCGGGCATCACCCCCTCATCCAGAACCAGGGTGAAGTGAAAAAAACTCCCCTCACCCGGCCTGCTGTCCACCCCAATAGTCCCCCCCATTTTCTCCACCAACCCTTTACAGATTGCCAGCCCCAGACCACTGCCGGAATAGTGTCGGGAAGGGGTGTTATCCAACTGATGAAACAGTTCAAATAGCTGGGCCTGCTCCTCTTCAGCAATGCCAACACCGGTATCGCTGACCGAAAAACAGTAGCGACGCCCCTCCCCCTCTCCCGCCACCGGGTAAAGCCGCAGCTCAATCTCCCCCTCCTGGGTAAATTGGTTGGCATTGCCCAACAGATTGAAGATAATCTGCTGCAGTTTGACCCGGTCCACCAAGACCACCCCCGGATCATCCTGACAAGAGAAATCGATCACATTGCCCTGCTCCTTGGCCTGAGAGGAGAAGAGTTGGACGATCTCCTCTAAAAAAGGCTTGATACGGAGCGGTTCACAGACCAGCTCTATTCGGCTGGCCTCTATTTTAGAAAGGTCGAGAATTTGATTGATCAGGGTGAGCAAAGACCGGCAGGCCTTCTGGAGCTGTTTTAAACCGTGGACATGGTCCGAAGAGAGATTCTCGCTGCCCAAACGTTCCAACAATCGACTGTAGCCCAGAATACCATTGAGCGGGGTGCGAATTTCATGGCTGACAGTGGCCAAAAAAACAGTTTTAGCTCGGCTGGCCTTTTCCGCAGCCTCCTTGGCCTCTCGCAACGCCCGCTCTGAGTGCTTCTGTTTGGTAATATCCCGCGAGTAGACACAGAGGTGGGACGGCACCCCCAACTCATCAAAAATAGGCACAATACAGTTGGAGAGAATATAGCCATCCCGCTCATCCTCAAATAACAGCGTCTGCCGTTCTCGAAAGGCCTGCTCGGTATAGGCCTGCCGCTGGGCACTCAGTTGGGGGGTGGTGTGGTCCAGATAATAGCGCCCCTTCAATTCGTCAGCCCGGCAGTTCATCCGCTGGCAGGTGGCCTCATTGAACACCAAAAATCGCCCCTGGGCATCCAACAAAAACATAGGGTCGTGAGCGGCATCCAGCAGTGCCCGCACCTGTTTTTCATGGAGCAATCTCTCCCCTTCAGCCCGAGCATGTTCATGAATCTCATTGAGCAGTTGCTGATTGGCCAACTCCAGTTCGGTGGTGCGCTGGGCAACCTGCTCCTCCAGGCTCCGCTGCAGGGCAGGCAGATCACCCTCCCGACTCCCACCCTGTTGAGCCAGCCCCTTCCTGCCTCTCCACACCCCCGAAAACCAGGCCAACACCATGCCCAACAGGATGGCTAACCATACTTCCAGGGATATGTTGTCCATAAGATATGACCTATCCATGTTAAGAACATCGTCAGGATCAGGATGACACGCTGGTTTATTCAAAAAAGAGTTCGACGCCAAACCGGAATTCTAGCAGGATTTCCATTTATTTGTCATCCAATCACCCCTGGGAACCGTATCTAAAGCGTCCAGAACCGGAAAGAGAGCCCTTTACATTGCCGGCAAGGGTGGGCCAGAATGGTGGGTTCAGGGGCCGATTATTCAGTTTTTTTCTGCCAACCTTGTCATCCTTGTTTTTTTTCGGAGTCCAGTCCCATGTTGAACGTAATGCGTCGCGGAGCCAACTCTTGGGTTATCAAGATACTTCTGGTTTTTATCGCTCTGAGCTTTGTCGTCTGGGGCGTCGGAGATGACCTGGGTCGGACCACTCAGACACCTCTGGTAGAGGCCAAGAACTGGACCATCACCCCGCGGGAGTACTCCTTGGCCTACGATACGGAGTTCCAACGCATGCGGCAGCGGTTCGGGGGCACCCTCGATAAAAAAATGGCCGAAGTTCTCGGCCTGAAACAGCAGACCCTCAACGCCCTCATCAACCAACATCTCATCCAAGAAGCCGGACAACAACTCCGCCTGACCATCTCACCGGAGACCCTTCGCAAGGCAATTGCCGAAAATCCGGCTTTTCAAAGTGGGGGAACATTCGACAAAGGCCGTTATGACCTGCTTCTGCGCAACAACCGTCTCACACCTGCCGAGTACGAGTCTCAGTTAACAACGGAACTCTTAACCAATCAACTGCGCCAGGCGGTAGGCCTCCTTGCTTACACCCCGGAAATTTTGGTCAGAGACAGTTTTGAACTGGCCAATGAAAGCCGCCAAATTGCCACCATGACCCTCAGACCAGCCGACCTTGAAAACACTTTCCACCCCGATGATGCCACCCTGCA
Source organism: Magnetococcales bacterium (assembly GCA_002753565.1). Lineage (GTDB taxonomy): Bacteria > Pseudomonadota > Magnetococcia > Magnetococcales > JADFYX01. The sequence continues at coordinate 125,873 of PEAM01000005.1, read as the reverse complement.
GGCCTATCTGAGCGAACATATCGATCAGTTCATGTCCTCTGCCCAGGTTAAAGTGCGCCATATCCTGCTCAACACCGACAGCGTCCGTGGTTCCATCACCGTATCCCAAAAGGCGCTTCAAGACTATTATGACGAAAACCTGGATAGCTACATCCAACAGGAGACCCGAGAGGCGCGGCATATCCTCATTAAAATAAAAGGGGATGTGGACGAAGCCACAGCCCTGGAAACCATCCAACTCGCCGAAAAGAGACTCCAGGCTGGTGAAAGCTTCGAAGCGGTCGCCAAAGAGCTTTCCCAAGATATCTCCGCCGCTCAGGGCGGCTCCCTGGGTGAGTTTGGACGCGGCATGATGGTTAAACCCTTCGAAGAGGCAACCTTCTCCCTGGCAGAAGGAGAGCGGTCCAAACCCATCAAAACCCAGTTTGGCTATCACCTGATTCAAGTGGATAAAATTCATCCGGGACGAACCAAAACCCTGGCAGAGGTGACCCAACAGATTCAACCCCTCCTCATCGAACGCCAAGCAGCCAATCAGGTCTATGATCGCTCCATCACCATGGAAGATCAGATCTTTGCCTCGGGAGATTTGAAAACCATCTCCGCCGACCTCAATCTACGCTATCGTGAGACCGATTTTTTCAGCCGGACCGATACAGACAAGCTGGAGGGGATTGAAAAAGAGGGCCCCTTCCTGGATGCCGCCTTCTCTACCCCCAAAGGGGAGATCAGCCCAGTGATCGAACTCCCCGACAACCGTTTCTTTGCTCTGGAGGTGTTGGGTAAAAAGGAGCCTGCCCCCAGAAGCCTGAAAGAGGCCAGGGAAGAGGTGCTGTCTGCTTATCGAAAAGAGAGAGCCCGTGAGAAAGCCCGTGAGTGGATGGAAGCAGCTCAAAAAGCGTTATCCGAAGGAAAAAGCTGGCAGGATGCCGCCAAAAGCCATCAATCCATCCAGACCAAAGAGTCCGCCCCCTTTACACGAGATGGTGGCAAAGATGCCCCTTCTCCGGCCATTCGCGCGGCAGCCTTCAAACTATCCCTGAAAAAGGCCGACCACCCGGACCTCATCGAAGAGGGCGATGGCTTTACCCTGGTTCGGCTTCAAAAGATCACCCCAGCCAACCCGGAAGAGTACGAAAAATCGGCTCAGGCCCTCCGAGAAAAACTGCAACAGACCCTGGGAATGGAACACCTTACCAGCTATCTGAACGGTCTCTGGAAAAAGTCTGATATTCGCATCAACAACAGCATGTTGGACCAATTTTAATCCACAGACAAACAACCACGGTGCCGCCCCATTCCCAGGGAAGCCACATCAACCACAAACACCAGGGGAGTCTGCAGAGACTCCCCTAGTGACCCGCAACCCTGGCTCCCACCACCTGCACCTGAAATCCTCTCTCACGGAGTTGATGGCCATTCATGGACTCAATTCCGGTACGAACCATAAGGGACTGTTGGGGAGCAACAACCCCATTCAGCCTAAGGGTCACCTGCTCTCTTTGCCTTTTTTGGTTCAAATAATAGAGAGCTACCCGCAGCTGATCGACAGGAAAATCGGTGGGGTTCTTGACCGAAACCAGCAGACGCCCGGCTCTATCCAACACAAAATGGGCTTTCAAATATCGACTGGGATGATCCTGCAGATCCAACTGCACCAAGGATTGCTGAGCCAGTCGGCCACTCTGGGAGTTCGACTGTGCCGCATCACGATAGTATTCAATGGCTTGCTTGGTATTCCCCTCTTGTTCGGCAAATTGACCCAGAGCCAGATAAGAGGCGGCGGTCGGAAACAGGGCGGCCCCCCGCTCCAGATCCTTTTTGGCTCCAGCTGAATAGCCCAGTTGATTCTGGAGTTCCCCTCTCTTTTCATAAAAATAGAAAAAGTCCGGGTTGGCCTGAATCGCCCGACTGTAGCTGGTCAACGCTGTATTTTTTGCCCCCTTGCCCTGCTGAGCCTCTCCTAACAGCGCATGGAAAAGCCCCTCTTTTGGCTCGATGGAGATAGCCTTTTCTGCCAATGCTCTCGCCTGATCATATTTTTTTTCTTTAAGGGCCTTCACCCCTTCGTCATAGGCATCGTAGGCAGGCTTTACTTTTTTTAGATGGGCAATAGCCTGCTGATACCGCGCTTCTCCCACCTCACCCCCCGGCGTCAAAAGCTCAGCGTCTCGACGATTATTATCCACCCGCTCCTGAGAAGGGGGATGGCTGGCAAACAGGCCGGTCAACCAGTTGCTGTTATTCGACTTGCTCAGCCGGACAAATGTCTCTTGCAAGGCGATGGCTGCTCGAACATCATAACCGGCCTTCTCCATATATTTCATGCCATAATGGTCCGACTCCCGCTCCGCATCCCGACCATACTTATGGTTGACCAGGTTGGCAGCCAGCCCAGCCCCTTTAATGGCCAAATCAGAATAGCCACTGTTTTGAGTCGCTATACCGGCCGCCATCACCGCCCCCTGCATCAACATGCCCCGCTCGATGCCCTGGGCCGAATGACGAGCCGCCGCATGAACAATCTCATGCCCCAAAACAGCCGCCAACTCCGCCTCACTGGTCAACTCCAACAACAACCCACGATTGATGGCAATTTTTCCCCCCGGAAGCGCCCAGGCGTTGGGAACCGAGCTGTTGATCACCACAAACTCATAAGGAAGCTGCCGGTCACTTACCTTGGCAAGCCGCTGTCCAACCTGCTGAACATAGGTGACCAGAGCCGGGTCCGCAACATAGTCCCCCCCCTGCCCCTGCCTGCTGGGTCCATACTGTTTTTTCCCAATGGCCATCTCCTGAGACTCCGAAATCAGCGCCAGTTCACTCTTCCCGGTAACCGGGTTAACCGCACAGGCCGAGAGAACCATGAGAAGAGCCAAGAGTGAGATCATTTTTTTTATAGTCATATTGTTTTCCCAAATAATCCTCTGTGTGAAAGGCCAAAAAAACTACCCGTCAACCAATCTGCTTTAAAACCTGATCCAACCACGCCTCTTTCATCCGCTGCAACATGGGGCTGGGGTGAGAATAGAGCGTCCCCTCCCCATTCACCGGCTGCCCATACAGCGTCCAACCTGAAAACCGATCCAACGCCAGTCGAGCAAGAGGCAGCAACGCTCTATCCCTCCCCCACCCCACCAAAACCGATTTGTTAGCCGACTGATACTCTAGCAAATTTTTCAACTCCTGTCCTCTGGGTGAGCTGAAAACAGAGTGTCCTTCTCCATGAGGAACCCCTTCCAGATCTGCCATTTTTTTAAAAAGAACAGGGCTCTTCGGCTCTCTAAGATCCGAAAGATTCAAAACCCGCCCATGCTCCAGACCCAAAGCCGCCATCAAACGCATGATTTGATACTGAGTATTGTCCGGTCGTGTCAATACCCACTCCCGAGAGTCTGGCACCTGGTGCCATCGGTCAACAGTGGGGGGCCGGTAATCAGGGTTCAGCGGGCGTGATGAGCCTGGGTTCATCATCACAACCAACAGATCAGGCCGAGCAGCCCCCAGTTGACTGGTCTCTCCCGGCACACGATGATGGGCAACCAGCTCCAGCAACGAGCGACAGGCACACGCATGACCAGCAGAAGAGAATTGATAAAAGTGACCGAAAACAGCAAACTTTTTTTTCAGATCTGCTGCTCTTAATCGATTTGGATTTTCCATTGCATCCCTTACCAATCATCCATCAAAAAAGCTATCAAAGGTCTGCCAAATCTAACATAAATACCCTCGGCACACAGCAATCGTTTCCATCGAATCCTGCTTTCTCCATAAAAATGGGTAACGAAAAAATTGATAAAGATTGAAAAAAAAAACAAAAGAGGATATCGTACTTGTGAAGTATCCTGAAATCGGGGGTGTACCGGCTTCGACGGGGTATGGAAAGATCTTTGGAGGCGACTCGGTATCGTACCGCCGCAATGGACGAAAATTGATAATTGCTAACGACGAGCATTACGCTCCAGCACTCGCAGCAGCTTAAACTGTTGTAAGTGCGGGGTCCAGATCTGGGCCCGGCAACAGAAGCCATAGGCAGGGTCAAGCCGGAATCGAACAAGCCGGTCTAAATAAAGGGGTTCCCAGTACTGCGAGGTTACGCAGGTTCCAAGGTCAGCCGGTCGAAGACCAAGGAACTATCAGACCGGCAAAATAGTCGTATATCTTCCGGGTTGAATACATGTTTCGGACGCGGGTTCGACTCCCGCCACCTCCACCAATTTTTTACTTTAAAAGTCAATCACTTACACTGGTTGGCTTTTTTATTTGTGGCCATTTTGTGGCTAAATAGAGCCTCAGCACGGCTTCCCGCCCCCTCATCAGCTTGAGGAATCCATCGACCATATCGGGTTCTGATCAGCCCCCAATCACGATGCCCCATTTGTCTGGCGACCCACATAGGAGACTCTCCGGCTGAAAGCATCATAGAGGCGTAGGTGTGACGGGTTTGATATGGACTCCGATAGCGTACCCCAGACTTTTTAATGGCGTACTCCCAGGCTGTGCGGCGAATTTGTGCATCAGTCTCCCAAGGGCTATTGGTACGGTCATTGTAAAATACACGCCCACCTTCCAGAAAGGTCAGTGCCTTTTGATTTGTCAGAGCATCCATGGCAGGGCCTAGCAATTTGATCTCTCGCATACCGGCAGCTGTCTTTGGGGTCTTCACCGTCTTTCTTGTGATTGACCGTCGCACAACTACCTCACCCCGTTTCCAGTCGATATCACCCCATTCCAAAGCGATCAACTCACCCGTTCGCAGTCCAGTCCATAAGGCAAACTTGATTAGGTTGTGCGCCTGTGGTCGCAACTCTGCCAGGATGGCCTCCTGCTCTTCAGGGCTGAATGGGTCAGGATCTTCACGCACTACAGGCAGGTTTTTAATGCGGGCCATGGGGTCTTTGTCAATGATACCGTCAGCAAAGGCATCTTTGAGCATACCCCTGAGTGGTACCATCACGTTGTTGATGCGCTTGTTAGAAATATCCAAAGTGCTAATCCAAGCACGGACCTGAGCTGCAGCAAGATGTTTTAGCTGAATATGCCCAAAAGCAGGAATCAGATGATGTCGTACTGCACTCTCGTAATCTCTAAAGGTGGAGACCGCTGTAGTGCGATGGATGGCTGCCATATATCCCTTCATGGCAACCTCCACCGTTTCATTCCCGCCCCGAGCAAAACCAAACATGGCGGCTCGCTTAGAGTCTGGAAAATGGGCAGCATAGTCAAAACTACCCGTGGCAATCTCATGGAGTATGATACGCCGAAAATTCTCAGCATACTTCATATTCGCCTTTGTGGCAGTCAGCTTAAGTGTTTCCCGGCACCGCACACCACGGTACCGGAAATCGATCTGAATGCTGTCACCCCTCACAGTCACGCCACTTTTATTTGCCCTTCCACCCATCGCTCATACTCCCTCAAGTTGATCATTACCCGATTATCCGGGGCTTTCCGCCAGAGAATACCCTCAGGCCAAACTCCGCCACTCATCTTGTGTCGGATGGCATCCTGGCTGTAGCCGGTTAGTTCAGACAGTTTTTTGATCGTCACCCACTTGGTCATGATCAGCCCTCCTGTCCGTTAGAATTGAAACCGGGTGCCGTGACACTTTTTCCATCTGGGGCATTCAAAACCGATGAAACCGATAAAACCGATTCAGCCCGCCATGCTTCAGCTGAAAGAGTGGCACTGGACCGCACAAAACGAAGATTATCGACTATCCGACCAGCGTGCCGCCTGATCCACCACCCAAGTCGCCGCCGATTGATCTCACCTCGCTCATCGGCAATGTCATGAAGCACCTCTTTAAGCTCCCCTTTGCTCATTGTCATCATATGATCGAGCTGGTGCGCTCTTTTAACCGCATCTCGTACCATTGTAGGGGCCATTCCAAACTCGGCATGCCATGCCGTCAGAAGTCGCCCCAAGGTCTCACGATCTGGATCTTCCGCCATGGCCTCAAACACAGAAGCAGTCGGATCTGCACACCCCAACCACATGAGGGGCTGACGGCATAACTCTGACCAGTCACCGTAGCTGGCCAATGATTTACATTCTGACTTCGGCCTGCCAGCCCCTATCCAGGCACGAACGATGGTCAAGGCTGCCGATACATAACGGCCTCGCTCACGCTGAACCTCACGGACCAGATCAGGCCGTTTAAAGGTACGTGCTGCCGGAATTTCAACTCCTGGATCTATATTGATTGTGATACAGCGCCTAGTCATATCCTGGATTGGCCCCACGTTGTTACCACTGGAGAGAAATAGGGTTCTGGTGGTGACGGTGGCGGTTTTAGATACCCCGAGAATCCGGCCACTAATATGCTCCGAGGTCAGAGCCGTGCAGAGACTCTTATGGGCTAGCAGGTCGCTGGTCAGATTGTCGAACTCGATGATGGCTGGCGCCCGCAGCAGTTCAGCCAACAGTAACTTCCTGCACTCCTCGTCATCACGGGGAAAGGTAGTCGGCGTCCCCCTTTGAGGGGTGCCGAATACGGTGATCAACTCACACAGATAGCTTTTGCCCGAACCGACAACGTGAGCTTTAACGTGGAACATCGGGGCATGTGACAGGCTCGGACGAACAGCAGCGGTGAGAATGGCAACCAGAGCTGCTGCCTTGTCGGTATCAGCTGCAAATTGAAACTCGGACAATAGATCATTTAACAGCGAGATGGCCGACAGCGCACTGGCCTTTGATGGGTTATCAGGGATTGTGAAGCTCCTAGCATCAAACACCCCAAACATGCCGGTGAAAGAGTCATACCCCGCTGACGTCATCAGGCTACCATCGGGACGGAGGTATGGCTGCCGAGCCAACCCGTTCAAGACTGGAAGATGTGGATATCCTGTTGCATCAAATAGCACCATTGCATGGCGTGCTGGTGGATCTATGCGGACCCAACAACCAGCCCGGGCATCAAACCTCTCCCAGGTGGCTGCGCCTGACATTGCCCGAACCAAAGCCGGTTGGCTAATCTCCTGGACACGGGTCTCTTTGGTGCCTGGATCAGTTGAGACAGTAACGATCAATCCGCCACGTTGGTAATAACGCTTGGCCTGTGCCAGCTCATGCTCGGCAGCATCCACCACCCGGTGAATCTCACCAGCCACAACACGGATAGTCGGTTTCATTCGAGCAGCATTGACCTCCACTTCCAGATAGAGAAGCAGATTTCGGATGTTTCGGTCGGCGCAATGCCCGTGAAAACATTTGAATCCACCTATAGGCCAATGATCGTCGGGCTCAAAATAAGCGGTACCGCCGTCAACCGCACCAGTATGATCATCGACCCAAGGACAGGTAATGTCGTGTTTCCCTTCCCCCAGTGGAGCTTTGTACAGTCCTCGATCACGAAGGGCTGCAATAATAATATTCTCATCAGGACGAGGTACCAATACCGGGTCATCAGCTTTCGCCCCTTCTCTTGGAGACGTTGATTTGGTGCGGCGGGGCCTTCTCGCTTCCCTCATGTCCAACTGCAGACCGTCAACCAACTCTCCGATGGTATAACGCAACTCTGGGGTCCATAATCTCATGCGGCACAGAAACGGTGGCGTGTGCTTTCCATTGATAGCAACAGGAAGGCGGGCTAAACGAGCAGTTGGGCCATCTGCCCCAGGATCACAAAGTTCAGCAGCAATAACAGCCTTTATCAAACGATCTGTGGTAGATACATCGGTAATTGGATCAGTTAACAAATAACCAACCTGATAATTCCCCTCGGATGTTTCCAATACCCATGACGGTTTCAATATTATTCTATCAATCGGTATCTTTGTTCCAATGTCATCTAACATCACAGCGTAGAGTCCGGAAAAGTGTGACTTCCTTCTGTAATAACGCATTGCATCATTAGGACGAAATACTGAGAGGCTAAAATAATTATTGCTGAATTCAGTGAGATTCTCGGCTGCATCCGGATCATTCTTCCATGGACTACCCGCCCAAGAACCGCCGGGGACATCAGAAGGGTTTCCTGGAAAGCTGACAACGAAGGGGAGTTTGTCATGCTGGCTAGTTCCGAAGACTGCCTGCAAGAAGCCCTGGTTATCGACTAAATCGGTTTTGTCGGTTTTATCGGTTTCTGTTGCCGTTAGACCAAAAAGTGTCAGAGATTCCGATTCAGCTTGGTCAGGCAGGTCGGTGGTATCGTTCTTCAAATCAATATCAGCCATGGTTCTATTCCTTTTCGGAAAGATGTGATGGTCGGCAAAGATGCCGGGGTCATCACCCATAGCTGGACAAAACGTGTCCGATCCGGACAAAACGTGTCCGAAATGATTTAGAAGCTCCATTCCGGTGTTTTTTCTGGAAGGTAGCAGCATGGATCACCCTTCTGAACTGCGTTGTACAGGTGCTTGCCAAGAGTGCGATGCTGTTCTGATATTTTGCTTATGGCATCGGTAATCCTCTTCCTAACCGCATCCGTGTCCTTGGTTGAGCGAGTGGGTGTTTTTTGGGGCCTCCTTCCTCTTTTTGTGTTGGCATTGATAAATGTCTGATACTGGTCGGCCTCATCTTCGTGCCGATCTGCCGTCTCATCATCGCCAGATTCTCGAGCAAAGGTTGCTTCCGATTTAAGGCGCTGCACCTCTTTTTTGTAATGTGCAATACTAGCTGGACTGGTGACGTCCTCGTCGATGTCAGTATCTATGTGAAGTCCTTCATCCAATAGCGCGGATTCGGAGTGCTGCTTACCATAGCTTTGAATCGCTGATGGCGGCGGTGGATTCACTGCCATAATCATCTCCCGGACTGACACCTGCTTATTTGGACGACGCAACAGATATTGCACATACCCAAGCCCAACCGAATCTTTGAGAGTGAACGCCTCGCCCTCAAAGGAAATGGAGCATACCTTCCCCTGACGGCAGAAATAGTCGCTCTGTGTCTGCACATTGGACTGGACAATAGGCCCTATCATTTTCTCCAATCGGCTCCGGTTGATCTCCCACCCGTTTTTAGTCATCATCAGTATGCGAGTTAGGTGGACGGTCCCCTTGTTCGTCTGCCCCGGCATCATGAGGGTGAAGGTCGCCGAATCCTCCGCTGGAGAAGCGTTTCCATCTCCAGCATCCGTCAACGAGAGAAAGCAGTCGCGGAAGCTATCGGAAAACTCCGCCTGTCCCAGTCGCCACAACTCTTGAGTGATAGAAACAGGTTTGGTAGGGATGTCCAGCAGATGCGCAACAGCATGAGCAACCGAAGTGGTGGTCATTTTCCACTGTTGAAGGGTCTTCGGATCAATCGTCACCCGGTTGGTGTGAGATGGCCCGTCACATAGCAAGAAAGTCCGGGCTGGGCGACTCCCTTCAGAGGGCAGGGTAATCACCGGCATGACGCATTGCTCTTCGCAGTCATTACAGATGATAGATGTGGCAGGGGATGATTGGGATAGTAGCCCGATGGATTCAAACGCAGACAACAGCCCTTCTGGCCATCGGATCACCTCTTCCCCCCCAACAATAACCGGCTTCCCACCGGTAACAGCCAAGCGGGCAAACAGACCACTGATAGCGGCGATAGAGTCCATGTTCGGGTTCACTTATCCTCCTCTTTTGGCTCAATCCCAGACGCCTCCAGCATAGCCCGTAATTTCAGCCCCATGTCGTCGTACTTCAAGGAGCATGAGTTTGGAAAGGTCACACTAAATAATTCATTTTTTGGCTTTTTATCCCCGCCTCTGTCAATACTGGCAACCAGCTCAACCCGAGTCACGTTGTACATATCGACAGATACCGACTCGGCGAGATTATCCAGGAGGTCATAAACGGCTTTATCCGTCTCTTTTATGTCTGCTTCCAGCGTAATCCGGTCGCCCTTCCTGAGTTTTGAGGAAAGCCTCATTCTCTTCACCTTTACGGATTGGATACCGCTTTCAGGGTCATACTGGAAAGAAAACTCTCGATTGCGTAGAGGGTTGAGATCATACACCCGCTCATCATCCTCTTCCGGCTGAAGTTCCAATTCTCCAAGGATCGTTTCAACGAAATAGTATTGCAAAGCCTCTTTGGCCTTCATGTTACCTTTGAAGTGCAGATCCAGAGTGCCTTCGCTCTGGGTATATACGAAGATGATTTCAAAAGCGGGATTGTGGGGACGAGGCTGGAACTCACCCTCCACCCATTCGATGCTGTGTTGTGAGTAATCTTCGGGATAGGCAAAGAAATAGTCTTTATCCTTGCGACGCAGTGCCTCCACGACACAGTTCCGCCCTCTGCCTTCAGTAGAGTTAAAATACTCTTTGATCTGACGGGCCAGATCCCAAAGATTGGCATCATCACACTTCGCCGCCACCTTGGGAATATTCTTCCGTTTCCTCCATGATGACAATGTGTCGGCATGGTAAAACATCAAGGCTCCCGGCCAATAGCCCGAGTGATCCAGGAAAGTGATAAAAGCACGCTCGCAATGATTTTTCAGGCCTGACATTTTGAGAATAAACTCCTCGAAGCCCTCCTCAAGATGCCACTTAGCCTCATCTTTGATTGCGTTAAAACCCTTTTCACAGCTCAACCTGAAGATATCCTGGAATGCTCCATCCATGGTGTTTCTCTTTTCGACCGGCAGCTCAAGCCAAGCATCGAACAGCGGTTTGGGATTCCCTTCCTTGAGCTTGTCAAACTCAAAGTCTGTCAGCACTCCTTCCTTAGAGAAGTACCGCTGCAGGAGAGCGTTTGGAGCTTTCCTAAAAAAAGATTGTGTGCTGTAGTGTTGTGACATGGAAACCTCCTTTAACTGCTTCATGGTCGATGAAATAAAAAATGCTTGACTTGTTGCCTAAAGTCAAATACTTTTTGCTTCATGATGAATGAAACTATAAAACACACCAAACTCTCTCATATTGCATCAGTTCGGTTGGGACATCCTTTCCGGGGCCGCATCCAGAAGGTTGCCAACGGTTCTGCTCAGGTAATTCAGCTACGTAATATCACCCAAGAGCTGGGTGTAAACTGGAATGAGCTGATTCGGACTGAAGCCCAGAGCAAACGGGAACCTCAATGGCTGCGAGCTGGTGACGTACTGGTAGTTGCTCGGGGGTACCACAATCATGTGGTGCATCTGGATACCATCACTGAGCATACTCTCTGCTCCCCCCACTTCTATGTGGTACACCCTTTACCAGCGTCTGGCCTGGACTCTGAGTTCCTGGTTTGGCAGCTTAACCAGACGACAGCTCAGAACCATTTCAAGCAAGCGGCTGCTGGAAGTCGATTGCCCAGCTTGACCAGGAGACTTTTGGAGCAAACCCCGGTGGTCGTACCGTCCTTGAAGGACCAGATGACGGTGGTAAAGCTAGCTCGGGCAGTACAACGAGAGAAACAGACAATGCAGGCATTGATTCACAACCGAGAGCGGCAGATGATGGCGGTTGCCCGCAAGGTCCTCAGCTAAACAATAATAAAGGCGAAACCGATTATGGCAAACACGACAGTTAGTCAGGATGAGATCAACAAAGCAGTCTGGGGGGCTTGTGACTCCTTCCGGGGAGTAGTTGACCCCAGCATCTATAAGGACTTTGTCCTGACCCTGCTGTTTCTCAAATACATCAGCGATGTCTGGCGGGATCGGGAGGAACACTACCAAGCCGAGTACGGCGACTCCCCTGAGTTGATCACCGAAATGATGAAGAACGAGCGGTTCGTACTGCCAGAGTCGGCCAGCTTCTACGTCCTGCACAAGCGGAGACATGAGCCGGGCAACGGTGAGCGCATCGACAAGGCCCTCCATGCCATTGAAGAGGCTAATATCAATAAGCTGAGGGACGTCTTCCAGGATATCTCGTTCAACAGTAACAAGCTGGGAGATGAGGCACAGAAGAACGACATCCTCCGCCATATTCTTGAAGACTTTGCCAAGGGGGAGCTGGACCTGCGCCCAAGCCGGGTGGGCAAGCTGGACATCATCGGCAACGCCTACGAGTTCCTAATCAAGAACTTCGCTGCCACATCGGGCAAGAAGGCTGGAGAGTTTTATACCCCACCGGAGGTATCGGAGCTGATCGCCGAGTTGGTAGCCCCACAAGAGGGTGATGAAATATGCGATCCGGCCTGTGGCTCTGGTTCGTTACTCATGAAGTGTGGGCGGCAGATTCAGGCCGCTACGGGTTCCCGCAAATACGCTCTCTTCGGCCAAGAGGCTATCGGCAGCACCTGGGCGTTGGCTAAGATGAACATGTTCCTACACGGTGAGGACAATCACCGTATTGAGTGGGGCGACACCATTCGCAACCCCAAGCTGCTGGATGGTGACGACCGGCTACGCCACTTCGACGTGGTGGTAGCTAATCCACCCTTCAGTCTGGAGAAGTGGGGCCACGAGAAAGCTGATGGCGACCGCTTTGCTCGCTTCCGCCGGGGCATCCCTCCCAAGACCAAGGGCGACTACGCTTTTATACTGCACATGATCGAAACACTGAAGCCCGGCACCGGGCGCATGGGGGTGGTCGTGCCGCACGGAGTGCTGTTCCGAGGAGCCGCTGAAGGGAAGATCCGGAAGAAACTGATTGAGGAAAACCTACTGGATGCGGTGATCGGCCTGCCAGAGAAGCTGTTCTACGGTACCGGTATCCCCGCTGCCATTTTAGTCTTCCGACGGAAGAAAACCGATAAAACCAACAAAACCGATTCATCCATCCTCTTCATCGATGCCAGCCGTGAGTATAAGGACGGCAAGAACCAGAATTTCCTGGAGGAGAGCCATATCGCCAAGGTCGTGGAGACCTATACAGCGCGGGAGTCGGTAGACAAGTACGCCTATCTGGCTACCCCAGAGGAGATCGCCGAGAACGACTTCAATCTCAACATTCCCAGATACGTCGATACCTTTGAAGAAGAGGAAGAGATAGACCTGGAGGCAGTACGGGCTGAGCGGGAGACTCTGAAGGCGGAGTTGGTGAACTTGGAAGTAGAAATGGATGGTTACCTGAAGGAGTTGGGATATGGTTCCTGATGGGTGGCGAGAAACACGCTTGGGAAAGATTGCATCCCACTTGACCAGTGGTTCACGGGGTTGGGCTGCATACTACGCTGACCAAGGAGACCGTTTTATCCGGATCACCAACCTACAGCGAGGCACAATTCAATTGGATTATTCCAGCTTGAAATATGTGCAACTTCCACAAGGGTCAAAAGAAGGGCAAAGGACTCTTTTATCCAAGGGAGATATATTGATCTCCATTACGGCCGACCTTGGGATCATTGGATTTATAGACCGTCATCCATCTGTGGACAGCTATATTAATCAACATGTCGCTCTCGTCCGAATCGACAACCAAGAAATCGATACGAAATTTGTGGCCTATCAACTTGCCTCTGACCAGTATCAGAAGACAATCAAGAGACTCAATGATGCGGGTGCAAAAGCGGGTTTGAGTTTGCTGACTGTCCGTTCAATCCCTCTTTCCATTCCACCCCTCCCCGAACAAAAGAAGATCGCCCGCATCCTCTCAACCTGGGACCGGGCCATCGAGACCGTGGAGCGGCTGATCGCCAACAGCAAGGCGCAGAAGAAGGCCTTGATGCAGCAGCTGCTGACGGGGAAGCGGCGGTTTCTGGGGTTTGAGGAGAGTGTATGGAAGTTCGGGCGATTTGATGAACTCTTCAAGGTTTCAAACGACAAGAAGACCCAGGTGCCGAAAGGCGGCTACCATGAAACCGGGATGGTGCCGATTGTTGATCAAGGAAAAGCATTCATCGTTGGCTATACCAACTCGTCATCTTCGTACCGGGATGTTCCCGTAATCGTTTTCGGAGATCACACACGAATCGTCAAATGGGTTGACTTCGAGTTTTGCCCTGGTGCTGATGGTACGCAGGTCATCAAAACTATAGCTGGAATAGATCCGAAATTTGGTTACTACTTGATCTCAGCTGCACGCTTGCCAAATTTGGGATACAGCCGCCACATGCGGGAACTCAAGGAACGAGACTTCAGGTTCCCCGAAAGCCTCAGTGAACAGAAAAAGATTGTTTCGGCTATCGGAGCATGTGACGAAACACTTCAGAACCAATCAAACCAGCTACAGGCCTTGGTCAGTGAGAAGAAAGCCCTCATGCAACAACTCCTCACCGGCAAGAGGCGGGTGAAGGTGGATGAGGCTGCGGCATGAGTTTCACCATGAAATATGACAACAGCTGCAGAAATCTTCTGGATTCTGGCCTTCGGTTTGCGTATACTGTCTTCAATAGAAGCCACCACGCCTCTCAACGATGCGTTACCACGGTGGCTCTTTTTTTGCCCTCCGCCTGGAGGGCGTCATGACCAAGCCCTTCGACAAACCTTTCCTCACCATTGACCAGCAACTACGACGCCTCACCTCACGTGGAATGGAAATCGGTGACCGTACAGCTGCGCTCCATGCCCTGTCCACCATTGGCTATTATCGCCTGAGCGGCTACTGGCGCACCCTCTGGGTGCGGGATGCCTCTGGGGAGGTGACGGACCGGTATCAGCCAAACAGCACTTTTTCCACCGTTCTCGAACTGTATGAATTCGACCGTCTGCTGCGATTGGTGGTGCTGGATGCCATCGAACGGGTGGAAATAGCGGCACGCACCCGCATCTCCGACCAACTCGCCAAAAAATATGGCGCTTTTGCGCATACGGACAGCACCATCTTTCGTCCGAATTTCCGTCATGCAAAATGGATTGAGGGGCTGGACAAGGAGACCCAGCGCTCCCGGGAACAGTTTGTCTTGCACCACCAACGGACCTATCAGGAGTTCCCAGCGCTGCCCATATGGGTTGCCACCGGGGTTATGAGTCTCGGGACCCTGTCCCGTCTCTACCTAGGAATAAAACCTGGCGACAGGAAAGCGGTTTCACGACAGTTTAATACCCACCACATGCGTCTAGGCGACAATCTGCACGCCCTGACCAACATCCGGAATATATGCGCTCACCACGGTCGATTGTGGAACCGGAATTTTTCCGTCTCCCAGCACGTCAGCGGGCATCCCCATTGGCAACCGCCGATTACACCAAACCCTGGCCGCCTGTTTTTTCCGCTCCTGATACTGAACCAACTCCTCCAATCTCTTGACGCCGGTTCCGATTGGCGAAACCAATGCACGGATCTGATCAAGCCCATTGCTGCCTGTGATCCCTGGCGCAAGTCCATGGGGCTGCCAGAGAAGTGGGAAGAGCATCCGCTATGGAAGGCAACGCCATGAGTGTCACCCCCGAGACCAAAGAACAGTACAGCGCCCATATTCCAGCCTTGGCTACCCTGATCAACCTTGGATGGACATATCTCCCCCAGGCTCAGTGTTTGGCCATGCGTGGCGGAAACCGGGAGGTGCTGCTGCGTAGCGTACTTACAGACGAACTGAAGAAACGCCGCTTCACCCATAAGGGCAAGGAGTATCCCCTTTCCCCCAACGCAATCGAGAATATCGTCCAGAAAGTAGCCTCTCCCGGTCTGAATGAGGGATTGTTGTCGGCCAACGAACGGATCTACACCATGCTAACCCTGGGCGTGACGGTTACCGAGTTCATCAATGGTAAAAAGGCCCAGCCCACCATCCCACTCATAGATTGGAAGAACCACTCAGCCAATAGCCTACTGGTCACGGAGGAGTTCGAGGTTCTGTCAGAACATGGCACCCATACCCGACGGCCCGATATCATCTGCTTCGTCAACGGCATTCCGCTGGCTGTGATCGAGGCAAAGCGTCCCGAGTCCGGTAATCCCAACAAGTCCATGGTAGCTGAAGGAATCAGCCAGAACATCCGCAATCAGGGGCAGGATGAAATCCCCATCCTGTTCGCCTATGCTCAACTACTGCTCTCGGTGAGTTCCACCGAGGGGCGTTATGCTACCACCAAGACTCCCTCCAAGTTCTGGGCAAAATGGCGTGAGGAGGAGTTGAAAGAGGACCGCTTCGCCAACATCAAGAACGATACCGTTGATGACGTGACCCGCAAGACCCTCTTCGCCGACAAGCCTGCAAAGATCCGTAGCTACTTTGAGAGCCTGTGGTCCAAAACACAACTCCCCACCGACCAGGATCGACTTCTCATCAGCCTGCTTTCCCCCGATAGATTGCTGGAGTTTGTGCGCTACTTTCTGCTCTTCGACAAAAAGGTTGGCAAGATCGCCGCCCGCTACCAACAGGCTTTCGGCATCAAGGCTCTGGTGGACCGTATCAACAAGAAGAAGCCCGGAGGTGGCCGTGAAGGTGGAGTTATCTGGCATACCACCGGCTCCGGCAAGTCGTTCACCATGGTCTTCCTGTGCAAGGCTCTACTACTCTACGACTCACTTAAAGAGTGCCGCATTGTGGTGGTTACTGACCGTGTGGACCTGGAAAAGCAGCTGGCCCGAACCTTTCTGTCAGGGGGAGCTTTCGGCTCAGAGATCGCCACTCGCAAGGAGGGAGAGCGAGCCAAAGTCTCATCGGGAAGAGAGCTGGCTTTCCGAATCTCCCAGGGCAATGAGCGAATCATCTTCACCATCATCAACAAGTTCAATACCGCCTCCAGGATACCGGCCTGCCATAACCCGAGCGATAATCTGATCGTCCTCATCGACGAGGGCCACCGCAGCCAAGGGGGCGAGAACCATGAGCGCATGCGCAAAGCTCTGCCCAATGCCGCCTATGTGGCCTTTACCGGAACCCCGCTGCTGAAGGATGACAAGACCACCAGCAAGTTCGGCCCAATCGTCCACGCCTACACCATGAAGCGGGCGGTAGAGGACGGCACGGTAACCCCACTGCTATATGAGGAGCGCAAGCCCGAGCTGGAGGTAAACGAGACCGCTATCGACAACTGGTTCGAGAAGATTACTAACGGGCTGAATGACATCCAGAAGGTGGACCTGAAGCGCAAGTATGGTCAGAAGGGTCCGGTCTATGGCTCTGCCAACCGTATCGACTTGATCGCCTGGGATATCGCTGTCCACTTCGATCAGAACATCAAATCTCTGGGAACCGGGCTGAAGGGGCAACTTGCAACCGACAGTAAACTCTCCGCCATCCGCTATAAGAAGGCCCTTGATGAGACAGGACTGGTAAGCAGCACCGTCATCATTTCCTCTCCAGATAGCCGGGAGGGCCACAAGGGCGTGGATGAGGCCAAGATGCCCGAGGTACAGCAGTGGTGGAAGGACAATGTTGGCCACAACGCCGACTATGAACGAGATATGGTGGATGCCTTCTCTACCGAAGGTGACCCCGACATCCTCATCGTGGTGGATAAACTGCTCACTGGCTTCGACGAGCCTCGGAACGCTGTCCTCTATATCGACAAACAACTGAAAGAGCATAGTCTGGTCCAGGCTATTGCCCGGGTGAATCGTCTTCATGAGCATAAACGCCACGGCTTGCTGATCGACTACCGGGGCATCCTGAAAGAGCTTGATACCGCCATCGCCGACTATCAGGATCTGGCCAGCCGTACCCAAGGCGGATATGACATCGACGACATCGATGGGCTATACAGTCAGATGAGTACCGAGTACAAGCGGCTGCCGTCCCTTCACGATCGTCTGTGGGCCGTTTTCAAAGCCGTTGAGAACCGCAAGGACCTGGAGCAGTACCGGCAAGTCCTGGTACCGAAATATGCCGAAGATGATGAGGGAGAGAGCTATGATACCCGGCAGAAGGTCCGGGAGGATTTCTATGCGGCCTTGACCGAGTTTGGCATGTGCCTGAAGGTGGCATTATCCTCACAGCACTTCTTCGAGGATGCCTCATTTACAGAGGAGACCATCGCCCGTTACAAGACGGACCTCAAATTCTTCACCAACCTGCGCAAGATTGCCCGGCAGGATGCTCAGGAGACGGTAGACTTCAGCGCCTATGAGGAGCAGATCAGAAAGCTGGTGGATAAGCATGTTATAGGAACAGGCATTGATGAGCCGGATGGGGTCATCTTGGTTGATGAGATGTCCAAGGACGATCCTAAGGATTGGTCCGAGGAGAAGACCCGCAACGAGACCGACATCATCCGCACCAGAGTGAAGAAGACCATCGAACAGACCCTGGCCGATGATCCCTTCGCTCAGAAGGTTTTTTCCCAATTGCTACGGGAAGCCATCGAACAGGCGGAGGCTCTATTTGATCACCCAAACAAGCAGTATGTCCTATTCAGTGATTTCGAGGATAAGGTGAACGCCAGAGAGGTGGATGGCGTACCCGACGAGTTCGGAGACAACCAACACGCCAAAGCCTATTACGGCACATTCCGTATCGTCCTGGGTGACGACAGGTTCGAGACCATCGATGAAACTGAACAACGCCGTTTTGTTGAGGAGGCCAAAGCGGTGGACGAGGTGGTGCGCCACTCCGTGGCTGAACATTCCATCAACCCGCAGAACATCGAGACTGACATCCGCAAGGGTCTGCTGCCGCGTCTTTTCAAGCTGGTGGGGCTAGATGCAGCCAAGAAGGTGATTGATCAGGTTATCCAGATCACCCGTGTTGGCCTAAGCCGTGGTGACATGAAATGACATCCCAGAGCATCTTCTACGGGGAGGAGTGCATCAACTTCCATGTGTGTGTTGTCCCTGATCGACCTAAGCGAAAAGTGGCCATCCACGTTCACCCAGATGGGTCGGTACAGGTGGATACCCCTGAAGGGGTTGCTAACGGTGAAGTGCGGGAGGCAGTTCGGAAGCGTGCCAGATGGGTTTTAAAGCACGTCACAGAAGCCAGACGGCAGAGGGAGCATGTCCTCCCCCGACAGTACGTCAGTGGAGAGAGCCACTTTTACCTTGGTCGGCGTCATGTTTTGAAGGTCTCTATTGATGCGAATGAGAAAGCGGGCGTAAAGCTGGTTCGTGGACGGTTAGAGGTCCAATGCCCAAAAGATAACCCTGGCATGATCAAGGATCTGCTGTGGGCTTGGTATCGGAAGCGGAGCATGGAGTTCATACAACGCCGCCTCAACACCCATACTGACGGGATCTCTTGGCTGTCAGCACCACCACCTTGGAAGTTGGCTTCGATGCAGAAGCAGTGGGGGAGTTGCTCACCGAAGGGGGCGCTCTCTTTAAACGCCCATCTGGTGAAGGCACCGAGGGAGTGCGTGGATTACGTCCTCCTCCATGAGCTTTGCCACCTGAAGGAACGCAATCACAGCGATCGGTTCTATCAGTTACTGGAGCGACAAATGCCGGAGTGGCGATCGGTCAAAGCTAAGTTGGATGGGATGGCGGAGCTGCTATTGAATGAGTGAAATGTACCTTTTCTTATGGAGATTTTGATGGGCGAGAAAGACACTGATAATGTTGTTGATTTTAACGGTCATTTAATCAAGAAAATTGGCCGCGATTTAGCAGAACATTTAAAAAATGAACATCCTGACGTCACTGCTCAGGACCTTCTTGATGTTGAATGGAAGGATGATGACTTTGACGATGAAGATTAGTTTTCCGATGATGACAGGTTGAGTGACTTCTTTTGATTAAAAAAGGAATAAACACTGAGAGGACTGTCAAATAACCATGCTTAGGTTGTGGTTATTGTGCTATAATTGGGAACCAAGACCACAAGCATTATGGAGGTTCCTATGGCAGCCAGTCAAAAAAAGATCCAGGCCAATCGAAAAAACGCAACCCTCAGCACAGGCCCGAAGACTGAGGCAGGCAAAGCCCGTTCCAGCATGAACGCCGTTCGCCATGGCCTATTCAGCCAACACCTTTTCCTTGATGATGAGTACTCTGATGATTATCAGGCTCTAGAGGAAGACCTTCACCACACTCTTCGCCCTGTGGGGGCTTTGGAGCAGACACTGGTTGAGCGGATCGCTGTCAACATGTGGCGGCAACGGCGACTGGTCCAGGCAGAGACTTCTATGCTTGATCTTGAGCGTACACCACAAAAGATTGCAAAATCGGCATCACGAGAATTGGGCCGGGCCTGGGACAACGAATTGAAAGAAGATGAACTGCTCCCCTTTGATAGTAAGCAGGCGGATTGGTGCCAAGGGGCGGTTGATGAGTTGGAGTCCCTTTCTGATATTACCCTGGAGGCCCTTTCTAAAGAGGCCCCTTCCATCCATCAACAGCTTGTCGAGGAAGCTGAAGGAGATGAGGAGACACTGGAGGAGTATCTCGCCAACTACGACAACGGCCTCCAAGAGTATGTTATCGATCTAGTGCGCTGGTGCCGGGAAGAGTTGGATAAAGCCAACCAGCGGCCCCGTATCCTTGTTACTGCTCAGAAGGTTCGAGGTAAGAAGGTGATCTTGCCGGAGAAGTATCTGGAGTTGATGACTCGTTACCAAACCAGTCTGGATAATCAGCTCTACAAGGCGATGAAGGCATTCAGAGAAGCACAAGAGTGGCGGTTACAAACGATGGAGGGAGAAGCCGTTCCCGCTATTGAAAATCCCCCTGAAGCCGTACTGAATGTCGTGCAGTGAAAGTTGGACTTTATCAAATGATTTCGGCAATAATCGTGGGAGCCAGATAAATGGGTGGCTCTGGCTCAGGCAGTTGGTATCGATGGAATAGCCGAGATACTGTTGAAGAGTGCCGCAGCATCGATATCCGGGAGTGGAAGCGGAAAGGACTGCTAACCCCGGGGAGCAGGATCACCACCACCTGGACCAGTTGGAATGGTGACAAGAACTCCATTGGTGCATGGGTCGAAGACCAAAGAGTTGTCCTTCACTATCGGCAGAGACGGTCTGGTGAAGGTGAATGGCAAAATGTTGAAACACCTATCCACCTTGATTGGACCGATTGTCACCTTGGTGGCAAACGTGTATGGTTTCTATGCCCTGGTTGTAAGCGCCGGGTGGCGAAACTCTTACAGAGAGGGGAGTTCCGGTGTAGGCATTGTCACAATCTGGCGTATGAGTCCACCCGTGAGCATCTGGCCAGCCGGTTGACGACCAAGGCACAGAATATCCGGCGGCAGCTGGGCGGCTCTGCATCATTGATGGAACCTTTCCCTGAAAGGCCGAAGGGTATGTGGCAGAGGAAATATGATGTGCTACGCCAGCAAGCAGAGATTTGCGAATCCAGCGGGATGATGGAGATGTCGAAGCGGTTGGGGATGAATGTTGGTAGTTGAATATCTTCAAACAATAACCCACTCAACAAGCCTATGGTATAATAAAGAAGCGTTATCGGTGGAATAGGACAATGGCCAGCGGACTTTTAAAGGTGGTATGGAAGTTCTCAAACGACAGGTTTACCGAAATGGCTAAGAAAGCCATCTGGCATATCCGTAGGATCGGTGCGAGTGGCATCCACGGTGACGATTTTGAATATAAAACCCTTTGGGACGAGTTCTGCCATGAGACGCAATATGGTGATTTTGACCTGGATGCATGGGAACAAACTATCCACCCATTTTGTGCTGAGATAATTTCCAGATTGCCGGAAACGGAGAAGCAATTACTCTTTTTCGGAACTGAAGAAGACTGGGATGATGAAGTTGAAGATGAAGTTCCAATTGATGATGATGCGCTTACCAAAGAACTTATGTCTAGACTCAGGGTTGAGGCAGGTAACAGGGATCTAAGCCGTTTTGAAGGTGGTGAATTTTCTTAACTCTTTGATCTTCTCCTTTGGGTTCGTTTTGCAGAACAAGTTATTATTCCAGGAAACTCTTGGTTCCTTCCTGGCACTTCCAGTATGGGTACCGCGCGACCGCATGATTTCGCTAGCGTCAGGCGTGAAAAACGGGTTCGCACTTTGAAGTTTTTTTTGTAGGTTTTATCGGTTTTGTAGGTTTGTTCAGGAGATAGAGCAAAAAGTGTCATGATTGTTTATTCGGATTTCTTTCAATAAGGGTGGTACAGCGGTGGATGAATTTGACCTTACAGACGAGGATGTATTTGCAGTTGAAATTGCAAAAAACATAGCTCGTCGCCTTCTTGGGCATCCCCAGATCACGCCTCAACAAATAATTGGTCTCGGCAACGCTTTATATGCTCTTGAACAACTACCCCTTTCTACTCCCGGATCTTTGTCTGAGTTCGGCATCGTTTATCGAGCAGGTGATGATAATTTTAGCGAGATGCGTTATATCGACTTCAGAATCTCAGGGTCTACATTCGAGATATCAATAGGTGGCAGCGTATACAACAAGGGGGTCGGGAGCGATAGTTTTTCAGAGCCAGGGTGGATCATCGAAATCGGTGGCCATAGAAACGCAGAATGTGAATTATATACCTTGGAGGATTCTATTACCGAATACCTGAATCTTGGTGCCGAAATAACAGTAAGTGATGAATCAGAAATTGAGTACGATCATGAGGAATAACAACAGAACACTCAGAATACTGCCCGTGACCATTTTGTGGCCAAATTGTGACCAAACGAGCGCGACTCTATTCATACCCATTCCGGCAACGTATTGATACCTTTATGAATAGATCAGCATAGAATAGCATGGCATCGGGTTCGACTCCCGCCACCTCCACCATTTTATTTTTTGGGAATATTCTCCCAGTGAAAACCGCCACTTACGGCGGTTTTTTCATGTCTACATTTCCCCAACAATTTCAACAGTTACGAGAATAGTCGCAAAATTTAGGGTGGTTAAATTTTTGACCGACCAAAACAGACCTGGGTACTATTTTGGCCTATTCTCTTCTCTCTCTCTGTGACCTGTTGACCCGGTCAACAGCTTTGCCGTTTTTTTGACCTCCAAAAAGTCTAGGAGAATCACAGTATTTAAAGCGTTTGCTAATATTGGACCTTTCGACCCCCATCTGGTCGAGGAGACAAAACTCGTGGCGAAACGGAAGTCCAGAATTTGGTATCTTGCAGCGTGCCTTTTGGGGTGTGGTACGTAGTTTATTGCTTGTTTTTTTTAGTCTTTAGGTTAAAAATCACTACGCCTATCGCCAGCAAATTTTGTTGCTATTTACCTGTGTACTTGATTCACCCATAAACAATGATTACAATGATTAATTGTTGGAATTGCACAAGTTGTTGTGCGGATTAATCTGACCTTTTTTTGTATAAATAAAGTTAGTAATGTGTGTCCAGATTTACTTTGAAAAACCAAGATATTGCAAAGTCAAAATTCACATACTGTTTATTTTTTGATTACTTAAATTACTGTAATCTATGAGGAAAAAATGCACAATCTGGATTGTTTAAAAAAGTATTTTTTTGGGGGTCAGGCTGAATCAGAATCAGAGATTCGAAATGATGTTTTTGTCGAACCTCCTGGCTTCAAGGACTTTATGTCTTTTAGTATTTCCAGGTCTAAAATCCTCCTTGGTAGTAAAGGAATCGGGAAATCAATCCTTCTTTATGCACTACATGATGCCCTACTTGGGAACGACACAATATCGGTATTAATTGATGATGTTGACTTGGCTTCTTTCTCTGATAATTCAAAAATCCATTATGATGCAAGTTGAACTGAACGGCTTCGCCGTGGCTGATGCCGCGCCACCATCTTTTACGCCCCACCGCCCCCATTTGTCGTAAGATTACCTCCATCAGCCGGAATCATCCGGCCTCACCTTTTGATGGAAGGAAACGACGATGACAAACACTCTACGCCAGCGCATGATCGACGACATGGACCTCGCCGGGCTCTCAGTTCAATCCAGGGAAACCTACCTCCACGCCGTTGGCCGGCTGGTTACCCAGACCTGGAAGGGCATTGAGGAACTGACCGAGGATGAGGTCCGGGCCTATTTCCTGAACCTGCGGGACAATGGAGCAGCCAAGGGCACATTCAAGACCAACTGGCATGGCGTCAAGTTCCTTTACGAGCAGACGCTTGGTCGAGACTGGCCGCTGTTTGGAAAAAAAAGATCCGGCAACCCCGACAAAAACGGCTTCCCCAGGCACTGACGCACAAGGAAATTCAGCGGCTTCTCAGCCATGTCCACAGTCCCGTTCTGCAAAACTGCTTTTCCTTGATGTACGCCTGCGGCCTACGCACCAATGAGGCCCGACCACTCGAAGTTCACTCCATTGACGGCGACAACCAGATTCTCAGAATCATCGGCAAAGGCAACAAGGAGCGGTTGATCCCGATTCCGACGCCGACTTTGAAGGAGTTGCGTGGACTCTGGAAAACACACCGAAACAAGCGATGGCTGTTTCCCAATCAAAGTGGGGGCAACGCTATCAGCTCCTGCATCCTATACCGCGCATTCAAGGATGCCTTGAATTTGGCCGGTCTACCCGTCGCGACAACCCCGCATGCCCTGCGGCACAGCTATGCCACTCGGCTATCGGAAAATGATGTCGATATTCGTACCATCCAGATTCTCCTGGGGCACGCCGACATCAAAACCACGACCATCTACACCCATCTGACTGAACCAAAACGGAAAAAATTACGGGATCGGCTTGACGCCATCATGACTAACCTCTGAGTGGGGAGACGATCATGATCGAGCTTGCCGATGTTTTCCGTCAATTCAGTACTGATTATCTGGATGCTCACGGAGCCTCCATGCTTCCATCCCACAAGCGGGTGATCAACGATGTCATCCAGTGCCGTACAGAGGCTCTCGGAGGGCACCTGTACGGTTGCGACCAATGCGATGCCAGGATCTACTCCTACCACTCCTGTAAAAACCGGAACTGTCCGAAATGCCATACCGGTCAAACACAAAGATGGCTCGAAAAACGCCAATCAGAAATGCTGCCTACCCCCTATTTCCATCTGACCGTCACGGTACCGGAATCCTTGCGCGATATTTTCCGGTCCAATCAATCCGACTGCTACAACATCCTCATGAAAGCCGCCGGGGAGGCAACCATTGAATTGGCCAGAAACCCCAAATACGTCGGCGGCACTGTCGGTATCCTCATGGTCTTGCACACCTGGACCCAACAACTCATTTTTCACCCCCATGTTCACTGTCTGGTTACCGGAGGAGGAATCTCCGATGATGGAAATTCGTGGCATCCGGCAAAAAAGGAGTTTCTCGTCCCGGTCAAGGCATTGAGCCGCCTCATACGTGGAAAAGCCTTGATGGCGTTGAAAAACTCCCGTCCAGACATCCTGTGGCCCCAGGATGCCTGGAAACAGGAGTGGGTGGTCCACTGCGTCCATTGGGGAGAAGGCGAACAGGCTGTTCTTGAATACCTGGCCCGATACACCTTTCGGATTGCCATCAACAATCACCGCATACTCGCCATGGATGAGCAGACCGTCACCTTCCGCTACAAGGATCGAAAGAAAAGGCGGCCGCGTCAATGCCAATTGTCCGGCGAGGAGTTCATGCGCCGCTTCCTCCAGCACGTTCTGCCAAAGGGATTCCACAAGATCCGATATTTCGGCCTGTGGCATCCCGCCAAACGGAATCTGGCCTCAAAGATCAAAATCCACCTCAATCTGGAACGGACCCAAACAGAGGAAAAGAGAGAGGATTCTGACGTGTCTGGCGACAATTCCTCAAAAAGCAGCGATAAACAAATTGAGGTCGGCGCAATCTGCCCTGAATGCCATCAGGGCAGGCTGCTCCTCCTGCAAACCATCCCCAGACCGGCAACTCGGCCTCCCTGAATCCAACGATGGGATCAGCCATAGGTGTCGGACCATGACTCCTCCGAAACAAATCCCGGTAGAGGAGCAGGATGGCATGCGCCCAAATGCCCGAATCCGCAGAACCAAGGCTCAGAGATGCCCTTTCCCTCCGGGAAAGCAGAAATATTTCCCGCTCAATCATGCCGCAGCATCAGAACAAGCCGGCCCAAACGACAATATCCCATCCTCGGAAAATTGAAAACTCCATAGTCTTTGCTCATGCTGTGACCGCGTCCAGTTCAACCAGGTTTTTGCGTCGGCTACGCGCCGCAAAAAGCCTTAATTCGTTGGGCTATTATTTCCGCTGCAATTGATCTTGCAGATGATTTCGAATTTTTCCGTACTATAATTTCTGTTCGAACTGATATTTGGCATACAATGACAACAGTAAAAAAGTTTGGACGTGATCGACAAGACAAAATTAGGGATATTTTTAGGCTAAATTTTGATGAACCACATCTTCAACAGTTGCTTGAAAAGAGAGTCCGGTTAGCATCTGAACTTTACGCTCAACATGAGGGTAAAAGAGTGCCGACTGATTATTTTTCGGTTTTTTTTAAAGAAGAAACAATTGCACTGCCTGGTTTTACCGACACAAAAAGGACATGGAGGCAATGGTTAGCAAAGACTGCGCGTCAGAGACCGAGAGATTTGGTTCATATGGTTCAAGCCCTAGTTGCTGAATGCAAGTCGAATAAAGGTACGCTTATAACGTCCCTCCACGCAAAATCAACAATGGTAAAATTTGGAAAAGAACGAGTCAAATTTATAGGAAATGAATTTGAGGAGATTTGCCCTCAAATATCAGATATTACAAAAGATCTTTGCGTGCAAAACACATATTCGTCAGAAGAGATTATTAACATTCTATGCAATTCACCATCGATCAGATCAATTACAATTGACAAAAAAACAATAAGTCCATGTGAAAAACAGAATAAAGAAAGTGCTTTCTCACTTCTTAAACTTCTTCATATGGCAAATTTTGTTAATCCAAGAAAGCCCGACCCCAATATGGAATTACAATATTCTCACGAGGAATTTGATCCAGAAAAAATACTCGTAGCAAGTGGAAATTGGAATGAAATGCAAAATTATCAATGGGAAATTCATCCAGCATTTCATTCTTATATGGTTTCATTAAAAGAAGACAAGGAAAAATTTAAACTTGCTCCAGGATGGAAAAAGCAGAACAGAAAAAAGAAGGGAAAGAGAGGTTGATCAATTCTTGACAAGTACACTGACGATAGACTCAGATTTGATCAGTCACGGTTGCGAGCTGTTTCAAATACTTTTTCGATGGTGGCCAACTCTTCTGATAGAATCTGCATGACCACAAACACCGAATCTTTATCCAGAGCTTCCGGTTTTTGGCCATCGTCAGATCCGCAGCTAATCAGGAGTTGGGATAGTGATGAGGCTTTATTGAGGCTCATGGTGATGGTGTCTACTTGTTGGAGCGTCAGGGTTATGGTGTCATTCACAGGGCATTCCTCGTATTAAGGGTTGAAAACGCACGAACCATAAACAGTATCTAACTGATTTTCAATAACAATAATGATGTTTCTGGTTATGCTTGGAACCCCCACATCTCTCGCTGCTGCTCCCACTCCATGGGAAAAGGTTTTTTGGTAAGGGTGGTCAATGTCATAACCTCCGGTTGGCGACCATCCAAAATGGCATTGATGATGTCCGGTGCCAGCAGGTTAAGCCGAAGAATGCGGGTTATGTAGGAATGATCAATCTCCTCCCTTGAGGCCAGCTCCTTCATGGAGCCAACCTGCCCGGTCTCCAGAGCCTGTTGCCAGCGGTTAGCGCGGGCCAATGCCTTGACCAAAGCATCATCCTGAGTGGGTAATGGTGCAGCCCAGTGGTCAGCCCCTGCGGGGGCGATGATCTTTTTCCGGCCACCCAAACGGCGAAACTGCATGGGGATCTTGATAATGATGGTTCGCCCATCTTTGCTTAATCTCGGTTTCATACCATTTCCTCCTCGTTATTTCTTAGATCCCGGACCAGGGTGTCCAACCCCTCACCCAGGAGATGCATTTCAATCCCGTCTGTTCTGACTTCTACCTTGCCGACTAAAAGTTGCAGCAAGCGGCTTTGCTCTCCTGGGAAAAGCGCGTCCCATACCGGCTCCAAATTTTGCAGCGCATTGACAATGTCCCTCTCTGAGACTCTCTCATCCCCTCGATTGGCCGCCCTCCAGGTTTTTGCCACCATCTCCGGTGTTTGGATGATGGTTCTAAGCTGATCAAGAACCACCTGTTCGATTTCTCCGGCAGCGACACTTTTGACGGGACATATGTCGTGACATGTTTTTGCAGCGGCCATGCAGGTATAATATCGGTAGAGACGACCTTTTTTCTTTGTGTGGCTGGGCTTCATGGAGCGATCGCAATGACCGCATCGAATGATCCCCTTGAGTGAGGCTGGAGTCTGGGATCTGGTTCCGCTGGCACGATTGGGGGCGTTTGCAGCCATGATTGTTTTGACCCGTCCCCATATGGCTTGGCTGATGATTGCCTCATGCTCTCCGGGAAATGATTCCTCTTTGTGGGTGGCCATTCCGATGTAAACCTGATTGTTCAGGATATGATAGAGAGACCCTTTGTCGAATGGTTTTCCCTTGCGGACCCGGCCTGATTGGGTGGTCCAGGCTTTGGTGTGATGCCCGGCAGCATTGAGTTCCATGGCCAGGGTAGTGGAGGAGCCAAGTTGGGTGAATCGCTTGAAGATGTGCCGGATCAAGTCCGCTTCTTGTTCATTGAGGATGAGTTTTCGATTTCGCACATCATAGCCCAGAGGCGCGTAACCACCCATCCAAATTCCTCGGCGACGTGATGTGGCAATTTTATCCCGGATTCTCTCAGCAGCCAACTCGCGCTCAAATTGCGAAAATGAGAGCAGGATATTAAGCGTCAGCCTCCCCATGGAACTGGTTGTGTTGAAATGCTGAGTGACTGATACGAAGGTAACGTTGCATCGATCAAAAATTTCCACCAATTTGGAAAAGTCCATCAATGAGCGAGTCAGGCGATCAATCTTATAGACCACCACGCAGTCGATGCGTCCGGCTTCAATGTCGGCCATGAGGCGTTTCAATGCCGGTCTCTCCAGGCTACCACCGGAAAACCCTCCATCATCGTATTGATCTTGAACGACCAACCAACCCTCGGCTTTTTGGCTGGCGATGTATGAGGTACATGAATCCACCTGGGAATCGAGACTGTTGAACTCCATCTCCAGACCGTCATTGGTACTTTTGCGAGTGTAGATCGCGCACCGAACCTTGGGAATGACCATCTTTTTTTTCATAGTTTATCTCCCTGCTTGCGCACTCCGAAGAAAACCCGGCCATTCCAGCGGGTGCCGGTAATAGCACGGGCCACCGCCGAGAGGCTTCGGAAGTGCTGACCTTGGTGTTCAAAACCGTCGGCCAGGGTGGTAACACAATGTTCGACCCCTTTCCATTCCCGGAGCAATCTGGTTCCTGGAATCGGGTGATTGCCAGTGGTACGTTTGGTCGGTGTTCCAATTGTTTGGTTTTCACCGTCCGCCAAGCTCTGGAGCCTCTTCTCCGATGTTTCGGTAAGTCCGCCATAGGCCAATTCCTGAAGCCGATACGCCAGCCTTTTTACCAGGAACTGCTTGTTGTAGGGGGGTGGGTCGGTATTAAAAAGATCCTTCCACATTTTTTTCAGATTCTGGGTGGACATACCCGGCAGGGCCGTCACCTGTTTGAGAACATCTACCTTCACGCTCATGTCGTTTCTCCATTTCCTGGTTGTTTTACAGTGACATGAAGCCGTGATTCGACCTGACTATCCAGGCAAATAGTCTCTCTTTCCGATGTTTTTTTTGCTCTCTTTTTTTGCCGTAAGCGCAGGATGCCAGTGGCAAGAATTTCTGCCGCTTCCTCCAGCCGTTCATCGGCAGTCATGAGAGATGAATCATAACCACTCATGCTGGCCTCCTTTTATCCTGTGAAGGTTCAACCAACCCAATTTTGATCAGATGTTTCTCCAGGCACTCCCCGATCTCTGCCACCACGCTCGGCATCCGTTTTCCACCTGTTTTGAAATAACCGCCTTGGCCGTCAAAAATAGATTTCAACTCTTCAACCATGAAGGTGACATTCCCTTCTCGGCGAAAAACAGCGGAGATGACTCGGGTCAGAGCAATCACCCAGGCAAAGTTATCCATATTTTTGGAGTTGATAAAAATCTCAAATGGTCGGCGGTGACCGCTGATGATGATGTCGTTGATCGTCACATAGAAGGCGTGGTCGGAGTGTGGCGTTTTTATTTTGTAGGTGCTGCCATCCAACGACTCCGGTCGCTGTAATAACTGCTGATCACCTTTCCCTGATGGTTGGCCTGGGCTTTTTGTAGAATGACTCATTTTGAACTATTTCCCGATCTAATCAAAACCGTGCATTCGGTTTGAAATTCAATCTTGCTGACCAAAAGATAATCAGGAAAAGAGTATAAAATACAGACAAAACAATAGGGTAGTGAGATGCTGGGACAACAAATTACCTTGCGGGATATTCCGGGAGGGTGGAAAAGTGTGGCAGATTGATTATGACTGACCGAGATGGAGTTTCTGGAAGAGTCGCTTGGTATAGCCGTCGGTCATACCGGAGATGAAGTCGGTGAGAAACCGGATCGCATCACCCGGTGTGGTGGATGGATTTTTCTTCATGACAGCCAACTCTTCTTTTCCAAACAGCAGGGCAAGATATCCTTCATGAGCAGAAATTTCCTCTGCCCGCCATTGAACATCGTGAAGTTTCATGACTACCGGATGAAAAATATCCATCAAAGCATGGATCATCCGATGACCAACCACCATTTTCATAACGACGGCATCGGCTTTGTAGATTGCATCACGAGCCTTGTTCTTGGCTGCTTTCAATTCAGCAGCAAGCGGTGAAGCGTTGATCAATGTTCCAGGAAATCGACCTTCCAGCATTTCCTGTTCATGGTCGACAAATGTCTGGGAAACACCCTCAATCAACTTGCCAATGGCCATGGCCCGCAAAAACCGGATAGTCTCCAACGTGGTATCGGCCCGGACCTCCTTTTTCCAATCAGCCAGATCGGCCAGGATGGTCGATGCATCATGAAAGTTGAGGAATCCGAGTTCAAAACCATCCTCGATGTCCACAACCCCATAGCAGATATCATCCGCCGCCTCCATCAGATAAGCAAATGGGTGCCTGTGCCAACAAGGGGTGTCTTCTAGTGATGAGCTCATCATCCCAGTGGCTTCAGCTACTTCCCTCATGGCACTTATTTCGGAGATAAACAGACCGTTCTTTTTCCTGGCGGCATCGTTATTTGGATTTTCATGGCACACGGTTGCCGTTCGGGGATATTTACCAAAAGCTCCGAGAACAGCATGGGTTAGCCGCAGCCCACCAGAACGTCGCCCCATTTCCAGGTTGGTGAGAATACGGAATCCCTGAGCGTTCCCTTCAAAATGGAGGAAATCACTCTGCTCTTCCTCACTCAGGGATTTGAACCACTTCTGCTTACGTTTTTTTTCAAACCAGGATCGAATCGCCACTTCACCATCGTGGCCAAAGGGCGGATTGCCGATATCATGAGCCAAACAGGCAGCTTGAACGATGGAACCAAAATGGGATGGGTGAAACGGAAGGTCCGCGTTTTTCTTAAGGAGAGCGTTGCCAACGACAACACCAATGGACCGCCCAACCGAAGCCGTCTCAATACTATGCGTCAGCCGATTGCGAACATGATCGTTGTCCGGCAAGGCATGCACCTGTGTCTTATCCTTCAGTCGGCGAAATGAAGCAGAAAAGGTGATCCGGTCCAAATCCACCTCAACCGGATGCCGCAGGTCCCACTCTCCAGATATCGGGGAGCCATGCCGGGAGGTTGCCATCAATTTTTCCCACTCCATGATCAACTCCACTCCCTCAAACAACCAGCCATCGCCAGATTCCCAAAATATTCACACCGATGAACACCCCCTGCAGTACCATGAGGCTGGGCTCTCTCATTCGCCATCCGGCGGCAAACCAGGTCAATGACGAAATTAAAAACAACAAAAAACCATAGCCGGACTGGGGAATATTTAGGGCAACCAACAAGGCACCCGTCACACCAGTACTGGTTCCAATCCATTTTAGCCAGGTCAATAATCTGGACGCAGGTTGATTCATCACTCCTTCGACTCCCTCTCAATCTCACCCCGGCCCAGGTCATAAACCTCCGACCCCCATTCTAACTGGAACCATTCCTTGAACAGTTTGAACGTCCGCTTTTGTGGCCAATCCCCATGATCCAACGACCACCCTTCAAGCTCATTCTCGAAAATCGTCTTGAAATGCCGTCTCACATGCAGTTCAAGTTCTCCCTCATCCACTTCCGGGATGAGAAAGACCGATTGTTCAGTTATCAATTCGTCATACGTCACGGGTTTTTCCGACTGATTAAGCCCATTCACCCAATCCAGATAGGGCGTTCTGGGTTTGACGATCAGGATGGCGCGGTTGATTGTGTGCATGATACCTTGTCCTCATTGTTGATAAAAAATGGCAAAACCAGTTGTTTCAGCCCTTGGAAGTTATCGTCACAAGCATTTGAAATCGTCAACCCCAACAGCCGTACCCCCTGAGGCAGGATCTCCACCGGGGCAAACAAAAACCGGGTCCAGCTCATGATCTCTTTCACATCCTGGATGGGATGATCCAGGGTCCGACTACGGGTGATCTGCCGAAAATCGGCAAATTTCACCTTCAGAGTAAGTGTCTTGCCGGTAAAATGGCTTTTTTCCATGCGCCGTACCACCTCATGGGCGAAGGCATCCAGGCGGGCCAGCACCTCCTTCCGATCATATAGATCTTGCTCGAAGGGATCCTCCGTACCCACCGAGTGACGTTCCCGGTTAGGATTGACCGGACGGGAATCTTCATTGCGCACGATGTGGTAATAGGATTTCCCAGCTTTTCCAAACGCTGATCTTAGATCGTCCAGAGACCACTTTAACAGGTCCGCCCCGGTCTTGATGCCCAGGCGATGCATTTTCCCGGCGGTGACCTTGCCAACACCGAAAAATTTCTCGACCGGCAGGGACACTATGAAGGCATCCGCCTGTTCTGGCGTAATCAGGGTGAAACCGTCGGGCTTATTCATGTCCGAGGCCACCTTGGCCAAAAACTTGTTGATGGAAACCCCGGCGGATGCGGTCAAACCAGTACGCTCTTTGATCAAGGCTCGGATTTCCTGGGCTACCATGGAGGCTGAGGCCATCCCCATTTTATTGTGGGTCACATCCAGGAAAGCTTCATCCAGGGAGAGTGGCTCCACCAAGTCGGTATATTCCAGAAAGACCTCACGGATTTGCAGGGATACCGCTTTGTAAGCACTCATCCTGGGACGAACCACCACCAAATCTGGACACTTTTTCAATGCTTTCTTCATCGCCATGGCAGAATGTATTCCGAACTTTCGAGCCTCATAGCTGGCGGCCGCCACCACTCCTCGATCGCTTTTTCCACCGACAACAAGGGGGCGACCTTGCAACTCCGGGTTGTCCCGTTGTTCTACCGAAGCGTAGAATGCGTCCATATCGATGTGGATGATTTTACGGCTGGCATCCATGGTGACTATCCGGCCTCCGCTTCCGGATGATTCTCAAAATCCAAAATCAATAGTGAGGCAATGAAATCGTATTTATCAGCGAACACAGCCATCTCCAAGACCGGATCTTTTTCAAACCAGATTCCGGCTGGCATGGGAACGCCATCTTTTGGATAGTTGGTGATGTCTCGCTTGGCGGCCAATGAATCAACCGGAACTTCTGCTGGTGGGCTGGCGAAGCTGGGGAATTTGTGCCCGGTTCGCCTGGCTGCTTTGCTGGATTCCGACCAATCGAAATACCCCTCTTCGGAAACCACCAATACCGCCCGGATGTTGGTATAGCGCAGCCACTGCCGAATAGCCGCCAGCATGGAGACACCATAGCGGTCCGCTGCACAACCCAACATATTCAGATCGGTGAATTCATCCGGGCCAATCAGATTTTTATAATCATCAATAGGCATCAGCAGGTTGGATGCGAAAATATCCGCCTCTTCCTCAATGGTGGCCAACGCCCGGTTCCGGTTGGGTAGTTCGGCATTGATACACTGCAGCCCCTTGGGAAACCTGTGCCGATGCAGTAGATAGTGGCCGAACTCATGAGCCAGGGTAAAACGGATGCGCCGTTTGGAAGGAACTTGGTGGTTGAAAAATATGGCCCACCCCTTTTGTCCTTCCGGTGCTGGCATCAACATTCCTTCCAGTCCCGGAAAATCGCCACCCTCCACCATCTGAATCGGATCATCTGAATACTTGCTGGCCGTGAACATCTTGGCCGTCTCCACCACACTCATGGGATGGCGTTCAGAGCCATAGGCCTCGCCCAACACCAGATTGATAAATCGCGCCCACTCAAGGGGTCCTTTTGGTTCCACCGGTTTCAACCCTTACTCCAGACATTGACCAGATCCTGAATCTTTCTTTTTGTCTCCGGCGGCAGGTCTCTAAACTTGCGAAAAAAAGCATGATCCATGGCATCCTGGGCCGTATTTTCCCCTTCTTCCTCTTCTCCCGCTAGAAATGACGTACTTACCCCCAACGCCGAGGCAATGGCCTTGGCTTTCTCAATAGTGGGTTTTTTCCTACCTTTTTCAATCTCCCACAAAAAACTTTTCGCTGTCTTGCTAGCCTCGGAAAGCTGGTCCAGGGTCATCTTCTGACCCTTCCTTAACTTGCGTATTCTCTCACCCATTTCAACGGACATCGGCATTTCCTTTTAAATCAATAATATCGCCATTACTATCATAATTAATTCTCTATATGAGGCAATTTTTGCTTGCGAAGAAGTTCTCCATGTCGATATATATAATCACAGAGGGAATCATAAGCCAACAAAAAAATGGAGGGGAGCATGACAGCACTGACCCGCGTAATCCGCCAAACACCGGTAAAAAGATTGAGGAGTTATTTCAACGGACGGTTCGGCCGAGATAAAATTGAGAGCGGTGCCGTGCCGGGTTGGTTCGGGAAAGAGTTTTTTGCTCCGCACGTACTGCTGAAATCCATTTCCGAGTTGGACCCGGAGGTTCATGCCGCTATGGCCATGGATTTTGACCGGGTGTTCGATATGACAGATGAGCCTGGACAGCAGGCCATCATCGGCTTGTTGCGTGATCAGGATGAGTGGCAAGCCCTGGAGAATCCGTATGATCGGGCCATGTGGCTGTTCGTCAATGATGAGAAGCGTTTCCGGCGTGCCGAGGAAGTTCGTTATGCCGACCACAATCGCCAAGGACGCCGTTGGGCTGGATTTTCCGGTCCTGCCAGTAAGCCTATCAGTCGCTCTATCGAACACTGCCGTGAATTCGAAGAGGCCATCTGTTCCCTGTTCAACTCCCAACAAGCCCATCTGGAACTATATGATCGAGTCCGCTTCGGGTTGCAGGGTGAGTTATTTCCGCTGACCCAAGCGGTAGTTTATCGGGAAGGTTTACCCAATGGTCGGTTGGAGTTCGAAAACGGAAAACTGGCAGTCAGACCCTATCGCCCCGTCCTGGAGGCCGTCATCACCTATGATTCTTCCACCGGGACCATTGAAGTGGTGGGACAAGATTCCAAATCCCGGCCCAGGTTGGCTCGCCTGTTTGCCGAACATATTCTACGCCAACGGATCATGGGCATTTTTATGCCCATGCGTGAATATGATCTTTCATCGCTGAGAATTCCACGCCGATTTCCCACCGATCCCAAGGACGGTATCTCCCATGTTCAGGTGATGAGTATCACAATGAATCATAAGGATATTCCGCATGCCTCGTTCATCATTGATCTCAAACAACAGTGTCAACTAACTCCATATGAATTTTCCAACCAGGGGCTGGCAGGTGGTGATCCGTTTGGGAAAAAGGAGTTTCAAATTTGCCAAGCTGTCATCTCGGTTCATTTCCGACCGGACCGTACCAATCGGCGTGGCAAAATAATCACTCTCAAACTGACCCTGCCCAACGGTTGCGATTTGAAAGGAAAAATCGAGAAGGAACGGCTGGTCTGCGAAAAATATCTGCCTGCATGGGGATTGGTGAAGAAGGGAAAGAATCATGGATGATTTGACTTTTTCAGAGTTTGAGTTGGTGCTCCAAACATTGGAGTCGGACCGCCACATGGTTTACGGCTTTTTCATGGAGGATCACTACCGGCGGGATGGTCACTCACTGATTGAAAAAGGCATTCTCATGGAAGGTGCCCTAAACATGGTGGTGCCGGACCGTTGGGATGATGAGATGGATTCTCGGGAGGTGGAGTGGAATCCAGAAACCCGAACCTACCAGTATTGGACATCCCATGGAGGCGGCTGGGTTGATGCTCCCGAGGCCGATATGAAAACGTATGATCTTGACATGGATCGAGCGTTGGGTCATTTGGCCGGTCTGGCTGGTCTTGATGAATCCACAAAACCCCGTGAGATCATTCCCAACTTGCTTTGGGAGTTAGGCTCGGTCTGGAGCGGTCAACGCAAGGCGACGGTCTTTTATGGCAGGAAACTCTCTTTTATGACCAATTTCGACAAAATCTACGATGGATTGTCCAACTGGGCCGGTAAAGCCGCCGGGGTGATTCTCTCAGAAACGGCACCCCAAAGTCGCCATATCGAGTTGCCTGGCAAGCATCGGATTTTGTCCCTTGAAAAAGCCATCGTTGAACTCTCTGATGGCTATGAACTGGATATGGAGCTGTTCTACGGTGCTCTGGGGCTTGACTCTCCTTCTGAAGAGAGCAGTCCGATTATCCACAATGTGGATTTCAGTTCGATTACCGTCAACGGTCGAGAGTTTGTTTTCACCGGTGGCAAACAGAAGCAGGTTTTGGAGATCCTCTGTCAACAATGGAAAATGGGAAATCCGAGATGCCGGACAGGCGTTATCCTGGAAGAGATCGAATCCACCGCCCAGGCCATCTCCCAACTTTTCAATCGTCATCCCGACTGGCGCGACCTGATCGATTACGGTGGTGGCTACTGTTGGCTCAAAGTGTAATTCAGCCGAAAAAACTCACCTGACTTTCTTTAATCGTCCATTTTGGGCGATTTTTTTTGAAAAAAAGTGCTCTCCTCACCTCTGGCCTAAGTTTGGCCTAAGTTTCTCCTCAGTTCGGGTTTGCTAGGCTCCTTCACAAGTTCAATCACAACGTGGAGGTCAGCATGGAAACCCGTCATCTCAATCCGTTTCAACTTTCCCGTCGCTGGGGAATCAATCCGAAGACTCTTCAAAACTGGCGTTCCCAGGGGCGTGGTCCTGCGTTTCTCAAAGTCGGCGGTCACGTTCTCTATCGCATGGAGGATATTGAGCGTTACGAGCAGGAGCGGCTGCAGGTCGGTACGACCGCAACCAAGCTGGCATAAGCCCACGGAACCGAATCCGCACGTCTAGGATTCATGGTCCGAAAAACCCGACTCCTGGCGGGTCCGGCGTGCGGTCTTTTTCCAGGATTTTTAGCAGGAGATAACAGGATGGATTCAACTTTTAAAAACCCCAGCAGACAGAACGATGCAGACCGATCGGTCTTTGAGATGTATTACCAGTTGGAGCGTATCGATCCGAGAGCAGTCAATAGCGGCCAAGCCCCAGGAATTCACTTTTGGCCCAAAATACTCTCCGCATGTGCTATGACCATCACTCCTGCTCTGGCCCGAAAGTGGCTGGAGAGAAACGAGAAAAACCGCAATCTCAAAGACCGGAAAGTCCAGGAACTCGTCTCCACTATTGAAGATA
Organism: Magnetococcales bacterium; assembly: GCA_002753565.1. GTDB lineage: Bacteria > Pseudomonadota > Magnetococcia > Magnetococcales > JADFYX01. The sequence goes on along the minus strand of PEAM01000005.1, from coordinate 88,577 downwards.
GCCATTGGCGACTCAACGGAGAGTCGATCTGCTTCTCCAGCGGTGGCCGACTACTGGACGGTCAACATCGGCTCCATGCAATCGCAAAGAGTGGTATCCCGGCGGAGGCCGTCATTATTTTCGGAGTCGACGATAGTGTCATGCGGACCTACGACCAAGGTGTCAAGCGGACCAATGCCGACCATTTCAATATCAGCGGAGAGAAAAACTGTGTCGTTCTCGGCGCAACCATCCGGCTTTTGTATATGTGGAAGACCCTGCAGTTTCATAGGTCCGGTCCCAAATTCACACCCGACCAAGAGACCCTCGACAAACTATTGGCTGAACACCCTTCCGTACGCAACAGCGTCCAGATAAGCAAAAAAGCGACCCGCTTCATTACATCGGCAAATGCGGCGGCACTCCATTTTCTCTTCAGCCAGACAGGAATCGAAATGAGATCCGGCCAATCGGCTGCCGACCATTTTCTGGAAAAGCTCGGCAGTGGAGAAAATATCACCAGACAGGATGCGGTCTATCGACTCCGAGAAGCTCTGACCGAAAACAGAACGAGTAAAAAGCTCACATCGATCCAGATGCGGGCAATGACCATCAAGGCCTGGAACATTTTCTCTCAAGACAAAAAACGGGGCCGTATTCATTGGGATGCTGATGAGGAAGCGTTCCCTGAAATCTATGGATTGGAGACGGCCAATGGATGAGGCCAAAACGGTTTTTTCCTACGACAGTCTGCCTGCTGACGTGACCACGAACGTACTGGGGGCAATGGAGAGGATTCGCCTGCGGATGAAACGGACTGCGGAGGACATCATTGAGATCGGCCATGAGTTGTTAGCCGTAAAGGGTGCTTTGCCTCATGGACAATTTGTGGAATGGCTCCAAGCAGAATTTAAAATGTCTTTGAGTACGGCACAAAACTTCATGAATGTTTACAAGAGGTTCGGCAAATCCACAAAAATTGTGGATTTCAACCCGTCCGTCATTTACGAACTGTCCGCCCCCTCCACACCCAATGAGGTCGTAAAAAAAGCGATGGAGATAGCCAATACCGGCGACACCGTCACGGCTGCCGACGTCAAGCAGTGGAAGGATGAGATCAAGCAACTTAAAAAACAGCACCGGGAGAAACAGGCAAATCTTAAAACCGAGGTCGCCACTTTACAGTTGGATCTGAAGAATCGAGCGGATCGGAATACGGAATTAACCAAAAAGCTCCAGGAATACCGCGAGAACATGACCAAAACCGCCGGGAACGAATCCGGTGAGAACGTTGAAGAGTGGCAGCGCAGGGTGGTAGCCGCCGAGAAAAAGGAAAGACAAGTTGCCGAGGAGCTTTTGGCGATACGCCAGGAGCGCAACAACCTCCGCAACCATATTCAGGCGTTGGAAAGTCGCAACGAAGCGGTTGTCGGGGCGGAGCCGCTCTCATTGCTTGAATATGTTCCGGTTCTACCCAAAGAAACCTTGTTTGCCCTGCTCAGTGAGATTGAGTCAGCCATTCGACCTATCGGAGCAATCCTTCACATACAAGAGCTGAAGCACATTCACAGCCGTTTATTCAAAACCGTCACAGCCGTTGAAAATGCGATGGGCGATGCTGATTACAGCCCGATTGAAAGAAGCGAACAATCCTGAATACAGCTTTTTAACCACGTAAAACCAGAGAAAAGGATAGAAAAATGGAACAACAGATCACACTCGACCAACTACGCAGCATGCCGGTCGGCCAAATCGCCGCCCTAAATGCCAACCAACTGGCCAGACTGCAAGCCGACGCCATCAAACAGATTGGTTCCGCCAAACTGACCAAGGATCTCTTGGACGGTGTCCTGAATCACAAATATGGCGAACAAGCTGCCGGTTGTCGTCATATACAAGGAAAGGATTTCGGCACCGTCCGTTTTGAGGATGGTGACATCACCGTCATCTCCGACCTACCCAAAAAACCGGTATGGGATCAAAAACAGCTCTCCTCCATCGTGCAAAAGATCCAGGAGGCCGGTGACAACCCTGACGAATATGTCGCCACCGAATTCAAGGTCTCCGAGAGCAAGTTCAACGCCTGGCCGGAACATATCCGCAGCACCTTTGAACCGGCCCGGACATTGAAAGCTGGAAAAGCCGTTTTTAAATTGACCCCCAAAAATGAGGGAGGTCAATCATGAGTGGTTTTCCTATAGTTAATGCAGATGAACGACTGGCAGAACGACGCGGTACCAAGGGAGTCATTCTGGGTAAGTCCGGCATCGGTAAAACCACCTTGCTGATGACTCTGGCGGCTGAAACTACCCTCTTCATGGATCTTGAAGCCGGAGATCTGGCCGTTGAGGAGTGGTCCGGTGATACCCTCCGCCCCCGCACTTGGGATCAATGCCGGGATTTTGCGGTTTTCATCGGCGGTCCCAACCCAGCTCTACGTAGCGAGCAGTGTTACAGCCAGGCTCACTATGATGCTGTTTGTGAAAGATTCGGTGATCCGGCGGCATTGGATAAATATCAGACCATCTTCATCGACTCCATAACGGTGGCCGGGCGGCTCTGTTTTCAATGGTGTAAAGGCCAGCCTCAGGCCATCAGTGAGAAAACCGGCAAGCCCGACAACCGAGGTGCCTACGGTCTCCAAGGTCAGGAGATGATTGGATGGCTCACCCATTTGCAACATACCCGAAACAAGAACGTCTGGTTCGTCGGCATCCTCGACGAGAAGACCGATGACTTCAATCGCAGACTTTTCATGCCGCAGATCGAAGGCTCCAAAACCGGTTTGGAACTGCCCGGCATCGTCGATCAGGTGGTTACCATGGCGGAGATGCGGACCGAAGATGGTCGGCCCTACCGCTCTTTTATCTGCCAAACCCTGAACCCATTTGCTTATCCGGCCAAAGACCGCAGTGGTCGGCTCGGCATCATCGAAGAACCCCACCTGGGGCGGCTTATGGAGAAGATCCAAAGCCCTGCCAAACCCATCATGGAGCGGTTGGTATTCAGCCCTCCTCAAAACACCACGACCGGTGGCGGCACCGCTACCGGCAATGTCGCCACAACCCAAAACTAAAAGGAGTCATACGCAATGACTGGAAATTGGAATGATTATAATGATGCCGAGGCCCAAGCCTCATTTGATCTCATACCCAAGGGGACCATCGCCCCGGTACGGATGACCATTCGGCCAGGTGGATTCGATGACCACTCCCAGGGCTGGACCGGTGGGTTTGCCACCAGAAATGAATCCACCGCCTCGGTCTATCTCAATTGTGAGTTCATCGTCACCGAGGGTCCATTCGCCCGGCGCAAAGTTTGGAGCTTGATCGGGTTGTTCAGTCCCAAAGGTCAGGAGTGGGCCAACATGGGCCGGTCCTTCATTCGGGGGATTCTTAATTCTGCCAGGGGCATCTCCGAAAAAGACACGTCCCAACAAGCTATGTCGGCTCGTCGCATCAATGGCTTTGCCGATCTGGACGGTGTCGAATTCCTGGCCAAGATCGACGTGGAGAAGGATTCCAACAGCGAAGACAAGAACGTCATCAAGTTCGCCATCACCCCAGACCACAAGGAGTATCAACCCATCAACCGCCAGGGAGGTTATCAACAGCAACCGGCTACGGCACAACAGGGTGCTCAACCGGCCTATGCCCAAAGCCAACCGGCCCAGCAGACCCAGCCACAGGGACAAAGCAACAATCCCACTCGTCCCCAGTGGGCGCAATAAGGGAATCGGCAGATGATTTTGCGAGACAGGCAGAAAAAGTTCGTGGAGCGGTCGGTTTCGGCCCTCCACAAGCTGGGCAACACCCTGGGGGTGGCTCCAACCGGTGCGGGGAAGACCATAATGTTGTCTGCCGTTACCGGAAAGATGCTGGCGGACAACGATGCCAAAGCGTGTGTTCTGGCTCATCGGGATGAGCTGACCAGTCAGAACTCGGCCAAATTTTCAAGGGTCGATCCCGGTCTCTCCACCTCGATATTCGATGCCCGTGAAAAATCCTGGGATGGCCGAGCCACCTTTGCCATGGTCCCGACCCTGGCCAGAGATGCCAACTTGGAGAATATGCCATCGTTGGACCTTTTGGTCATCGATGAGGCTCATCACGCGATCGCCAACAGTTACCGCCGGATTATCGATCGTGTTCTTGAGCGCAATTCAGATTGTTGGGTCTACGGAGTCACCGCCACCCCCATGCGGGGCGATGGGAAAGGTCTGCGCCCTGTTTTTTCCAACGTGGCCGACCAGGTCCGGTTGGGTGAGTTGATAAAAACCGGCCATTTGGTGCCACCTCGTACCTTCGTTATCGATGTTGGAACCAGAGAGGCTCTCAGCAACGTAAAAAAAAGCATCGACGACTTCGATATGAAAGAGGTGGATAAAATTATGAATCGATCCCTCGTCACCGACGGGGTGATCAAAAATTGGAAGGAGAAAGCCGGAGAGCGAAAAACAGTTGTCTTTTGCTCAACTGTAGATCATGCCCGCAACGTCTGTAATGCCTTTATCAAAGCCGATGTCCATGCCGTCCTGGTTCACGGCGGACTCTCCGAGAAAGAGCGAAAATCTGCATTGGCTCACTATGAAGGTAGCGATGCTCAGGTGGTGGTCAACGTGGCCGTACTCACTGAGGGTTGGGATTACCAGCCCACCAGTTGCGTGGTTCTACTCCGACCCAGTTCCTATAAATCCACATTGATCCAGATGGTAGGCCGGGGTCTTCGGACTGTGGACCCGGAAGAATTCCCCGGCGTTATCAAAACCGATTGTATCGTTCTCGATTTCGGCACCTCCACCTTGATTCACGGCTCCCTGGAACAAGATGCCAACCTGGACGGCAAAGAGTTTGAAGGCGAGGCTCCGACCAAAGAGTGTCCGGCCTGCAATGCCACCATCCCCCTGGCCGTTATGGAATGTCCTCTCTGCGGTTATGTTTGGGAGGCCCAGGTAAACGATCAGGATGAATCGGCCCTCTCTGGTTTCGTCATGTCGGAGGTGGATCTGCTCAAACGCTCCAGTTTCCGTTGGGTGGACCTGTTCGGGGATGATGCGGCTCTGATGGCCAACGGCTTTAACGCCTGGAGTGGCATTTTCTTTCTCAACGGCCGTTGGCATGCGGTCGGTGGAGCCAACGGGAAAACGGCCAAACTTCTCTCCATCGGCGAACGAGTCGTTTGTCTGGCCGCAAGCGACGACTGGCTCAACGATAACGAGAGCGATGAGTCAGCCCATAAAACCCGCCGCTGGTTGAATCAACCACCTACCGGAAGACAGTTGAAATATCTGCCGGACCACTACCGCCATGACCATAACCTGACCCGCTATCAAGCCTCGTCATTTCTCACCTTCCGGTTCAACAAGGCGGCAATTCGGGATGTCGTGTTCCAGGCTGCTAAAGACAATGACGTCCGGGAGGTGGCGTAACGATGCCCGTCATATGGACCCGTCGCCGAAGTTCCTGGCACGACCCTAAACGAGGCTGGCGATCGATCCCCCCAGGGATTCGTACCAGACGGGTGGGACTGCTGGCTCTATCCGGTCGGGATAAGAAGATTTTTGAAAAAATACTGAAGCAGAACCCCGGATTCACTCTGGTTTGGCTGATGAACGGTGTCCGGGCTGTTCCCAAAGAAATGCTATTGGAGGTAACAACGATGACAGATGCGACAGATCTTGAAAAAGAGGCCATGGCCTCAGCACTCAACCCCTTGGGTGAATATGTGGGCAGCATTGGTATGCAACGCCCACTGGCGGATTACAAAAAAGAGGAGGTTCTGACCTTGATCGAGGTGGTGGTCACCGCCTTCCAGAGCCACATGGCAAATGCCGACTCTGACGTACCCTTTTAAACACTCAAAACATGGGGAGCAAAGTGGATGTGTAAAGAGTTAAATCCGATTCGATGGGACAGTTTGCATTTACTCAATACTGTGGAAGTCACCTTGGACATTTGGTCGGCTGGGGACAATATGTGCCGTACTGCACGTTATTCTGCTTTGATGAACGCCCTTATGCGCGGTGATGTGAAATACACCACCATAAGCGGCATCATTCTAGAAAATGCTTGCTTGGTATGGCGATGCAGCGATGACCTGTTGATCGAGAGAGAATCCTTCCTAACGTGGGCAATTCCGATTGAAGAATCGCACCGTGTAAAGCTCCAGAAGATTCAGGAGCATACCCATGCTTGATTTTAATCACTCCGCTTCCTTCTGTGAACATGTCAATGACCGCATCGATGCCGCGCTGGTGGCTGACGAGGCAACCAAAACACCACGCTCCTATCTGGGCGGCTCCCGGTTGGGTGTGGCCTGCCAGCGTGCATTGCAATTCGAATACGCCAAAGCCCCAAAAGATGAAGGCCGAGGTTTTTCTGGTCAACTTTTGCGCATTTTTGCCGCCGGTCACCTCTTCGAAGACCTGGCCATCAAATGGCTGAAGCTGGCCGGGTTCGAGCTTTTTACCACCAAAGGCGATCGCCCAGGTGGAGAACAGTTCGGATTCGAGACTGCCGGTGGACTCATCCAGGGCCATGTGGATGGCATCATCATCGGCGGTCCGCCGGAGATCCCTATGGGCTACCCAGCTCTATGGGAATGTAAATCCCTCAACAATAAATCTTGGAAAGACACGGTAAAAAAAGGCGTCTCCATTTCCAAACCGGTCTATGCCGCCCAGATCGCCACCTATCAGGCCTACATGGAACCCCAGGTTGAGGGTATTTCATCCAATCCGGCCCTTTTTACCGCCATCAATAAAGATACCGCCGAGATCCACCACGAGTTGCTCCCGTTCGATTCGGCCCTGGCTCAGAAGATGAGCGACAAGGGGGTGCGAATCATCCAGGCCACTGAGGTTGGAGAACTCCTACCCAGGATCTCCCGAACTGCCACTCACTTTGAATGCAAAATTTGCAGTTGGCAAGATCGCTGTTGGAGCCTATCCGCATGAAAACGGATATCACCATGATGGATTTCAATGATGCCGCCCCTCAGGGAAGTGACGGTCTGCCTGGCTCCCGTCCGACCCTGGACACGGAGGCGGTCAAAGCCAGCCTTCTTGGCCGTATTGAGGATGTGCTTTCCTTCCTGCTTCCAGCAGGGAAAATCCGGCATGGCAAATTCCACATAGGTGATGTCCATGGCAATCCCGGTGACAGCATGGAGGTGGAGTTGACCGGCGACAAGGCCGGTGTTTGGTTCGACCATGCCACTGGCGAAGGTGGTGATATTTTCAATCTGTGGGCGTTGACCAAAGGGTTGGACACGACCACCCAATTCCCCCAGGTCATGGAAGAAATCCAAGGTTGGCTGGGTGAACCAGCACGATCCCCTCGGCAACTCTCCCCGTCACCATCTCGCCAGGAGCCGCCCATGGATGAGCTTGGGCCACCCACCGGCAAATGGGATTATCACCATCAGGACGGGACACTCTTGGTCTGCGTCTATCGTTACGATCCACCTGAGCAGAAAAAGCAGTTCAGGCCATGGGACGTAAAAACCCGTAAATGGCAAGCTCCTTCTAACAACCGACCTCTCTACAATCTGCCGGGCATTATGAGTGCCAGGCATGTGGTCCTGGTCGAAGGAGAAAAAACGGCTGAATCCCTTATCAAGAACGGGATCGTCGCCACCACTTCCATGCATGGCTCCAACGGTCCGATTGAGAAAACGGATTGGTCTCCATTGGCAGGAAAGCATGTGACCATCTGGCCAGATAAAGATAAGGCCGGTTGGGACTATGCCGAGGCGGTAGCGGATGCTGCTCGCGCCGCCGGAGCCGGTGCGGTCTCCATTCTGATTCCACCAGATGACAAACCGGCAAAATGGGATGCCGCCGACGCCGTAGCTGACGGGGTGAATCTCCATGGTTTTCTCGCTTCAGCCAAACGCCAGGAACCACCACGAAAAAAACGCCGGATCAACCTGAAAGAGTGGACCTACGACCGCTACAAAGGTCCACCCCCTAAACGCAAATGGCTGATCGACAACATCCTTCCCTTGGGTGTGCCGGGTATGGTGGCCGCCATCGGCGGTGCCGGAAAAAGCATGTTGCTCATGGATCTGGCCATCAAGGTGGCACTGACGGAGACGGACTCCCCCATTCCCATGGAGGCTCTTGGCGGTCCCCTGACCCCTATCGCCGGTACGGCGGTCATCTTTACCGCTGAAGATGATGAAGAGGAAGTTCACCGCCGCCTGGACGCCCTGGTTCCACAAGAGCCTGACCCGGAAAAACTGATAGTCGTCCCGTTGCCCAACGCCGGTGGTGCCATGCCTCTGGTCGGCGTCGGACGCGACGGCCCGTATTTTACCGACGAGTACCACGAAATACGCGAAGAACTGCTCGAAATCCCTGATCTCAGGCTGGTGGTTTTTGATCCGCTTCAAAACTTTGCCGGTGGCGACATAAACAGCGATCCCGCCGTTGGCGCTCTGTTTTTTGCCGGAATGGGACGCATCGCCGCCGAGACCAAGGCAACCACGTTGGTCTCACACCATTTCCGAAAAAGTGGCGGCAAAGCAATCACAACGGCCAGTGAAGCCCGTGAATCAATCCGAGGCACCACCGCCTTGGTCGATGGCGGTCGATGGTCATACGCCCTCTGGGACATGGAGCCGGACGAGGCAAGAAAAGTCTGCAAACAGATAGGCCCCCGATACGACCGGGACACCGCCTATCGCAGTGCCGTGGTAAAGAGTAACTGGCCTGTAGATAAGGGTTTAAGAGTCTTTATCCGGTCATTGTCAACCGGCCTGTTGATTGATCGCACCGTGGATATTCAACTGGTGGACACGGAACGCCCGGACATTTTGAATGATCTTGTTGCACAGGTGGTCAAGGCATCTAAAAACGGCCAACCGTTCACTCGAACCGGTGGTAATGGGTTGTTTGAAAGACGCTCTGAATTACCGGGTGAATTGGCGACTTTTCCTAAACGCCGACTGTGGGAGTTGGCCGACACTCTCTTGGACTCCGGTCGATTGGTTCAGTGTGTCGCACAAGGGAGCAAATTGAAACAATGGCTTGATGTCCCCGGTGGTGATTTCGCAAAAGGAGTCGGTCAATTTGAGTTCGGTTCCGGGCCAGAAACGGGGCAATCAAAATGAGTGTTTTTTGGCCGTCAAACCATTTCCATTTCCAACCATTTCCATGGAAACCGTTGGAAATGGCAACACCTTATTCAATGAATACAACAAGTTACCATTTCCATTTCCAACCATTTCCATGTGATTTGGAAACGTATAAACCATTGTATTGTTTGGAGTTTTTTAATGATTTCCAATTTCCACCATTTCCCTATTACTCCGTAATAGATAGAGGGGGTCTAGAAAGCCCCCCATCTATTGAACACAACAAAACAACCACTGGCCCACGCAAGGAGGAGCCTATGAAACCGCAATACGAAATTTGGAATTTTTTAGGGCAGCTTTACGCCAAAATCGGAACACGCCCTCATGTTCGCAAAGATGGCACTTCCACCCAATTGGTAGTTTGGAGAACACACTGCGCTAAGTGCGGTGCAATGTTTGAGGTCATGACCATCGAGAACCCCAAATATCTAAACCGTCGATGTCCCGAGCATGCGGTCAGTAGTCGGAAGGTAAAACATAACGTGCTATGGGGGAAACCGATACCTTTGGCTGATTTGCTCGGCACAACACCGACGACACGACAAACAAAAACTGAAAAACGGACGGCAGCGATGTTCTTGCAGGAGCCCGCCGCCGCCCTGACCACACCGAACCTTTTGGAGAAACGACATGGCTGAACAGACTTTGCCCGATTCGGGCACGGAAGTGAACCTTCCGATCACAATCGCAGTGAAAAACCCGGTTTCTTTCGGACTATCCACCATCCTGGCTTTGGATCTGGGTTCCCAGACCGGCTGGGCCTTGCGCCAGTTGGACAGCGGCATCGTCAGCGGAACCATGAGCTTTCGGCCCAGTCGGTTCGAAGGCGGCGGCATGGCTTTCGTCCGGTTCAAGGGCTGGCTGGACGAAGTGCAAGAATACTCAGGGCCGATTGACCGGATCGTTTTCGAGGAAGTGCGTCGACATGCGGGCACCACCGCCGCCCACGTTTACGGCGGCTTTCTCGCTCATCTCACCGCCTGGGCCGAAGCCAGGGAAATTCCCTACCAGGGTGTGCCGGTCGGAACGATCAAGAAATCGGCAACGGGAAAAGGCAATGCCGGAAAGGAAGCCGTCATCCAGGCCATGCGAGAGCTTGGTCATGACCCTGGCGATCACAACGAGGCCGATGCATTGGCTATTCTGCACTGGGCCATCAACCAGGGAGTGTTTTCATGAGCGGCCCGCAACCTCCACGTTCTTCCCTGTCCCGTATGCAGGGGGTGACCATCAACGCCGAGCCAACCAAGGTTTTCGGCTGGAACCGGCATGGCATTCTCGTGGTGTCGGTCGATGATGACAGGCTCTCGTGGCCGGAACGGGAACTGGTACGGAACCTTGGAGAAAAGCTGTATGGGCGGGGTCGCCGCCAGGGAGGTCACCATGGCTAAGAAAATGACCACCAATCAGGTGGCAGAGCGATTGAAAGAGGCTGCGGCAACCATCAAACGGTTGCCGGAAGAAAAAATCCATCGGCTCAAATCCAACTGGCCGGAGACGATTCCGGTTTGGGGTGATTACGGTGATGAGAAAACTCGGGTACGCCTGGGGCCGCCATCACCGGATGCAATCGACCGGATGGATGAAACCCTCGGCTGGTTCCGATGGCTTGAACCGGATGAGACCAAACTGGCCTGGGCGGTGGCTTGCGGCATCAACCGGAAACTGATTGGATCAATGCTGGGCGTTCATCGCACCACAGTCTGGCGGGAATGGAAAGCTGTCATGCGGAAATTGACGGCGCTTATCAACTTCCACCGAAAGTAGATGATTGGCAACAAATCGGTTGCAACCATATTTTACGCGACAACCGAGATAAGATTTGCCATAATTCTTCTCAAAATTGGATTCATGCGCACAAGGCGCTTATCAAACCCGCCCCGGGCTTCTCGGTGGCGGGTTTTCTTGTTTCTGGAGACCGAAAATGTCCGATACCCCCTGGCCGCACTTCTCACAATCCGAACTAACCTGTCAATGCGGCTGTGGCCAGATGGATATGGATGCCGATTTCATGGATCGGCTTGAGCAGCTTCGGGTTACCTTCGACAAGCCCATGACAGTCACCTCGGCATTCCGGTGCCCCAACCACAACGCTCAGGTTTCAAGCACTGGATTCGCAGGTCCTCACGTTACCGGCAAGTCGGTAGATATAGCCGTTTCCGGTCAAAACGCTTTCGATCTGCTGGCTCTGGCCTATCTCCACAATTTCACCGGACTCGGCATCAGTCAGCGCGGCCCCCACAATAAACGTTTCATCCATCTGGATACCATTGAAAATGGTCCGGGACGACCCCGCCCCACGGTGTGGAGCTATTGAGCCATGGGCATCTTGGATAAAATAATCGGTGGTTCGGCGGCTCAACCCATCGAGGCAGTGGGCAAAGCGTTGGATTCCCTCTTCACCTCCGACGAGGAACGCCTGGACAAACAGGCCATCCTTACCCGTCTGGCCCAACAGCCCGCAGCGTTGCAGGTGGAGTTGAACAAGATCGAGGCGGCTCACCGCTCGGTGTTCGTCGCCGGCTGGAGGCCCTTCCTGGGTTGGATCTGCGGTGTCGGCCTTGGGTTCGCCTACGTCATCAACCCCATTATCCAGTGGTGGAGCGGCAGGCCGGGTCCAGAACTGCCGTTGAATTACATGCAGGAACTGGTAGTCGCCATGCTGGGACTGGCGGGCTTGCGCACCTGGGAAAAACAGTCTGGAAGAACGAAATAAGCTCTGCCTATACCGTCGATCCAGCCACCATCCAGAATAAATTACGTCACATTATCACCTGCCTGGACAAGGGGAAAATCCTCTTCGTCTTTGTCGGAGAAAAAGGAGCACCCTCATGACCATCTTGGATCAAGAGTACGGCAACGAACGCCGCCAAAGCGGTGTAGAGCGCCACATACAAACCATCCTTACCATCGGTGTTGCAGGCCTAATGGCTTGGCAACTCACTACCATTGAGGAGATGCGGGTTGAACTGGCGATCCTCAGTGGACGGGTTGATGCACTGGCTGCTCGGGTCGATGATGCATCAGCTGATCGCTATCGGACGGCTGACGCCAACCGGGATTTTGCTCTTCGTGACCAAGTAATCAAAGGTCTGGAAGGACGAATCAAACGGGTTGAGGATGTCTGTTCTGGCATGAAGACCGACAAAGGAACCTCATCTAGAAAACAGGAAAAGAGTACGGTTTTGGTTGAATCCTGGTGACCAAAATGAGTAAAAAAACAATTATGAACAACGCTCATAATCACCGTAACTCATTGATTTTTGGTTCCTTCCTGGCACTCTTTGAGAGCGCATGCCAAACGCGCCGAATTTCGCTACTGACAGGGTGAAATTTTGGGTACGCAGTACGCACCGTTGATTATTTTTTTTCTTTTAATAACAAATCATTACACACATTTCCAGGGTGCGTACCAAACAATTTTGGTACGCACCCGGTACGCACTCGAGGTACGCAGTCAATGACCGGATTTAAAACGAGCAATCGGGAACTGGCTCAAGCCTTAGGCGTTTCTGAAGGAGCCATCCGCAAGGCGGAAAAATCTGGTCGTATCCAACGGGAGCCGGACGGTTCCTGGAATCCGGAACGGGTTCGGTCCCAATGGGGCCGTAACACCGATCCGGCCAAGCAACGGGGTTCCAGGCGCGAAGGAATGAAACCCGTTCCTGAGACCGCCATAAATTCGGTTCGCGAAACAGTGCATGAAACCGGTCAACCGCCGGGAGCAAGCGGAACCTACATGCAGGCCCGGACCGCCGACATGGTCATGCGGGCGCAACACCGAAAGATTGAACTGGAAAGACTCAAGGAAAGCTTGGTCAGCAAAGAGGCGTACAACGCCAAGGTCTTCAAGCTGGCCCGCCAGCTTCGGGACATGATCCAGAACTGGCCATCACGAGTTGCACCGGAGATGGCGGCGGAACTGGGTGTGGACACCCACCTTATGCACGTCGCCCTGGACAGGTATGTCCGGGAACTTCTCATGGATATTGTCAATACCCCGTTGGAATTGGAGTGAACATGGACCCTATCGGCAACCTGGTCATGGAGCAGTGGCCCCTCGACCGGCTGATTCCCTATGCCCGCAACCCGCGCAAGAACGACGATGTGGTGGACCGCATGTGCGCCGCCATCAAGGAGTTCGGCTTTCGTATTCCGGTGGTGGTGCGCAGCGACGGCACCGTGGTGGACGGTCATCTGCGGCTGAAGGCGGCCCGACGGCTGGAACTGGAGAGCGTGCCGGTAGTGCTGGCCGATGATCTTAACGAAACCCAGATCAAGGCGTTCCGCCTGCTGGCCAACCAGTCGGCCAACTGGGCGGATTGGGACAACGATCTGCTCAAGCTGGAACTGAACGAACTACAAGAGGCCGATTTTGACCTCGACATGATCGGCTTCTCCGATGAAGAACTGGCCGATTTGCTGGATGGATTGGATGATGGAGATGGCGACGCAGCCCATGGCGGTGAAGAACCCGTTCCCGAACCGCCGGTCACCCCGGTCAGCCAGCCGGGCGATCTGTGGGTGCTGGGCGAACACCGCCTGCTCTGTGGTAGCAGCCTTATTGCCGATGACGTCATCCGCCTGATGAACGGCGAACGGGCCGCCCTCTTCGCTACCGATCCGCCCTATCTCGTCGATTACGATGGCACGAACCACCCACCCAACAAGCGGCACAAGGCCAAGGATGCCGAAAGCGGATCCACCGGATCCCACGGCAACAAGGACTGGTCGGCCACCTATGGGGTGACGTGGGATGACTCATCCCAGGGACCGGAACTCTACGAGGGGTTCATCAAGAATGCCATCGATCACGCCATTGAGAAAGATGCAGCTTTTTATTGCTGGCACGCCTCCAAGCGGCAAGCTATGCTGGAGGCCGTCTGGGAAAAATTCGGGGCTTTCGTCCATCAGCAGATCATATGGTCCAAGAATCGGGCGGTGATGACAAGGACCCACTATCTGTGGGGTCATGAACCCTGTTTTTTCGGCTGGATCAAGGGCAACCGCCCACCACGTGTCAGTGACGAATACCTCTCCACCATCTGGCCAATCGCCGGGTTGGAGGGTGACGAACGCCCAGACCACCCGACGCCGAAACCGTTGGACTGCTTCGCCATTCCCATGAAACAACATGTCAAACCGGGCGGACTTTGTTACGAGCCGTTTTCCGGCAGTGGCAGCCAGATCATGGCCGGGGAGATGACGGGACGGCGGGTCTACGCAGTAGAGATTTCACCTGTGTATGTGGACGTGGCGGTGAAGCGGTTCATTCAGGCTACTGGCAAGATTGTCTATCTGGAGGGATCGGGCGGGAAACGGTTTGAGGATGTGGCGGCGGAACGGGGTGTCAAGATCGATAAATAGATCCATTTCATGAACGATTGCAAAATGATGCAGTTGACTGTAGATTCTTTTCCATGAACGCATCTACCACCAAAAACGATCTGATCGAAGCTCTCTGCCGGGAGTTGGATTCTCCAAAAAGGGAGGTTCAGGAACTGGTGGAGGTCCTGTTTGAGACGATTCGGGAAGAGTTGGAAAAGGGTAACGACATCAAATTGCCCGGTTTTGGCAATTTCCTGGTACGCAGTAAAAGTGCCCGGATGGGACGGAATCCCAAAACCGGTGAACAGATTGAGGTCACGGCCAGAAACGTGATCAGCTTCAAACCCTCAACCATTCTGCGGGAGCGGGTAAATAACTGAATCTTGTAAAATCCCAGCAGAAACACCCAGCCAATGCCGGATTGTTTCTGGTTGAAGGTTGTAAAAATCAGTAATCGTCGGGAGTCAAATCTTCTTGATGTCCGGCCAGCACCGCGCAAATGATAAAATCCGCCTCTTCGTCATTCGGATCCAACACCGTCGGTCCGACCTTTTTGATGGCGCTTTTTGGGGTTGCGGCCCAAGTCCATTCAAAAAATGCAGCGTAATGTTGACCGATGGTATAGCCCACCACCGTAAAAGGTTTGGTCGCCATCGTGTTTACTCCTCTATTCTGTAGGTGGTGTAGCTGCCCTGTGCGTTGGGTCCGACATGGGATACCCGTTGCTTGATAATATTCAGGCCCAGACGTTTTCTGAGTGTTCCGGAAATAAATCCCCGGGTCGAATTGGCATTCCAGCCGGTAGCATGGCTGATCTGCTCAATCGTGGTGCCTTCAGGCCGTTTCATCATTTCGATGATTCGGGCCTGTTTGGTGCCTGCTCTTGTTTTGCGGGCCGGCTTGGTTTCGGTATCCGGTTCCTCTTTGCTATCCGTTGCCGGTGGTTCCAGGCCGATGGCGCGGTAGCCTTCGTCGCTGATGCGCCAATTGCGGTATGGCGGGTTGAGGCTGGCATCAAAGATCAGCCCTTTTTTTTCCAGGGCGGTGATCACCTTGATGGCTGCACCGCCTTTGATCCGTTCCGGCAAGGGGTTGATATCGCCGTCCGGGCGGGTGACGGCGGCTTCAAGGATGGTTTTCTGGGTGTCGGTCAGGTTCATGTTTGGTCTCCTTCAAGTTGGCGGGGCGGGCCAACCGCCCCGGTGTTGGGTCGGTCAGTCCAGCTCTACCACCCGGTTGATATCCGGGTCGGTGGCGTCCAGCCAACGAATGCGATCGGACTCCCATTCGATGCCGTTTGCGCGGTTGTCGCGGGCGTTGTCCCAGGAGGCCAACTCCAGGACTTTTTCCCGCGCCTCCTCTTCGGTTGCGGCTTCGATATCCACTTGGGCCTGGATAGTGATCTGGCGGGTCATGGTGATGAAAAACTTGGCCATTTTGGTCTCTCCCTTTGGCGTTGCTGTTAACGCCATATAGCCATCGCTTCACTGATCATATCCAGGTAATACTCTGCTTTTTCATCACTTTTTTTAACGGCTCGGAGATGTGCGCAACGATGACGATGCAGCGGGTGCGAAGGCCGCCTGGCGGGAGGGGCTCAAGCCCGATCCAGTGCTCATGGTTTCCGAATGGGCAGACCGCTACCGGGTGCTCTCCCAACGCGCCTCTTCGGAGCCGGGACGGTGGCGAACCAGCCGGACGCCCTATCTGAAAGAGATCATGGATTGCCTGTCGCCATCTTCCCCGGTGCGGCGGGTGGTGTTCATGAAAGGGGCTCAGGTCGGCGGCACCGAAGCGGGTAATGGGTGGATTGGCTATGTGATCCATCAGGCCCCCGGCCCCATGATGGCGGTGGCTCCGACGGTGGAGTTGGCCAAACGAAACTCCAAACAGCGTATTGATCCTCTCATCGAGGAGAGTGATGTTCTGCGGGAACTGGTGAAACCAGCCCGGAGCCGGGATTCCGGCAACACCGTTTTGAGCAAAGAATTTCCCGGTGGGGTGCTGATTCTCACCGGTGCCAACAGCGCCGTGGGACTTCGTTCCATGCCGGCCCGGTATCTGTTCCTGGATGAGGTGGACGGCTATCCGGGGGATGTGGAGGGTGAAGGTGATCCGATCTTGCTTGCCGAGCGCCGGTCATCCACCTTCCAACGCCGGAAGATTCTCTTGGTGAGCACGCCCAATCGCAGAGGGCTCTCTCGAATCGAACGAGAGTATTTGGCCAGTGATCAGAGAAAGTTTTTTGTGCCCTGCCCGGAGTGCGGTGAATACCAACCTCTGGAGTTTGGCAATCTCTCCTGGCCGGAGGGAAAGCCAGCGGATATCACCTACACTTGTGAGCATTGCGAAGCCAGCATTCCTGAACACAAGAAAACCTGGATGCTGGAAAATGGCCAGTGGAGAGCGACAGCGGCAGGTAATGGCAAGACAGCAGGATTTCATCTGAACAGCCTCTATTCCCCTGTTGGATGGTTTTCTTGGGAGGATGCTGCTGAGATGTATGATACTGCCAAGAAAACGCCTGATTTGATGAAGGGGTTTGTCAATACAGTTTTGGGTGAGCCTTTCGAGGAAGAGCATGAAGCCCCAGAATGGACTCGGATTTATGAACGGCGAGAGCTGTTCAAAATTGGGGTCATTCCAAAGGGTGGGCTGTTTGTCACGGCCGGAGCGGATATTCAGAAAGATCGTATTGAAATTGAGGTTGTTGCCTGGGGCCGGATGAAGGAGTCCTGGTCCATCGATTATTTTGTTCTGGATGGAGATACCGCCCGCCCTGAGGTATGGGAAAAACTGGCCCGGGTGCTGGAGAGGGATTGGCCGCACGTCTCCGGCCAACGGTTGCCAATTCGGGTTCTCTGTATCGATTCCGGCTATGCCACCCAGGATGTCTACAACTGGGTTCGCCTTCATCCACAGGCCACCTGGGGACCGTCGGGATCGGTGGCGAGACAGCCACGAAGCGTAGTGGCGATCAAGGGTCGGGACAGGGATACGGCCCTGCTGCTCTCAGTCTCCAAGGCCGATGCCGGGCACAGGAAGAAAGGACTGAAAGTCTGGTCCATCGGCACGCCGTTGGCCAAGTCGGAACTCTATCGCTGGTTGAAGCTGGACCGGCCTTCCGATGAGGAGTTGGCAGACGGTGAGGCGTTTGCGCCCGGGTATTGCCACTTTCCCCAGTATGCGGAGGAGTACTTCAAGCAACTGACCGCTGAGCGATTGGTGACCCGAATCGTGAAGGGATTTCCGAAACAATCCTGGGAGAAGGAGCCGGGGCGGCGCAACGAGGCGCTGGACTGTCGGATCTACGCCCGGGCAGCAGCGGCCATCTACGGGATCGATCGGTTCGGAGAAAAACAGTGGAAGCGGTTGGAGGAGCCGGTGATGATGCAAAGCCATCAAAAGGAACAGCAGGAAAGCCGGGAGGTGGGGCAAAACCGAACAGCCAACCGCTCTGGATGGTTGAACCGGCGTGGCAGCCGCTGGCTGGATCGCTGATATGGGCTGGACCCAGACCGAACTGGACGCCTTGAAGAGAGCCTACGCCTCCGGAACCCTTCGTGTGCGTTTCGATGACAAAACCGTCGAATACGGCTCCGAGGCTGATCTTCTGCGCCGGATCCGAGTGATTGAGCGGGAAATTCGTTCATCCAACGGAAACGGCCAACCGAATCGCAGTCTCGCCCGATTTTCCAAAGGATAAAACCACTTGAGTAACTGGTTGGACAGTGCTGTCGGCTTTTTTTCCCCGGAAGCCGGATTCCGCCGTGCCCGTGCTCGGGCGGCCACCAACATCCTGAAACGCAGCTATGAGGGAGCCAAAACCGGTCGCCGCCATGGGGGATGGATCACCGCCGGCACCGACGCCAACGGCGAGATCGCCTCGGCCTCCAGCCGCCTGCGGGAGCGGGCCCGGGATCTGGTGCGCAACAACGCCTATGCGGCCAAGGCGATGACCGCACTCTCCAGCAATCTGGTGGGAACCGGCATCATTCCTCGGTCACGCACCGGTGATGACGACCTATCCGAACAGGCTGACAGGCTTTGGAACCGATTTGCCGAAGCATGTGACGCCGATGGGCGGCTGGATTTCTACGGCATCCAGACCCTGGTAGTCCGTACCATGGTGGAAAGCGGCGAGTGCATGATCCTCTTCCGGCAGACACCGCATCATGATGATGGAACCATCCCCCTGCAATTGCAGCTGCTGGAACCGGACCATCTGGATTCCGGCCAGGATCGCGAATTGCCAAGCGGAGGCTACGTTCAGCAGGGCATTGAGTTCAACTCTTCCGGGCAGCGCGTTGCCTATTGGCTCTTTCCAAAGCATCCGGGCGGCAAACAGTCCCTTGGATCAACTAAAAGCCTCCGCATTCCTGCCCGGGATGTACTGCACATTTTCGACCGGCTTCGTCCCGGCCAGAGCCGGGGCGTGACCTGGTTTGCTCCGGCCATCGTCAAACTACGGGATCTGGATGAGTATGACGAGGCGGAACTGGTCCGGAAAAAGATCGAGGCCTGCTTCGTCGCTTTTGTGCTGAACGGCGATGACGGTGAGACCCTCGGTGATGCCACTCAGCACTCTGATGGTCGCCGGATTGAATCCTTCGAGCCCGGCATGGTGGAGTATCTACCTGCCGGAAAGGATGTGAAATTCGGCCAGCCCTCAGCCAGTGCCGGATACTCCGAATACATGCGGGTGCAACTGCACGCCATCGCCTCGGCGGTGGGGCTGACTTATGAGCTTTTGACCGGGGACCTCTCCCAGGTCAACTACTCCAGCATCCGCGCCGGTCTCATCGAGTTTCGGCGGCGGATCAAGGCGCTACAGGCCCAGGTGCTGATTCCTGGCCTCTGCCGCCCGGTCTGGAAGAGATTCATCGAGACCGCCCAGGCAGCGGGGAAGATTCCTTCCGGCCAAGAGATCAGGGCCGAATGGACGCCGCCCCGGTTCGAGGCGGTGGATCCCATGAAGGATATCCAGGCGGAGATACTCTCGGTTCGAGCTGGCATGATGACCCTGAAAGAGGCCATCGCCCGTCAGGGGTACGATCCCGGCCAGACACTGGCTGAGATCTCTGAAACGTTCAATGAACTGGATCGACTGGGCATTATCCTCGATACCGACCCGCGCAAGAGCACTCGGACCGGGCAAGCCAAATCAACGACGACAAACTGATTCAACCTTTTATATGGAGAATGCCATGCCGATCGAAACCCTCGATCTGCCGATGCAGAGCCGTGCCGCCGCGTTCAAACCCGAATCGGTGGACGAGAAAGAGAGAACCATCGAGATGATCTGGTCCACCGGGGCCACCGTCCGCCGCCATGATTATCGGACCGGAAAACCCTTTGATGAGGAGCTCTCTCTGGATCCTGCCCATGTGGACCTCTCCCGTCTGAACGCCGGAGCGCCGCTGCTCGATTCCCACAAGGCCTGGAACCTGGGTGGCGTCATCGGCGTGGTGGAGGAAGCCCGGATCGAGAACAACGGGGATCAACTCGAAGGACACGCCCGGGTCCGTTTTTCCGAGCGCGAAGAAATCACCCCCATCTGGAACGATGTGAAAGGCGGCATCATCCGTGCCGTCTCCGTCGGCTACCGGGTCCGGTCCTACGAAATTACCGAGGAAGAAGGAAAAATACCGGTCTGGCGTGCAGTTGATTGGATGCCGATGGAACTCTCCGCCGTTCCCATCGGTGCCGATCCGGGTGCCGGATTCCGCAGCGAGTCCACTGCCGACACCTCCTGCCAATTGATCACCCGGGCCGATGTGCCCTCCATCCCCAATGAAGGAAAGCAAACTATGGATACCGAGCAAGAAAAAGATGAGAGGGCCAATAAGGAGATCGCCACCGTGGAGAGCACTGTGGCCCAGACGGAGACCCGGTCCAAGAAAGTCAATTCCACAGCGTCGTTGGACGCCTCGCGCATGGCGGCTGAAAAAGCGGTGTCCGCCGAACGGACTCGTATCGCCGGCATCTTTGACTCCCAGGCCAAACTGGGGGTGGAGCGTGCTTTTGCGGATGGTTTGGTGGAGCGTGGCATCTCCCTGGATGATGCCCGACGCCAACTCATCGATGAGGCGGCCAAACGGGGCCAGGCCAACCAGATCCGCAACCACACGGTCATGGCCGGCGAGTTGGATGAGAAAGAGACCCGGAAAATGGCGGTGGAGACCGCCCTCATGCACCGGTTCGATCCTGTCTCCCATCAGATGAACGATGCCGCCAGGCAGTGGCGCGGCATGACCCTGCTGGAGATGGCCCGCCACTTTCTCGAAGCCGAGGGAAAAAGAATGCGGGGTCTGTCGCGGGATGAGATCGCGACCCGCGCCCTGCAAACCACCTCCGACTTTCCCCTAATCCTGGCCAACGTCGCCAACAAGACGCTGCGCAAGGCCTACGACACCGCTCCGCGCACCTTCCAGCCCTTCTGCCGGCAGGTAACGGCATCGGACTTCAAGTCCATGCAGCGGATCCAGTTGGGTGAGGCACCGTCACTGGAGAAGGTCAACCAGAACGGTGAATACCACCGGGGATCCATGGGCGAGGCCCAGGAGTCCTACCGGGTGGAGACCTACGGCAAGATCATCTCCATCTCCCGGCAGGTGCTGATCAATGACGATCTCGACGCCTTCACCCGCATCCCACAACTCTTCGGGGTCGCTGCTGCCAACCTGGAATCGGACGTCGTCTGGTCCATCTTCACCGACAATCCGAAGATGGGTGACGGCACCAACCTGTTTCACAGCAATCACAAGAACCTGGCCGGAACCGGTACGGTGCTTTCCGTAGCTGCCGTCGGCAAGGGCCGCGCCGCCATGTCGAAACAGGTGGGATTGGATGGAAAAACGGTTCTGAACGTCCGGCCTGCCTATTTGATCGTCCCGGCTTCTTTGGAGATGACCGCCGAGCAGATGGTGGCGCAAAACCTCATGCCCACCACCACCTCGGATGTGGTACCGCAGTCGGTGCGCACCCTGTCGGTAATCCCCGAGGCCCGGCTCGACAACGCCTCCGAGACCGCCTGGTTTCTGGCCGCCACCCCCAGCCAGATCGATACCATCGAATATGCCTATCTGGAAGGCCAGACCGGGGTCTACATCGAAACCCGGGTCGGGTTTGATGTGGATGGCGTTGAAATCAAGGCCCGTTTGGATTTTGGAGCCAAGGCCATCGATTGGCGAGGCATTTTCAAAAATTCCGGGGCTACGGCCTGATCATTGAATTCAATCTGACTTGGAGAACGGATCCATGAAAACACTCATTCAGCCGGGCAACATCATCACCGTCACCGCTCCTGTCGGAGGGGTATCCTCCGGCGATGGCGTCCTGATCGGCAGCCTGTTCGGGGTGGCCACCTACGATGCCGCCGAGGGAGAAAGCCTGGAGATCCAGATGACCGGCGTGATGTCGCTGCCGAAACTCTCTACCGACAACGTCGCGGTGGGGGATCCCCTCTACTGGGATGCGACCAACGGCCAACTCACGGTCACCGCCACGGACAACAAACTGGTCGGTGTCGCTGTTTTTGCTGCCGGCAGTGGGGCCACCTCGGTCGAAATCCGCATGAACGGCAGTGCTGCTGTCTGATGCAACAGCTCCTTTCCCTCGCCGCCAATACTCTTTTTTACCAATTTGGCGTGCCGATTGAGACCCCAGCTGGTTTGATGACCGCACTGGTTTCGGTCGATCGGGACGAAACCCGGCTGCGGCATAAGAGCGGATTTCAGGGAGTGGAAATGAGTACGGTCAATGCCTCTCTGCAGGTGGCCGCTGTCGATGGGGCGCTTCTTTCCATCGGTGACACCGTTTCCTTGGCGTCTGATGAACTGACCGGTTCCTTCGACATCGTGCACAAAGAGCCGGTCAGTGGTGGGCTGATTCGATTGGTCCTGACCGAGCACCAGGATGGCAACAATCAGGTCGAGGATATCTGGCGATGATCCATCAAGGGCATCTCGGCCTCACCTTCCATGCCGGTGATCTGGCTGAACTGGAAAAGCTCGCCGAGGCCCGATTCGGTCTTGGCGACAAAGCCATCGCCCGAGCCCAACGCCGGGCGGTCAACAAGGTCGCTCGCTGGTTTCGCACCTATCTGCTGCGAGGAATCGGTCAACTGACCGGCCTTCCGCAAAAAGCGATGCGGGCCCGGTTTCGGCTTGCTTTGGCCAGGGCCGGTTCCGAGGAGCAGTCGGCTCATATCTGGTTTGGTACCGATGGTATCGACCCCATGAAACTGGGCTTGAAGGGCCGGCCATCCGGTTCCGGTTACCGGGTTGGAAAGCATTTTTTCGAAGGAGCGTTCCGGGCTTTCCACATCAACTACCCGGCATCGAATCGGGTCGGGCTCTATCGCCGTAAGAATCGGAAACGCATCCCCATCATCCGGCAGATGATCCCCATCAATGAGCAGGCCAACCTGGTGGTGGAGCGGCTGGTGGAACGCGGCCAGTCCCGGCTGCTGACAGTGCTGCGGCAAGAGTTGGAGTTCGAACAAAAAAAAGCCCAGGGGATTTTATGACCACCACTGTAAAAACGTTTCATCAATCGATCATGGATGCCATTGCCGGGCATTTCGCCGGCAAGGTCCAGGTGTTGGCCTACCCTCTGGAAAGCAACGAGATCCGGACACCGGCGGTACTCCTGGAGATGGAGTCCGCCGAAGAAGGACAGGATCCAGGCGATGGCCGTTTGGCTCTGCGGTGCCGTATGGCCGCCCACTGCGTGTTGGGCTACCAGACGGAGCATATCGGCTTGGAGGTTCGATCCTTCGCCGCCCAGTTTTTCACCCTCATCACCGACAACAAGTTCGGTCTTGGGGCCGATGTCTCATGGCCGCAAACGTTGGAACTCCATCCCGGCGAGTTCAAGCCCGGCAAGGCCGGATTTGAGAGCTGGTGCGTCATCTGGGAGCAGACGCTTTTCCTTGGCGAGTCTGAATGGGATGACACCGGCATCGTTCCGGAAACGGTGATGCTGGGGATTGCCCCCAATATCGGAGCCGCCCATGAACCGGATTATGTGCAGGTGAGCGGTGTCCCAACAGTTTGAGATCACCGAGCTCTCCCGTTTGCTCGCCAACATGATCCGCATCGGCACCATTGAAAAGACCGATTACCAGAAAGCCCTGGTTCGGGTCCGTAGCGGCGAGATGCTGACCGGCTGGATTCCCTGGATCACTCGCCGGGCCTCTTTTGACAGTGATTGGTGGGCCCCAGAGATCGGGGAGCAAGTGGTTCTGCTCGCTCCCTGTGGTGATCCCATGCAGGCAGTGGTATTGCCAGCGATCTACCAACAAAAACATCCGGCACTGGAAAACCGAGAGACAATCCAAAAAGTAACTTTTGCCGATGGGGCGTGGTGTTCCTATGACCGGGCCGCCAAGAAACTCTCGTTCCATACGCCCGGCGATATCGAGATCGATGCCGGCGGGGAAATCCGTATTCGCGCAACCGGTCAAATGTGGCTGGATGCTGAACATATTCATTGGAACCTGGGAGGATAACAATGCCTGCGGTCACTCGACTTGGCGATCTCTGCACAGGACACGGCTGTTTTCCAGCCCGTCATTCAACCGGTGGCAGTCCCAACGTCTCTTGCAACGGCATTCCGGTACATCGGGTTGGCGATTCCTGGGCTCCCCATGGCTGCGCGGTTTGTGCACCTCATGGATCGGTACTGGCGGCAGGTTCCTCTACGGTTTCTGTCAATGGCAGACCCCTGGGCCGCATCGGTGATCCGGTGGCTTGTGGGTCATCGGTTGCTACAGGTTCTTCAAACGTCTCTGCTGGAGGTTGATAGAAAACATGCCAGAACAATTTTTGCATGGTGTCGAAGTCGTCGAGATCGACTCCGGCCCCCGTCCCATTCGCACGGTCAAGTCCAGCGTCATCGGCGTGGTCGGAACCGCTCCGGATGCGTTGGACACCGATTTTCCCCTCGACACCCCGGTATTGATCGTCGGCTCTCGTCTTGAAGCAGCCAAACTCGGTAGCACCGGAACATTGCCCAAGGCACTGGATGGTATTTTCGATCAGGCCGGTGCCATGGTGGTGGTAATCCGCGTGAATGAGGAGACCGACGAGGCCGCCACCATTTCCAACGTAATCGGTGGAGTGGATGAGGCCACTGGGGACTATCTGGGCGTGCAGGCCCTTCTGGCTGCCGAATCGGTGGTCAAAGTGGTGCCACGCATCCTCTGCGCCCCCGGCTTCACCCATCAAAAACCCGAAGGAGGAGCCAACCCGGTGGTGGCCGAACTGCTTGGCATTGCCGACCGAATGCGTGCCATCATAATCGCCGATGGTCCCAACAGCAACGATACCGATGCCATCAGCTATCGAGAGGATTGGGGCTCGGCCCGGGTCTATGTGGTAGATCCCTGGGTTTCCGTTTGGAATACGGAGACCAATACCGCAGAGAGCCAACCGGCCTCTACCCGTGTTGCCGGGATGATCGCCAAATCCGACAACGAGCGCGGCTTCTGGTGGTCTCCCTCCAACCGGGAGGTCTACGGCATCATGGGCACCAGTCGCCCAGTGGATTTTGTCCTGGGTGATACCAACTGTCGCGCCAACCATCTCAACGAAAACGAGGTCGCCACCATCATCCAGCAGGATGGCTATCGGCTCTGGGGCAACCGAACCTGCTCCAGTGATCCCAAGTGGGCGATGCTTTCGGTCCGGCGCACCGCCGATATGATCCATGACTCCCTGCAACGCGCCCACCTCTGGGCGGTGGATCGCAACATCTCCAAGACCTACGTTGCGGACGTGACCGAAGGGGTGCGGGCCTACCTGGATCACTTGAAGGCGATCGGGGCGATTCTCGGAGGTAGTGTCTGGGCCGATCCGGAGTTGAATACTCCGGAGCAGATTGCCGCCGGCAAGGTCTATTTCGACTTTGACTTTACTCCGCCCTATCCGGCGGAGCACGTCACATTTCGCTCGCATCTGGTCAATGACTACATCACCGAGGTGTTCAAATGAGCCACTCCATCCTGCGGGAATTCAGCCTTTTTGTTGATGGCCGGGGCTATGTGGGCAAGGTGCCTGAGTTGACGCCGCCCAAGCTTACCCTCAAGACCGAGGAGTATCGTGCCGGCGGCATGGCGGCCCCGGTGGATATCGACATGGGGCTGGAAAAGCTGACCTGCGAGTTCACCCTGTCGGAATACAACCCGGAGATCTTCGCCCTGTTTGGTCTCGCCGACGGCAATGCGGTGCAGATCACCTTCCGAGGCGCCATCCGGGACGAAGGCGGCAAGGACATCCCCGTGTTGATCGCGGTGCGCGGCCTCTTCACCGAGATCGATGTGGGTAGTTGGCAGGCCGCATCGAAAATCGAGAAGAAATGCAAAGTCTCCTGCCGTTACTATCGGCTGGAGATGGATGGCAAGGAGATCCACGAGATCGATGCGGTCAACATGATCCAGAAGGTCAACGGGGTGGATCAGTTGGAATCCGTGCGCAACGCCATCGGCATCTGAATGAGGGGTATAAACCATGACTCTTGAGCACACCAAAACCATTTCTCTCCAATTCCCCATCACCATCAATAGTGTCGAGGTTCGCTCCCTGATTCTGCGCCGGCCCAAGGTGCGGGATCAGCTGGCCGCCCAGTCGGGTGGGTCGGAGATGGAACGGGAGATCCGGCTTTTCGCCAACCTCACCGAACAGACCCCGGAGGTGATCCAGGATCTGGACCTGAAGGATTATCAGGCCCTGCAGGAGGGTTTTGCCGGTTTTTTGTCCTGACTCCAGCAAACCTCAAGGAGCTGGTTCTGGATCTCGCCCACTACAGTCACTGGTCGTTTGAGACCCTGATGGAGATGGATATAGAGGAACTTCTCGACTGGCACCAGACCATCCCTCGTGAGACCGGGTAAAAAAGTCATGAGCAGTAGACACAGTGTATCCGTTGAGATCGGCGCTTCCCTCTCAGCGGGCTGGACATCGGCCTTTCGCAGGGCTCCGGCCCAGGTTTCCCAGTTGGGAAATGCCATTCGGGGTTTGGAGGCTCGCAGCAGGCGGTTGGAACAGTTCCAGACCCTGAAGGAAAAAACCGATCGCGCCAAAACCGCATGGAGAACGGCGCAACAGACCGTTGCCCGGCTGAACCGGGAGATGGCCCGGACCGAAGCGCCGACCCAGGCACAGATTCGTGCTTTGCAACAGGCGGAACGTGCCGCCAATCTGGCCAGAACCACCTGGGAGCGCAGCAGCCAATCTTTGGAAAACCACCGCCGCCAGATGGAGGCTGTCGGGGAAAGCACCCGTGGTTTAACCGGGCAGCAACAACGGTTGGGAACGGCTCTGGCCTCTCTGCGATCTCGATACCAGGCACTGGGAGAAACACAGCGAAGAGTTCAGGCCAACACAGCAAGACGCGATGCCCTTCGTGGTCAGATTCTTGATACCGTGGCACTTGGTGCCGCACTCGGTGCCCCCATCAAGGCCGCCATTGATTTTGAGTCGGCTATGGCCGATGTCGGCAAGGTGGTTTCTTTCGATCAGCCCGATGGTTTGATCCGAATGGGCGATACGCTGAAGGCGCTTTCCCGCGAGATTCCCATCACCGCTACTGGCCTTGCTGAAATTACGGCGGCAGGTGGGCAGTTGGGTATCTCGGCAAACGATCTGCCGGCGTTCACCACGACGGTGGCCAAAATGGCCACCGCGTTCGACATGCTGCCGGATCAGGCCGGGGACGCCATGGCGAAGCTGGCTAACGTCTACCTGATGCCGATTACCGAGATGGCCTCCTTGGGTGATGCCATCAATCACCTGTCGGACAATACCGCCGCCAAGGCCCGGGATATCGTCCCAGTGTTGCAACGGGTCGGCGGTACCGCCAAGCAGTTTGGTCTCTCCGCCGTTGAAGTGGCCGCCTTGGCCGATTCCTTCATTGCGCTGGGAAAACCGCCCGAGGTGGCCGGAACCGCCATCAACGCCCTGTTGGTGAAGTTACAAACTGCCAGTAAACAGGGTAAGAAATTCCAAACCGCCCTCTCCGATATTGGCTGGAGCGGTCAAGAACTTGAGGATGCTATTGCTGGAGATGCCCAGGGGGCATTGATGGGATTCTTGGAAACACTGGAGGGAGTTGATGAAAAAAGCCGAGCGGGAATTCTTAACGATCTATTTGGTATGGAGTATTCTGACGATATCTCCCTCCTGGCTGGCTCTTTGGATAACTATCGCAAAGCACTCTCCCTGACTGCAGATAAAACCCAGTATGCCGGCTCCATGCAGCGGGAGTTCGAGACCCGATCGCAAACCACGGCCAACAACCTGGTGCTCTTGAAAAATGGGTTGATCGAGGTCGGCATCAATCTGGGGTCGGTGTTGCTGCCGCCGCTGAATGCTGTCGTTGGGATGCTGCGCACCGGTTCTGCCGCCATGGCCGATTTCACCCGAGAGCATCCTATTCTGACCAAGGGGATCACCGTGGTGGTGGGTGGGTTGATCGCCGCCAAGGTCGCCGCCATGGGGCTCGGATACGGCTTCACCTTCATTCGTGGGGCGTTCCTCTCCACGGTGGCCACCTGGCAGTCGGTGACAGCGGGACTTGCCCTGATGCGGGCTCGCATGTTGGTTCTCGGCACCAGCGCCATCCCCACCGTCATTACCGGCATTCGCGCATTGGCTGTGGCCGTCATGAGCAATCCCATCGGTCTCGTGGTGGGTGGATTGGCTCTGGCCGCTGGGCTCATCATCAGCAACTGGGAGCGAGTAAAAGCATTCTTCACCACGATCTGGGAGCCGATCCGGCCTTACTGGGAGACCTTTGCGGCTTGGGTGGGCAAGATCTGGGAGAAAATCTCCTCACCCATCGAGACCATAAAATCCATGTGGGGCTCGGTCTCCGGGTTGTTCGGTAGTGATGCGACTGAGAAACAGCCTGTTCAGATTGGAAAAGCCGTTCGCACCACGGCGGTGGCCGCCGGTATGGCCATCTCTCCGGTTGCAGTGGCACAAACCACTCCTGCTTCCATTCAACCATCCGTGCAACCGGTGGCTGTGGCAGGGTCGCCCAATCAGGCATCCACACCGATGGCAGGACAAACCACCATCAACGCCACCATCAACGTCTACGGGGCTTCCGGACAAGATGAGGATGTCATTGTCCAAAGAGTGATGACGGAACTGGCCAATCTCAAAGCCCAAGCCCAACGAGGAGCTCTCCATGATTAACATTCTCATGGCCTTGGGAGAGTTTCGCTTTTCTTTGCAGACCGCTGCGTATCAGTCCCTGAAACGGGCGGCGGAATACCGCTGGCCGTCCCAACCCCGGGTGGGGCGGGAGCCGGCGATGCAGTTCACCGGACCGGGTACCGAAACCGTGCAACTCGCCGGTGTCATCCACCCCCATTTCAAAGGCGGCCTCGGACAGGTGGAGGCGATGCGAAAAATGGCGGGCCAGGGCAAACCTCTGCCGCTCACCGATGGGGTCGGCAACTATTGGGGAAAATGGTGCATCACCCGCATTGAGGAGGATCAGTCCGATGTTACCGGCCCTGGTCTTGCCAAGAAAATCGCTTTCAACCTGGAATTGCAAGCCTATGGGGATGATCGGTAGTGCAATACCGAACCAAGGAGGGCGACATGCTCGATTGGATTTGTTGGAAGCATTACGGCCATGAGGCCGGAACCGTCGAGTTGGTTTTGACCGCCAATCCCGGTCTCGCCGCCCACGGACCCAGGCTTCCTGGTGGGCTGCTGATAGAGTTGCCGACCCTCATCATGCAACAGGCGGATGAAACCGTGAGGCTTTGGGACTGATGACCCCAGTCTATCAAATTTTGGCAGACAGCCAGGACATCACCGCGAAGATTGCCGATCGACTGCTATCGTTGACCCTCACCGATGAGGCTGGCATCCAGTCCGATACGGTGGAGATCCGGCTGGATGACCGGGACAACGGTATCGTACTGCCCCGCACCGGAGCCGAGTTGGTGGTCTCCATCGGCTACCGGGAAACGGGGCTGGTTCGCATGGGGCTTTACATCGTCGATGAGCTTGTGCTTGCCGGCCCGGTTCGGACGCTCACCATACGCGGTAAGGCGGCCAACATGCCGCAGTCGATCAAGGCTCCCAAAACCCGGCCCTGGGATGAGGTCACCCTCGGCGATCTGGTGGCCAACATCGCGGGAGAACATGGGCTGACACCCCGGATCGGCGCGGAGTTGGCCGGCATCGCACTGCCGCATCTGGATCAGACCGAGGAGTCCGACCTGCACCTCTTGACCCGGCTGGCCCAACAGTTCGATGCGGTCGCCAAACCCATGGGAAATCACTTGATCCTGGTGAAACGGGGTCAGGCCAAATCGGCATCGGGTAAAACGATTCCAGAGGTCACTTTGAAAGCGGCGGACATTTCCTCCTGGCAAGCCACCCTGGCGGAACGGGGCCGGTACGGCTCTGTCACCGCCGAGTGGCACGACAAGGTGACGGCTGAAAGAAAAACGGTACGGGCCGGCAGTGGCGAGCCGGTTTTCCAGCTTCGCCGATCTTTCCCTGATACGGCACAGGCCCAGACAGCTGCTGAGGCCAAATTGGCCACGCTCAACCGAGGGACGGGGTCACTGGATGTAACACTGCCAGGGAGTCCCAACCTGATGGCCGAAGGGGTGGTTGCGATGAAAGAGTTTCGATCCGGTATCAATGGCCGGTGGTTGGTAAACCGGGTCACCCACACCATCAGCAGTCAAGGCTTTACCACCACCCTCAGCGCAGAGACTCTCCCATGATTGGGACCGACCCCTCCACTGCCTGTAAATTGAGCGGAATTGCTCATCTTAAAATAAGGGTCCGCGATATTTTAACCACCCGTATCGGCGAACGGGTTATGCGCCGGGAATACGGATCCCGACTGCCGGAACTGGTGGATCGACCGGTCAACAGTGGCTGGCTGGTAGAAGCTTATTCAGCAGTCGCCGAGGCATTGGATCGCTGGGAGCCTGAATTACGGCTGATTCGAACCCGAGTGGAATCGGTCAACGGCAGCCAGGTTGTGCTCACCATCGTCTTTGAATATTTGCCCGAAGGCCGGGTCGTGACCCTGGATGGAATCGTGATATGACAGCGTCAAACCAATTGGACCTCGCCACCTTGCCGCCCCCGGATGTCCTGCAGACAGTGGATTTTGAAGCGTTGCTCGCCGAGATGAAGCAGGATCTTCTCATCCAAGCTCCTGAACTGGCCGACGCACTGGATCTGGAGAGTGAACCGTTATCCAAGCTTCTGGAAGTGGTCGCCTACTGGCGGATCCATGACCGGCAGATGGTCAACGATGCGATCAAGTCGAACCTGCTCGCATTCGCCACCGGCAACGACCTTGACCAGTTGGCCGCCTTCTATGATCTCTACCGGCTGGAGGGTGAAACCGATGAACCGTTCAGGGATCGCCTTCAGGCCAACATCCGTGGGTGGTCGCCGGGGAGTGTCGACTATTACCGATTCCATGCCCTGAGTGTGGACCCCGCCATCCAGGGAGCCTATGCGGCGAGTCCCGACCCAGGACTGGTACGGGTGGCCGTGCTGTTTGAAGGGGATGCCGATGAGATCCTGTTGAACAAAGTTCAGGATCGCCTTGCCGACCCCGCTGTTCGGTTGTTGACCGATCGCGTCACAGTGGTGCCGGCCCAGTTGATCCCGACAGCGGTGACCGCACAGATCTGGCTCAGACCCGATGCCCCGCCCGGGGTGGTGGAAGCTTTGCGCAGTAGTTTTCCGGCTCGATTGAATGAGGCGCGCAGTCTCGGCTGGAATCTGGCTCGCAGTTGGATTCTCGCCAATCTGCATATGACCGGTGTCAAACGGGTGGAGTTGATCTCGCCCACCACCGACATTGAGATCGATTCCGATCAGTGCATCGATCTGGCCGTATTTGAACTGATCCCTCAAGGGACGGAGTGGTAGCCATGACCCTGCTTCCCGCCAACGCGACAACCGTTGAGCGGGCCATCGAGGCGGTCATTACCGCATCCCCGGAATTGCGGGGAACGGTCGGTACCATCCCCGGCATCAAGTTCGCTGCCCCGGAGATCCTGCTCCCTTGGCTGGTTCATGAATATGGGCTGGCTGAAGTCGCCCCCTACATCGGTGATCTGCGGCGTGTCATCGCCGACGGCCTCATCTGGCAGCGGCGGCGCGGCACCCAGGACGCCCTCGTCCGGGCACTCGGTTGGATTTTTTTTACCGATCCCTCCATCGAGGAAGAGGAACCGGGAAAACACTGGTCGGAGATCCAGATCGATCCTGGCCGGATTCCCTCTGATGCTGAGATTCGGGCCATCGAGGCGCTCTCGGCACTGAGCATCCCGGCCCGCTCCCGGCTCTCCCGCATCCATCACGGCTACGATGTTCGCCGCTTTATACTGGATCAGAGTCGGTTTGGGGACCTGCTCTCCGACTACTCCGGAATGACCATCAACGGGTTGATTCTCAGTTTTGGCCGTAACTTGCGAAACACCGCCAGTCGGGCCGTGACCGTTCCGGTGCTGTTTCGACATTCCAACCGCTCCATTCGGGCTATCTACCGGGACCGGTTTGTTCTCGACCACAGCTTCTTCGGTGACAAGCCGTTGCCCAACAATCCCATGACCCATGTGGTGCTGCGTGGGTTTGTGGCGGGATCATTGGCCTCACCGCCAAAATTACAGAGTCGAACCACCAGCCGGGCCCAGGTGGTGCTCTCCGGTGGTGATCCTTTGGGATCTCTCAACGAACGGTTTTCTCCCCGCATTCGGGTGGAGATCGGCGGGCCCATGGTGCTGAGCCATAGCCTCCTGGATGAGGCATTCCACGGCTTTGAGTGGCAACCGGTGGATATCTATCCGGAGCGGATTCATGCAGCTCATATTTTTGATGCAACACCCCACGCCGTTGGCTGGGGACGTTCTTCTCGTCACGGTCATGTCTGGCGACGCCGTTTCTGGCCGGTACTGTCGGGAGATTCGCCCCTGTGGCCGGTGCACCACAACCGCCGGGTCACGCGGGGCAAGAGCGCCACCTACGGAAAACAGCCTTGGCTCGATGCCAGATGGCCGACTGGCCAGAGCTGGAACACTCTCAACACCATCATCGGATCCAACCATCAGCGGAGTGCATAGTTCATGAGCGTGTTGACACGATCAGGCCGGGCCGCCATCGCCGAGTCCATCGCCTTGCAGCCCATCCATCTCGCCTGGGGAACAGGTGATACCGCCTGGGGTGACACCCCACCGGCGGAGGATGTGGCATCCGAAGTTTTGCTGAACGAAGTGGGCAGGCGTACCGCCTTCGATATCGCCTATGCCGAACCGGACGAGGCTGGAGAGATCGTCACTCCCACGGGACGCTATCGCCGTTCCGCCGAACCTACATCCAATCTCTACCTGGCCTTCCGCCATGATTTCGGCGATGGGGCGGAACATATCATCCGGGAGTTGGCGGTGTTCGTCGGTTCTGTGATGGTCGATGGGCTTCCGGAGGGACAACGCTATTTTCTCCCCGAGCAAGTGGCCGATCCTGGCACGCTGCTGGTGGTGGAGAACACCGCCCCCATCCACCGTTCCACTGCAACCCGCGAGACATTTGAATTCGTCGTGACCTTCTGATCAAGAGGGAAAGGGATAAAAAAAATGCCAGTCATGCCGCAGGACTATTACAACCGCTTCAATCCGGACAGACGCTATATCCAGCACCTGTTCCGCGCCAGCACCGCCCTGCAGGGTGCCGAACTGAACGAGCTGCAGGCCGCCACCGATCATCACATCCGAGGCATCGCCGATGCGCTCCTCTCTGATGGGGATATCCTCAAAGGGTGTGTTTGTACTATAGACCGGGATGCTGGAACCGCCAGTCTTGATGAAGGTGTGCTCTATCTTCGAGGCCGGGCTCATGAGGTTGAGGGAGCCGTCATCAACCCCGCCATGACCGGAACCGTTGCCATTGGTGTCTTCTATGATGAGGTGGTGATCACCGAACTGGAAGATTCAACCCTACGCGACCCCGCCGTCGGAGCCCGCAACTATCAGGAGCCGGGCGCCGCCCGCCTGCAGGCATCCGTTACGTGGGGCATTCAGGGGGATGGCCATACTGGTTATTTCTATCCCATTCACACCCTGATCGATGGCTCTCTGGTGGTCAAAGCCCCGCCGCCGCAACTGGACAGCGTCACCACCGCCCTGGCCCGCTACGACCGGGAGTCCAACGGCTCCTATGTGGTGGAGGGACTCCAGGTCCGTGTCATCTCCGGTGATGGCGGGCGACAGGTGGTGAGCATCGGCGAGGGTAAAGCCCATATCGATGGGTTCGAGCTGGAACTGCCCCGGGCTCTGCGCCTGACCGTGGACGACAACCCACAGCTTGCCACCATTCTCTCCGAGCCCCATCATTTCAATCCCGATGGTAACGGCGATATGCGGATTGATCTGAACAATACGCCGGTGGAGACCATCACAGCCGTCGACATCACCGCCGAGAAAACCGTGACCCTCACCCATGGCGGCTACACAGGAGCCAGCGATCAACTGCCCGATGCAGCAGTTTTGGAAATCGTCTCCGTCACCCAGGGAGAGACCACCTATCAGCAGGGGGTGGATTATATCCGCAGCGGCGACCGGGTCGATTGGTCACTCTCCGGTGATGAACCAGCCCCCGGATCAAGCTACACGGTCGTCTATCACTATCGAACTCAGGTGCCGCCGACTCTGGTTGATGAGGATGGGTTGACCGTCTCCGGAGCGGTATCCGGGACTCTAGTGATGCTGGATTATCAGTGGCGCCTACCCCGTATCGATCTCATCACCCTGGATCGTGAAGGCCGGGTACGACGCATCGAGGGACTCTCCCACGCCTATGCGCCGCCCCGACCCACCATGCCCCATGGTCAAATTGCATTGGCCAGTCTCGCCCAGAATTGGCGGGGTGCGCCACAGGTGGCCGATATCACCGTCCGGGTCATCCCCATGGCCGATATTGAGGCGATGCGGGGTGCTATCGGCACCCTGTTTGACCTCATTAGCATCGAGCGGCTGCGCAACGATGCCAATGCCGCCGACCCAGCGGCGAAGTACGGCGTCTTCGTTGATCCGCTTCTGGATGACGACATGCGGGACCAGGGCCTTGAACAGACCGCTGCCATCGTCAACGGCGAGCTGATGTTGCCCATCGCCGCCCGTGTCGCGGAAGCCGGTATTTCGGCATCTGCCTGGACTCTGGCCTTCGACCTGGAACCGGTCCTCACCCAGCCGGCCAAAACCGGCGCAAAGAAGATCAACCCCTACCAGATGTTTGCCCCTATCCCGGCACGCATCACCTTGCGCCCGGCAACGGATCGTTGGACCCAGACCATCACCAACTGGGCAAGCGGCATCACCCGGGCGTTCACTACCGGCAGCGGTAACCGTTCCAGCACCAGCAGTTCCATCTCTACCGAGCTGCTCTCCAGTCGCACCGTTGCAGCGGCCCAGCTTCGGCAACGGGCCGTGGCGTTTGATGTAACCGGCTTTGGGCCGGATGAGGAACTGGAAGAGTTGCAATTCGACGGGGAGGTAATCACTCCCGACAGCATCACCGAAACGGATGTCGATGGCGCATTCTCCGGGCAGTTCACCGTCCCGGCCAATATTCCGACCGGATCCAAGGCGGTCGCCTTTATTGGAATCGGCGGCAGCTATGGTGATGCCACCTACACCGGGCGTGGTGAAATCACCACCCAGGAGTTACGCCGGGTTACCACCATCACCACCCAGCGCTGGAACGCACCGGCAGTGGATCCGCTGGCTCAAACTTTCGTGCTGGATGAAGGGCGTCATGTCGGCGGGGTCGATGTTCAGTTTGAAACCATCGGCACAGCCCCGGTTCGCGCCCAGATCCGGGAGGTGACCACCGGCATGCCGAACCAAGTGGTGCTTGCCGAGGGAGAGATCAAGGCTTCCGACGCCACCCTCACCGGCACCACTCGCATTACCTGGGATCCGGTCTGGCTGGATGGTGGCCGGGAATATGCGCTGGTTCTCCTCAGCGACGATGGAGACCACGCCGTCGCCATCGCTCAACTTGGCAAATACGACGCCCAGCGCGGTTGGATCACCAGCCAGCCCTATCAGGTGGGTGTGCTGCTCTCCAGTTCCAACGCCTCCACCTGGACACCGCATCAGGACATGGATCTCTGTTTTACTCTCTTGGGTGCCAAATTCTCCCAGGCCAGTCGCATCATTGAACTGGGCGAGATCGACGCCGATCAGGCCTCCGATCTCCTGGCTTTGGCCGGAGTAGAGCTGACCGGCCCCGAAACCGAGGTGACGTTGACCCTCAGCAACAGCGATGGCGAGGCGGTCCGGGCTCAGGCCGGGCAGCCGGTGAATTTGACCAACCGGCTCTCCGGGCATTATGCCCTGAAAGCCCAGCTTTCCGGCTCCGATTGGCGATCACCGGTTCTTTATCCCGGTGTTCAGGCCATTCTCGGGGATCTCTCCGAGAGTGCCGACTACATCTCCCGCGCCATACCGTGTGGTTCCAACCGCACAATCTCTTTTACCTGCGAAACGCTGCTGCCCGGCCAGTCCAGTATCGCAGTCTTCATTCAGG
Organism: Magnetococcales bacterium; assembly: GCA_002753565.1. Taxonomy (GTDB): domain Bacteria; phylum Pseudomonadota; class Magnetococcia; order Magnetococcales; family JADFYX01. Next base: position 52,545 of record PEAM01000005.1, on the reverse strand, counting down.
CTGCTGACGGCTCTTGGGTACCGGCTTCGCTATCCGGCAGTTCCCCGGTTGGGGAGGGCTGGGAGGAGAGACGGTTTATTCTCTCCGGTCACACCAGTCCCGAAACCCGAGCCAAGGTGGTGTTGACCGGGACAGCGTTGGACCGGCCCCGGGTCCGTAATCTCCGTCTGGTGGTGACCTGATATGGCAGCCCATGACGATACTACCCCCAATCGAGACTATCCGCTGCCCCATCCCAACAACCTGATGGCCGAGGATGTGGAGCGGCTCCGGGAAACACTGGGCCAGGTTGATGGTGATATTCAGACACTTAACAACGATCAAAACACGACTGGCAATACCGTGTCGCGCCACCTTTTCGAATTCGAAATCAAACTTTGGGAGTAACCGACGATGCCCACCTCACTTGACGCAGCGGTTGCCATCCTGCGCGACCGAATGCAGGAGTTGGCGGCCACCGCCACGCCACAGGATCTCTCCTATCTCGGCAAAGCCATCGAACTGATCGGTGGTCGCACCACGGTGCTCGATCTGCAGATCAGCGCCGAGGGGCACCTCGCCGATATCCAGGCCGAGGGAACCACCCAGGTTGGCAATGTCACCGCCGAGGGAAACACCCAAGTAGCCAACGTTTCATCTGAGGGGGCCTCCCAGGTCGACACGGTGAATACCACGGGGGCAACCCAGGTCAGCTCCGTCATTGCCACCGGCACCACTCAGGTCGGCAACGTGGCGGCAGAAGGCACTACCCAAGTGGCCGCCGTTCAGACCGCCGGGGACGCCTATCCAGATGCGCTGTTCACCGGGGCCATCGCTGCCGAGGCTATCGCCTATGACTCTGAGGGGCGGATCACGGCCATAACTGTCGGTCCCCGCACAATCAACAACGTAGTGTTCAACGCCAACGGTTCCATCGCCTCTTTCAGCGAGGAGTTGGTTTTGAATGGCGTCACCTACAGCCGCAACTATGCATTCACCTATGATGACCAGGGGCGCATCGCGTCCATTTCGGAGGTTTAAACCGTGGATATTCTCTCCTACAACGCCATCCAGCAACTCGACCGCCACATGGCTCGGGATCTTCTCGACCCCTGGAAAAAACCGGCCTTTGCCGTCGTCAGTATGCAAAGCTCCTCCTACTGGGGCACGGTAGTTTACAACCATTACCTCCAGGAAATGGCCCGCAAAAACTACATGTCCGACACCTACCATCAGGAGACGACAAGCAACGATACCACCGAATTTTTTAACAATTTCTACGATTGGGCCCGGACCGACTCCACTCCCAGTACCACCGCCAGCACCTACGGCAACCATACCTCAAAATGCGGCCATATTGGCCACGTCGCCGTCGGTGTGGGACCAGACGGCACCATGATTGGCAGGAGTCCCAACGCCGGTGGTGTCGCCCTGCGTAATGTTGGAGTTTGGGTCAACAACCGCACCAACCGCAATCTGGCCCTGTTCATGGAGAACCAGTATGCCGCAATCTCCACTCGTGCGGTCGCCATGAACTACACCATGAGCTACGAGGGCAACCATATCGCCTGGACCAATTCCAAGTTCTACAACCAGAACGGCTACGGCACCCGTAACAAGTGGGGCATGATCGGCTACAACGAAAAAACCCGCACCATGGTAATCAATGAGAACCTGGCCGCCAATACCTCCATGCGGCTGCACATCTACACCGATGTGGATCCCATCAATACCGACTCGGACGACCGCAGAAACTGGTTCGACAATATCGATGAAGCCAATCACACCACTTTTGACTGGACTGCCAACAATGCCGGAAACAATGAGAGCTATTACCGGGGTGTGATTGTCCCCTGTGACGACGGCAAAATCATTGTGGTCCGCATGGCCCCCAGTTCCTACGCCATGTTGGATCGGTTCACGCCGGATGGGGCTGAAAGCTTCACCAAAGAATCCACCCACACCCTCTCTACCACCACGGCCTATGGGGCAGAGCAAGGCACTCAGTACGGAGTCCGGTTTCAGATATCCAATGACGGCAAATATGTCATCACCTATCAGCCTTACTACTATTACGGAGCAGGAGCTGAAATCTTTTTGATCCGGGTGACTGACGGGCAATATGCCTTCCTGCAACATCAGGATAGCGGTCCTGGTCGCTCTTTCGTGCCGATTCGGGAAAACGGCTTTCTCATGACCCAGAGTTCCAACTCAGACAGCGGCAACGGCATGCACGCCTCCATGATCGATTCGGCCCTCATCTTCCGGGATATCGCTGACATGGGGAACATGTCCTCCAAGGTTCCCAGCTTCGGAAACCAACTTTTCGACTCCGCTTACCACTCCACCAACTACCCATACATCGTTCCGATTTTAGGAGGTTCCTGATATGACCGTGAAAATCAGTTTTCCCCATAGCAATGACTGGGGCGTCATCTCCGAGGATGGCGACTACGATCTCCCTGTCGAATCTGATCTGGGGCACCGGTTTCGGTTGGTGGACGGAATTGTCGAGGACCGATACGATGGCGTCTCCGATGAAGAGGTCCAGACTATCGATGCCCAGACAGCTGCCGAACAGGAGGCGGCCGATCTGGAAAAGGCCCGGCAGGCTCTTGTCCGCCACATCAAGACCGAGGCTGCTGAGCGGATCGCCGCCACAGATTGGAAAGTAGAACGAGCCAAAGAGCGGGATGCTCTGAACGGCACGACTACTCTGCAGGATGTTTATGCCGATCGGGAGTTGATCCGTGGGCTCAGTGATGAGGCTGAGGTCGCAGCTCTGCTCTTGGAAACAATGGAATCAGTTGCTGTTTTTTCTTGGTGACAAACAGTCACGGCAGCCTCTTCCGGGCTGGCGATCGGCAGGGTAAAATTCACCATAGAGGCTGAAGGATGGCGACTGCAATCTCCTCCATCCCTGGGTGGAACCACATCGTTCCCCATCCACCTCAAAGCAACCGGAGGAGACCGTGATACCCAAGGTGAAGAAGGAGCCATATTCCAACGTGGTAATGGAGAGTTCCCTGGCCAGGATATTGTCGCCCCTCTGTTGGCAGGCCTTCTCCCCAAACAATCAAGAGCACAAGCAGAGATCGATGCCGGAGAAAGCCTCCAAGAGGTTTCTCTGACCTGCATTTTCATTCCAGCAATCATGCCCGGTCATCTGGTCGAGGTTCATGATGCTCTCATGGGGCGATCCTGGCGAGGTAAGGTGACCTCGGTCGGTCATGAGGTAAATGGGGTCGTTCTGACAACTGCTTTGGAGTTGGTGCGCCATGTCATTGGTTAAAGATTTACAAAGGCTGATTCAAAACGATAGCTCAATTTCTGGCCGGGTAATCTCGGTTTCTGGTACCAATGTGGTGGTTTCGACTGCTTACGGCCATATGGAGGTATCGAAAAATGGAGAGCTTCGCACTGGAGATTTGGTGACAGTGGAAGCTGGCCGGGCCACAAAAAAACAACGAAATGGTGATACACAGGTATTCTTGGTTTAAGAAAAAAAACACGTAAAAACAATGATGACAGATCATCGAAGGTGGCGTACCGGACTCAACCCTCATAGGGAATCCGGCACGCCTCAACTTCAATGGCGGTCTCAGACGAGATCGTCGCCGTTACCGCCCTCCCATCGATTCGCGTTCCATGCGTCCGTATCCGGGTGTCCGAGACATTTCACGGGAGCCCGTAGCCCGTTTGACTGCCCCAGCATATTTCTTTACCAGACGCTCGGCAAAGATATTTTGATTGCACTGCTTCAAAATATTAACCGACTCTGACAAGATCATAATGAATTTTTCATTCATGTTTTCAACAGAAAACTCTTGATTTATGCCCGTTTTTTGGATACAAAAACCTTTGCCAGAACAAAAAATCTTGCAAAATCATGTCAGACGCAATAAACGGCAGGGACAGGAATTTAATTGACTTTATCTACAATTTTGCTGACAATGGAACCGTTCTCTGCCAGTGGCAGTTGAATCTAAAAAGGCCTCCGCTGAGCCAGCCTGGCAAATCAGCGGTTTTTTTATGCCCAGCGTGGACTGGCTTTAATTTTAGCCAAACTGGCTGGAGTATCGGCCACATAGGCAGTTATAAACCTCGCCTTTTGTGGGCCCATCAGTGCAATTATAACGACGTAATTCCCCATCACAAGCGTCACCCGCCTATTGTGATCATGCCGTTTGTTCCTACGATTCCATCCGGCAAACCTATCACTGGAAGGGTCCTGCAGTGCTTTTCTGATCCACTCCAGCCTCTCCGCCCTTGGTTGTGAAAACGTGTCTTTGACGGTGTTTCGTTGGCTGGACTCAAAGCAACAATGATAAAAATCAGACTTTCGAAAGCGCACTGCAATATTATCGAAGGTAAACACCGGCCCTCGACAATACGTTAATTCAAAGTGCTGCCGATACGAATTCATAGTAGGTAGTTTGAGCAGTGCCGGATACTCCACGCTACCAACCCCCGCCTAGTTGGATGGCAAAAACATTGACCTTTTGCTCACCAAGACTGGTAGAAGTCAGTGGTCTACCTAGTCGAGTCTCCATGTGTCCTACTAGCTGGGATTTAGCACTACCATCTATCAAAGCACCGTTAAACTTGGCGCTGACAGCACCCGTGAGCACATCGGCCGCTTGGATTAAAACCGACTCCTCAGAGCGCACAGCTTGAACACGCAGAATCTCCGAGGAAAGGTTTGCGGCAGATAGGCAACTTCTAAGAGTCTCTGGGCGTGTCATGACACGATTGCTTTTGTAGTCGCAGAATACGGCATAGCGATTGAAGTCAAATATCCAGTGATGGAGCATTTGATAGTAAAATTTGTAGAATCCAAGCTCCCGGTCCTCAGAATGAAGACGCCAGTCTACTTGATTATGAGGAATTAATATGCAACGAAATCTGACAGAAAGCCCTTGGTCGATGAACCAATCCATAAGTGCCTTGTAGAACTCGATGCGAGAAGGAGATACCTTCTGCCATTTGAATTCACCACCGATCAAATGGGCGTCTCGAAGAGCATGGATGGCTTGTTTACACTCCTGTCTTTGCGATGACTCTAACCATAGGCTTCCGATGACAACATACTTGCCATGCGGGTTGGTAGATGTCAGCAAGTCTGGGCAACTTTCGTCGCAATATACATCAAAGTCCATTGGTTACCTGCCCCTTGTTCGGAGAAGAAAAAATGCCATGGATACCGTCAAATGCCTCGCCAGACGGACATATTCCCGTTCAGTCATGGCCTGGGGCCGGTGGCATCCGGGGCTGAGAAAGCGATAGACACCGGCCAACCCCTCTTCCTGGTCCTTTGTCAAGAGTTCGTTCTTTTTCAGGGCAGCCAAAATTTTACCCCATTTACTGGGATCGTACTCGTTACCATTTATTGCCAACCCGGCGATATCCCTGGCAATGGATTCCATTGCAACCCGGGAGTTGTTGAGAGAACCATTAAAATCGGGATTCTGTGTGCTGCGGAATGCGTTGGTCGAATTCTCCAGGCAACGCAGGATACCATCTATGGTTGGTAACCCTGATGCCTTGAGTTCCTTTGTTAAATCATCCTCCAATGGTTCCTGCCCATCAATGGTGGGGTCTATGGGGACGAGTTTAGGAATCAAACGATCATATTCATCTTTTTCCTGAACATAGCCGTCAATCTCAAGACAGCCCATTAGATCACCCCATCGTTCATCATAGCAGTACTTTGGCGATGGTATGGAATTCCGAACAGTTGATGCTGTCCGCAGAAGTTCATCGAACAGGGAAGCAATCTCGCTCGCTGATGCGGCCAAAACATACTGCCGGACTGGACCTGCCAATGCGACTGGCTGAGAACCGTGTTCCATCAATATGGTAAGCAACTCTTCCTGCTGAGAACCGTGTTTCATCAACATGGTAAGCAACTCTTCCTGTGGCAACAGGCATAAGAATTGGCATAAAGACAACTTAGAACGCTCAGACAAGTTCATACCATCCCCCCCATCAAGTTTTTCATATTAAACTGCTCCAACGCAGGGAGAAATAGTGTTCAGAGATTCCATTAGGCTGCCGACCATTGATCCGACAAAGATTCAGCCTGTTTCAAAATCAATTCAATGGCTTCCAGTTGCTTGTCCGGTGGATATTTCCATTTTTTCAGAGTTCGGCGAACCAGATTCCGCAATTTGGCGCGCACACTATCCCGTACCTGCCAATCCACCGTAGTGCTTTTACGCAGTTTTTCGGTGAGTTCCACGGCAATTTTTTTAAGAATCTTATCTCCAAGTTCCCGGACCGCGCTTTCGTTGTTGGCCAGGGCATCGTAAAAGGCCACCTCATCTGGATTCAAACCCAATTCCTCGTCCCGTTTCAGTGCCTCCTGAAACGCCTTGGCCATTTCAATCAGCTCTTCGATCACCTGGGCGGTCTCGATGCCGCGATTACGGTATTTTCTCAGTGTATCCAGTAGGCGATCACCATATTTTTTCTCCTGGACCACATTGTTTCGGGATTTTGCCTTGATGCCATCCTCCAGCAGCTTGGCCAGCAACTCTACTGCAATATTACGGCTCGGCATGTTGCGCACATCGTCCAAAAACTCATCGGACAATAGACCGATGTTGGGCTTTTCCAACCCAGCTAGCTCAAACACATCCGCTACCCCCTCTGCTACCACGGCATTATCCAAAATCTGCTTGAGCGCACTATTTTTGCTCTCTTGGGTGTGTTTCTTATCCACTCGGGTAAATTTGCTGATAGCTGCCTTCACGGCGGAGAAAAAGGCAATCTCTATGCGCAGTGGCTTGGCCTCATCCAAGGTTCCACAAAGCGAAAATGCTTTGGTAATGGCCAGCACCACATCTAAAAAACGTTTTTTACCGTCTTCCAATCCTAGAATATGATTGGCGGCCGGAACCAGCAGAGCGGTTGCGTTGGTCTCATAGGTTCTGTAGTCAAAACCATTGAACATGGCCCGGCACACCTCCATCTTCTCTTGCAATACCGCAAAAGCTTCTGCGGATATTTGCGCCGGTTCTCCCTTTCCTTTTGATTCCGTATAGGTTTTCAGTGCCTGTTTCAGCTCATTGGCAATACCGATGTAATCTACCACCAGCCCGCCGGGCTTATCCTTGAACACCCGGTTGACCCGTGCGATGGCCTGCATCAGGTTGTGGCCCTTCATGGGTTTATCGACATACATGGTGTGGCAACTGGGAGCATCAAAGCCGGTGAGCCACATATCCCGGACAATCACCAGTTTGAGCGAATCCGCCGGATCCTTGAACCGTTTTTCAAACCGTTTTTTTACCAGCTTGTTGTGGATATGCGGCCTGAGCAACTCTCGATCGGATGCCGAGCCGGTCATGACGATTTTGATTTCCCCTTTTTCAGAATCCTCCGAATGCCAGTCACGGCGTAGACCGGTAATGGCATCGTACATATGGACGCAGATTTCCCGGCTCATGCAGACGATCATCGCTTTGCCGTCCAGGGTAGCGGTGCGCTCTTCAAAATGGTTGACCAGATCCTCTGCCACCTCTTTAATGCGCGGGTCGGACCCCACCAGTTTTTCCAGGGCGGCCCATTTGCCCTTGGTCTTCTCACGGGTGGAGAGATCCTCTTCATCTTCCACCACTTCCTCCACCTCGTCGTTCAACTCCTCGATCTTTTCTTGGTTGATATCCAACTTGGCCAAACGGCTTTCGTAGAAGATGGGTACCGTGGCCTTGTCATCCACCGCATCCTGAATATCATAGATACTGACGTAATTACCGAATACGGCACGGGTGTCTTTATCTTCCTGTGAGATGGGCGTGCCGGTAAAACCGATGAATGAGGCATTAGGCAACGCATCGCGCATATGCTTGGCGTAGCCGAACTGGTACTGGCCGGTCTTTTGGTTGAGGGAGGCTTTGAGTCCATATTGGCTGCGGTGGGCCTCGTCGGAGATCACCACAATATTGCTACGATCGCTTAATATCGGGTGGCTCGCTTCACCCTCCAGCACGGAGAATTTTTGCACCGTAGTGAAGAGGATACCGCCGGATTGGCGATTATTGAGCAAATCCCGCAAGGTATCCCGACTGTCGGCTTGCTGTGGTGTCTGCCGCAAGGACTCCTTGGCGTTGCTGAAGGTTTGGAACAGTTGACCGTCCAGATCATTTCGATCGGTCACCACCACCAGGGTCGGATTGTTCATCTCCGGTTGTTGCAGTAGTTTACCCGCAAAACATGACATGGAGATGCTCTTGCCCGATCCCTGGGTATGCCAGACCACACCCCCTTTGCGCTTGCCCAGGTTTTCCAACTCGGCATAGGCCGGTTTCAAACGGGTTACCTGCTCCGGCCTATCACAGGCAGCGAAAACGGTAGCCCGCACCGCCTCCCGGACGGCGTGGAACTGATGATATCCGGCAATTTTCTTGACAACCTGGTCGCCATCGTTTTCAAACAGGATAAAATGGCGCAGATAGTCAAGCAGCAACTCTTGATTGAAAAAACCCTTCACCATGGTCTCCAGTTCAAACTGGAGCATGGGTTTGTCCTTCTCATTGGCAATGGTACGCCATGGCATGAACCGTTCAGTGCTGGCGGTCAATGAACCCACCCGAGCCATCAGCCCATCACTGACCACCAAAGCTGCGTTGGCAATAAACAGGTCAGAAATCTCTTCTTTATAGGTCTGCAACTGGTTATAGGCATCCCATATGTCGGCGTTCTCATCGGCGGGATTTTTCAGCTCAATGACCGCAATGGGTAGACCGTTTATGAATACTACCAGATCAGGACGGCGGTTCTGTTTGGTGCCTTGGATGGTAAACTGGTTGACTACCAAAAAGTCGTTATTTCCCGGCTGTTCAAAATCTATGAGACGAACATGGTCATCCTGGTTCTCATCATCCTGCTTGAACTCTACCTGCACCCCTTCCAACATCAACTGGTGGAAAGCGCGGTTGTTGCGCATCAGGTCGGGATGGTCGGGGGTGGTGATGAGGTGAACCGCCTCATCTAGAGCGGATGTGGGGATATGGGGATTGATCCGGCTTAGGGCATCCAGAAGGCGGCCTATTAACACCACCTGTTGGTAGTCGACTCGTTCGGAGGATGGGCCGTCGGGGGAGATATCCGGGCCATGGAGGTATTGGTAGCCACCCTCTTCAAACCAGTAAATTGCCTGATTCTCTAGTGTTTCTTCATCAAGAAGCGGCTTGTTTTTCATATCGTCACCTTTCCTGATGATGCATCTCTAATGAGCTCAAGAAATCTTAAAACATTTTCATGATGTTCATTAGGATACCAAATCGGCTGGATGTTTAGCTGAAGAAGTCTGCTTTCAGTTTTACTTGTAATATCAGCAAGTTTTGGTTGCTCCAAAAGAGCGAAGTGCTGAGGAACAATGAAGTGATTATCACTGCAAACGTTTTGAAACAGATCTAGAGTTTTGTCCTTGGTCATTGAACAACCAAGGAAAAGTAGAGTCTGGGAAATATAAATTTGACGCAGAGTTTTTGGCAAATCTTCTGAAAAATTTACTGGGTTACCATATGCACAGTTGTATTGGCCTTCTGTAAAAATGTGAGTATGTTGATCATTGGCATGCCCATGGAGCTTTAAAATACAACGCTTTCCTCTCGTCAGATTAGAAACAAAAGAGCCTCCGGCCTGAGTACCATGCATATAACCGATAAAGTGCATATTCCTCTCGCTAAAGACTTGCTCAAGGACATCGTCAAGGTTCGTGGTAACCACACACCCATGTGAAATTTCAGGCAATAAGGAAACAGCCTTTGCATCGTTGTTATCAGCTTGTTTTGTAGAAAAACGAGTTTGTATAAAGTTAATAAACTGAATGCTGTCTTTATCAAATAGTAGCTGTGCAGCCTCTAGGAAATTACCCTGTCCAAGTATTTTTTCCACTTCTGACGAAAGAGCAAGCTTTTTGCCAATTTTTGTTAAAGCTTGCCCCCACAGTAAGTATTCTTTGTTGTAATCTTTTGATATACCAGCACCAACAAATGGCACCATACGTCTCATCCTGACAGCTTCTACCAACCCGCGTATAGCGTCTAATTGATCTGTTTCTACAAAAAACTCAAGTATATCTTGATAATAGGTCCCAATGCTTTTATTTTCCCAATCATCATACTCATCCTGGTAAGTTTTTCGGTCTACCCACCAAAGAACCTCGCTTGGATTATACGTATGAACAACAACTGTTGAATCATCGCTGTTAGCCAAACTCTTTATTGTAACGGCTCCATCTTTGTCATAATAAGAATTAAATTCTGATTTGTTTCTGAATTTTTCCTGAAGAAGCCCTTCAATCATGGAGATTGCTTCTTTGCTCTGTTGCTTGTCCTGTTCTGTTGACATATTTCCCCTCACTCTTTCATGACAGCATTCAGATCGATTTCTCCTGAAAGAAGTCTTGGCAGGAGGGTGTCTCTGGTTTCTTCCAAATTTTCAGTCTCTTTTGAGAGAGCCTCAATTTCAGAAAAAAGTGGGTGCGCAGATTCTTCATACTGTGCGAGAATATTTTGTGTAGGCACTATGACTGGTATTGGTTTAAAGTTCTTTTTGCTGATCTCAGAAAATGTTGTACCACTCGCTCTGAGCTTAATTTGATCCATGCTGGATGCAAGCCACTGATACACCCAATGATTGGGGAGCGACTTGTCGCAAAACATTGCAATAAATCCTTGGTTCACAGAAATTTCGACAGCCGATATAGCTAGATAGCCTACAGGAGCCCTTGACGACATCAGTACCGTGCCAGAAGGCAATTGCCCACTGCTGATTTTGTCCACTCCAAGCTTGGTAATCTGGCGTTGTGTTTTGTAGAGAATTGGGGCTTGCATCCCAGACAAGTCTTTCGGGGTTGCCCAGAAAAAAGTCCCTCCCTTCCAGAACGCGCCATTTTTAGTGCTTGGTGTGGCTCCCCCGAAAATGCTGACCTCGTCTCCAATCGTGCTTACTCTCCACCCCCTCGGAATCATCCCCAACTCCGACTCCACCAATTCATCAGGAAAAAGAGCGGCAGTGGCGGTCAGTTCGGAGAATTTATCGGCGGGCATCTGCCCCAGTTCGTCGGGGGATTTACCGCTGATGGCGACCATGGCAGCTCGCTCCAGGTCTTCTCCAGCCTCACGGGCGGCAACCTTGGCCTTCACCTGGTCGAAATCCACAAACCAACTCTTGAAAATCGTCCGAGCCATCTCCTCCAGGGTTTGGTTGATCTGGCGGTTTAGGGTAATTTTGTCGTCAAGACTTTTGAGTATGCGGGCTATGGATTCCTGTTTATCAGGTGGAGGAACCAGCAACCTTAACCTCCCGATCATCTCATTGTTAAGGCTGGCTCGGGTTGACATCATATTCGAGAAAGCCATCATTTCTTTTCTGAAAAATAAGCTTCTCAAATAGTACCCCACATACTCCGGTAGCAAAGATGTGCCAGCCTTTGGCCTCAAACGTTTTGAAAATCCATTGAAAGTTGCCTGTTCATAATCTTTTAATGCAACTGAGCTCATGCCAAGTTCGTTCACAGTCTCGCTTGTTCGAGTTAAAAAGACATCCCCCCTCCTGACCGAACATGACTCCCGCTCTCGCTCACTCGTTTGCACTAATTCTGTAAGATTTTCAGGGACAAAGTAATTGTAAAACACGTCCTTAAATGAGAGAAACGGGTATCCGGAGCCAAAATCCTTTGCTGGTTTCGAAAGACCAGAGCGAATATCATATAGCTCTGCCAATGAAACCAAGGTCCACTCAACACTCATACCCCAGCCCCTCTAGATTTATTTCGGATTACCTTTTCCAACTCTGCGCTATGGGCAAGCTGATCCTTTAACTGGCCAGTAAACCGCTGCCATTGCTCAACTGGGTGGATTTTCTGACTCTTAAACTTCATCACCTTCCCCTCCATCTTCAATGGCAAGAACGGTATTTTCTTCAATCACTTCTGCCAAATAACAGGCTAAACTAATCTCTTTCAGTGCACGCGCTTTGGTGATGGTGATTTGGGCATGCATGTGGACCTTGCGAATGGTTTTGGCAAACCCTTCGAACATCTGAATATAACCGTCACCCATATTGGTGACATGATTGGGGGCAAGATTTTGAAAGGATAGACGCGCTGACACCCCTTTTTTCGGTTCCCCCCGAAAAGCAAGTTGAATAAGTCGTGTCGCATCGGCGGAATCAATACCGCTCTTGATCCGAATAAGATCGAATAGAGCAATAGAAGCCGTGCGTACCGAAGAGACAAAGTCACCCGCGTGAAATGATTTCGCAGCCCGCTTTTTTACAAGGGGGTGAAATCCAAGCTCATCAAAGGTTTGAGGAGATAATTCTGGGAGTTCAGAATACCCTTTAGCCTGTTTGGGTAGCGGAATGGCTTTTTCATCCAGATTTTCAAAGTATTTATATGCAAGCCAACAAGCCCCCAGAAAACAGGCTCCCGCTACAATAGCCTTGGCGGCATCGTCTGAGATCTGGATATTGATATCCACACTATAGGTCATAACCTAGCCCCCCCAGATTTTTTCGGATCGCCTTCTCCAACTCTGCACTCTGGGTAAGCTGTTCCTTTAATTGCCCAGTCAAACGCTGCATCTTCTCCGGGAAGGGCTCCCCGTCATCTTCTTCTTCCGCAGCCCCCACATAACGCCCTGGCGTAAGCACATGGTCATGTTTGCGGATATCCTCAAGATTCACTGAAGCACAGAAGCCGGGTTTGTCCTCGTAATCTTCGCCCTTCTGCCAGGCATGGAAGGAGTCGGCAATATCCTTGATATCCTTCGGCTTGAAATCCCGAAGAACCCGGTCTTTCATGTAGCCCAACTGGCGGGCATCGATAAACAGGAACTTCTGGCTGCGGTCTCGTTTACCGGCATGGGACTTTTTATTGCGGGTTAAAAACCAGATACAGGCGGGAATCTGGGTATTGGTGAACAACTGCCCAGGCAGGGCCACCATACACTCCACCAGATCCTTTTCGATAAGGTTCTTTCGAATGGTCCCCTCATTATTGGTGTTGGAGCTCATGGAACCGTTGGCCAAGAGCAGCCCCAGAGAACCGTTGGGGGCCAAGTGATAGAGCATGTGCTGAAGCCAGGCAAAGTTGGAGTTGCCCTGGGGGGGCGTTCCGGCAATATCCCAGCGGGGATCATCGGCCAGCTTTTCGTTCCACCACTCATTCATGTTGAAGGGGGGATTGGCCATCACCGTATCAGCCCGCAAATCCGGGTGTTGATCACTGGTAAAAGAGTCCGCCGGAGCCCGACCAAAATTAAAGTCGATGCCCCGAATGACCATATTCATAGCCGCCAAACGCCAAGTGGTGGGGTTGGACTCCTGCCCATAGACGGATAGATTGCCCAACTTGCCGCCTCGCTCCTTGATAAACCGCTCGCTCTGCACGAAAAACCCCCCAGAGCCCATAGCCGGATCATAGACCCGCCCCTGATAGGGTTGGAGCATCTCGACGATGAGCGTCACGATGGACTTAGGAGTGAAAAACTGCCCACCCTTTTTCCCCTCTGCCAGGGCAAATTGGCCAAGAAAATATTCGTAGACATGGCCCAGGATATCTTTGGAATGGAGGGATTCATGCTTAAACGGAATGGTACCGATCACCTCGTTGATAAGAGCCAGAAGTTTGTCCTGCTCCAATTGCAACGAGGCATAGTTACGGTTGAGAATTCCCTTGAGCTTGGGGTTATCCTTCTCGATGACTTCCAAGGCATCATCAATCAAACGGCCCAGGGTTTTCATCCGGGCCGGATTGCCGTTACCGTTGATCCAGGGCAGCTCTGCGCCAGGAGGGAGGGCCGCTAAATTTTGCAGCGTTTGCCAACGGGCTTGATGCGGTACCCAGAAGACATTTTTCTCGGTGTAATAGTCCCGCACCTCCAGTTCGCTTTCAATCTCCTCAATGCGCATCTCCTCACTGTCGAAATCGTCAGGGTCCAGGTAATATTCATGATCAGGCTCCTGGAACTGACGCCGCAACTCCTCCCGCCGCTCATCAAAGGAGTCACTGACGTATTTCAGAAAAATCAACCCCAACACCGCATGTTTATAAACTGCCGCATCCAGGCTGGAACGCAACCGATCCGCCGCATTCCAGAGCTTCTTGTCCAGATCGTTTAAAAATTTCTGCTCACCACTTTTCATCTGTTGCTTTCCCCCTTGATGGGATTACTTTTTTCTATCGGTTATCTTATGCGGATTTGCTATGGTGCGTCAAACCATGTTCCTGTTATTATCACAACATCTTAAACTTGAATCATGTTTTAAAGCTCTTGATCGAACATAAAAAGATAAAAGTTTAGCAGTGTGCCAATATTGTTCTAGGAAATCAGCCAATACTTTGTTTTTACGGATTCATAAACGATGCAGTTCATTAAAAGCGGACCTGATATTCCAGAGCGCCTACTTCAGCAACACGAAGAAGGGCGTGTTGTGTTTTTCTGCGGTGCCGGCATCTCCTACCCGGCCGGGCTGCCGGGTTTTGGCAAGTTGGTGGATAGAATTTTTACTGAATTGGGTATAGTCCAGAATGACGTTGAAAAATCCGCGATCAAAGCCCAGCAGTTCGACACAGCCATCGGCCTGCTGGAAGCAAGAATCGCCGGGGGACGTGAAACCGTCCGTCAGACACTCCCAGCCATTCTCAAACCAGACCTTAGTTTAACCAATGCAATGGCCACTCATAAGGCATTGTTGACCCTGGGTAAAACGCGAGACAACCGAACTCGCCTGATCACTACCAACTTTGACCGTCTCTTTGAAGAGGTGATAAACAGGAAATCTATTGGCGTTAAACACTATTCCGCTCCGCTTCTGCCCGTACCCAAAAACCGTTGGGATGGTCTGATATACTTACATGGCCTGCTATCAGAGAACCCCACACCAAATGAATTGGATCATCTGGTGGCATCCAGTGGAGACTTTGGGCTGGCCTACCTTACAGAACGCTGGGCAGCCCGTTTTGTAAGCGAACTACTGAGAAATTATACGGTCTGCTTTGTCGGTTACAGCATTAACGACCAAGTGTTGCGTTATATGATGGATGCCCTGGCCGCCGACCGTCTACTGGGAGAGTCTATGCCGGAGATGTTCGCCTTTGGTAGTTTTAGAAAAGGTCAAGAAAAAGAGCAGGCTAATGAATGGCAGACAAAAAGTGTCACGCCCATACTCTATAAAGAACATAGGCACCACTACTATCTACATAAGACGTTGCGTGTATGGGCGGAGACCTACCGCGATGGGATCAGCGGTAAAGAACGGATTGTCGTTGACTATGCCTTGGCCCGCCCCATGGCAAGCACAAAGCAGGATGATTATGTAGGCCGTCTGCTTTGGGCCTTGAGTGATCCTCAAGGTCTACCGGCCAAACGATTTGCCGATTTTAATCCAGTGCCCTCATTGGATTGGTTGGAAACACTCTGCAACGAACGCTACCGTCACGATGACCTGGAACGATTCGGTATATCCCCAAAACCAAAAAAAGATGCTGATTTGATTTTCAGCCTACTGCGGAGACCTGCTCCATATGATCTCGCTAAGTGGATGACTCCGGTAGATGCGGGTTTTACCAGAAGTCGATTTGATCCCGTCATGTCCCATTTGGTTCGCTGGTTGACACGCCATCTTGATGATCCTGCGCTGTTACTATGGGTTGTCAAACACGGCGCGCAACTTCATGACGAGTTTGTATTGCAGATAGAAAATCAACTTAGAGAAATTGACAAGCTGGAACGAGATAGCAAACAGGAAGAGTTGAAAAAAATCAGACTCAATGCGCCGAACGCTATTCCCCGTCCAGCGATGCGCACTCTCTGGCAATTTATTCTTACCGGACGTGTAAAATCCCTGCATCACCGTCAATTGCACCTGTTCAACTGGATCAATCACTTCAATCAAAACGGACTAACTCCGACCGTGCGGTTGGAGTTGCGCGAAATGTTGACTCCGCGTATCTCCTTGCGCGAACCCTACCGTTGGCATGAGGAACAGGTCGAAACCAAAGAGCCGGAACGGCCAAATGATCTTGTTGATTTGGAGATCGTTCTGACAACAGATAACGTTCACCACGCTTTGGAAAATCTATCAGAAAACCAACAATGGCAAGAAGCACTTCCAGATCTATTATCTGATTTCAGTATGCTTTTAAAAGACATGCTGGAACTGATGCACCAGCTTGATGGAATAGACGAAAAAAGTGATCGATCCTACTGGGACCAACCATCAATCAGCCACCATCCACAAAACAATAAATTCCATGAGCGGACCGCTCTCATTGATTTGGCTCGTGATGCATGGCTTGCAACGGCCAAAATCAATCCTTTGAGAGCACATTTGACTGCCGAGAACTGGTGGCAGACACCTTCTCCTCTATTCAAAAGACTCTCTTTTTTTGCAGCCACTCATAACCAAATCATCCCGCCCACAAAAGCCTTGGAGTGGTTTCTAGCTGATGACAGTTGGTGGGTATGGACAAGTGAAACGAAGCGTGAGGCTATACGCCTTCTGGTAAACCTAGCGACAAACCTCAACCCAGAGGGAATCTCCAGATTGGAAAAAGTCATTCTGAACGGGCCCCCACGGGAAATGTACAAAAGTGAACTTAAACCAGAGCAATGGACCCTGAGGATGGAAAAAGAAGTATGGCTGAGACTGGCAAAAATGGCTGCGGTCGACCGCAAGATGGGAACCAGGGCTCAAGAGAGGCTGGCAGAACTATCAAATAAACATCCTCAATGGCAGATTGCTGAAGATGACAAGGACGAGTTCCCATACTGGTTGGGAGAGGTTAGAGTCGGAGATAGAGATCCTTGGAAAGAATTTATTCAAATTCCACGCGGCAGAGATGAGTTGGTGACGTATCTACGTCAATATCCAGTACCTGAACAGTCCAAGCAGGATGACTGGAGACAACTTTGTCAAGAAAAATATAGTGTGACACTGTACGCATTATGCACACTATCGAAGGAAAATATCTGGCCAGTTGATCGCTGGAGTACTGGATTAATTTCTTGGTCTGCTGAAACCCGAATCAAGCGCTCCTGGCACTATATGGCTCCCATACTGGATAATGCTCCAGATGAATTTTTAAAATCTCTGGATCACTCCCTCAGCCAATGGCTAAAAAATATTTCTAAAAAAATTACAGTTCATGAACCCCAGTTTTTGAACCTTTGTCTCCGTATTCTTGCAATGGATCATCCAAATAGCGGAGAAATCGATCATCCTGTTGGCCGGGCCATAAACCATCCGGTTGGTATCGTCACCGATGCTCTATTGAACTGGTGGTACAAAAAGTCACCTGAGGATGGACAAAGTCTTCCAGAAGAACTAACTCCAATATTTTCAGAAATTTGCAACACCAATATCGAAAAATTCCGTCATGGTCGCGTACTGCTCTCTGCACATGTCATTGCCCTGTTTCGGGTGGACAAAGAGTGGACAACAGAAAACCTTTTACCTCTTTTTGAGTGGCAACGTTCTCCCGCTGATGCTCTTTCGGCATGGAAAAGTTTCCTATGGTCGCCACGCCTGTACCATCCATTAATAGCAGCCCTCAAAATTCCGTTCCTTGAAACAGTGAACCATTTTGAGTCTCTGGATGATTACAAGACCCAGTATGCAAGATTTCTGGCGTATGTTGCTCTAAACCCAGGCGATATATGTTCCAACGCTGATCTCGCTACAGCTACAGGGTTGCTGCCACCTGAAGGACTACATGAAGCTGCTGAGGCACTTGTCAGCGCGCTTGAAAGTGCTGGTGACCAAAGATCCGAATATTGGACGAACAGGATACTGCCCTATCTACGATCAATATGGCCAAGGTCAGGTGAGAATATTTCGTCAAATATTTCAGAGAGCTTTGCTATGCTCTGCATTGAGGCCCAAGAAGCATTTCCCGAGGCTGTGAAAGTGCTCCGACACTGGTTGCAACCCTTAGATAGCCCAGATTATATTGTACACAGACTGCACGAATCCGAAATTTGCATACAGTCTCCAGAACCAGCCTTGAGCTTTCTGGACCTGTTGATCCAGGATGATAGACAATACCCACCATCAGAGTTGGGGAATTGCCTGGAAAAAATTGTGAGAAAAGAACCTCAATTGGCGACGAATAATCGTTTTCAACGGTTAAAGGCATACCTTAGACTGCATGGTAAGGACTGAATGGAAAGGGATAGAAGTGCATGATAATTTGCGGATATCATCCCATCATACCCCATAAAAAACGGTAGCTATTTTAAGATTGTGAGGTTGATGAATGACAAAAAAGAAAAGTTCGTCAAGCAACCTGAAGGCGTGGATTGATGCCAAAAAGCGGTTTCGCCTTTCCAGTAAACATATCCAGATGGCAAAAGAGTTGGGGATGAACCCGAAAAAACTCGGAGGGTTGGCGAATCACAAACAGGAGCCGTGGAAAGACCCATTGCCGGTCTTTATTGAAAAGATATATTTGAAACAATTCGGAAGAGATGAGCCTTGAACTATACCCAACTACTCAACGAACTTGAACAAGCCAGCCTGTTTGACCTCTACCGACTCCGGGTGGGTATCGGGAAGATGTTAGATCAACCTGCTAGAATCAAAGCAATAAAGAACCGTCTTCGTCTCGATATGGAGGTTACCTATTTTGATGAGACTGAAAACCGATTGATTCCCGCTATAGTTGAAGAGTTCCAAAGGACCAGGTTGCTGGTGCGCAATATTTCGGATGGTAAAAAGTGGAAAGTTCCATTCTACATGGTCAACATTGATGGAGTGGATACTGATATTCATTCTGACCAATGTCAAGTAGACCGCAATACACTCAAAGTCGGAGAGATAGTCGGATACCGTGATCGTCAGCAACGTGAGCAATATGGTCAGATAATCCGGCTTAACCCTAAGACGGCCACTCTTCATATCATGAAAGATGGAGCAGAGTGGAGAGTACCCTACAATCTCCTTTTCAAGGTTGTGGATGGCGAAGGTGGACAAGTGCAAGATGATGGATTGATTGAGGGACAGGTTATTGAGATTGACGGAGAAAGGATGATTGTAGACCAAAAGATTGAGCCGGAATCAATTGTTTACAAGACTCATCCTCCAACAAAACCGGGCAAGTCAACTCAGGACGTGCAGACACCACCAGGACAAAAAATTGGAAGGAACCGACCATGTCCATGCGGGAGTGGCAAGAAATTCAAAAGGTGTTGCCTCAGCAAACAGTGAGCAGAAACCAACTATAAATACTCGGGTATATCATGGCTACGAATCAGCGGGACAAACAGAAACGTTTAGAGCAGAAAAGAGCAAAACGTAAAGCTGCCCAGAAGAGACAAAATCAAGGCTCTGGGCTTGCTTCTCCACGCAATCTCTCAACTATCCACAAGGCTCCTATCCATGAGTGTTGGATGTCAGATGCGATATTCGAAAGTGGCATGGGGCCTGTTGTGATCAGTAGAAAGCTGGCAAATGGAGAGATAGCCTTTGGAGTATTCCTTTTGGATACTTTCTGCCTTGGAGTGAAAAACTGCTTTTTAAGCATAAAACCAGAATTTGAATACGATGATTTTTGTAGAAAAAGTGAAAACCAATATGTCATCGAAAGGTTACACCAGGCCTGTGCCAGAAAACTCATTGAAGGTGCTGTTGATTACGCCAACAGCCTTGGATTCAAACCTCACAAGGATTTTAAAAGAGACAAATTGATTCTTGGTGACATTGACCATTCTTTGTGCCCTACTGCCTACGAATATGGCAAGGACGGAAAACCACTATATATCTCTGGCCCCAATGACAGTCGATCACGTCAACGGTCAATAATGAACCAATTACAAAAATTACAAGGGGAGGACGGCTACCATTTTATGGTGGGAGAAGATCAATTTACTGAAGAAGTCGATCAGAAGAACGTCAGGCTCTCCTCATACTCCATAACCACCGAGCCTATTGATGATGAATATTCCCGAAGAATACCGAAAGAACTGGAAGAAAAAATTGAGGAACTATATGAAATGGTGTGGGATAGATCCAAAAATGCCATACCTATTCTGGAAGAACTGGTAGACAAACATCCTGGAATTGTACAATTCCGCAATTATTTAGCCATGGCATATTCCGGTGTTCGTGATCATGAAAATTCACGAAGAGTAATCATGCAGCTACATCAGGATGAACCAGATTATTTGTTTGGAAAATTAAACTATGCGGAATTGTGCTTGAGCGATGGTGATATCGAAAAAATTCCAGAAATATTTGGTGGACATTATGATCTACAGGCACTCTATCCCGATAGGGATGAATTCCATATCAGTGAGGTGATGAGTTTCTTTGCTATCATGTGCCGATATTTTATCGCAAAAGGCGAGCCTGACAAAGCGGAGTCCTATTTCAAGATTATGCAGGATATTGATCCAGATCATCGCATCACGAAGGTTGTTGAAAAAGAAATGTCGCCGGGTCTGTTTTCAAAATTCATGCAGAAGGTTCGTTCAAACAAAAACAGATGAATAACAAAGTATTACCATCACAGTTTCGAGAATTATCGACATGAAAGATGATGATTTTGATAAACTCAGTCGTGAAGTAAAATTTGACGCTGCCAGCAAAGCCATCAAAAAGGATCCGGATAATTGGAGCAACTCTCTTGAGGAGCTTGGGTTTACATGGGTTGATGATGGGTACGGTGATGAGGAAGAGACTGAAGAAAGAACTGCCAAAGCCAAGAATAACCGCCAGGTTCTGTTAGCCTATTACTTCAATGGATTTATTGAATTATCAGAGGATATTCTTAATGCGTTTATCGCAGAAAGAGACTCCGATGAGCCGAACTATCCTCTTATCAGAAAATACTTCAAAAAGGGGAATGACCGATTAAAGGAGTTGTTGCTGGCCGGGTTGAAAAGGCAACCGACAGATATTACTTTTTTGGGCGATCTCTGTTTTTTCCACCATCATAAGAATATTCTCAGCACCCTGATTCCAGCATTCAAACGGGCCTGCGCAGAAGAGCAGGATTCCAATCGTTTTGGAGACATCGCAAAGCTTTTCTACTTTGAAACAGAACCGGACGGGTATGATGCCCTGCATGAATTGCTGACCATGTTTGAGCAGCGGTCTGATAAAGGTAAAATTCTCAATGAGATCAATAGAGACGTCAATTCACAGCAGGATGATGATATTGGATTCTAAGGCAACTCGCAATAAATCATGCCGCTTCCAGGTAGAAACGATGCTACAGGACAAGATGAATGGTACGAAAAAAAATCAAAGGTAGTGCTGAATCACTAGAAAATACATTGACCATTGCTACCATGCTGGAACTGGCAGGCAACCGCTATTTTGGACGTGGTGAGGAATATTTTGAGGACGGTGCCGTCACTAGCCTGAAGGAGAACGATGGAGTCATCACGGGCAAAGTCCAGGGTACCCACTCCTACACAATCCAGTTATGGGTGGAGGATGGCGAACTGGAACATAAGTGCTCCTGCCCACTTGGGGAAGATTACGAGTTCTGTAAACATTGTGTAGCTGTCGGGCTGACCTGGCTGGCGAAGGACGAGAAAACACCTTTGGCGAAGAGTGGCAAAAAGATCAGCGATTCCATTGGCGAGAAAGACGTCCGGGATTTTCTGATGGGCAAAAGCAAAGAGGCCCTGGTGGAGATTATCCTGGAGCAGTGCGAGGATGACGACCGACTCAATCGGCGGCTGTTGGCCATGACCGCCAAAACCAGCCGGGACAAGCTTGATCTTTCAGTTTGGAAGGATGCGTTGGATGAAGCAACATGGTCAGATGATTTTGTCGACTACCGGCACATGTACGACTACGCCGATGGCATCCAAGAAGTAATCAACTCCATTGAGGAACTGCTCCACGAGGGACATGCCGAAGCCGTGGTTGAATTGACGGAGCACGGGCTTGCCGTCATGGAACGCGCCATGGAACAGGTGGATGATTCCGGAGGCAACATGGGCATGTTGATGGAGCAGCTACAAGAGTTGCATATCAATGCGTGTCAGAAAGCCAAACCGAACCCCATTCCCCTTGCCGAGCGGCTCTTTGCTTGGGAGTTGCGCACCGATTGGGATACCTTTTACCATGCTGCCGAAACCTATGCCGATGTACTGGGAGATGTTGGCCTGGCCAGGTATCGAAAATTGACTGAAGAGGCTTGGGCCAAAATTAAGACGTTGGAACCTGGAGAAAAGGACACCAACCGCTACGACAGCAAGCGGTTCCGTATTACCTCCATGATGGAATCCCTGGCCAAGACGTCTGACAACGTGGAGGAACTGGTGGCTATCAAGTCGAGAGACCTGTCTCACCAGTACTATTTCCTGGTCATCGCTGAGATTTACCTGAAAGCTGGTCAGGACGATGATGCCTTGGAGTGGGCCGAACGGGGCTGGAAAGCCTTTCCACAGAAAGAGGGTGACGCTCGACTGCGTGAGTTCATCTCCCACGCCTACCATCGGCGCGACCGGCACGATGAGGCCATGGCACTGACCTGGACCGCATTCTCCGAGCGCATCTCCTTCGATATGTTCAAAACACTGGCCGAGCACGCCAAACTAGCAAAGACGTGGCCGGAGTGGCGAGAAAAGGGGCTGGCCTACATTAGAGAGCAGATTTCGGCATCCAAACAGAAACAGAGCAAACGTCGAGGTTGGGATTACTCATCTCACGGTGACCACTCAATTCTCGTCCAGGTATTCCTGTGGGAGAAGGATATGGAGGCCGCTTGGAGTGAGGCCCGTGAGGGTGGATGCTCAGGTCCGCTCTGGCTGGAACTAGCCGGATTACGGGAGAAGACAGCCCCCCACAATTCGGTGCAGATCTACCGGGAGCACATCCGGCATCTACTAAAACACGCTGACAAGCGCAATTATGAGGAGGCTGTGAAGTATCTCGCCAAGATCAAGAAACTCCTCGGGGCCATGGGTAAGACTCAGGACTTTCCTGTTATCGTCTCCGAGATACGGAACGAGCACAAACGTAAGCGGAACCTGATGGCTCTACTGGACAAAAAAAAGTGGTGACCGGGAAGAGGCGCTTCGAAGTAGACTTTTTCGCAAATTATCCCGCCCCAAGCACTGTATGTCGCTGTTTGTTGGAGAGGTGGTTGTAGTGGATAAGCAATTACGTATGAAGGAACTACCAAAAAAAATAAAAAGGCAACTTCGTGAATTAACAGAAAAAGCTTACGACGAAGAGTTAAGCCGAGAGTTAATAAAATTGGATCAACAGTTCATGGAATGGAAAAATGGGGAAATTTCAGCAGACGACATGAACTATTCTATCCATGAGTATCATCAAGGTCCATCCCGGAAAATATGGTCTAAATATCAGATATCTAGCAATCAACTCGCCATACGGGTCGCAGCGGCCATTGTGGAAGGTGTCCTGGATAAAACCAAGGTGGAACCGGAGGTTCTCAAACATATTGAGCGTGAAATCCAGACCATGGAAGATTTTCTCAGAGAGTAAAAATTCACACTGCCTCCCGATAGAGCGATTTGATGTTACACACGGAGATTGTCGACAAATGATTAGACCATATTTAATAGCCTTAAAATATGGAGTTGGGACGTTGTTTCCCATATTTATCATCACTTCCAAATATGAAACGAGACAGAGCAGATGAATTTAACCAAGTGAATTATTAGACACAAAAAAGGTGTGGTAACGGGATTGAAAGCTGTGGACCAACCAAAATGTTAAGTCCATGATTCCATTAAGGTGAGTTTTTGCTGTGGCCTACCTTGATACCAAAATTGGAAAAAACCTTTCTCCACTTGGGGCGAAAATTCTCCAGAGAAAAAGTTTTGCGTTTCCCAACTTGGTCCACCAATTATTCCCAGGGATACTTTCTCTGATGAAAAACCGCCCTCCGAGGCGGTTTTTTGTTGGGCGGAATTCCCCAATGTTTCCAATGGTTACGGGGATAGTGGCGCAACACCGCCACCCCTGAAACCGGACCTGCACACCCCCACTTTGGCCCTATTCCGGCCCATTCCTCTCTCTTTCTCTCCCGCAAACGGTCGCGGTCCGTTATTTGCCCCCAAAACGGACCGACATGAATGCTGCAATTTCAACAGGTTGGAGAATCAGACCGTTTGACCGGTTCACCTCCTGCATTGGGTAGCGAGGGGAACTGGGGTCGAAAATATTGCAATAGATTTTTGGTTGCAATCTGTTAATTTAAAATGACAGACAATGAAGACATTTACTGTACAAGATAGGGTCAAATGAAACCTGTTCCGTGCAAAAAAGTTGGTTCCCAAACATATTTCCATGTTAGCGCACTCCTCAAGTTGGATGAAAAATGGGTAAAACGCATAAACAGAGCATCGCAGTTGGCTCAGATCAAACCAGATACGGATTATAATCTCGTACGATTTGATGATCGCGGGTCTTCAATCGCGTTACTCAACTATCCCAATTTTTTTGATGATCCATTCCCGTCGCTTTGCGAAAGTTGGTTGATCGACATAGAAAGTTCAGCTATCAGCTACCGCACTTATGCCGATTCGCTGAATCCCCCTATTTTGCATCGTAAAGAACTACTCCTTCTGCCAGGTAATCCGCGTCGCAAGATTTATGAGAAGTTGACTAGTACTGCTGAATCTATCGGATTGTTCGATGAACCAAAACGCATCGGTTACCAGCGCCAGTGGTTGGCATTAGTACGTGAAAAAGGATTCCGCATTGAAGGTCATTCTCTGGTTCCAATTGGAAATGATGAGTCGATTGAAAGGAGTGAACAAGAACCAACACCACTACATGCTGACTGGGAGGCATCACGGCACCTAACGGCCCTGACCCGTTACGGCTTCTCGGCTCCAGTACAGTCGTTGGCGCGCTATGGTTTTCTGGATGGCCGTCATCGATTGTTCGACTATGGCTGCGGACGTGGAGATGATGTTCGCGAGTTGACCGAGAACAGTATATCAGCGACAGGTTGGGACCC
Source organism: Magnetococcales bacterium (assembly GCA_002753565.1). GTDB lineage: Bacteria > Pseudomonadota > Magnetococcia > Magnetococcales > JADFYX01. The sequence goes on along the minus strand of PEAM01000005.1, from coordinate 27,599 downwards.
CTATTACGCACCGGACAACCCTGTAGCTCAAGCGGATATCGTTAATTTGGGCTTTGTGATCAATGTCATTGAGGATTTTGATGAGCGTGTTGAGGCTCTGACCAGGGCTTGGTCGTTGGCAGAACGTCTTCTTGTAGTGTCTGTAATGCTCGCAAATCAGAACGATACTCGTGGTCAGAGGTTTCGCGATGGAGTAATGACTTCACGCGGGACCTTCCAGAAATATTTTACCCAGTCAGAGATCAAAGCATTTTTGGAACAAGTTCTTGATGAAGAGCCGATTCCTGTAGCACCTGGAGTACTTTTTGTATTCCGTGACAAGGATACTGAACAGCGCTTTCTAGTGGATCGATATCGAAGCAAACATAATCGCCTTCAATCTCTGTCACATAAACAGAGAAAGACCGTAAAGAAACCGCTACGTGACCGCGCTACAGAACGATATGAAGTTCACCGAGAATCTCTTGAGCGTCTCTGGGATCAGTGGCTTGCTCTTGGTCGTAAGCCGGACAAATCGGAGGTGGGTGACCTGTTGGTGCTGACGGAAGGGTTCGGATCTCTTCCAAAAGCCTTACGCTTTTTGGAAGGACGGAAAGATCCTGCTGATATTAAACGAGCTGCTGAAATGCGCGTCGCTGATTTGGAGGTTTATTTCGCTTTAAATCAGTTTGAACGTCGTCGGCCATACAAACATCTGGAACGCGGATTACAACGAGATATCAAACAGTTCTTCGGAGACTATGGGGCGGCCCAAGCTCAATCACGAGCCTTACTATTTCAGATTGCTGATGTTAAAGCCATCTCTCAGGCGTGTCTGGAAGCAGCGGAGCGGGGCTTGGGTTGGTTGGAACCGGGTGAGTCACTACAACTCCATGTGAGCATGGTTGAGCAGCTTCACCCCCTATTACGGGTTTATGTGGGATGCGCCGCATTACTCTACGGCGACTATCGAAATGCTGAACTGGTAAAAATTCACATCCGCTCTGGTAAGGTTAGCCTTATGCGTTACGAAGATTTTGAGGGCAATCCACTACCTCGGATGGTAGAACGGGTCAAAATAAAGCTGCGGGAGCAAGATATTGATTATTATTCCTATGGTGAAAAGTTTTCACCACCATTCCTATTTCACAAGTCACGCTATATCAATGAGGAATTTCCCAATTATCCAGAGCAACAAGTATTTGAAGAAGCGTTGGAATCACTGAAGGTGATTAATCTGTCCGGTTATGGACCAGAACCTGACATCTTTTTGGATAAACTGGCGCGCCATCGCTGGACCATTGAAGGGTTTGAGTTGGTACGATCACCTACCATTCCAGAACTTGATGAGCCCTGCGGTCAGTTCCTTACCTTCCGGCATCTTATTGAATGTGGTGAGACACAGGCAGCAACCAAACTTTCAAACCTTCCCTTACAACCAGAAAGCTATAATGCTCTCCATGATCTCACGGTCCAGATATTGGATCCGGTGATTGACTATTTTGGAATGATTCAGTTGACCTTCGGCTTCTGCTCACCTGAATTGGCGAAAAAAATTGCAGGACGGATTGATCCGAAACGGGATCAACATGCTGCTCATGAACTCAACCGCCTAGGAAACCCAATTTGTCAGCGTTTGGGGGCCGCATGTGATTTTTTTGTTGAAGATGAAAACCTGCTGGAGGTAGCCCAATGGGTGGTGCAAAATACCCCGTTTGATCGCTTATATTTCTACGGGAAAGATCATCAATCATTTCATGTCAGTTATGGCCCAAATCATGACCGTCAGATTGTATTGATGTTTCCAGGAAAATCTGGTCGCTTGGTTCCGAGAGTGATAAGAGTCGCAGACTTCATGAATATCGCTGATACCGGCTAACGCTGAAATTATTCTGCCACTCCAATCGCATCAAGAAGTGCATCGCAAACTAGTCGTGAAACGACGGGAATGGCCATGATCCAACGCTTAGCTATCTCAGTCAGGTTGCCTTTGAAACACTGCGAAAGCGGACTTGAACCCGTTTCCACTAAATTGGGAGAACATCAGTATATTGGGCAATCAAACTCTAAGCCTCAATCTTTAAATGCTCCGACAGGACAGTCAGTTGGACGTTTTCTATCCCATGTTTTGATGAGTGTTCTCTTATTTTTCTTCCACCATGCCTTTATATTTCGATGAAATGGTTTTAGACCCCCATTTTTCTGAAGTGGGCGGCAATCTTCTATCGTAAAAGTTTCTGAGTCTCCTTGATATAGGACTCGGAAGTGAGGTGGGGGGTGTTCTTTACTGAAGACATCAATTTTCAACCCCCCAAATCTATCAACTTCTTCTTCAAGAAGAAGGCGCATTCCAGAATCATCCACTATTGGCCCCATATGAAAGCATTCAAGGAGAGATTTCGTGGATTCTTCATCTATTTCTACTGAGTATTCCATTTGATTTCCTCAACAATTCCATCCGAAGTTTTCCAACTAGCACACCGGCATGCTGCAACCATGGATCACCCAACGCTTCTGCGGATGATGGGTTTACGTACGGTACCAGGGGTTGTCATCAAACGACGCTGAAATCTTATCTAGCTTTGCGTGCATTCCATCTGTAATTGTGACTTTGCCGGAATCAAGAGCAGAAATGCCTTGTTTAGTAAGGCAATAACTTTTTATTATATTTGTCCTGTTGTCAATATCAACAGAAATCAATCCAAGGATAAGTAGCCCCTCTTGCAATCGTTCAAATTTTGGCGAGGGCATTTGCTCCCGCAGGTTGAGAATACGCTCAAGGTCAACTTTTGCAACATCAGCGAGATCGTAGTCCATCTTATTTCCTTCCTCTTGTGCGCTAATACCGTTTCCAATAGGAAATGGCCTAATGTCGATTGGTTGAAGTTCAATAAATACCAGCATTTGCCAAGCTGAACATCAGGACATTATCCAATGGAAATGGTATTGGGCCTACTTTTTCCTTTCACTAAATGGATGGCCCACTGCTTGCCTTGCCAACATTCTAAGTCAGATTGGATTTTAAAAGAATTCATACAATCATGAACGGCAAATCAGCATTCCATCTGGGAAATGCGGGATCAGTGTGCCAGCATCATTCCAGTCTTTGATGTCAGAGATCGGATGCGTTGTTGATGTCCATTTTTTCGTCATTCTATCTTTTTCCTAAGGGTTGCCTCGGAGTTGTCTGACCGTATTGCCTCCACGACCAGCATAATGTCTTCGTCTGAAAGGAATGGTGCCTGAGCGAAAACAAGACCCTGCTCTCCATTCAGTTTGGCCGCTAAATGTCCTTTTCCCAGCAGTAGTTCGGCTCCCCCTCGGTCGAGGGCGATCTTCGAAGTTGCTTCACTTGCCACTTTCAGGATTAGCCGATTTCCGAGATTCTCTCGAAGCTGCATTGGCATCACATCTTTATCAGGTCGCTGTGCGGCAAAGATCAGATGAATTCCGGCGGCACGTGCCTTGACACCAAGTCGCTGGACGGCTGCACCAACTGCCGACTTATAATCATTGTCAAACATCCAGTCGGCGAACTCATCATGAACTAGGAACACCATAGGTAGACGGTTCTCCGGTGGTGATTTCGCATTGTATGTCGATAAATCGCGTGCGCGTGCAGAGGCAAAAAGCCGGTAGCGGTTTTCCATATCCTCAACAAGCCCTTCAAGGATTCCCTGGGATTGCTCTTTGTCAGTTATAATCCGCTCATGCATATGCGGTAGATCTTCGAGGGCTGCGTAATCGACACCCATTTTCGGGTCAATCAAAACTATTCGAGCAAGCTCTACCGGATTGGTCGCAGCAATATCTAACAGCATTGCCTGGATCAAAACTGACTTTCCACTACCAGTCGCACCGGCCACAAGAGAATGCGGCTCATGAGATGCCAGCCCCCCGAACTCGCTACCAAGGTTAAGATATAACGGATTCCCGTTAATTTCCTGAACTCCGAGCAAAAAAGAAGTGTTGATGTTAGCGGCATTTCGGTTGAGCGAGCGCTGCCTCCAAAGATCCCAAAGAGAAACTGACTGCTGTTTATCTCCTGCAATGGTGATAACGATTTCACCAGGCTTCGGCTGCACTGTAACTAGGTTGATCGCATGCGTAGTCAGTAACTGTGTGCGTTTGGCCTCAATGTCCCCGACACGTAGGCGGTCAGAACCTGCGAGACGCACTAAGCACCCATTAGGGGTCAGGAGAGTACCAAGGACAGCAGCCTGAAATCCGTAACTATTGAGAGCAGTTTTAAGCTTCTTAGTCATCTCCTCAGCCCATGCCGTTCGCTCATCCTCCACAGCTGTTATAGATGCGCTTTTGGAAGCGATTAAGCTGGTAAATTTGGACTCGACTTCCGAAAAGTCGGTAGCAGGAACTGACGCATCATCAGATGCAATTAATTCCTCTGGAGTGGTTACTGGAACCGTTGTCTCTGTCTTCGGTAACTCCGGAATTTTCTGAGGTTCATCCGTTCCAACCCCCTCAACAGGCAGTTCTATTTCTTCATCAGCCTGAGTTTCAAGTTTTCCAACCAAGGCCCCCCAAACGACTCTCGCAGCCGGTAACCTTGGAGAAGATGAATCCCACGGCTTCGTCGATCCAATAGACTCACGAATAGGAATACAAGGAGTGTCGTTCGCGTAAGACTCTGCTAGAAGACGCACCTCTGGTCGCTCGAAAATTTCTTGCCATGCCTCGATTCCTTCTGTTTCGTCGACAAGAATCCTCACTGATTCATTGGTAGTACCTGATGGGTCAGCAGAATGCACAAAAATATGCGAGTATCCACGAAGCGATATCTTTACCTCACCATCACGTAGCTTGGCCCGTGTTCGCTCCAAAAGATCAGAGCATCCAGGAGGAATGTTGGCATCAATCAGCAGGTCAGCCAAACGGGCAAGCCACACGTCCCGATCAAGGCGACCAGGATCACCAAAAAGTGCGGCACGGAATGTGGAGAGAGTTGCAAGCAATTGTGCCTTCGATGAGCGCCTAGCTTCAGCGGTCCCTGCTGGTGAAACATATTTTGACTCAACAACAGATATATGGAGTAGCGGACCATCTTCCCCCTCTTCGACAGACAATCCAAGTATGTCAGCAATCCGGCTCTCCTTTTGTGCAAGCCAATTCGCATAGTCATCAAGTAGGAAAAAAACACTGAATGCTGGCTTCTTGTCGCCAGGAAGCTTGTTGAACTCCTCCTCGAGAATTCGGCGACTTAACACCAGACCGATCATTTCACCAGCAGAAATGCCTCTTTTAGCGGCACGCAAGACGATGTCTCCGGAGACGGATATAGCATCCTTCTTCATCCGATCTGCCAAGGAAGAAATTTGTTCTGATGAAAGGGGTAGCCCCAATTCACCAAGTCTTTTAAGCACAAGGACGCCTAGCAGTCGGAGTTCTGAGGTCGAACTTACAATGGTGTTTAGCCCATTTGTCGAGGCCCTGCGATATCGAACAACTGTGACGCCGTTTGCCTGCAACTGTCTTTTATCAAGCAATTCATCATAACTTGCTACCCACTCAGCCAATGCATGAGCGTCATCGAGAATTGACCTAAGTCCTTCATTTTGGAGTGAGATACGACGAGCTGGGAGGAAATGGTCCCCAATATTGGCATCGGTCTGCCGGACAACCGAGGCGACGGAATTGATATATGCCCATCCGGATGCTGTCTGTCGAGGACAAGTCAAGAAAGTCGTTGATTTAAGTTCATTCTCACCAGAAACACTCCTATAAGACCAGCGCGAAGGAGCATGCTCCAATGTCGGGAGGTCATTGGTCCAGTCGACAGGAACCCATTCTACAGAAGCGGTTCTCGACACAACTTCGTGTAGAAACGCAACGTCGAAAGGACGAAATCCATCTTCATTCCTGGTTGGTGTTGCCGAAGGTGGTGCGACAGAAATGCGTAGTCGAGATATAAAGTTCTGGGAAACTTCACTAACGATTGGCATATCTGGGTCATCACCAGCCTTACTGACCAACTCAGCATAAACCCTTCTGAGTTTCACTTGGTCACTATGACGTACGGTGACGTTGCACTGGAACTCTGTTTCCGCTTGCAGACCTGATAACTCACGCACGATGGCCAGTGGTAGCTCAGCGGCATCAGCGTTGTAAAGGAGTACGCTCAAATTAGCGGCCTCGTGCGGTTGGAGTCCTACGTAACGCTCCATGAGATCTTTAGCCTGTTTGGCGGCTAACGAGGGGTCGGAGTCCGAAAGCTCATCATCTGCTGCTCTTGCTGGCCGCTCTAAGAGACTATAACCATTTACTGTGCTGCTTTCACTGACAAGGATCGGTGCACCACCACGTGAGAGTACTGCGATCTCTGGGTAAAACGGGTGTGCAAGCTCCTCAAAGAATTCACGAAAGAAAATTCTCGGGTCACCAAAGAGAACTTTCTTACCAGCAAGAATGTGAGCGACTAACCCGGCAACTCGGCGTATTTTCACAGCCAGAGCTTTCATTCTTTCAGGATTCCAAGGCGGGACAATCAGTGCAGGTTGACCACCGGTTATTCGAACAGTACCAATAGAAAGTATCTCAGAAACAAGGCGTGACCGACAAACATCACCACGTGCGTGTACTGCTAGCGACTTTAGCAAGGAGGCGAATAAATCGGCCTGATGATTCACAGCTTCACCGTGGAGACCGATGTTGATAAAGTCATCAAGCGCCTTGGCATATTCCGATTCGAAAGCATCCCAAGCGTCGCGTAATTCTGTTTTCTGCTCAGCTCCAATTCTTCCCTCTGAAGCCAGCTCATTAATACAACGTTTGATTCCAGCTCTAAGGCTAAGCAGTTTACTAGCTTTCGGTACCAGAGATCCTGCATCACGGGAATAGGTCGCCTCAAGCGTCGAGGAGTTGAGTAAGTTGACACTTTGGACCCCTCCTTTTTTACTGACTAAGCGTCGAGGAACCTCCGTACAGCCGACCCCACCTTTCTCCTGAAGGCGTTTCATATCATCGAGCAAGGATAGACCGATTGATTCGGGTCTAAATTTCCACAAAAGCTGAGTCTTGCTGAGAGGTTTCTCGTTGGATCCTGATTTCTCAATCAAGGCAACGTCAAACTTGATTTGTATGGCTTTTTTTGCTAGGGATGAGCAACCTTTGAATTTTTTACCCCGAATTTCCTTCTCACGGGTAATAAAGGCTGGATGATCGAAAAGAGGATCAGGTAAATTACCAGCACCCATCTTTGTCACACGCCATTCGACGCTCGCTCCCATCAACTCTTTGAGTCCACGATACATGGTTGAAAAGAACGCACCAACGTCACCATTAAAACGCTCGCGCCATTCTGTGCGACCCTTGGTAACAGTAAAGCGGAGAACATGCTCACCAGAACGGCTCTGAGTGCCCACTGTTAGTTGATGGGCTGTTGTGACGAAACCCTCCAGGAAGTCATGACACTCAACTGGTTTTCCGAAAACCACCTTCTCCCACCGCGCGTGAAGCTGTTTATTCTTCTCGATGTGATTACGGTAAATCTCAAAAAACTCTTCATCCTCCTCGTTCCAATCGGAGCGTTTCTCGCGGGCCTGAAGATCTTCAAGGTGGTTACGCCAATGTGCGTCAAGGATGTCAGAATCATCACAATCATTGTCGAAGAAATATAATGTCGCATTAGCTAACCCCTTCTGGGTAGCTCGAGGCTTATCGAAAACAAGGTGAACTCCATCCATCTCCCACTCGAGTTGGGCAATTTCCCACCTAGTAGTCTCTTCCCCCGGTGGTGCCGATATGAAAGCATTCAGGGCGACCTGAACGTGATCGGGAAGAATTTCTGTATTGTCAGCAAGCCGTTGAGAAAGCTCCTCTGGGTCGATAGGTTTTCCTGTCGGTCGCAGTTTAGACAGAAGCGGAGCTCGCTTTGAGAAAAGCTTTATGAAAGCTCTTCGCCATGCGCCGACAGTCGAACCATAGGTTTTTGGGTTTGAAAACAAAGAAGAGTCCCTTGGAAGGCCAACATAGGGAAGAGACCAACCAAATGCATCGCGAATAGCTAAACCCCGAGCGGATGTCGCTTCACTTATCATCTCACAGAAACGCCCAAGCTGATGGAGAGAAAGATCAGTTGAGTTCATCAACCCTTTGAGAGCGGCCCGGAATACTGCGCGGTCGTCTGGTGTTGGTGTAATACCACCTACATGACACGTCGCCTCAACCCATGTTTCTTCGTAGACTCTGAACTCTTTGGCGCCAAGTGCACTGACATGTCCGAGAGTATCAGACAAATTGTGCTCGTTGCCGTTAGCTGTCAACAGGACCTCACGATTTGTTCCAGCGTTTCGGATGGCCCCTGCATTTAGGTGTGTGATAACATCTGGTGAAATATTTTCGCCCTCAACCAGCGACTTTGGGATCTTAATTTCTACACTTGAAGCCAGATCTGGACTAGCAAGAATCTCGCGGACAACCGAAGCAATCTGACCTGACGCAAGCTTATCGAGACGAAATATAGCCGCTGAGTCAGGTGCCATTCCGTCGCTTTGACGTGCATCTGAGAGGCGTTGTCGCAGGATTTCGGCACCAACTCGGCCGACGATACGGTCGGCAATCATACTGCTTCCCCTTTTGATATAAATGGATTCTCGACAAAGGAACATGAGTCAGAAAGCCTACGAACAAGCCCAAGACCAACGAGGCGAGCTTCGAGGTTCGCACGGTTCTCGCTCAACGCCTCCTGGTCAACAAGTTTATCCTTGACTAGATGCGCTCCTTCAGAGTCACCAACTACCAGCCCGTATCGAGTTCTTAACTCGCGTAGAAATTCATCAAACTGCATACGGTCCTCAACGACCGAGACGACAAGAGTTTTTAGCAAGCGATCGTTAGGAGCGTAGCGTGTCCTTCGAGAGAGCCTTCTTGAACTCAACCCAATCGCTCGGGACCACGTCGCGTGAATCTTACCAAAATGTTGTTTGTGGCGGAGTTCAGCTATTTCAGTGAGCTCTTGGACAAGTTCATCACCGGTTTTTTGCATGGCGTCCAGTTCATCATCATCTATGGTAGTTGATGGCCACTGAAAATGCGCACTCATAACCCTGGCACACTCCACATGAGGATCATCTGAAGCAAGTGCTTTTAACCACTCTTCTTTGAGGCGAACACTTTCGATATTCGCCCTGATCGCCCGAAAGGATAGGGCTTGGTTGGCTTGATAGGACTCTCCTGACAGGGCTCTTACTTTAGTCCTTTCATATGAGACTACTTCGCAAATTATCTCTATTGGTTCTGAGTCACCTGCTACTTCTTTGCCGCGTTCAAGGAAATAAAGCAGCAGGTTCAGCCCAGCATTTGTGATCAAGTGTTCGAGAGCATCGTAAACAGGCATATCCCTGGAAAGGATAGCTGTCCAGTCTGAGCAAAGCCTGTCAAAGCGGGGATGCTCAGCGAGAGGGAGATATCCGCCATCCCTGAATGTATCAGCCAACTGAGGTTCTCCTTGAAGAACCCGCACCAAACGATTCATGGGAGTTTCCCGATCAAACAAACGTTCAACTAGAACCTTGCCGAGATCGGCCCCACCTTTGGCCCTGCAAAGCATTAAATAGAGGAGTTCTCCTGTACGAGCAAAGAACCGACGATCATTTGATACACCTTTTGAGGTGAAACGAAGATCCTCGTATAATGCGTCGGGACCGAAAGGAAATACGAATTTAGAGCTCCAGCGTTTATTACTATGAACCTCGAAGGCGGATGACCGGAGAAGTGTGATAACTTTGGAAAAATCGTCGAAGTTAGCGAAAGAAGATCGCAAGTAGGACATGTCACTGGCTTCGAATCCAGTGGCTTCAGCAGAGAAATATTCATTCCACATGGTCCATTTATCTGCATCAGAAAGTGACTTTGCGCGGATAGCCTCTACGAAAGGATTGTTGAACAACAATGAACGAAGACGATATTGCCGTTGCGGTTTGTATTGCACCCGACCATCAGCGTCCTCCTGAAGTGGGCTGTCGATGTTCGATCCCAGCACGCAAAGGAATTCAAGAATAGTTAGATGTGGAAGTTGTTCGTCGTAAAGACGGTGCCCCCAGATATGCTCGTCGACGGCAAAGTCGACTCCGTCGATCTTTTGCGTCACGTTTTAATCCTCACAGTGATTGGTAGGGAGAACCCATGACCATTTTGTTCGATTTCGATGAAGTCTAAAGTGAGTGCTTCGACATCCCCCACATCATCGTCATCTGGCATCGCTCGAAAGAGTTCGGCTTTTCGCAAAAGTTTTGCCTTAAATGCAAGCATGTCCTCGAGGCACTCATTAGAGAAACTTCCTGGTAGCGAGCCTTCTGCAACACGACACAAGAACTCAAACCGAACAGGAGTAAGGTTCAAAACAACCGGTTCATCAAAAAAAGCTCCTAAAGCCATATCGATAGATGGCCGCTCTGTTCTTGGATCGAGGCAAATCTTCATTCCGACTCCACGGGATCGCCGGGTTGGGACTTCAGTATCACACAAAACGCTGATCCTTGACTGTGTGAACCCACCAGAGCTCGCAATAAATATCCGGTCGGAGTTTTCAAGTAGTAGGCCGGTCATCACCCTATTGAGCCCCTTGGCTAACCTTAAACGAACGGTCTCATCTATTGGTCGACTCTCTGCTAGAGTTGCCATCAGCTCGAGGTAGTCTCCAGCGAATCTGAATGCAGTCATTTCCCAAAAAGGATAGTCTGGCTCATTCTCTGGTAGGGTGAAGAAAAGTCGCCGCCTTTGCGTTCCAAGTAGGTGGAGGAACTCGGATGCTCCTTCATCAAGGCGAGCGTCTTCGTTTCCTTCAAGATAATGGGTTTGTGCTGCAAGAAAAGAGTCTGTTGCGCCGTAAATCTGATCTATTTTTACCAAACGTTCAAAAGCGTCCAATAGTTTGGAGTCATCAGCCCCATAGACAAGAAGTCCATCAGAACCGTTTGATGTCTCTTCACCGATACCGAATGCAGCCAATGCTCGGAACACTTGCTTATCGTTGGCTCTCCTTCTTGGAAGGTTTTTACCGAATACGTTATCGTAAATATTACCATGTTCAATATTACCGGTCTCTTGGATTTTCGCCACTGCATGACACGTAAGCAGTCCTTCTTTTGCGTCTTTATGACCAAGAACCATGTTGGCTACCAAGGCCAGCAAATCGCGCACTGGCAGGTGCCATCCATTATGTCTTGATACCTCCACGAGATCGCCCAATCTCTTAACGAAGCTTGAGTTGTTGTCAGCAGCAATGAGACGTTCTTTATTCTCAAAGATTGGGCAAATATTGCCTCCTGACCGACGTTGACATTCAGCACATTTCCCCCACTCGGGATGACCGGCTATAGCTCCGATAACCTCCTCGAGTGAGTGGCGGCGAGCTGTACGACTCAGGTCAAATATGGCAAGTCGCTCAGGGTAAGGTCCTGCCAATAAGAAAGCGTCTTGAATTGGTTTGCGGAGTGGATGAATACGGCTTTGTCGCTCACCAAGGTCACGCAGCCTTTCGAGGATTTGACCATGATTTGTAGCTACTATAAGTACAGTCGAATCGTCGCCACCCAGAACCGTCTGTTCGAGTATTTTAAGGGCCTCATCACTTTGCACCTGGTCACTGATTTCGCTCAAATCCTTGACGAACACAGCCGTTCGACCGTCGGTAAGCCTCAATTTTTTGATCGGGTCAGTACCGGACCATTCCTCGGTACTTCCTCCACATTTTGCCCACAGACTTCTGCAATGATAGGTCTTACCATCACCAGCGGTGCCCGCGACAAGGATCGATCCTGGCGTGCCAGACTCGATCCTTTGCCACATTTTCTCAAGTTGTGGACTGGCTAAAATGATGGGAGGAACCTTCGCTCGTTTGATGGCACGGGTGACGTATTCATCAAACAGGTTCAAGTCGTTTGGAGTCGGTCCATAAGAACGTAGAAAACGCACCCACGCTGCTGCTGGCGGAGTTGCACTTCTCGGAGCTTTAGTCTCGGTACAATCAGTCATTGAGGTTCTCGTTGACAATCTTGTGTAGATCTATCTAAGAAGCTGTTATGTGATTGTGGCAGTTGGTTCATTGCAAAGCTCATGTCGACGAAAAAGCGCAGTGAACAGAAAGTACATGAGCATATTGGGTCGATTTTAATGACACTCAGGGCTGCTGGACGCAATCATAAAAAGTTTCTTACATCGACTCTATAGTGAACAAATCAGACATGCTTGATCTTCCTCATCATCCACATCAAACAACCGATCTTCCCAGGTCCTGGTTGTCCGACAGTTTGCTTTAGAGGAGATGCTGGATCGTCTTTCAATAAGCTCTTCCAAGGAAATCCCTTGAATCCAAGTATATCGTTCCCCGGTAAGGTCGTTAAATTTTTCGTACTCCATTGCTTGGCGAAACAGCTCTGGATGCCTGTCGTGCAATCCAACCCATTCATCGCGTCGTTGAAAGAAGCAGAAATAGCAGCCTGAACGACTGCGCCACTGGTAATATTTTGGAATACCTACCGTCTCTTTTAGAATTCGAAACACATCCTCGCGTACAAGACCATCCTCAACAAACGGGAATACCGCTTTAATGTTGGGTTTATGGCTGAGGTAGCCTTCGCGGTCTTCATCTGCACGAATGCCTATATAGGAAATAACTGGATCATCCCCAACAAACTTCTCAAACGGCTCAAGTTTCATGACCCGTGTACACCAGCGCTGTCGTGCAGACGGCAAAAAACCATTGAACCTTACTAGATGATGGTCAAAATCAGCACCGCTGTTGAGCCGCTTAATTTCCTTTCCAAGGTAAGCTTCCAGTCTGTCAACAAAATCATAGACTTCCTGTAGCTCAGCACCGGTATCGGTAAAAAAATACTCTATATCCGGCGCTCGCCCCTGTTCCTTGAGGTAAATCGCCAGGGCGGCACTATCCTTGCCACCTGATATGCCAAGAACATGTCTCATAGTAATTTATCATCCAGTCTTGGTTGTTTTGGGTTTTGATGTGACACCCATCATATCACTATTTTCGTCAGACGCAAAAAGTTCTGATTTTAGCAGCTCTGACAGGACAATGAGTCGTAATTCCTTCGAGCCAAGTTCATCCAGAACGCTTTCAAGTTGGTATTTTGCGTTTTTTGTTGCCGCAGCGGACTTGGCGTCAACCACAACTACTCTATCTTGTTCCCCATGGCCTTGCCGTACCAATCGCAACAACGCCACATCGAAATCCCCTTTATTTCTCTGGCTATGCTTATCAAATTGCACACGGAGAGTTTCAAGGTCACGCCAGCGATGGCTATATTCACTGAGTCGATATTCGGCAGCGGTCCGATCTGCGTCGGTCCACTTATCCACTGGTTTGCGACCAAGAAACAACATCAGCCCCTTCAACCAGGCTTTTGCATTTCCATCACGCGAACTCAAACGCATGATAAAGGCCCGCAAACCATCAACGTCAACTGTGAATTTTTCCAGCCTGTCACTACGCCCCCGAAGCATTGTGCGTAGAGTTTCAAGGTCATGATCCTTATTGACATGAAAAGCGTTGGCCAGCAAGAGACGCTGTTCCTCTAAGAGGTTTGGAAAGACACTTTTAAGTTCACGGAAAGCTCCTGTTAGAGTTTCGGCAAATCCTGAAAGCTGATCAGGCTTGGTGTCATCATTCGGATCAAGAGGGGGGTAGCCGCACGCTTGCGGCAAAAGGTCAAAAAGCAGCTGTTCAGGTGAACTTGATAAATTGAATGCTTGCCGGACCTTTTGAGAAACATCAGATATCCTTTTAGTTGCCATAGCACATGCTGGCAACTCTCGTATAAATCGTATTAGTGGTTTGGCAATTGCGAGTATGGATTGTTCATGCTCAACTTTATCCCACAGTGCTTTTCCGTACTCTTTATAGATGGAAGCACGCATTCCACTGATTCGGAATAGTTGGATCCGAAAAGCTTCTGGTCGTCGCACGAACCTGTCAAGCAATTCATCGGTAAGAACAGGGATGTATTCACGGTCCTCATATAGAGCGATTTCATCTTGTCGGATTAGGTAAGCCGCAATAAAGATGACTGGCAGCACTCCCTCTTTGAGACCAAACGGTGGGGCAACAAGAATCTCACCAAGTTCACCCAATGATTTGGGCTTGGTTTCGCTCTCAGAAAAAAAATCCTCGATACGCCTCCATAGCGGCCTAAAATGCAATGGGTCTGCACCCTCTGAAGGTGAAATCAGATGCCATTTACTATCATTGCCCAACACATGCATTCCAGACGCCCAAAACAAAGATCGATAAATCGCTTTCTCAGGCGGGTATTTTCCAATACCAAGGTCTTTCTGATCTGTGTGGTGAAGTAACCCTCCAAGCAGCTTATTCCGCGCCGCCGCAGCTTGGCTTGATAATTTATCTCGATTGATCAGCTCGTTTTTGATCTCAGGCGCGGCATGATAGAGCTCGCTCATCACAGCGGAGAGACTCTGTTGTAATCCACGCTTATCGGTAATCTCTTGTATCTCACCAGCCCAAAACCAGCGGCTATCCGCAGGACTCTCCAACAGCGAATCTACCAACCTCTTTTCCATTCTTTGGGCCGTAGCAAGTGCGTCCCTTACCTCACGGCTTGCAACCGGATCAGAGTTGAGTTCTTGACGACCTGAACGCACCCGTTCCAAAGCGGTTGCATCCGTGACGGTCTCACGCAGTTGACTACCAATTGGACAGATCGCGACCAAGTCCTGTTTGGAAAAGAATCGGGCTATTTCTCTTTCCTGAGAGGTGTCAAACTCTGCACCTTCCGACAGGTAGAATATAATTCGGGGTATATCCCCCTGCGGAGGGTATGAGCGAAATGACTCATCATCCACGAAAATTGGTTGAAAATAGCGCACCGTGCCAGTCTGTATAGTGTGCCGTCTGGCAATCACAGGAGTAATAGATGTGCGTTTGTTCAGCGATTCCGCGAGGGCGACATATCCGATTTGATTACGGGCCTCTGCAAGTGCTTCTTCGAGATCAAAATCACTACCCTGCCAGACACGGTATTCACCGCTATAACGGCGAAACTGTACGACTGATTTTTCCACCAACTCGGAAAGCGCCCTCTCAGCACGTATGGAAGTCGGCAAACAATGCAAAAGCAAACTCTTGGAAGCCTTTATGGCACCTTGCGCTCCAATAATATTAAGCAGCCCGATGGTCTTGAGAAGCTGTATTTCGTCCTTGGGAGCATCACCCAGACGATCCAGTGCTGTCACAACTTCAGCCCAACGCCGGGAGGTTATGTGATCGAATAGTGAGGAAGACTGGTTCAGGATAAAATAGTCGTAAACTTCCGATGGGTAGATCCACTCACCGATAGAACCGATGTGCTCCAAACTGTCTCGGAAACCGTGTGGTTCTTGGCTTCCGAGGTAACTGAACAGAGTACGCTCATTCTGTGCGACCTTCTGGCACAGCTTAGGCAACAGCATCAATGCGAGTGGATGCAGTGGGTAGCAACGCGAAAATAAAGCTTTCGCTTCCTGCTTTCTGACACCGCCAGGCAGACTTTTCTCTTCGACGACAGACTCTACGAAGGCTTTTACCTTTCGACCTACAACCTTCTTGTCAGAATTGTTTAAAGCGGGATCAAACGCTAGCGCCACCACTCGCAAGACTTGCTCAGCGGACTCCAAGAATGGAATGTTTTCATACCGCCCTTGGATTTTAGCCCACTCATTGCGGAGCTTCTCACCAAGGCCACGCGCATACTGATCAAACGCCTGATGCAACAGCGCCAGAACTAGTAGTTTTCCTTTTCCTCCCGCATATGCATGCTCTGCTAATGACTGTAAAAGGAAAATATCATTTGCGCCGTAGTGCCGTGCTTCATACTCGAGGAATTTGCCAAGTTCATCGAATACAACAAGCACGCCATTGCCACCACTTTTTACCACGGCCTCTTGTAGCTTAGAAGTCAACGTGACGAGCTGATTGACGCCTATTTTATCAATGCCAGAAACCAGGTCTTTCAGTTCTTCTACAATCCGAGGCGAGCGTCCCTTGCGAGTACTCCAATACTGTTCGGCAGATGACGCAAGAGCCATAAGGTAGCGACGACCAAGAGGCTCTGGTGTGCCGGTGATCAAAACCGGGCAGAATCCTTTACTTGACAGGGAATGCTTACGGAATCTATCGGCGAGATCTGGCTCACTTTCTAGAACATCAAAAGCCGTTTGTGTGGTTCCCAGGCCAGGATCACCAAGTAGATGAGCGCAGAAGACAGCAAAAATCGATTTCCCAGACCCATAGGGGCCAGTCAATGCCCAAGCACGTTGGGCTTTGCCATCGGATAAGGCTAACTCAATCCGTTCCAAGGTCTGTTTAGCGCGTGATGTTGGGATATATGAGTCAACCGTCTCCGGTGAATACATATCGCGTTCAATATTAATTGAACGAGTATAATGTGTATCAATTCGGACTACATTCGAGATACTCATGCGGCCACCCCTGCTACATGAGGCTCATAATAGCTTTTCAAGAATGTGAAGGAACCAATATCTCGCAACTGGTAAATTTGATGTACCCCGGCTGTTTCACGGATTTCATATAAATCAGGATACCGTATAACAATCTGCTCGATAATAGTCAGCAAGGCAGTTTCGCTAAGGCGAAAAATACTGGCTAATGCTGATTGCCCAAGCCGACCATACATAAGCTCTTGAAACATCATTGTATTTGTATCATGAAAGGCAAGCAATTCCGTAAGTGCAAAAGCGACGACCTCAACAGGCAACCCAGGACGACTTTCTGGGAATGTGGCATATCCTCTTTTAGTTTCTTGCACGGAAAGCAAACCTAAAGTGGATAGAGGTGAATCCAGCATATCCTCCAGCGGGATTTTGGATGCTTTCCGACTTGGCGCATACATACGCAGAATTACAGCCGCATCCTGTTTGACCGTATTGACCGAGTATTTGCCGGTAATGTGCTCTTTCGCAAAAGAGAGTAGCGCGTTAACCATTTCTTCAGCGGTAAATTCGGGCTTGTGATAGCGGTTGAAAAGCCAGTATGCGGTGGTGGCCTGTTCGGGATTAGTCGCATGCAGCCAGTGGAGTAGCCAAATGGTTGCTTCATCTTCCAGATAGGGGTCAAAACCATCCTCGGACAGCAGCATCTGTCCGAGTTCCGTTGGCGTGGTGTCCTTTGTATCGATCATCCGCATGGCACGCAGCCAATAGCGGATTGAGTTCACCATATTTTTTCCAACCCCCAAAGCTACCGTGGCCTGATCGGATGAAAAAATATCTTGGTTCTTCTGTAATGCCATGAATCCCTTGGTCAGCCAGCTATAGCGTAGAGGGAATGTTTCATGACGACCAAAAGCAACCTTGGAAGGTTCAAAGACGGTAACGAGATTGGTAGTACTGTTCATTTCTCGCTTCCCTCTTGACTTGGCGCGGTATCCTGAAGTTCCAGAACTAACTGGGGATCATTTCGATCTAAATATTCGCGAGTTCTAAGGAGAAACCACTCTTTCAGAGTCAATTTCTCACCTTTAAGAGCCTGATAAAGTTGTGATTTTATGTCTGGATCAAGCTCAATGACTACTCTGCCACTGTTTCCTCTAGGCATAGGTTCTCTCTCAATTTTTATGTTACATAACATAGATAATTTACCTTAATTTCGGTCTCGTTACACTGAAAAATATACGACATCACACAGCGACGGATAATTTGGCCTCCTACTTGGGTTCCCCCAGATTCCAATGGGTACGTTGCTCCTCCCAGGAATCAGGAAACGGTTTCCGCAGCTTTTCCACCGACATGGATTCTGACTGCCGCCCCTCCAGGATCGCCTCGACGATGTCCGGGGCTAACAGGGTCAGGCGCAGGGTACGGGCCACGTAGGAAGGATCGATCTTCTCCCGGATAGCCAGATCCTTCACCGACGCCGCCTGTCCGCTCTCCATCATGTCGCGCCAGCGAAAGGCACGGACCAGGGCGCGGATCAGCGCCTCATCGGGCCGGGTCGGCGGCAGAAAGGCGGATTCGGTTCCCTCTGGAGCGATGATCTCCTTGCGGCCGCCGGTGCGGCGGAAGCGGTAAGGGATACGGATGACGATGGTTTTTCCATCGTTTGCGAGTTTCATGTTCATGCGGCTTTCTCCTCGTTGCCCAGGTCTCTGGCCAGGGTTTCTAGTCCTTCGCTCCGCAGGCGGACCTCGATTTCGTTCAGGTGGACTGTTACCCTTTCCACCAGGAGTTGGATGAGCCGGTGTTGTTCGCCGGGGAAGAGTTCTTCCCAAACCGGCTCCAGGCTTTTCAGGGCTTCGGTGATATCCCGTTCAGTGATGGTGTCGTCATCCTCGCAGGTGGTTTTCCAGACCCGGGCTATCATCTCAGGCGTCTGGACCAGGGACTGAAGCTGGCCGAGCACGATCCCTTCTATCTCCCGCGCCGCCACCGTCCGCAATGGGCATGCGTCGTGGCCATTCTTGAGGGCATTCTGGCAGGTGTAGTAGCGGTAAAGTCTCCCACCTTTCCGGGTGTGGCTGGGCTTCATGGCCCGTCCGCAGGTGCCGCAGCGCAGGATTCCTTTGAGGGGAGCGGCGGTCTGGGCCCGGGTGCGGTTGGCACGTTTCGGCGCGTTGCTGGCCAGTATTGACTGCACTTTGTCCCAATCGGCCTGGGTGATGATCGCCTCGTGCTCTCCGGGATATGATTTTGTCTTATGGACCGCCTCGCCGATATAGACCCGGTTGCCCAGGATCTTGAGCAGGGTTCCCTTGTTGAAGGGCTTGCCTCCCCGTGTTTTTCCTGAAGTTGTGACCCAGGCCTTGCTGTGATGGCCGGATTCCGCCAATTCCTGCGTCAGGGTGGTGGTAGAACCGATTTTGATGTAGTGTTTGAAAATATGCCGGACCAGATCCGCCTCGGTGTCGTTGATCACCAGCCGCCGGTCCTGGACATCGTACCCCAGCGGCGGGTGGCCACCCATCCAGATGCCCCGTTTCCGGGAGGCGGCAAACTTGTCCCGGATCCTCTCGGCAGCAAGCTCTCTTTCGAACTGCGAGAACGATAGCAATATGTTGAGGGTCAACCTCCCCATGGAACTGGTGGTGTTGAAGTGCTGGGTCACACTGACAAAGGTGACCTTGCCCCGCTCGAAAATCTCCACCAGTTTAGAGAAATCCATCAGGGAACGGGTCAAACGGTCGATCTTGTAGACCACCACACAGTCGATGCGCCCGCCTTCGATGTCCACCAGGAGCCGCTTCAAGGCGGGCCGTTCCAGGTTCCCCCCGGAGAAACCGCCGTCGTCATAACGGTCCGGTACCGGCAGCCACCCCTCCGCCTTCTGGGAGGCGATGTAGTTTTCGCAGGCCTCCCGCTGGGCGTCGAGGGTATTGAAATCCATGTCCAGCCCCTCGTCGGTACTCTTGCGAGTGTAGATGGCACAGCGTATTTTCGGGGTTACCTGCCGTTTTTTCATTGTCCGCCTCCGTTGCGGCGGACGCCAAAAAATGTCCAGCCGTTCCATCGCGTTCCGGTGATGGCCCGGGCCACCGCCGACAGACTTCGGAATGGCCGCCCCTGATATTCAAAGCCATCGGCCAACACCGTTACACAGTGATCGATTCCCTTCCATTCCCTGATCAGGCGTGTGCCCACCACAGGTCTGCCGTTTCCGGCGGATTGTGCCCGACCGATCAACGATTCGTCCTTTGCCAGGGTCTTCAGCCGCTCCTCCGTCCGTTCCGACAACCCGCCATAGGCCAGCTCCTGAAGCCGGTACGCCAGCCTTTTGACCAGAAACCGCTTGTCGTAGGGCGGTGGGTCGGCGTCGAAAAGCTCCACCCACATCTCCTTCAATTTCGGCGTCGGCATGTCGGGCAATGCCGCCACCCGTTTGATCACATCCATTTTTGCCTTCATGGTCCACCTCCTTATTTTTCAATTGTTTCAGACACATGAGGGCATTGGTTGGGCGGGTTATCCAGGAAAAAATTCTCTGAAGCGCCTGTTTTTCTTTCACTTTTCAACTGCAACCTGAGAAACCCGGCAGCCAGGATGGCGGCGACCTCCTCAAGGCGTTCGGTTGCGGTCAACAGTTCGGGATCAACTCCATTGCACATGCCATCTTCCTTTTCCAAAAGCGACTCGAATTTCATCTCCTTTCCATCCAAATACCGGAATTGGCAGGAAAACGTCGGAAAACTTTCAATGAGTTCGATTTTTGGAGTTGTATAATACTGGTTGCCTGATTTAAATTAGGGCCTGTTAACACTAACAACTTAACGCCGTTTCTGACCAAAATTGGAGATTGGGCCAAGGTATTTTTGGTCAGAAACCCTTCGGGACGGGGCCATTTTTACCCATGACTGCGTTATCTGTCGCTCATGTACGTCAAGTACACTTCGCTCCTGATGCCTTGTCCTGGGAAAAAATGGCTCCCGTCGTCGTTAAGTTATTAGCGTTAACAGGCCCTAGGTAGCAGTGAGTTTTGCAAGGGAAGATGAATGCATCCAGATAATCAAAAACTGCCGGGCATCGGACCAAAAGAAGGATTGACACCATCACAGGAACGGCTGTTGGAGGCGATCCGAACCTTTATTGCCGAGAACGACCTGCCCCCTACGGTCCAGGAGTTGGCGGACATTCTGAAAATCAAAGGGGCCAGTGTTCATGAACAGCTCGGGAATCTGACCAGCAAGGGATACATCCGGCGCACACCCCGCAAGGCCCGTTCTCTTGAAATTGTCGAGCAGCCACCGCCGGTATCCGAAAAGGTTCCGGTCTCCATCGTTGGCCGGGTTGCAGCCGGATTGCCCATCTGGGCCGTAGAAAACCGGTTGGGAGAGATCATGGTGGAGGCCAACTTGGTTCGGGGGCGCTGTTTCGCCTTGGAGGTTGAAGGCGAAAGCATGATCGAAGCGGACATCCATGAGGGGGATTATCTGATCGTCCGTCAGCAACCTCTGGCGGAAAACGGCGATATCGTCGTGGCCCTCATTGAGGACGAGGCCACGGTCAAACGGCTTTTCATCTCCGAGGACCGTATCGAATTGAGACCGGCCAATCCGGCCTATCCGGTAATCCGCATCGCTCCGGAGGATGAACTGAAAATAGTTGGAAAGGTTTTGACTGTACGCAGGTTGGATCCTGCTGAATAATCCATTTTCCTTGGGGGGAATATCGCATGGCCACATTCAATCCACGCCGCTTTGCTCAACCGGATACACTGAAAACCATCAAGCCGGAACGGTTGGTGGCTTTTCTCACACCATATGCCGACTTTCTGGCACGACATGAGATTTCCATGTCCGGCAACGGTGGCGCACCTGTGGATTATGAACGGTTGGCGACAGTATTGATGAACCGAGAGTTGGATGCCCCTCAGGAGTTGCTGGAAGCCCTTTATCTGGTTCACGAAATGGCCACCGAGGACGGCATGGATCGTTTGCTGGAGGCGGCCAAGGAGCAAAATGTAATTCTCGAACAGGATCCGGAATCCAGCCCGGCGGATGTGGCTATTCAAGTGTTTCTGACAAACCGGGAATTTCTGGAACGACAACATGCCAACACCTTCATTTTCAAGGCCCGGTCCTTCCTCTACTACTGCGGCCACGACGACTGGCAGGGTGAGTTTGCTCTCCCCGGCGAGAAAACGCTGAAGGCCATGGAAAAGGACATGGATGACTGGTTCGAAGAAAAACGCCGTGGCCGTGGCAGCCGGGTGTTCGTCTTCGAACAGGGTCGAAAGGTGAATCTGGTCATCCGTCACGGCATGCCGTTCAAACGGGAAGGATCCATCCAGGACGGCAAATCGGGGAGCGTCTACTACCGCCCGGAATGTCATGATGTTCTGGTGTATGACAAGAATCTGAACGAACTCTGTATCAAGGCCGGATCCAAGGGCGAACGGGAGATGTACCTGTTGCAGGTCGGGCGGCATCTTTTTGGGAATGATGTTCATTTTCCGGGTGATGAAAAATACACCCTGAAACCTTTGCTGACTGATGGCGCCGACTCTCTTGCCTGCGACGATGTGGAGGGGATCAACTGGATCGTGTTACGGGAATTGGCCATCCATCGGGGCGGAAAGCACTCTGAAACTGAGGTTCGCAAGGCCAAGGATCTGTTCGGGGCTTTCGAGGAACGGAATCATACCCTGCATCTCAAGCTGCGTCTGAGCATGGCCAAGTTCGAGGTGAAATTCAGCGAATCCCGGAAAACCCGCACGGTGACCATACGACCGTCCAACCAAGCCATGTATTCCCGTGACGACGATAGCCTGTTGGTGGAACAGTGGATGACCCGGCGTGGGTTCATCCTCTCCAATCAACAGGAGGAGGAGATGGGCGATGCGGAGCCTGAAGCGATTGTGGTCGGCCTTTGAGCCTTGCTGTATTGACGCAGCTTTCCAAATCAATGATCCATGATGAGGCTCCAGGATGTATATTTACGGCGATGAATCGGGGAATACTGGCAAAGAAATTTTCAATGATCCTGAATGGTACCATCAAGGCGGCTTGTTGAGCCTGGATGACGTCGACCCGATTGTCAGTCCTGTTATCCGACGTCATTGTAATGATCTCGGTGTGGAACGTATCCACGCAAATGAACTACCGCCTGATAAAGTTGCTGCAATCGCATCAGAGATTCTTGATGTGCTGGACTCATCAACCACCTGGATATTTCACCATACAAAAATCCACAAGCCCTATATGGCAACTACAAAATTTGTGGATGCCATTTTTGATTCTGGAGAAAATGATGGTGCACGATGGCTTTGGTACAACTCCGAATTCTTGCGCCATAGCCTCTGCTGTTTGATGGACGACGTATTGACCCAGAGGAACAAACGGAGGTTTTGGCCGGCATATCTTGAAAGCAATCATGATGAGGTAAAAGCCTGTATCCGAAATGCACTGACCTACCTGGACAGACACACCAGCGACCGACGCCTCCAAACGGTGGTGAGGGATGCTTTCAACCACGCCTTGCAACATATGGATGATTTGTCTTTTGGAAGTTCTGGAAAATCGTATAGAAAACTTGAAGCGCCGAACATGGCAGCATTCAGTTGTTTGATCGGTTCTGTCCACAATTTTGCCGAGAAACATGAAGCCAAACCGGTTTCTTTCATCCACGATCAAAGTTCGGAGTTCAACAAAACCATGCGAAAAATGCATACATGGTTTTCTGGTGTTCAGGCAAAATCTGCTGATATTGCCGCAAAGGTTGTCATGGTTGATTGGGGCTTGGGAACATTTAGTGTGCCGTCGTCAAAGGATGTTCCAGCCCTTCAAGCAGTTGATGTGTTGCTCTGGATTTTGCAACGGGACTCCCAAAAGGAGATCGATTCCGTAAAAAAGCGGATAGAAGAGAAGGCAGAACCTTATTGGATTTCACGACCAACTTCAGAATTGATCCGGTATTCCTGGATCCAACGACTTTATGGTCCCGATTTTCCTATGGACCGACTCCATGAAGCAGAACGTCTTGCTGCCGAGGCAGAAGATAGGTTCAAAGAGAGATTGACCAATAAGGCGCTACAGATCTCTCTGAAAGAAATGGGATAAACTGGAATTGCCAGCATCTTTGAAACTCTGGTCATCGATTGATACCATCCCCGGTCTCTCCGGCATCATGGCGGAATGGCGGGAACGCCTCGGCGATGAATGTGATCTGGCCAAGCCCCTTCTGAAATCCACCGGCAAAAAATCCAGAAGCTACCCCTGTCCTTCTCCCGGCGGGTCGGGATGTCCCAGGGAAGTGGTGGAACATCCGGACGGCTCAATTGTTGCGGTATGTGGTGATCAGGAGGAACGCAACTGCAACGACGTTCCATTGTTGCCAGACGACATCATCGTCTACAGCCTCGATCGGCAGAAACTGGCCGGCTGGGTATCCCAGGTCCTTGGAATCAAACTCAGCTTTACATCTGTGGACGGGACCGTCGAAACGTGGCACATCGGCGAGTACGTGCCGTTTGCCGGAAAACGGTTCCCGGTATTTCTGCTCCTCGCCTATCAGGAAATGCAGCGGTCCGAGGCTGTTCAACGGATCTGCCATGCCAGTGCAGTTCCTTTCATGCTGGTTGTTTCAAGCGAAAAAACGCTTTCGGCGCACATGAGGGATTTGATCCGCGCCCACCATGGACGGCTGATTCCTCTCGGTGATCTGCTGGTGGATGGCGGAAAGGGCCAAATCAGCGTTTCCACCCATGCCAAGGCGATCGTGGAGGAGTTTCACGCCGATAATTTCCCCGTCACTGAAGACAATACCTCATCCCCACGGTTTCCAACCCCACCGGATGCTACATGGTCGGATTTCCGGATGCTGTTTCCGGACAACCACAAGGTCACCGTGTTCTGCCGGGATCTGGAGAAAACATACAACTTCACCCAGATGGGCATGACCAACTCCAAAAATGCCGAACCGACGGTGCAATGGAAACTGTTGGTCGAATTTGCCGATGGACATGGAACCGTGGAGGTGACAACCAAAAAGGAGATCAGCCGAATCAGCACCCGGAAGAAGCGGCTCAACCAGCAGTTGTCCGAATTTTTCGGCATCGAAGACGAGGCAATCCTGTGGGATCCCAGCCACCGGGTCTATTCCATCCGCTTCCCCATCGAACACGCCTGACCGCCAGCCCCCCTCATCAAAAACAGATCCTCACTTAACTCCTCCCGCCGGGCGCAAGCCCGGTTTTTTTTGTCTTTATCATCCCTTCCACCGGCTCTGTCATCAACATGTTGATAGGGGCGAATTCTTTTTACTGAAAAAAAACCCTCCATCAGAACTGTCGTATCACTCTGTTTCTATTTGATTTACTTCTGACCGGAATTCCTGACGGCAAAATAAATCAGGCGCTCCATCAACACGTTGCCAGCGGCGGGTATCGAGGCGCACGCCTCCTCACCCAAACCACGAGGCGAAAACGATGGAGTCACGAAACCGATACGATGGCATTCACCCCCAAGCCGAAAAAACCGTCCGCTATCACGCCAGAAGATTGGTCAACGGATCTTTGTTCCAATCCTGGGAGTTGGAGGATTTGGAACAGGAGCTGATGTTGGATCTGCACAGGCGGTGGCACAACCACGATCCGGCGCGCAGCCCGGTCGAGGGATTCATATTCCAGATCATCACCAACCATTGCAACACATTGGTCGAATCAGCCCAAACGGCAAAAAGAGGCGGCGGCCAATCCATCACCTCCCTGCACACCCTCATCCACCAAGATGAGGGTAGTACGACGGAGTTGATCGATTGCATCGATGGTCAATGCTCCCTCTGGACTGTCCCGAACGGATCCTGGGATGAGATGGCCGATCTGCGTCTTGATCTGGAGCATGCTCTGGCCAACCTGCCGCCGGAAATGGCCGATCTGGCCGTGCAACTGGCAACCCGGACGATTTCCGAAATTTCCGCTGAAACCGGTATTCCCCGTCCCACTCTCCACGACCGGGTTGCCCGGATCCGCAACCACATGTGGCAGTCGGCCAGGAAAAAAACGGTACCAAACACCGACGTTTTTCCTGCCGTCCCGGTATTTAGAAAACAGGCAGACACGGATGCCGGGGTCTGATGGGAATGAAAGACCCATCCGGGAAATACCATCACCGTTATCACTCCAAGAAACGGCGCCAGCCCCGGCATCACCCACAGCAGGAAGGTCTACGCCTTCGGCTGGAACCAATCGGCGATAACACCAAGCCATAGGAGATCAACATGACTATTACATTGAGCGAGCTACGAACCATGCCGGTTGGCGAAATTGCCACCCTGGACCCGGTCACATTGGCCGATCTACAGGATCAGGCCAATACTTCCCTTGAGCATGCCAAGAGCATCAAGGATCTGCTCGACGGCGTCCTCATCCGCCGCTATGCCGACCGTGCTGACCTGCTGCGCAAAGAAAACGGAAAGGATTTCGGATCCGTCCGCTTCGACGATTGCAACGTGCAGGTGGTGGCGGATCTGCCCAAACGCCCGGTCTGGGATCAAAAGCGCCTGAGTGAGATCGCCGAGCGTATCCGCCACGCCGGCGAGGACCCCGCCGAATACGTGGAGACCACCTACAAGGTCGCCGAGCGCAAGTTTACCGCCTGGCCCCAGCATATCCGCGAGGCGTTCGATGCGGCCCGCACCCTCAAGGCTGGAAAGCCCACTTTCAAGCTCTCCATCATTGAGCAGGAGACCGTGGCATGAGCGGACTTCCCATCATCAGCGCTGACCAGCGGCTTGCGGAACAACGTGGC
Source organism: Magnetococcales bacterium (assembly GCA_002753565.1). Classification (GTDB taxonomy): domain Bacteria; phylum Pseudomonadota; class Magnetococcia; order Magnetococcales; family JADFYX01. The sequence goes on along the minus strand of PEAM01000005.1, from coordinate 1,395 downwards.
ATCAAGGGGGTGATCCTGGGCCCCAGCGGCATCGGCAAGACCTCGCTGCTGTGGTCGGTCAATCCTGAGACCACCCTGTTCTTCGACCTGGAGGCCGGGGATCTCGCCGTCGAGGGGTGGCCCGGAGACACCATCCGCCCCCGCACCTGGGATGAATGCCGTGATTTTGCGGTGTTCATCGGAGGGCCGAACCCGGCCTTGAGGGATGATCAGTCTTTCAGCCAAGCCCATTTTGACGCCGTTACCAAAAAATATGGTGATCCCAGCACGCTGGCCAAATACCGCACCATCTTCGTCGACAGTATTACGGTGGCCGGACGGCTCTGCTTTCAGTGGTGCAAAGGGCAGCCCCAGGCGTTTTCGGATAAAACCGGCAAGCCCGATCTGCGCGGCGCCTACGGCCTGCACGGCCAAGAGATGATCGCCTGGATCACCCATCTGCAGCACACCCGAGGCAAAAACGTCTGGTTCGTCGGCATCCTCGACGAAAAAACCGACGATTTCAACCGGCGATTCTTCGCGCCTCAGATCGAGGGTTCCAAAACCGGGCTGGAACTGCCCGGCATCGTCGACCAAGTCATCACCATGGCTGAAATCAAGCCGGAAGAAGGCCCATCCTACCGCGCCTTCGTCTGCCAAACTCTCAACCCCTGGGGCTACCCGTCCAAGGATCGCAGCGGACGGCTCGAAATGGTGGAGGAACCCCACCTGGGCCGTCTCATGGAAAAAATTCATCAACCCGGAAAACCGGCTGCGGAGAGGCTCGTGTTTGGCGATCCGTCCTCCCCGGCCACCGGCAAACCGGCTACCACACAAGCAACCTCAAAGGAGTAGCATCATCATGAACGCCAATTGGACCGACTTCAACGACGCCGATTCCCAGACCTCTTTCGACCTGATTCCCAAAGGGACCATTGCCCCGGTGCGCATGACCATCAAGCCCGGCGGTTTCGATGATCCCAACCGGGGCTGGACCGGCGGCTACGCCACCAGAAAATCTGAAACCGGCGCGATCTACCTTAACTGCGAGTTCGTCATCACCGAGGGACAGTACGCCCGGCGCAAGGTTTGGAGCCTGATCGGCCTCTTCAGTCAGAAAGGACCCGAATGGGGCAACATGGGCCGTTCCTTCATCCGGGCCATTCTCAACTCCTCCCGGGGGATCTCAGAGAAGGACACCTCGCCCCAGGCGGCCAACGCCCGCCGCATTCACGGACTGGCCGATCTGGACGGCATCGAGTTCCTGGCCAAGATCGACGTGGAGAAGGATCAGAACGACGAGGATAAGAACGCCATCAAGTTTGCCATAACCCCAGACCATAAGGATTACCAAGGGTTTAATGGTGGCGGTTCTCCAGCACCGGCGACTACTCCTGCCAACCAAAGCTGGCCCCA
>PEAM01000047.1 GCA_002753565.1 Magnetococcales bacterium | reverse complement strand
GAGCGAAATCCGCCGCTGGATTATTGAAAACGACTGGTTGGAGGCCATCGTAGCCCTGCCGGAACAGATGTTCTACAACACCGGTATCGGAACCTTCGTTTGGGTGCTGAGCAACCGCAAGGTCGAACACCGCAAGGCCAAAATTCAGTTGATTGACGCCCGTGAGCGCTGGACGCCCATGAAGCGCAGCCTTGGCAACAAGCGCCGCTATCTGGATGCGGATACCATTACCACCGTCACCCGTGAACATGGCGCTCTGGATGAATCCGATACCAGTAAAGTGTATGACAATACCGATTTCGGCTACCGGCGCGTCACCATCCACCGCCCCTTGCGCTTGCGCTTTCTGATCACCCAGGAAGCCAAGGAACGCTATCTTGATACCTGCCCGGAACTGTTCGATGCCGTGTTGGCCGTTGAAGAGGCGTTGGGTTCGGAGCCGGACCACAACTGGAACCAGGTATGGGCACAGGTACAGAAGATCGTCAAAGCTCTGCCGAATGATGTGGAGGGGTGGGCCAAAGGGGCCAAGGGCACAGCACAGAAAAAGCTGTTCCGCGAGGTGTTTACAGAGGTTGATCCCGAAGCAGAACCGGTGGTTGGAAAGAGGCACAAAGTTACTCAATTGGATGTAGACGCCCTGTTTCCTGGACAGTCCCTACCCCCGGAAATGAAGTCCAGGGAGTTGAAAGCGCTGTGGGGCCTACATGCCTTCGGTAAGAGTCAATTAGTTGAATACGAACCCAACCAGGCTCTCAAAGATTTTGAAAACATTCCCCTCAAGCAGGATATTATCAGTTACTTTTTGCGCGAGGTGCGCCCCTATGTGGCCGATGCCTGGATTGACCGGACTACCCTGGATGAAAAGGATGGCGGCATCGGCAAGGTAGGCTATGAGATCAACTTCAACCGTGAGTTCTTCCAATATAAACCGCCTCGGAAATTGGTGGAAATTGATGAAGAGCTGGAGGCTGTGGAGCGGCGGATTATGGGGTTGCTGCGGGAGGTGACGGAGTGAACCCTTCTATCCCAATTGAGCCTCGTCGGTTGAAGTATGCAGCCACGATCAATGATGAATCGCTAACGGACGTGACAGAGCCCGATCACGAGATTTTATATATTGATATTGGCAACGTTGATTCTTATGGGGCTGTTCATGACGTAGTTGCATACAATTTTGAGGATGCTCCAAGTAGGGCTCGAAGAATTGCCCGGCATGGTGACGTAATTATTTCCACCGTTCGAACCTACCTTCAAGCTATTGCACCAATCGAAACCCCTCCTGATAACTTGATTGTTTCTACTGGGTTTGCCGTTGTTCGGCCAATTCACGAGCTGTTTGATGCGCGCTTCTGTAAATATGCCATGCGCGAGAATCACTTCCTTTGGGAGGTCGAAAGTCGCTCAACAGGCGTGAGTTATCCGGCAATCAACGCTTCTGACCTTGCTGATATTCGCGTCAATCTACCATCTCTCGATCTGCAACGCCTTATCGCCGACTACCTCGACCGGGAGACCGCGCGCATTGATGCGCTGGTGGCGGAGAAGGAAAGCATGTTGGCCCTGTTGGAAGAGAAGCGCGCCGCCCTCATCAGCCAGGCCGTCACCCGTGGCCTCAGCTCCGATGCCCCCATGAAGCCCTCCGGTCTCGACTGGCTGGGGGATGTTCCTGCGCATTGGGATGTTTGCCAACTCAAGCGTACATGGGTATCAGCGGATTACGGTCTGTCTGAAAGCATTCGCGAAGAAGGTGAAGTCTCTGTTCTCCGTATGAGCAGTATCGTGGACGGTCGGATCGATGTAACGAAAGCTGGCGCCATATCCGAAGTTGATGATTATCTTTTACTGCGACGAAACGACCTGTTATTTAATCGCACGAATAGCTTGGATCAGATTGCAAAAGTCGGCTTTGTAGATTTTGAACCAGAAAACCTTCTTTCATTCGCGTCATATTTAGTGAGAATCCGGGTCAACCATAGAGCGATCCCAGAGTTTCTGGTTTATCTTCTTAATTCACGAGATTTTCTTGACTACGCAAGAAACAACGCAATTCCGGCAATTGGTCAAGCAAACCTTAGCCCCACACGGTACGGCACAATAAATATACCGCTCCCAGGAGTTGAGGAGCAGGAAGATATCATTTGTTTTCTTGATAAGGAGTCTGAACGTTCCTCTCCCCTCAGGAAGGATATTCAGGGCTCAATTGACTTACTCAAAGAACGCCGGGCTGCCCTAATCACCGCCGCTATCACCGGCCAGATTCCCACCGAGGAGATGACCCCATGAAACTGGAGAGTCTCAGCCTCGCCCACTGCGGTGGCTTTGAACAGCTGGACATCGATTTTGAGCCGGATGTGACGTTGATTGCAGGCGTCAACGGCGTTGGCAAATCCACCATTCTGCGTGCTTTAGCGGTGGTCTTCTCCCGCGCCATGCCCGAGTTTACTCCCTCACGTTCCAAACCAAACTATTTCACTGATGATGACATCCACGGTGACAAGACCGTCCTAGGCGTATCAGCGCGGATACGCGTGGATGGGCAGACCATCAACGCCGGGGTACAGCGTGTACGTACCTTGGTGTTTTCGGAAAAATTCAAGATTGACGGACAGATTATTGGAGTCGAAGGAGATGAAGGTGACCGTTTCATCCTGTTACGGCAGGAGCAATCTGAAGGGGAACCCCAAGGCTTTGCCGAAGCGCTGAGATCACGCACCCTGACCGGTGACCTGGAAGCGGGCATGAAGGAAACCCGCGCCGCTCTGGCCGGACTTAAAAGTGTCGCCAACCCACCACTGGCTGTTTATTTTACCCCCAAACGCCAGTTACCCGGCAGACCTCAACGCTTGCCAGAGATCAAGCCTTTCGAGCCAGCCATCGCCTACAGTCGCGCCCTGCATGACCGTAACGTGGAATTGCGTGAGTTCATGCACTGGTTCCGTACCCAGGAAAAGTTGGGGACAGAAAATGAGCCGCGACGTATCAAGGTGTTAAAGGCTCTACAGCAAGTCGTGACAGAACTGATGCCGGAGTTTACCAATCTGCGCATTCAGGAAAAGCCACGCTTGGGCTTCATGGTGGACAAGAACGAGCAGCCTTTTTATCTGCATCAACTCTCCGATGGAGAACGTGGCCTTCTGGCCCTGGTGTTCGACCTGACCCGCCGCTTGGCTATTGCCAACCCGGAAAGCAACAACCCCATTGGCGATGGGGTGGCGCTGGTGATGATCGATGAGGTCGAACTGCATCTGCACCCGAAGTGGCAACGGGATATCCTTGGCCGCTTACTTCGGGTTTTCAAAAACTGTCAGTTCGTGGTGACCACCCATTCTCCCTTGGTGCTTGGTGAAGTCGAGGCGCGTTGCGTACGCTTTCTGGAATATCAGGATGGCAAGGTCGTTGCGGCGGTGCCTTCCGAGGCCTATGGCCTGGATGCCAATCGCATTTTGCAAGAATGGATGGGAGCACCCATTCGCAATGACAAAATGGAAGCTGAGTTAAGAAAGCTGTTTGAGTTGGTAGATGCGGAGGATTTTGAAAATGCGCGCGGAAAAATTTCTGATCTCGAAAAAAAACTTGGAAAGGACGAGCCGGAACTGACTCGGGCCAGTTCGTTGATCACTTTTCTGGAGGGTTCGGAGTAATGCGGACGATCCAGAAGAAAACTGAACCTCCTTCACTCACCGTACATCGCCACCAATCTCATTCTGACTACGACAACTATACCGACAACCCTCTGTGCCAATGTGAACGAGACACCGACCCCTTGATAGTTTAGTGTAGGGCGGAGAGGTGAAAACAGATGGATGCCAAGACAGAAGAAATGGTAGCACCGGCTGGAAAACGTCCTGATCCCGAAGCTACGGAGAAGGCGCGCCGCAGGACATTTTCAGCCGCCTACAAACGCCGGATTTTGGAAAAGGCCGATCAGTGCACGCTGCCGGGGGAAGTTGGATCCCTGTTGCGCCGTGAGGGGCTGCATTCCTCGCATTTGACCACATGGAGGCGACAACGGGAGACAGGTGTTCTGACAGGGCTGTCCCCGCGCAAGCGAGGTCCACGGAAGGAACCTGTCAACCCGCTTGCCAGACAATTAGCCGCCCAGGAGCGGGAAAATCAGCGCCTGCGCCAAAAGCTGGAGAAGGCGGAGGCGATCATAGATTTCCAAAAAAAAGTCTCGGAACTTCTGGGAATAGCCCTGGAACCGGAGGAAAGCAGGACGAAAACCTGATGGAAGCGGCGACGAGCCTGGGCAGCGTCGTGGGGATACAACCTGCCTGCGCGGCTCTGGGGCTGAACCGGTCCCGGTTTTATCGGGATAAGCGGCGGCGGGAATCCCCCAAGGAGATGACAGCCCGCCCTGAACCGCCTTTGTCACTGACGGAGATGGAACGTCGGGAAGTACTGGAAATACTGCGCTCCGACCGGTTTATGGATCAAGCCCCAGCGGCGATTCATGCCATCCTTCTGGAAGAGGGGCGCTACCTGTGCTCGGTGCGAACCATGTATCGGATACTTGCCGGGGAAGGCGAGGTCCGGGAGCGGCGCAACCAGAAGCGTCATCCAAAGTACGCCAAGCCGGAGTTGCTGGCGACCGGGCCAAACCAAGTGTGGAGCTGGGACATTACCAAGCTGAAAGGGCCAGTCAAGTGGACGTACTTCCACCTATACGTCATCCTGGACATTTTCAGCCGCCTGGTGGTGGGCTGGATAGTCGCTCCAAGGGAGTCCTCCGAATTGGCTACGCAGTTGATTTCAGAAAGTTGCACCAAGCAGGGCATCCAGCAGGATCAGCTCACGATCCACTCGGACCGAGGATCAAGCATGAAGTCAAAGCCGGTAGCGCTGCTCCTGGCTGACATGGGCGTGACCAAGAGTCACAGTCGGCCTTACGTCTCCAACGATAATCCCTTTTCAGAATCGTCGTTCAAGACGTTGAAATACCGGCCAGACTTTCCAGAACGCTTTGGCTCCATTGAGGATGCACGCGCCCATTGCCGGGTATTCTTTGCCTGGTACAATGGGGAGCACAGACACTCGGGGATCGCCATGCTCACCCCAGAGATGCTCCATTACGGAGAGGCCGACCAGATCATCCAGCGGCGCTCTGACGCTTTGGATGCGGCCTTTGCAGCCCATCCAAAGCGATTCAAAGGCAGGCGTCCAATTCCAGAAAGCCCTCCAAAAGCGGTCTGGATCAATCCACCAGAGGCGACGGAATCCACGACCGTATCGGTGAACGAGAGTACTGGTATAGGATCAGAGGCGCTGGGTGAAACGAAAGCGGGCTCTGCTGGGGAGCAACCTGCCGAGGGATAACCCGGTCAGGACTCATCAAGACGGTGAGCCAGGGTGCGGAGGCGACCCCTCCGCACCCACATGCCGCCTTCAGTCAGGCATGCCGGATGATAGATCCTGCTATGCCTTAAAAACCCCCGCCCAAAGGGCGGAATGCCGATTCCTTAGACACTCGGGATTCGACATTAAATTTCAGAAACGAGTGTCTCATTTTCATTGACACGTTCCG